>JAGASR010000035.1 GCA_017621705.1 Clostridia bacterium | reverse complement strand
TTTCGTTATTGATAACAAGAGCGAGAATCTCAGCATTTTCCTTGATGGAGGTGTAGCCCGTAAATTCAGTCTTTGCAAGGCCTTCGAGAGTTTCGTCACCTTTCCATGCGGTGTCGTTGCCTCTTGCTGCTCTTGCTTTTTCTTTCTGCTCTTTCATGAGAGCATTGTAGCCGTCTTCGTCAACGGTCATACCTTTTTCTTCGAGGATCTCAAGAGTGAGGTCGAGCGGGAAGCCGAAGGTATCGTAAAGTTTGAATGCGTCTTCGCCGGAAAGAACGGTCTTGCCTTCAGCGGAGAGCTTGTCTATGATATCGGAAAGGAGGTTAAGGCCTCTGTCGATAGTCTGGTTGAAGGAGTTTTCTTCGTTTTCGATGACTTTCTTGATGTAGTCTGCTTTTTCGATGAGGTCGGGGTATGCGTTGCCGCTTTCACGGATAACAACGTCAACGAGTTCGCAGAGGAAGTGGCTGTCTTTGATGCCGAGGAGCTTGCCGTGACGTGCAGCTCTTCTGAGAAGTCTTCTGAGAACGTAGCCTCTGCCTTCGTTGGAGGGAAGAACGCCGTCGCAAACCATGAATGTTGTGCTTCTGATATGGTCGGTTACAACTCTGAGCGAAACGTCTGTTTCGGGAGAATCGCCGTATTTTTTCGCAGACATTTCGGAGAGACGTGATGTGATATTTTTGATGGTATCAACATCGAAAAGGGAGTCAACACCCTGCATGATGCAGGCAAGACGTTCAAGACCCATACCTGTATCGATGTTTTTCTTTTCGAGCTGGCTGTAGTTGCCGTTGCCGTCGTTGTCAAACTGAGTGAAAACAAGGTTCCAGAATTCAACGAATCTGTCGCAGTCGCAGCCTACTTTGCAGTCGGGGCTGCCGCAGCCTTTTTCGGGTCCGCGGTCGAAATAAATTTCACTGCAGGGACCGCAGGGGCCGGAACCGTGTTCCCAGAAGTTATCTGCTTTGCCGAGTCTGGAAACGTGAGAGGGGTCAACGCCGATCTCTTTTGTCCAGATATCGTAAGCTTCGTCGTCGTCCTGATAAACGGTAACGTGAAGTCTGTCAACGGGAAGCTTCATGACCTGAGTTACGAATTCCCAAGCCCATGCGGTAGCTTCGTGCTTGAAATAATCGCCGAAAGAGAAGTTACCGAGCATTTCGAAGAAAGTGCCGTGACGGGAAGTCTTGCCGACACGTTCGATGTCGGGAGTTCTGATACATTTCTGGCAGGTGGTTACTCTGTTTCTCGGAGGAGTCTGCTGACCGGTGAAGTACGGTTTGAGCGGAGTCATACCTGCGTTGATAAGAAGAATACTTTTATCGTTCTGAGGCACGAGCGGAAAAGATTCCATGCGAAGATGCCCCTTGGATTCAAAAAAGCTGAGATACTTTTCACGTATCTCGTTAAGACCCATGAATTCCATAAATGATTACCCCTTGATTATATTTTTTAGAAATTGTTAACTGTTTTATATATTCCGCAAAAGCTTGTCACTATGCGGTTTTTTAACTTTTCAAGCGCCTCTTTTGCGGAGGCTTCCGTTTCGAATACGGCAAAGACCGTAGGTCCGCTGCCCGTCATTTCGCATGCATCGGCACCGAGAGACGAAAGCTCTTTTTTCAGCAGAGTGATCGAGCTTGCCTTTTTTTCTGAAACGGGTGCCAGCATATTTGATATGAACGGAAAACGGTTTGATGCGGCAAGGAAATCTTCTGTCGTCGGCTTCGGAAAAAGCTCGGGGCTTTCTTCGAAAAGCTCGTCGAAATCCTTATATATCGCGCCGCTTAAAAGCGCATCGGTCGGCTTTGCGAGCAGGATAAAATGTTCGCTGACTTTAACGGGTGTCAGCACGTCGCCTATCCCTTCCGCTTTCATGCATCCGCCTTCGATAAAGAACGGAACATCCGCGCCGAGTTTTACCGCAAGTTTTTTCAGCGTTTCCGTATCGGCGTTTGTTCCGAGCATTTTGTTTAACGCTTTTAACGTCTCCGCGCAGTCCGAACTGCCGCCGCCGAGGCCTGCCGCCACGGGTATGTTCTTTTCAATATTAATAATGACCGTTTTTCCGCTGATGCCGAATTCTTCGAAAAACAGAGAACACGCTCTGTGACAGAGATTTTTTTCATCTGTCGGAACGGTTTTATCGGACGATTTTATGATTATCTCATTTTCGCCGTCCACCCTGTTTTCGATATCAAACGAAAGCGTATCGTGAAGAGAAACTGTCTGCATGACCGACGCAATGTCGTGATACCCGTCCGCTCTTTTCGAAAGAACATCGAGCGTTAGGTTTATTTTTGCGTATGCTTTGACTGTCATTTTTAAGACCTTTAAGTGTGTGAAAGGTTTGGTTTTTAAGATTGTTTTTTGATGTATTTTTCAAAACGGTCGACCGCTTTTTTGAGGTGATCGAGCGAATATGCATACGAAATTCTTATGAAGCCTTCGCCGCTGTCTCCGAATGCATTGCCCGGAACGACCGCAACGTGAGCTTTCTCGAGAAAATCGTTACAGAAAGCTTCGGAATTTTCAGCAAATGCCGAAATATTCGGAAAGACGTAAAATGCGCCCTTCGGTTCGAAGCAAGGAACGGACATCGATTCAAAAGCATCGAGAAGAAAACGTCTTCTCATATTGTAGTTTTCACGCATATGCTCGATATCGTCGTCTCCGTTTTTAAGCGCTTCGATCGCCGCATACTGAGAAACGGTCGGAGCGCACATGATGCCGTACTGATGTATTTTCAGCACCGATTTCATTATCTGTTTCGGTCCGCACGCAAAGCCGATTCGCCAGCCCGTCATCGCATATGTCTTTGAAAAACCGTTGACGACGATGGTTCTGTCAAACATTCCTTCAGTCTGCGCAAAAGAGAACGGTTTTGATTTCGAATAGTTGAGCTCGATATATATTTCGTCGGAAAGGACGAGAATATTTGTGTCTTTTAAAACTGCCGCGATCTTTTCGTAGTCTTCTTTTTCCATGAGCGCACCCGTGGGATTGTTGGGGTACGGCATGATAAGCAGTTTTGTCTTTTCCGTTATTGCGTTTTTGACGATCTCGGGCATGAGCTTGAATCCGTCTTTTTCATATGTCGGTAAAATAACGGGGGTGCCGCCTGCGAGTTCGGTGAGAGGCGCATAGCAAACAAAGCTCGGTTCGGGGATGAGAACTTCGTCACCGATCGATATTACGGATCTGATAATATTATCGATCGCTTCGCTGCCGCCGACAGTTACAACAACTTCGGATTCGGGGTCGTATTTTAAAGTGAAACGGCGTTCCATGTATCGAGCGATCTCTTCGCGGAGCGGCATGAGACCTGCGTTTGACGAATATCTCGTCTGACCTTTGCTGAGAGCATCTATAGCCGCCTGGCGGATATGCCACGGAGTCTTGAAGTCGGGTTCGCCGACGCCGAGAGCTATCGCATCAGGGAGTTTTTCAGCAACGTCAAAAAATTTACGTATACCGGACGGCTTGAGGTTTCTCGCCGTGTCGGTAAGAAGTCTTTCATAGTCCATCATCCGATCAGAACTCCGTCATAACTCTTGTGTCTTTTTCTCTTTCATCGAAGATGATGCCTTTGTCTTTATATTTGTTGAGGACAAAGTGGGTAGCGGTACCCGTAACACCGTCGATAACAGCCAGCTTTTCAACAACGAAAAGCGCAACTTCTCTCATGCTCTTTCCTTCGAGCATGACCGTAAGGTCGAAACCGCCCGACATGAGGAATACGGAAACGACTTCTTCAAATGCACAGATCTTTCTCGCAACGCTGTCAAAACCTTCGCCTTTTTCGGGCTGGACTTTGATCTCGATCATCGCGGAAACGTATTCTCGGTCGGTCTTGTCCCAGTTTACGAGGGCTTTGTAGCCGAGTATTGTACCGTCATCTATGCAACCTGCGATAACATCCACAACTTCCTGTTCGGTAGCGTCTATCGCATCCGCAATATTCTTTGCGGTATATCTGCAGTCCGTTTCAAGGAAACGGAGAACTTTTTCTTTAATATTCATATATTGATCCTTTGATTATATGTTATATATGTTATGGAAAACGGGTTTTTGCTTTTCGAAAGTTGCAACTGCGCTGAACCCTGCTTCTTTGAGCATTTTATATGCAGTGTCTATTCCCGTTCCGACTTTTTCGGTATAATGGCTGTCGCTTCCGACGGTGACGATCTCTCCGCCGAGCTGTCTGAACATTTTTGCGTATTTATATCCCGGAACGAGGTCGCCGAAGCAGTCGTTAACGGAGCTTGTGTTGATTTCAAGGCCGAGACCTTTTTTTGCGAGAAGCTCAAGGATGAGCTTTATTTTTTCGTCGAACTGCTCAAGGTCAAGTGTCTGTCCCTGGCGGTAGATATAGCGTACAGGATAATAAAGATGTGAAAGCGAGGAGAATCTGCAGGTATCGACTGTTTCGTAAAGCTGGTCGAAATATTGCGAGAAGAGCATGCCGAGATCCTTGCCCTCATAGTTCATATAATAAAAATCGTATTCTCCGCGGACATTGTGAAGCGAGCCGAGGATAAAATCCCAGTCATACGCCGAAAGCATTTTTTCTGCGTATTCCCTGCCCTGCGTTGCCTGACCGATCTCGATGCCGATATTTATTTTTATCGGAGCGGTCTTGCGGAGCTTTTCGTATGTCTCTGTATATGCTTTAACGTCAAGGTCGGGCCAGGGAGTTTCTTCCGGGGGCAGAGCGGCATTGTCGTTGCATTCGCAGTGCTCTGTTACAGTGATCTCTGTAAGCCCTGCCGCAACTGAGGCTTCAATGAGCTGTTCGGGTGTCTGCCTGCCGTCGGGGGAAAAGGTTGTATGTAAATGACAGTCTGCCTTAAACATGCTTTGCAGCCTCGAGAATGTCATTTACTCTGTCGCAGATCTCCCATTTTACGCCGAGTTCTTCTCTGCCCATGTGACCGTAAGCGGAGAGGGGCTGGTAAATGGGTTTTCTGAGGTCGAGCTGTTCGATAATAGCTCTGGGACGGAGGTCAAATACTTCGCGGACGATCTTTGTGACCTGCTCGTCGGACATAATGCCGGTGCCGAAAGTTTCAACGGAAATGGAAACGGGATCAGCAACACCTATCGCATAAGCTACCTGGATCTCACATTTCTTTGCGATGCCTGCTTTAACGAGATTCTTTGCGATGTATCTTGTCATGTAGGATGCGCTTCTGTCTACCTTTGTGGGGTCTTTGCCGGAGAATGCGCCGCCGCCGTGGCGAGCGTAGCCGCCGTATGTATCGACAATGATCTTACGTCCGGTAAGACCGCTGTCGCCCTGAGGACCGCCGACTACGAACTGACCTGTCGGGTTGACGAAGATCTTTGTGTTGCTGTCGGTCATGCCTTCGGGAATAATGGGTTTGATAACTTCTTCGATAAGGCCTTCTCTGATGGAATCGTAGCTTACAACGGGAGAGTGCTGTGCGGAAATAACGATCTCGCTGATTCTTACGGGGCGGTCGTTTTCGTATTCTACGGTTACCTGAGTTTTACCGTCGGGACGGAGGAAGCCGAGAGTGCCCTGCTTTCTTACATCGGTAAGTTTCTTGGAAAGTTCGTGAGCAAAGTAAATGGGCATGGGCATGAGGGTGTTTGTTTCGTCGCATGCAAAGCCGAACATCATACCCTGGTCGCCCGCACCGTCACGGTCAACGCCGAGAGCGATATCTGCGGACTGATCTTCAATGGAGGTGAGGACGGAACAGGTGGAACCGTCAAAACCGTATTTGGCTCTGTCGTAACCGATGCCGTTGATAACATCGCGGACAATTTTGGGGATCTCTACATAGCAGTTTGTTGTGATCTCGCCCATGATAAGGACCATACCTGTAGTAACACAGGTTTCACAAGCGACACGTGCGACGGGGTCCTGAGTAAGGATGGCGTCAAGAACGGCGTCGGAAATCCTGTCGCATATTTTATCGGGATGACCTTCGGTTACGGATTCGGAAGTAAAAAATCTTTTCATGATTGTATAAGCTCCTTTTAGGCGAACTGTTTTGGTATTATTTTCTCTGTAAATTTACTCTATAATATAATTACATTATATTGTAGCATAAATTCCCGGAAAAGTAAACATCTTTTCCGGGAATTACAAAGATTTTTCAGATTTTCAATCAATAATTTTTGTAAAATGCCTCGCAGAGCCTGTCAAGCATGTAAATATCGGTCTTTGCAGCGACTTCGCAGGGCGCATGCATGCAAAGCATAGCGACGCCGATGTCGATAACTTCGATATTTCTGTCTGCAATGAACTGGGAAACGGTTCCGCCGCCGCCCTGATCTACTTTACCGAGTTCGGTGAACTGGTAGATAACGTTTGCTTCGTCGAAGATGCCGAGAAGTTTTGCGATAAATTCGGGGCATGCGTCGGAAGCACCGCTCTTGCCGCCGTGACCGGTATATTTGCAGATCGCGGGACCGCAGTTGATGAATGCGGAATTACGTCTTTCGAAAACTTCGGGATAGTTCGGGTCGAATGCTGCTGCAACGTCGGAAGAAATAGCTGCGGAATTTGCGAATGCAACGCGGCTGTTGTAACCGTCGCAGAGAGCGAGCAGGAAGTTTGTCATATAGTCGGAACGGAGACCGGAAATGCCTACGCTGCCGATCTCTTCTTTATCCGCAAATACGCATACGCAGGTCTTTTTCGGAGCTGTGGTCTTGAGAAGAGCGGTAAAGCAGGGATATGCGCATACTCTGTCGTCATGACCGTAAGCGGAGATAAGGCTTCTGTCAAAACCGAGGTCTCTTGCGTTTTCTGCGGGAACGACGGTGATCTCTGCGGTGAGAAGATCAGCTTCGGTAATGCCGTATTTCTGGTTGAGCGCTTTGAGAACGTTCTCTCTGATCTTGTCTTTTTCTTCGTTCTTTTCGGGTTCGGAACCGAGAAGAATGTTGAGACTTTCACCTGCAAATGCGCCTGCGAGAGGTTTCTGGGACTGATCTTTTGCGAGGTGGGGAAGAAGGTCTGTGATCATGAAGATCGGATCTTCGGGATCGGAGCCGATATTGATGTTAACGCTTGTGCCGTCCTTTTTGCATACTACGCCGCAGAGCGCGAGAGGACGGGTGACCCACTGATATTTGCGGACGCCGCCGTAGTAATGAGTCTTGAAATAAGCCATTCCGTTATCTTCGTAAAGGGGAGAGGGCTTGAGGTCGAGACGGGGAGCGTCAACGTGAGCCGCGGTGATATTGAAGCCCTTTTCGGGGGATTCTGAACCGATAACGGCAAAGATAGCCGCATGGTTTTTCTGCACATGGTAAACTTTATCGCCGGGATTGTATTTTTTGCCGTCAACAAAAGGTACAAAACCTTCTTTTTCGGCGAGAGAAACGGCGTAGGAAACGCAGAAACGTTCGGTTTTGCCGTTGTCAAGGAATTTTTTGTAGCCTTCGCAATATTCCTGAACCTCTTTTAATTCGGTCTCGGAAAGAACGTCAAAGGCGTTTTTGTTCTGATAAGAAAGATCGCTCATTTTTTTCCTCCGTGGATTATATTTAAAATTTCAGAAAGCTGTTTTTCGGTATCGGCAAGATCGTTGTTCATGACCGTAAAATCCGTATTTTCTCTGAAAAAATCGTCGGATAACTGTCTTGAAAAACGCTCCGTGGCCTGCTGTTCGGTTATATTGTCTCTTTGCATTACGCGCAAAAGACGTGTCTTTCGGTCGCATAAAACGGCGATGGTGTAGTCGCAAAGTTCGGTCGCATTCGCTTCGAAAAGAGCCGCGCCGTCGATGAGAAATTTATCGCAGCCGTCCGCTCTTCCCTGTTCTATTATCTCCCGTGTTCTGTCCATTATTGCGCCGTGCATGATTTTGTTGAGCGCCGCCGTGTTTTCGGCTGAAGAAAACGCTTTTTTTGCGAGCGCCGCGCGGTTTAGGGAACCGTCTTCGTTAAGAATATCGCCGAAAGTTTCAACGAGCCTCGGAAGTGTTTCGGGAACAACTTCTCTTGCTAAAATATCTGTATCGATATGATGAAATCCGTGCGCTTTGAGCAGTCTGCAGACTGTTCCTTTTCCTGCGCCGCTCGGACCTGTTATTCCAAGTATCATATTAATTCCTCGGTGTTTATTACGCAGAAATTCGATGCGCGCAGAAGCCTGTTGTAAACGGCGAGTGCGGTGCCGTTTGGCGGTGCGCATCTGACGTATATTTTTTCACAGCCCGATACGTCCGCTTTTCGCAGTGCGTCAAATACGTTTTCCGCGAGAGTTTCGGGCTTTTCGGGGCTTCCGTATGCTATCGTTTCGCAGTCCGCAAAGGAGGACTGTTCACCGTCAAAGCATATAACGACGGTCTTTTTTCCGTCTTTGTGGTTTTCTATGTAACGTACCGCAGATTCGGTGCTTCCGCAGAGACAGACAGTCTCCGCATCGGGTGCATAATGCTTATGTTTAAGCCCCGGAGAGAGGGCTTTTTCTGTTTCGGGAAGGCTCTGCAAAACCGCCTGCGCGACAGTAAGATCGGGAAGGACTTCTCTTAACTGTTCGACCGTTACCGCACCCGGACGGAGAAGGCACGGATGCTCGCCCGTCAGACTAACGACCGTCGATTCAACGCCGCATTCGCACGCACCGCCGCTTACTACAGCCGCAACGAACGGATTATTTTTCATGTCGCTTATTACGTGCTCCGCTCTTGTGGGTGACGGTTTGCCCGAAATATTTGCGCTCGGCGCCGCAAGGGGAACGCCGCAAAGAGAGATGATTTTTTTTGCTGTCGGGTGAGACGGCATTCTGATCGCAACGCTGTCAAGCCCTGCCGTTACGATAGTCGGAACGATCGGCTTTTTCGGCAGTATCATCGTCAGCGGCCCCGGCCAGAATTTTTCCGCAAGCATGTATGCTTCTTTTGTCGGAACGCAGAGATCTTCGAACGCCGCAATGTCGCTTATATGAACGATCAGCGGATTATCTGCGGGTCTGCCTTTTGCTTTGAATATTTTTTCAACGGCTTTGCTGTCAAGCGCATTTGCCGCAAGTCCGTAGACCGTCTCTGTCGGTATGGCGACTATATCCCCGTCTTTAAGCAAACGGGAACAGATCTCAAGGTCTTCGGTTGAAGTTGAAAGTATACGCATAATTATCACTCAAATAAAGAAATAACGTCGATTACGGCGCTTATTGAAAAAATCAGAATAAAAATATAAAAAAACGGGCATTTAAATATCAGTCTTTTTTTGACGGTCGGTCTGTCTCCGTTTTCTTTCGGCAGAATAAATCCGAACTTAAAAACAAAAATAAGAAAGAACGTCAAAGCAATAATCGCCACCGTCAGAAAGTAGACGGCAAAAACAGTCAGCCCTTCTTTTGTCTCGAGACCATGCTCCATGAACTGAATTATCGCGGCGTTGAGGTTCAGACAGAAATGCGCGATGACGGCGACCCATATCGAGCCGAATCTTATCGCAAAATACGTAAGACAAAGTCCTGCGAAAAATGAAAACGAAAGATTGCTTACAGAGTCGTGCATCATCATGAAAAACAGCGCGGTTATAATTATCGCAAAGCCGTTTCCCATCTTTTTTACCGAGCGCATCAGAAGTCCTCTCGATAAGAATTCTTCGCTAAATGCAGGTATAACGCAGAGGTAGATCACATAAAGCGGAATGAGATCGGGGCTTGTCGGGACCTCCGTAAGAGGGGGATAAAAAGAATATCCCAGAGCATTCAGTAAAAGCTGAAAAAGTGCGTAAAGCCCGAAAGTTGCGGCGTATGAGATGATAAAAGTCGTCCCAACGGCGCAAAGAATTTTTAGCGGCGACGGGAAAGACGTGTAATACTTATGATCTGTTCTTTCGTATCCTTTGTTTAACGCAAAAAACAGAGCCGTCGGCACGGCAACAGCCGCAACGTATAACGAAATATTTATAAGCAGTCCCGACGGTTCGGCATTCGATGAAAGAAGCGCCATCGCTTTTTCGGAATCTTTCATGCCGATCAGAAAGAAAAATACTCGGACGGGAAAATGCCAGTATTTTACCGCAACGGAAACAAGCAGTTTTATGACCGTAAAAAGCGCGAAAATTTTATTGAGGTCAGATACGAATGATCTGTTTTCGTTAACCGTTGCCGTCATTATCCGCTCTCTTTCCGTTTTATTCTATCAAAAAACAGTATATCACAACCGAAAAAAATTTTCAAGATATTTTATATGAATTTTTCTTTCACTGCGGGGCAGAATATGAAAAAAGTAATTCGATGCGAGGGCGGTGTGCGTTTGAACTATAAAAATTCTTTTGATAAACTTCGTAATAAGGTCGCTTCTCCCGTGCCGCATAATAAAGCTCCCGAAAACTTTTCGCGCTCATTGCAGGAAAATATCGGAACCTTAAAAAAACTTTTCGGAAACGACGACACGCTTATCGTCCGCGAGTTTTCTACTCCGTCGCCGTTTTCTTTGAAATGCGCTGTCTTTTTTATTGAATCGATGACAAACGAGCTTGCGGTCAGCGAGTTTCTCATAAAAGGAATAATGGCGCTCAAAATACCGCCGAGCATCGATCCGATCGAAGATATTTACAAAAAACGTATGCTCGGAAGCGATGTTATAATTGAAGATGATCCGTCAAAGATTATTTTTGCGCTTCTTTCGGGAAGTTCCGTATTTTTTGCGGACGGTTCATATAAAGCCATTCTTGCCGACACAAAGGGCTATGACAGCCGTACCGTCACCGAACCGCAGAATGAAAAACTTCTTCGCGGTCCGAGAGAGGGCTTTACGGAAAAAATAACCACAAATATCAGCCTTATTCGCCGTAGGATCGTGACGACCGATCTGAAATTCCGTTTTTTTACTTTCGGCAGACGGACAAACACGCTTGTCGCCGTGACTTATCTTGAAAGTCTTGCAAAACCCGAGATCGTCGAAACACTCTGCGAAAGGCTTTCGAAAATCGATATCGACGGGATCATCGATTCAAACTATATCGAAGAGCTTATCTGCGAGCGCCCGGGGGCTCCGTTCAAGACTGTCGGCAGTACGGAACGCCCCGATACCGTCGCATCAAGACTGCTCGAGGGGCGTATTGCGATCATAGTCAACGGTACGCCGACGGTTCTTACCGTTCCTTTTTTATTTGCGGAAAATTTTCAGTCGGGCGACGATTATTATCTCAATTTTATTTATGCGAATGTCGGCAGACTGCTTCGGTATCTCAGTTTTTTCCTTGCGGTAAGCGTTCCTGCGGTTTACGTTGCGCTTTTAACTTTTCATCAGCAGATGATGCCGTCGAATTTTGCGCTGAGTATCGTCGCGGCAAGGGAGGGTGTTCCGTTCCCTGCGGCGGCGGAATGTGCGGCACTTCTGCTTGTTTTTGAAATTCTTCGGGAAACATCCGTGCGTATGCCGAACGTTATCGGGCAGATGCTCGGTATAGTCGGTGCGATCGTCATAGGTGAATCTGCGGTCAGCGCAAAGATCGTCAGCGCCCCGATGGTTATCGTCGTCGGACTTACGGCTCTTACTTCTCTCATGGTTCCGAGGCTTAAATCCGCAGTTTTATATTACAGATTACTGCTTCTTTTCTGGTCGAGCATTATCGGGCTTTACGGCTATATTTTCGGGTGCGGACTGCTTATCGTCCGCCTTCTTTCGATGAAAAGTTTCGGTGAAAATTACGTCTCTTATTTCATCGCTCCGAATATTCAGCAGATGAAAGATTCGTTCGTCCGTGTCCAATGGCGAAAAATGATCGAAAGACCTGCGGATCTTTCGAAAGACCTTGTCCGACAGAGCTCCGTCAAAGGCGAAAAAAGATGATAAAAAGAATATTTTGCGCTGTTTTTGGCGTATTGATTTTTTGTGGGCTTCTTTGCGGCTGTTACGATTATTCCGATATCGAAAATGAGCTTATAGTTGCGGGCATGGCTTTTGATATTACGGAAAGCGAAAACGGCGAGCAGCTTTATCTCGTCACCGCGGAAGTCGTCACTCTTAATTCTCAGTCTTCGGGACAGGGGCAGGGGAGCCATTCTGCACTTGTCCAGAATGCGGATAAAACGCCTCTTGCGGCAATTCGCGGCATCATGGCATGCTCGTCAAAAAAGCTGTTTTTCGGGCATTGCAAGCTGATCGTTTTAAGCTCGCAGGTCGCACAGAAAGGTATTGCGCCGATACTTGATCTCGTTTTTCGTGACCGAGAGATAAGGCTTTTGATGGATGTCATCGTTGCTCGCGGATGCAAAGCACACGAACTTTTATCTGTTTCGACCGTCATGAGCTCGATAAAATCTTATGAGATCGTGCAGACCGTAAAAACCGTCGGCAAACAGTACGGAACGGCACCGAGCGTAAACGTAAACGAACTTCTTAACAGCATCTATAACGGATCGTATGCCGCAAAGGCACCGTTCTTTACCGTAAAAAAATCTACCGACGGTAAGGATTCTTATTTCCTTGACGGTCTTGCGGTTTTCCGTAATGACGAGCTTTGCGGCTTTGTTTCGTCGCAGAACAGTTCGTTTTGCCTGCTTGCATCCGGCGAATTTGAGAGCGGAACGATGACCTGCACTCTGCCTGCATCATCGTTTCCTTTCACTTTCAATATTACGGACAGCTCGACGAATATCGATCTTGAGCGGACAGACGGCGGTGCGGAGCTGACGCTGAAACTAGATCTTACGGTCTCTTTTACGGAAATTCCCGACGATTTGCCGTTTTTTTCGGAAAAAGATACGGATCTCATCGTCGATCAGATTAGCAAATATATTTCCGATAATGTTTTTGAGGTCGTCAAAGATACGATCGATCGGTACGGCACGGATATTTTCAGATTTTTACCGAAGCTTATGACGGTTTATCCTCGGTATCTTTCGGGTTTTGACTCTCCCGAACAGTTTTTACGGACTCTGAAACTGAAAGTCGAAACGAATATTTCCGCAGAGGATAACGGACTTTCTGGCGGTAATTTTTATTCTTCTGAATGATTTGGTTGAATTTTTATGGATGAAAAGATCATTATCATCGCTGTTTCGGCGGCAATGGTTATATTTGAACTTATCCCTCTTTTTCGGGAAAAGCAGATCCGTATTGCCTCGGTTTATACGGTTCTTCTGAGCCTCGGTGCAATTCTGTTTTTCATCGCGGATTCGGGGCTTAAAATTCCCGGCATAAACGATATTTTAAAAGCGGTCACGGAGAGGATCTGAAATGGAAAAAAGTAAAATAACGCCGCTTTCCGCCGCGTGCATATATATTCTTTTCATGCTCTCAAGCGTTCAGGTTCTGAATCTTTTCGAGAGCGGACGGTCGGATCTATGGGTTTCGGTATTGATCTCTGTGCTTTTTTCTGCGCCGACTCTTCTTATCTGCCTTCGGTTATGCAGTCTTTTTCCGGGGGAGGATCTCTTTTCCGTTATCTATAAAAGCTGCGGCAGATTTTTCGGCGCCGTATTGACCGTATTTTATATAATTTACGCTCTTTTTGTCACCGCAATATCTTTTCGGTTTATTTCGGAATTCGTTCGAACCGTCTCTTTTCCGAAAACGCCGCCGATCGTTATTCTTTCCGTTTTTGCATATCTTTGCTGTCGGACGTTGAAATACGGAAAGCGTGTCTTTTCAAGGTTTTGTCTTTGCATTTTTCCGTTTATAATTGCCGTTATTTTCCTTATTGCATTTCTTTCTGCAGATCTTTACGATGTTTCGTCTTTTCGCCCTGTTTTGCTCGGTGATCTTCCGCAGATCGCATCCGTAGGCCTCGGTATTTCTTCTTTTTCTTTCGGTGAGACGGTTCTTTTGATCGGATTTATTTCTTCCGTTTCATCCTCAAACGGTTCTTTGGGACTTGCAAAAAAGAATATGGGCCGGGTCGTTTTATGGGGTTCTGCGGTAAGTGCGTTGCTTATTATGGGGATCATGATGTCGAACGTCCTCATTCTCGGCGAAGAAACGATGAAAAGAATGTATTTTCCGTATTACGTCGCCGTTTCGCTGGTAGACGTGGATGATTTTATAACGCATATAGAAGTTATAGCGGTTATTATATTCATACTCAGTCTTATCGTCAAAACAGGGGTCGGGCTCGGTGTCACAGCAGAAGGCATATCGAAGCTTTTCAGAATAAAACAACCCGAAAAAATTCTTTTTCCGCTCGCATTTTTTATTATAATCCTTGCGCTTCAACTTTTTTACAGCGCGCAGGAAATGACACTCTTTGCGGAACTGAATAAATATATCGGGCTTGTCTTTCAGCTTCCGTTGCCGCTCGTTATCCTGATCTGTGCGGAAGTCCGAAGACTGAGAAGAGAAAAATGATTTGGGAGGCAAATATGACAGTAAAAATAACGGCGCGATTTCCCGATACCGAAAGCGCGGATTTCTCGCTCGGAAGGATCCTGCAGGCAGTATCGAATATTTATGAATCGAGAGTATATTACGATTCGGAATCCGACGGGGTGGGGATCGCAAACAATATTCTGTATTACGCAAAGGGGGGCGCCCCGACGTATAACACAGCGAATAATTTTTCATCCGCTTTCGAGATTGACAGATCCGATAAACTTCTTGAGGAGTGTCTCGCTTCTGTCATATGCGAGAGGGATGATGCGGATGAAGTTCGTTCGATAATATATAACGGCGGCGGATGCGACGTTTATATTTTTGAGGTCTGATACGATTTTTCCTTGACAAACGCAAGGATTGGGGGTATAATGTCATCAAAGATAAAAATCAAGAGGTGACAGACTTGGCTTATAAAATTGAACTTCATTGCCACACATCTCCCGTCAGCGGATGCTCCAATCTGCGCGGCGCGGAACTTGTCAGGCTTTATTCAGAAGCGGGCTATTCCGCTTTACATATTACCGATCATTTCACTTCGGGCTTTTTCCGTGACCAGGATTTTACCGATTATTTTTACGGCTATCATGCGGCTGTCCGCGAAGGCGAAAAACGCGGCTTAAAGGTTTATCTCGGTGCAGAATTCCGTTTTGACGGCTCGAATAACGACTATCTTCTTTTCGGCGTAACGAAAGATTTTCTTTTCGGCGCGAAGGATATGTTCGGCAGTTCTCATAAAGAATTCCATGAATACTGCAATAAAAACGGCGTGCTTCTCTATCAGGCGCATCCGTTCAGAGACGGCATGACGAGAACCGATCCTGCATATCTCGACGGTATCGAGGGCTATAATATGCATCCTCATCATCATTCGAGAAACGAGCTTTCTCTGCAGTTTGCGGAAGAAAACGGTCTTCCCATCGTTTCGGGCTCCGATGCTCATGAAAAGCATATGGTCGGCAGAGGCGGCATCGTTTCAGAAACTCTTCCCGAAGACAGCAAGGGTCTTCGCGATCTCGTTTTAAGCGGAAAATTCGAACTTTATCATGAAGGGGAGTGCGTCTGATGGCTTTTTTACAGATCAATCTGTTTTCGGATACGATAGGCATGGCAACCCCCGTTAACGTTATCATGCCCGAACGTGCAAAGGAACCGCCGGCAGTTCTTTATCTGCTCCACGGTCTTTCCGATGACCACAGCCTCTGGACGAGACGAACTTCGATCGAACGTTATGCCGAAAGCCGTAATCTTGCCGTCATAATGCCCAATACCTACAGAGGTTATTATACGGATATGGCGCGCGGCTATAAATACTGGACTTATATTGCCGAAGAGCTTCCCGAAAAGATGAAAACAATGTTCAATATTTCGACGGACCGCGAAAAAACTTTTGCCGCAGGCATTTCCATGGGCGGATACGGCGCTCTCAAGCTCGGTCTTCGCAAACCCGATAAATTCAAGGCTGTTGCAGGTTTTTCGTCGGCTGCGGATATGAATGTTCGTGTTGCCGCAAACGAGGAGCATATAAACGTTTTCGGTGAAACGCTTTCCGAAGAGGACGATCTTTTCAGACTTGCCGAAAAACTCGATAAAAAAAATGCTCCGAAGATCTATATGTGGTGCGGAACCGAAGACTTCCTTCTCGACAGTAACCGCAGATTTTCGGATCATGTTAAAAAACTCGGCCTCGATATCGTTTACTCCGAATCCTCGGGCGGACACTCCTGGGAGAAGTGGGACGAGCAGATAAAGAAAACTCTCGACTGGTTTGAAACACTTTAATTTGGTGAAATTAACGGGATGACGGTTCACAAATTTGCCATATTTGTGCGATTTTAACGAAAATTGCGTTTTACACAATTTTTTTCGAAAAAGTACTTTTATTTCTTGTTAAAATGTGCTATAATATATTCGTAACAGATGATCCTTTAAGTTGAATATCCCCAAACACGAGGGTCTGTGTTACAAATTGACATAAGGAGTGAAACGTATGCAAATTACCTACATCGAAAAGAAATGTCACATTTGGGACAGCACCAAGGACTACACTGAAAAGAAGCTCAAAAAGCTTGAAAAATTCTTTGCCGGTGATTGCGTCGTACACGTTATCTATACCCTGGAAAGAGACGATAACTGCAAGGTTGAAGTCACCGCAGATTACAGCGGCATCATTTTCAGGGCACAGGAAACAACCAAGGATTTCCGCGAAAGCGTTGACAGGATAGTGGACATTCTTATCAGACAGATCAGAAAGCACAAGACCAAACTCGAAAAACGCTTGAAAGCCAGTGATTTCACCTTCGAAAGCGGTTTCTCTTCCGATGTCGAAGAGGACGACGAAGAGACCATCATCAGAAGAAAGACAATAGTTGTAAGCCCGATGTCCGAAGAAGAAGCAATTCTTCAGATGAACATGGTAGGTCACGACTTCTTCGTTTACCGTTCCGATGCCGATAACCGCATCTGCATTGTATATCGCCGTAAAGACGGCAACTACGGTGTTATCGAAACGGAATAACGTTTTATATATTTAATTAAGAACATTTCAGTTAGCCATGAATAGCGAAAGGGTCAAGGAGTAAAATCCTTGGCCCTTTCGTGTTTTATTATGTTTTATTCTATCGTCCATGTTTCCGCTTTCGCATAAAGATCAAAGCAGTTCGGCGCAAATTCGCCCGAAATATTTCTGTTCATCGCAAGCGCTCCGCCCGAAAAATAGAGGGGGATAAACGGCAGTTCTTCCTGGAATGCGCTGAGAAAAGTTCGCATATCGGTCTTTCCCGAATAGAATGCTTCTGCGGCATCCGTATAGCTTTCCGAATAACCGATATCTCCGTATTCATTCAGCCCTGCGGCGGAAAGGATAAGCTCATTATTTGTTACGGATGATATATCCATATTCGGGAAAATGTTCATTTCAGCAATGAAAATATCGTATTCACCGTCAAGGACCGCCTGCTGCATTTCGTCCCATTTTAACGTTCTGACGGTCGCCTTAAATCCCATGCTTATGAGGTTTTTTGCAATACTTTCCGCAACTTCCGTCTTTATCAGACTTTCCTGATTGACGAGAATAACGAGTTCCGACGGTTCGCCGTCCCATACACGTTCCGTTCCCGATAAAGTCAGTCCTGCGGCAGTGAAATATTCGTGTGCCGTCGTCGAAGAATAAATATCGGTATTAAGATCCGAGCTTGCCGTGACATACCAGTCGGGATTGAACGGATACCATACTCCGCGCGACGATGATGAAAGGATATTCGATACCATATCCGAACGGTCGATCGCATAAGTTATGCCTTTGACTGCATCGACCGATGCAAAATATTCTTTATTTTTGTTTACTACCGCAAAGATCAGATTGTTTGTCGTAAAATCAATCAGTTCTATAGTTCCTCTGAAAGAAGAGTTTCCGCCCGAAAGATCGGCATATGAGGCATGGATATTGCCGTAGTTTACGTTATATAGAAGCTCTTCGGAGTTGTTTACTGCGAGGATATCTATTCTTTCGGTCGCAGGCGGATTTTTAGCGTATTTGTTTGCCGTTAAAAAAAGACCGCCTTCGTCGGAATTGAAGACATACGATCCGGAACCTCTGGGAATCGCCGAATATGCGTCGCTTCCCGCTTTTATGATGGGGATCGATGCGAGATTTATATTATATATGTTATCTGTAGAGAAAGTTACGGTAAAAGTATATGTATCGGTCGCCTGATAGTCTGTTATTGTCTCAAAACGGTTATGATAGACCGACGAAGGGTCTTCCGCTTTTGAAAAAGAATAAACGCAGTCTGCCGCCGATACGTGAGAACCGTCTGAAAACAAAGCCGTCTGATCAATATGGAAAACGGCCTTATTTCCGCTGATCTCAAAATAATCGCATATCTGCGCTACTGCGTTAAATGAGCTGTCTATATCTATCAATGCATCATAACAAAGCGAGACGATATCTCTGTTTGCACGGCTTTCGCTCGTGTAGGGAGATATCTGCTCGCCTGCATATCCCGCAACTGTCAGAAGACTTGATCTTTCCGTAATTTCGGGCAAAGTTTCGTCTTCTTCCGTTTCGTTTTCAAGGATGGAAGAGGGATCAAAAAATTCTGTTATCGAACATGATGAAAGGATCATTGCCGCGGAGAAAACAATCGCGGCAATGCGGAGTTTTAATATGTTCACTGTTCGGTCTTGGAGCCGGAGTAGGACTGTTTGAGCTGGTTGAGCGTTCCGAGAGCGTTTCCGAGAGATTTTTCGCCTTCGGTAATAACGCTGTCGATATACTGCAGGGTGATGTCTCTCATCTTGATAGCGTCCTGCTTTGCCTGTTCAACGACTTTTTCCGCACGTTCGTTTGCGATTGCGGTGATCTCCTGTTCGTTGACGAGTTCTTCTGCTTCGGCTTTTGCGTTTTCGATTATTTCTTCAGCGGTCTTCTTTGCCTTTGCAAGCATGAGCTCGGAGTTCTTCTTTGCGCGTTCAACCATTATGTCTGCCTCTTCGCGAGCTCTTGCGGTCGTTTTGTCTTTTGCGTCGAGAACTTCTTTTGCCTTTTTCAGCTCAGCGGGAAGGCTTGCTTTGAGCGCTTCGATGATGCTGCGGAGATGTTCGCCGTTAACGATATATTTGTTGCTTGCGAACGGAAGAGTCCAGGACTCCTCGAGAAGATCTTCGAGTTCTTCAAGACGTTTGTTGAATTCACTGACCATTGTAAAATTCCTTTCTGTCTGTAACATGGAATAATTTATATATCTGAAATCTAACCCTTTAATTTTGCGCTGACCGTATCTATTATTTTTGCGTTTACGTATTTCGACAGGTCTCCGCCGTATTTACCTATATCTCTGACTGCCGTGGAGCTGATAAAAGTCTGATCGCCGAAAGATGGAATGATCAGGGTTTCAAGACCCGGCATGAGCGAATCGTTTATAAGAAAAAGCTTCTGCTCATACGAAAAATCGGTCGCATCGCGAACTCCTTTTACGATCGCGCAGACACCGAGATTTTTTGCAATATCTACAAGCAAGCCCTTTGAAGTTATAACCTCTATTTTCGGCTCGTCTTCAAAAATCTTTTTGGCGAGAGCTATTCTTTCTTCTGCGGTAAAAACAGTTTTTTTATCTATGTTTTCGAGAACTGCGACGTAAACTTTGTCGAATATCTTTGCAGTCCTTCTGATTATATCTTCGTGACCGAGAGTTATCGGGTCAAAAGTCCCGGGACAGAGTACACTTTTCACTGCTCGCTGTCCTCCTGTTTATAAATGAGGACGGATGCGATGCCGTATTTACGTTTATCGACGAGCGTGAGTTTGCCTATCTTTTCGGGAAGATCCTCGACGAATTTGCATTCGACGATTATCATTCCGTCATCTGCAATGCAGGATTCTTCTCTGCCGAGGACATCAAGCGCTTTCAGCGCAAGCCCTCTTTCATACGGTGGGTCGATAAATATTATATTGAATTTATGAGTGGTGGTTTTGAGGTATTTTTTATAGTCGCCGTAAAAGATCTCGTAATTTTTAAATCCGGCTTTTTTAAGGTTTGCGGTCGTAAGGTCGATGGCTGTTTTGTTGTTGTCGCAAAAAACCGCTTTCTGCGCGCCTCTGCTCAGCGCCTCGATACCCATCTGGCCAGAGCCGGAAAAAAGGTCGAGGAAGGGACCGTCAAAATCGCAATGTATGAGGTTGAAAACGGACTCCTTCGTTCTGTCCGCAGTCGGACGGATCGGTGCGTCTTCGGGCGGAGAAAGGAGTTTCATACCGCGTTTTGTTCCTGTAATTATTCTCACGGATATCGTCCTCCGTTTAATTATCTGTCTGTGTATAGCTTATCAAGATATATTATAACAAATCTAAATGAAAATTTCAAGTACATAATCGAATAATTCACAGTTTTTTTCTTGAAAAACTTCATATTATATGATAATATAGAAGAAAAACGGTAAGGATATTTTTGAAAATGAACAGAATAGGACAAAAAGAACTCTTTCTTCTTGATATGGACGGTACGGTCTACCTCGAAAACGAGCTTATCGACGGCGCAAAAGAATTTATCGAAACGCTTATTTCCACGGGCAGAGAATATGTTTTTATGACAAATAACTCTTCGAAGAGCGCCGATGCGTATCTCGAAAAACTCAAAAAGATCGGTCTTCCCGCAAACGAGGGCAATATTTTTACGTCCGGCATGGCTGCCGCTATTTATATCAAACAGCAGAAAGCGTCACCTAAAATTTATCTCGTCGGCACACGTTCACTCAAAAAAGAGCTTATCGAGCAGGGTATAGAAGTTTCCGAAGACGGCTCGGGTGATATAGATTTTGTCCTCGTCGGCTACGATACGGAGCTTGAATATAAAAAACTCGAAATTGCCTGCGATCTTCTTTGCAACGGTGTTCCGTTCCTTGCGACGAATCCCGATGTCGTTTGTCCCGCGCGCAATAAAAGATATCTTCCCGACTGCGCAACCATCTGCTATATGCTCGAAAAAGCCACGGGCAAAACTCCGTTTTATATCGGCAAACCCCGCAAAGAAATGGCAATGACTGCGATCGAGTGGAAGGGCTCTTCCGTCGAAAAAACCGCTATTGTCGGCGACCGTCTTTATACCGATATCGCATGCGGAAAAAATGCCGGCGTTCTCTCGATCCTCGTTCTTTCCGGTGAAAGCACCGTTGATGATATAGAAAAATACGGTGTTGAGCCCGATCTTATCTGCTCAAGTGTCGCAGATATCACTCCCAATCTTTGATAAAATTGATCATATAACGAAAAATGTAATTGACATAAATCACATAATGTGATAAAATCCGATTCGGGAAATACCCAGACCGACTGCAAAGGTCGTTTACCCGGAAAGGACGATGTTAATGGAAAAAATAACAGTTGACGCCTTCCGAAGGATGTATATTCCGATCGGTTGGCGTCAAATCAATATTCAGGACGATTTTGAAGCAGAATCCGTAATTATCGAAGTCCCAAGGTATTACGGATCCGAGAATATCGATCTGTCGAAATATCCGATGTATCTCAAAACCGTGTCATCGGGTGGAAGAGACGATATACTTTTGTCTTCGGAAGCCACGGAAGATACCGTTTATGCCGTATGGACGCTCTGTCCTCCGCAAACGTCATACAGCGGTGATCTTTATTTGCAGTTGCGTTTTGAGGGTGACGATCTCAAGTGGGAGACTCCGCCCGCAAAAATCGAGATCATCACATCTCTGAATGCTGAACCCGTTGTCCCGACCTCTCCGTCCGCATATGACGGTTGGCTCGATGAAATGCAGTCTATAGCCGATTCTGTTCTCAGTCTTACCGTGTCTGCGGAAACTGCCGAGCCCGACGAAGAAGTTTCTGTTGAAAAAACACTGAATGACGATATCTTCAACCTTCATTTCAGAATCCCGAAGGGCGAAAAAGGCGATGTCGGAACGGTTTTTTCGACCGGCGAGACTTTATATTGGGAGAATAATGCTCTTCACGTGAAGACAGCATCTTCCGTTGAAGAAAACAATTCTCTGCCCATCACTTCCGCAGGGGTATTTAAAGAGATCGGCAACATAAATGCGCTGCTTGAGACGATATGAAAGGATAATTAAATGACGACGACAGAAATTTTAAGAATTAAAACTGCGCGTGATACGATCCGCGCAAAGCTCGTCGCTCTCGGTCTTGCGGAAAGTTCCGAAAAGATCGATTCTCTGGCGACGATCGTTGACGATATTCCAGATAACGGTGCGGTTTCAGCTACCGTCAAAGAGGGCGAAACGTATTCCATTCCTCGCGGCTACCATAACGGTTCGGGTACGGTATCGGGCTTGTCCGGCGGCGGTAATTATAATTTGCAGTCAAAAACCGTAACTCCGACAAAAAAACAGCAGTCCGTAACTCCCGACAGCGGTTACTTCGGTCTTTCCGATGTGACCGTAAACGCGATACCTTCCGCTTATCAGGATGTTTCTTCCGTTACAGCTGCGGCGGCTGACGTCCTCGCAAACAAGATCTTCGTTACCGCATCTGGCGCTGTCACCGCAGGTACGATGATAAATAACGGCACCGTCAATGCCTCGATCGACGGTCTTACTGTAACGAGCTATTCTATTCCCGCAGGTTACACTTCGGGCGGTACTGTATCGTTAACGAACGATATTGAGCAGGCCCTTGCGGCGATATGATCGGAGGGCAGAATATGAGCATACAGACAGAGATCGCAAGGATCTCGCAAAACGTTTCGAACACATATACTGTCCTTTCCGCGCTCGGAGCGGATATGCCGACGGAGCAGACGAGCGATAATCTTGCTTTGACTGCGGGGACCGCAAAAACCGTACTTTACTCCGAACAGACACTCACCGATCAGCAGAAAACGCAGGCGAGAGAAAATATCGGAGCTGCCGGTGCGGCGGATATTCCCGACGTAACGGGAAAGCTCGATAAATCGGGCGGCACAATGACGGGTATTCTTACCGCTCAGAACAACACTTCTTACACGACAAAACAAGTGCGGAATATCTTCCTAATCGCAGACGGCGAAACCTTGCCCGATGGTTCAAACGGGGATATTTGCCTTGTTTATACTCAGTAAGGCGGTGGTAGTATGGCAAAATTGGGCAATTTGACGGTCGGCAGTACCGTAAACCTTAATGTTGACGGTGTGTTAACTGAGTTTATCGTCGTTCATCAAGGCTTGCCGTCATCAGACTATGATGACAGTTGTAATGGAACGTGGCTGTTGATGAAAGACATTTATACGCAAAACAGATTTTCCGAACATTCTTATGGCGGAAGGAATATATACGAAGAGTCCCGACTGGACAATCGCCTTAATAATGTTTTTTTTCCGTTGCTTGATGAGGCTGTTCAAAGTGTTGTAAAACAAGTAAAAATTCCGTACACACAAGGCGGTGGAAACGGTTCTTTAAAAACAGGGGCAGATGGATTGTCAACAAAGGTCTTTGCATTATCTTATGCGGAAGTCGGATTTACTAATTTTACAAATAATAAAGCAAATGTTGAAGGCGCTTCCCTTTCTTATTTTTATAACGCAAACAATTCCGCGCGCATTGCGTATTTTGAAGGGGATGCCGTTTTGTGGATATTAAGATCTCCACGACTAGAAACTACGACTAATGTTTCGGCTGTTTCCGTTGCAGGTGCTTATTTTTCACCCGTTGTGTCGGAAACCGTAGGATATCGCCCTACGTTAATTTTACCGTCAAATATAGCAATTGACGAAAACGGACAAATTACGGAAGAAAGTTCTTTGGGGCATGTGATTATCGGCGGTATAAATAAGGAACTGACGGGCGCTCATGTCAATATCGGCGGCGTATGGAAAGATATTTCGGAAATTTACATGAATATCGGCGGCACGTGGAAAGAGATGCCGTAAAAACAGGAGGAATAAATATTGATCATAAAAACAAAAATGCATGATATTACGGTTTCTTCCGTGGTATCGGAAAAAATCCGTAAGAACGGAAAAATTTATCCGGCTTTGAAATTTATTTTTGACGGCGCTGTATCCGGAGAAGATATCGAAGCTCTCACTTTCGGCAGTATTGAAATCGACGGAAATACGCATGACGGATATAATACTCTCGGCGAAGTTTCCGTTACGGTAGGAAAAATCACCACTGCGGAACAGACCGCCGCAGATCTCGAAAAAGAGCTTTCTGCGGTTAATGAGGAATACGGAAAGTATGTTCAGACCGTCAAAACGGTTCTTCCCGTTCTTGATGATAAAACTGCTGTAAAAGTAAAAAATCTTTACGATGAATGGGAGCCTGACAGGATGTATGCGGCAGGTGTGAGAGTATTGCGAGGGGACGTTCTTTATAAGGTAATCGACGGTCAGAGCCATACCTCGCAGTCTGGCTGGGAACCCGAGAATGCTCCTTCCGTATGGCTTGCCATTGACGAAACTCACGAAGGAATTTTCGATGACCCGATCCCTGCGGTCAGCGGCATGAATTACGAAAAAGATAAATACTACGTTTATAACGGTACGCTTTATCTTTGCATCAGGCAGGATTCGGAAGAGGGAACGGTTCTTCAGTTTACTCCCGATCAGCTTGTCGGCCAGTTCTTTGAGATTGTTTCGGAATAAACGCACAGGGAGCAATCAGCCGACATGAATACGGAGATCATAGTCGCTCTTATCGCTTTTTTCGGCACTCTCTGCGGTTCGGCGGGCGGTATACTGGTTGCAAACAAGCTTGTCAATTACCGTATCGAACAGCTCGAAAAGAAGGTCGAAAAGCATAATAATGTCGTTGAGAGAGTAGCACTGCTCGAACGCGATGAGAAAACTATATTTTACAGACTGGATGAGCATACTGCCGCAATCTCGGACATACAGAAAGATATATAAAAAAAGTTCTCGGAAATTTTTCCGAGAACTTTTACTTTAACAAAGCTCGTAAGCTTTTTTTGCTTCATCGAGAGTTCTTGTATTCTGTTTTTTCTTCATTATATATATCCAGAATATTATCGAGCCGACGAGAACGACCGCGTAAAGGATCGCAAAGGGAAGAATATCGGTAAGTTCGTAGGAAGAAAGTTTACCGTCATTCATAAGCTTTTTGAGGGGAGATGCACCCGAAGAGAGGGAGTGGAGTGCACAGAGAGCTTCTGCGGTCGCTTCGGGGGAAGGTGCTTCGTCTGTAAGGTATGTTTTGTAGGAACCGTCTTCGTTTTTATATTTTAACAGGAGTTCCGCGAGTTTTTTCCATATATCTGAGTTCGGGCTTTCACCGATATCCGAAAGCGCCGTGATGACTTTGCTGAGAGTTACAGAAGAACCGTCCGCAAAAGAACCGTCCTCGTTCTGGATCGTATGGAGATATTCGGCTGCTTTCTTTACCGCATCAAAAACGGTTTCGGCGCCCGTATAGGGGGTAAGCACGGTGAGTGCGAGCGCCGTCGCTTCAATGTTGGTTTTCAGATCTTCTGCAACGGCAAAAAGACCGTCTTCGTTCATGTTCGAAAGAATAAAGTTTACGGCTTTTTCGCTAGAGAATACGGTTCCCGTAGTTTTCAGCGCGATCATTGCAAGGCATGTCTCGTCAAAAGAACCGAAAGAACCGTCTTCTTTCTGCATGGAGGCAAGTCCAGCGGTTTTATTCGAGTCGGCATTTCTGCCTTCTGCCGCATTCGTTATTATTTCGGTCGCAAGGAGCGTGACTCCGTCTTTGCCCTGGAGGTACGAATCGCCAACCACCGTAAATCCGGAGTATACGAGGGCTAGATATTCGCTGAGAGAAGTTCCGTCTGTAACCGCATCCGCAGTCAGATAGTAGTTTTCGGTTGCGGCGGCTTCATACGCAACGTTTACCGTTTCGGCAAAAGAAGCGGTGGCAAGACAGACCGCAACAGCGAGTGTTAAAGCCAGGATAAGTGCTTTTTTTATGAATTTTACCATTTTCAGTTGAATTTGACCTTTCAGTTATCGTGAGTTTCGGGGTTTTCGATCTGCATATCTTTCGCAAGCTGGATTGCAACTATATTTGCAACGACAGTGCCCTGATCGGCTTTTGCTTCTATCGCTCCCTTGAGAGCTTCGAGAGAAGCAGTCCATGCGGCAATTTTCTCTTTATTTGCCGAAGCTGACAGTACGTATTCCGCAAGTTCTTTTAAAGATCTTTCGTAAACATCGTTTGCCTGAGCATAGAATGCATCTGCAGCTTCATCGGTTTCCGGCTGTTTTTCGGGCTCCGTATTTTCGGGGGGATTGGTATCTTCGGGCTTTTCTTCGGGCTGCTGGGTTTCATTTTCGGTTTTGTCAGCCTCTTTTAAGAGAGATACTGCAGTTCTCAGTTCCGCTATGAGTGCATTGCAGACAGAGACTTTTTCGGTCGTGCTTGCTGCTGCGAGATTTGCTTTGCTGAGAACGGAAGAATAATTCGCCCATGAATCCTGTGTATATTCCGATGCGGATTTAACATTTTCGGTTATCTTTGCAATTTCCGATTTCATCAAAGTATCGATGAGAATGGATGCTTTTGCTCTGCCGATGACAGCATCGAGGGTTCTGACTTCGAGTCTGAGCTCTTCCGCTGTGAAGGTTACGAGTTTTTCCGCATATACGTTTCTTGCGACTGTCACGGCATTTCTAAGATCAACGAAATACGAGTTTGCTTCGATAAGATCATATCTTGCGATAAGTTCTTCCGCCTCGGTGATCTTCGATGCAAGATCTTTTACTGTTATGATATTGCCGGTAACCGATCTTTCGTATTCTTCCATCGCGTTGAGCATCTTTGTAAGGGTCTGCGCCGCTTCGTCTATCTCTGTGAGGGGAACGGTCTTATCGTAGCTTACGTTAAGAGCATTGGAGTATGCTGTCTGGAAACGGTCGCATATGAGAAGATAATACGGTGTACGGTCGGTCTGATCGATCGTTTTTGCCTTTGCTCTGTCTATTATCGCATCAAGAGTCGTTGCTTTGTGTGATGCAATATAGGAAAGGGAGTAATTCGCAAGAGAGAAATTGACCTGCGAAAGTCTTGCAAGAAGAGCTTCCGCTTCGCCGACGGTGATATCGTAACCTACGGTCGAGATAGTGGTGTTGACGGATGATACGAGAAGCTGTGCTTCATTCATATCCGCATTGACCTGTTCTGCCTTGTCTCTTGCATAATTGCCGATATATTCGCCTTTGTTTTTAACAATTACATCAAGCGGGGTTATGAGATTTATCATGATCTTATTGCCCGCAAAAGTGTAGATATTGTTGATCCTTGTCGAATCTTTCGAAACGGCATTGACCGTAAATGCGAAATATTTATATACGAGTTCGGATGCGGAAACCTGTCCGTTATCATCAACAACGATATATCTGTCGAGCGTAAGACCTTTGCTTTCGAGCATGGATTTAAACATTGTATATCCGAGATCTTCCGAACTGTAATAAAGGGAGGTCTGCTCGAGAAGGTTGTAGATGAAGTTGTTGTAGCAGTCTGTGCCGTAATCGCTGAGAAGAGCTTTTACCGCGTCGGAAAGCCTGTTGTAGCAAATAAGCGTTTCTGTATCGGAGACTGCTGATCCTTTTATTGCTGACATGAGCCCGTTTATTTCGGTGAGCATTGTGTCATGCGCATTTGCTTTGTAGTTGTAACGGTTTGCGGGATCCGTGCCGTCAGATGTTACGGCATTTGATGTGCTGTAATAGTTGCCGCTTGAGGACTCCTGTTTGAGCTTCCAGAGGTCTGCGATATTGGAAATGATATATTCGAGCGCGAGTTTGTATTTCGACATATTCTTTTCGATCATCGGAATCGATGCCTTGAGAGTGTCGAAGATAATCTTGCTGTCGTTGAGGTACTCTTTGTGGTTTGCAAGGGATACGGTTCTTTCCGAATTGAGGAAATCTGCAGCTTTTCCCGACTTATATGCGTGGAATTCTGTTGCTGCGGAGAACATTTCTTCTATATCGAAAATATCTTCGTCCGTAATCTTTTTTGCCGACCACATATCTTTGAGAATCGATGAAAGAATTGCTTTTGCGGAATCGGTCATTTTTGCGGAAGAAATATTTCCTGTCGCTTCGCAGACTATGGGTGCGTGAATGCCGAGAAGGAATGAATAGCTGTCGATAAAATCTTTGACCTGAAGAAGATCTTTATCAGTCTGAGTCAGAACTTTGGGAATGGACGGTTCGACTTCCTCGCTGAATTTTGCGCAGAGAATCTTTGCTTCTTCGATCATTCCGAGGTACATCACGGACGAGGGGACGACGGAAAACGAGAATTTTTCGCTTTCGACCGCAGTTCCGTCTGCGGTGTAAAAATATCTTGTGGGAGAAATTACGGTAACTCCCGATGTCGAAACAGATGAAAGTTTGTCGATAACTTCTTTTGCTTTGTTATATAGTGCGACTTTTTCATCGCCGATAATGCCCTGGTAATCTTCGAGATACTCTTTCATCATAGAAACGGTTATGACGTTATCCGTGAATATCTGCGAAGTGAGTGCATATTCCGAAACAGGAGCAAGTCTGGAAACGGACTGTGTGAAATTGCTGATGAGATCCTGCATCGAAGAAAGAGAAATGGAATTGAGAAGATAAGGGTCACCGTCTATAAAGCGGATAAGCGCTTTGATGGTGATATAGTTTATCGTTACGGCATTGAGTTCCGTCGAATATATATCGGAGTAGGGGAGTATATATTCCGCAAAGATATCTCCGAGGCTTACGAGCTTCAGATACGCTTTTGCTTTTTCGGTAACGTCGGGGGTATTGGTTTCGGATTTGAATATTGCGGAGCAGAGATCGAGATATGCGGCGAAAGCCTTATCGTAATATTCCGCAAAATCATAGTAGAGAAGTCCGCCGTCTTTCTGCGCTTTCAGGGTTGCATATGCAGTCTCGAAATACGAAAGAAGAGCACCAGTGGTCGCAGAGTTCTTTACGGTTGAATAATCGTGAGTTTTTTCTTTGTATGCATCGGCATCGTAGTAGCCGGACATTACGGGAGTGCTTTTCTTGAATCTTGCATCAAAATACGGATAAATTCCGCTGTCCGCGCTTAAAAATGTGTCAGTAAACTCGTTTCTGTAGCAGATCGGTTTATTTGTTCCGCTGCCGATCTGATCTTCGAGCCCCTGCAGGATCTTATATATGCAGTCTATCGCGAAGGAAACGAGTTCTTTTCTCGATGCGTCGAATTTATCGGAGAAGAGCTCGAGACTGTCTTCCGAAGCATAACCGTAAACGTCGATCGCAAAGTTGAGCGCATTGGAGATATTGTAACGGATAAGCGGATCGTTCTGGGTTATTCCGAGGCCTGCTTTTTTCGCTTCGGGAACACCTGCGTACCATGTGTAAACACCGTCAAGAAGAATGAAGTCTGTCTTTCCGAATATATCGAGGAATTCTTCTTTGTCGGTGAAGAAATAACCGTCATTTACGTCGGAAGAACAAAGGCGCAGGTCAAACGCTTCTCTCTTTTCGAGAAGTCCGTTTTTATCAAGGCCTTTCGCTATCATGTTTTCGCGTACCGACATCGATACGGACGGACCTTTGAGATACAGCTCGGATATGTATTCACCGAGAAGCTCTCTTGAACTTTTCAGTGCGGAAGATGCCGCTCCCGGGAGCGCAAAACATACCGCCGCAAGCGAAAATACTATACTGAAAACAAGAATTACCGAAATACTTCGAATAACAGATCTTTTCATTTCTTTTAAACCTCATAAAATAATGTGTATTGGAGTTGTATATTTATATAATAAATAACTTATCATTATAATTATACACCATAAATATAAAAAAAGCAAGGGCTAACCTTGCTTTTTTACAAATTTTTTATTTCATTACCGCAATTTCTTTCGTCCTGCCGAACTCGTTTTCCATTTTTTTCGAAATACTCTTTTTATCTATCAGCGAAACGGCAAAAAGTACCGCAGTTGTGATCAGAAAAGAGGGGATCGTTCCGATGATGACGTGAAGCCCGTATATCGGAAGAAAATAATTGAAAACGCATGCGCTTATAATGCCGAAACCCGTTGAGATGCAGGAACCGCGCGCCGTAAGTCTGTTGCTGAAAAGACCGAAAAGAACGGTCGGCCCGAACGATGCGGAAATCAGCATAATTATAAAATCAAACGAGAAAAACGACGATATCGGACCGGATATCGCATACAGAACTGCGGCGACCGTCGCGACCACGGTGCTGAGACGAGTGAGAAAAAGACTTTCTTTCTGCGTCGTTTGCTTTTTTGGGCTGTGCGCAAAAAGATCGTAAGACAAAGCCGTTCCTGCCGAGAAGACAGCGCTTTCAGCAGTCGAAAGGCAAACTATGAAGATAAGTGACATTATCATCGATCCGATGATCGGAACGGTTCCCTGCGACAACGCCTTGACGTAATCCTGTGGAGTTTCAACGGAGCCCGATGCAACGGTTTTTGCGATTATTCCGCAAAGAACAGCGCCGACCGCAGAGGGAATCGCCCATGCAAATTCGTAAGCAATTCTTCTTTTGGGCGTACGTCTTTCTTTTGCCGACATATAGACCGTATTTATCATCGGAAGTCCGAAAAACAGTATCGCATACGAAATAAAACTCAGTATATGTTCAACGATGCCGTTCGTAAATCCCGTTTCGTTGACGGTCCTTGCGGCGTGAACGAAAAATCCGTCTTCGGTAGTTCCCTGCGGATTGAATATGTCTGCGTTTATTCCCGAGATGATTATAAACACAAAAAACAGAAGCATTATCAGCGATTTTATGTGGCTCGTCGCCGCAATCGCAGGAAAGCCTCCGAGAAAAACAAAGATCGCAATTATCAGTCCGCATACGATCATTGCCGAAACTCTTCCGATCGAAGTGAATTCATCGAGTATATCTGCGGAAACGGTTATTATCGATGCCGCAAAGATTATATCGAATATTAAAATAACGGCTGCGCAGACTGCTCGGAGTATGCCCGTTTTATCCTTGAATCTGTTTTCGACATATTCGGGAAAAGACAGCGAGTTTCCGGCAATTTCGGAATATATTCTCAGACGGCGGCTGACGGCAAATCTGCTTAAAAATATGCCGCATACCATTCCTGCGGCGGCAAAGACCGCGCCCCATATGCCTGCCGACGGATCAAGAACTTTCAGCGGGATGCATACGGTAAAAAAGTACCCTGAAATTGCGGTCTGTGCTGTAAAACCGACCGTGGGTGAATTCATTTTTCTGCCGCCTAGGATATATTCGGCTTTGGAATGGCAACGCAGATATAAATATGCACTCAATCCCATCGCAATTATTCCGTATAATACGATAAACCACAGCATTTCGTCTCCTCCTTCCGCAGACAACTTATAATAACATAAATAAAGTACAGATCATTGTTACTCTGTTAAGAATACACCTTTTTCTTCAATATGTCAAGATATTTTGCATTTTATTTAGATTTGGGGTATTGAAAAGGGGTTTTGAAATGTGGTATAATGTTTTTTACAGAGTAGATGCCGAGCGTTAAGTGCCGAAGAATGGGAAGTCGTCTTCGGACGAAAAAACGGTCATGTGCCGTTTTGCGGTTCGGTGTCGCGTCCGCTGTGTAAAATTAAATATTTTTTACTTAGTCGGATGATTCTGAATTTTTTTTCGGAGGTCATCAAAAAATGACAAAAACAGTAAAAAACCACGTGAAAACCATTATCGTCTGCGCGATCTTTGCGGCGGTAGGTTTCGTGCTTGACAGATTCCTCGGCGTTACGCTTCCGCTTTTCGGTTCGAAAAGTTTGTCTGTCAATATCAGCTTCGTTCCCATTTTCCTCGCGGGCTTTCTTTACGGCCCGATATGGGGCGCTCTCGTAGGCGGAGTTCAGGATCTTGTGTGCTGTCTTCTCGTTCCGCTCGGTCCGATCATTCCTGGTATAACGCTTTCGACAATGCTCGCAGGTGCGCTCGGCGGCTTTTTCAAGCTTCTTTTTATCAGAGACGGCTCGATGTTCGATGATAAGAAGACCGTAAAATCAAATCTTTCGGGCAATATCTTTTCCGCTGTTTCGGCAGTTTCCGTTATTCTTTGCGGTGTTCTGCTGTTTATCCCGTCGCTTTCGTTTACGTTTGCGGACGGTTCGGAAACCAAGCTTACCGTATGGCAGGCGCTCGTTGCTACCGCAGAATATCAGACGGTCTTCACTTCCGTTCTCAATTCTGTCGAAGCTCCCGATACCGCATCTCTTATTTATTCCGGTATTCAGATGTCCGACCTTTACGCAACAGTTTCTTTCGGATACGTCGCATCCGTTCTTTTCGGACTTATCGCGATCGTTGCGTTCTTCTATAAACGTAAATTCCCTGCGCTTCTTTCCGCATTTTTTGCGTTTATAATCGGCGGTGTCGTTTCTTTTACAACGATTCTTCAGATCCCGAAATCCCTTGCAAACACAAGCGCTTCGGTTGATGTTTCGTTCGTTCCGTATGTCTTTACGGTCCTTTCCGCAGTCGTTCTTCTTCGCGTAATAACCGACTACGGCCCGGCACTTACGAAGCTCACGCTTTTCTGCCTTACTGCGACCGTCATAACATCCGTACTCAACTCGTACTGGATCAGTATTGCGTATTCGAACGTTTCCTTCTGGGTATACCTCGTTCCGAGACTTGCCGTTGCAGTTTTTATCGGCGTTCCCCTTTATACTGCGATACTCTGGCTCATTATGAAAAGAGTCGTTCCCCAGCTTAAAAAATTAAATCTTCTCTAAAATAAAATTAAAAATAAGGAGTTTACCGCATCATGAAAAAAATACCTTCGGATATTGAAATTTCCAAAGCCGCTGATCTCTGGCCTATAAAGAAAATAGCTGAAAAATCCGGTTTTGCCGAGGAAGATCTTGTTTACTACGGTCCGTACAAAGCAAAGATCTCCGAAAAGGCAGTCAAAGATAAAAAGGGAAAGAACGGTAAACTTATCCTCGTTACCGCTATAAACCCCACTCCGCTCGGCGAAGGTAAGACCACAACTACCATCGGCCTCGGCGAAGCTCTCAATATTCTCGGCAAAAATGCCGCAATCGCTCTCCGTGAACCGTCTCTCGGCCCCGTTTTCGGCCTCAAAGGCGGCGCTACCGGCGGTGGTTACGCTCAGGTCGTTCCCATGGAAGATATCAACCTTCATTTTACAGGCGACTTCCATGCAATAACTTCCGCAAACAACCTTCTCTGCGCTATGATCGATAACCATATCTATCAGGGCAACGCTCAGAATATCGACCCGAAACAGATCATCTTCAAACGTGTTCTCGATATGAACGACCGTGCGCTCCGTAATATCGTTGTAGGTATGGGTAAAACGACCGACGGCATCGTTCGTCAGGACGGCTTCCAGATCACCGTTGCATCCGAAGTTATGGCTGTTCTCTGCCTTTCCGCAGACCTCGCAGACCTTAAAGCACGTCTCGGCAACATCCATATTGCCAACAGATACGACGGCACTCCCGTTTACGCACGCGATGTCAAGGCTGACGGTGCAATGGCTGTTCTTCTCAAGGACGCAATTCTTCCCAACCTCGTTCAGACTCTTAACCATACTCCCTGCTTCATCCACGGCGGCCCGTTCGCAAATATCGCTCACGGCTGTAACTCCGTCCGCGCAACTTCTCTCGCTCTCGACAGATTTGATTATTGCGTAACCGAAGCAGGTTTCGGCTCCGACCTCGGCGCTGAAAAATTCCTCAATATCAAGTGCCGCAAGATGGGCTTCAGCCCCAACTGTATTGTTCTCGTCGCAACCGTCCGTGCTCTTAAATATAACGGCGGCGCTCTCGTCAAAGACAGTGCGATCGAAAACCTCGAAGCTCTCGAAAAAGGCCTCGACAATCTTCGCAAACATATCGAAAACCTCCGTGGCTTCAATGTTCCCGTTGTCGTTGCTCTTAACGTATTCGGAACCGATACCGAAGCTGAAAAGGATCTCGTAAGAAAAGCATGCGAAGAAAGCGGCGCAGAATTCGAATGTTCTTACGGTTTTGCGGAAGGCGGCAACGGTGCTGTCGCTCTCGCTGAAAAAGTCGTCAAGGCTTGCGATGAACCGTCCGAACTCAAGTTTACCTACGATATCAACGCTTCCATCGAAGAAAAGATCGGTGCTGTCGCAGAAAAGATCTACGGTGCAGACGGTGTCGATTTCACCGCAGCAGCAAAGAAGACTATCGCCGATATCAACGCTCTCGGCGCTTCCAACCTTCCCATCTGCGTTGCAAAGACCCAGTATTCCTTCTCCGATGATCCGAAACTTCTCTGCCGTCCCAAAGGTTTCAGAATCACCGTACGCGATCTTAAACTTTGCTCCGGCGCAGGCTTCATCGTCGTTTACCTCGGCGATATCCTCACAATGCCCGGTCTTCCCAAAGTTCCCGCAGCAGATAATATCGATATCGATAACGACGGCAATATCGTCGGTTTATTCTAAAAAATCAGGCACCCCGAGAAAATCGGGGTGCTTTCTTCAGAGGTTTTTATGAGCAAAAAAGACGAAAAAACGAACGTCATGCGCGTTCTCGAACAAAAGCAGATCGAGTTTGACAGTTTTCTTTACGATCCCAACGAGACAAATGCCGCAAATATCGCGCAGACTCTCGGGCAGGATCCCGCATCTGTCTTCAAGACCCTTGTCACTGTCGGGAAAAGTAAAGAACATTACGTCTTCATGATCCCCGCAAATGAGGAACTTGATCTCAAAAAAGCGGCATCCGCGACCGGCGAAAAGTCGATCGAAATGATACCGCAAAAAGAGCTTTTGCCGCTAACAGGTTATATTCACGGAGGATGTTCTCCCATCGGTATGAAAAAGCAGTTCGATACTTTTATCGATGAAACGGCGATCCTCTTTGACAGGATATGCTTTTCCGGAGGCAGAGTCGGCTTTCAGGTCCGCGTTCGCCTCGAGGATCTCAAAAGCGTCGTTCCCGTCAAAGAATTCGATCTTGTTAAATGAAAATCAACCGTATATCAGGCAGTTTTTACTGCTCGATATGCGGTTTTTTTATGAACTTTTCGGGGAAAACGGTTTTGTCGGTTTGTTTGTATATTTATTATGGTAGATATGGCTTGACAAATACGGACAAATAATGTATAATTATAATGATATATTAGTGTATGCCGTAAAAACGGCCCCGGAGGTCTTTTATGACAAATCATGAATGGTACAAACAGGCGCAATACGGTATGATGGTCCATTGGGGGCTTTATTCGCTTCTTGCAGGCGAATGGAAGGGTAAACGTACCCCCGGAATAGGTGAATGGATCCAGTCTTATTTCGCGATCAAAAACGAAGAGTATTCCCGGCTTGCAAAGATCTTCAACCCCATTTATTTCAATGCCGAGGAGTGGGTCCTTTTCGCAAAGAACTGCGGCATGAAATATATCGTCATTACTTCAAAACATCACGACGGTTTCGCTCTCTTCAAATCCGAAGCAGACAAATTCAACGTCGTTGACGCTACCCCGTTCGGCCGCGATATCATCGGCGAACTTGCCGAAGCGTGCTATAAGCACGGTCTGAAGCTCGGTCTTTATTATTCTCAGGAGCTCGATTGGCATCATCCCGACGGCGGCGGATACACAAATTCGGGCGGTTGCTCCGGTGTTTCCTGGCATAACTCGTGGGATTACGGTATGTCTGCGGAAGGCAAGGATTTTACCCGCTGTTTCGAAGAAAAGATCAAACCCCAGATCAAGGAGATCTTAACGAAATACGGCGAACTTTGCCTCGTCTGGTTCGATACACCCCACACCATCTCCACCGAGCAGAGTTTTGAGATCTTCAATATGGTCAAGCAGTATCAGCCGAACTGTCTTATCAATTCCCGTCTCGGCAACGGAGCGTATGACTACGTCTCGCTTCACGATAACGAGATCCCCGAAAAGTTCGAACCGAACAGTGCAACGGGCTCTCTCAACGATCTCGGCGGTTTCAAACCGTCTCCCTACGGTCTCTATGAGACCCCCGCAACGCTCAACGACACATGGGGCTACAAATATTTCGATCATAACTGGAAATCCCCCGAAAAAGTTCTTGAGCTTAAAAATCATCTCAATTCCATGGGTGTCAACTATCTTCTCAATGTCGGCCCCGACGGTCTCGGCAGAATCCCTTCGATCTCTCAGGATATCCTGCTGAAAGTTGCCGAAAAGCTCTGATCCGACGGAAAAAACGTACTCAAAAAAGAATTTTTTATAAAATTTAAGCTGTACGTATTGTAAAAAGAGAAGTAATAGTGTAAAATATAATGTAAAACAATTTTTGACCAGTCTTTATAAGGAGGGCTGAAAATGCTCAGACTCGATAATTCCACAGGTATCATCGCTGTTGATGATAATGTAATCTCCAATATTGTTTCCATCGTTGCCGGCAACTGTTTCGGTATCACCGGCATGAGCGCGAAAAACGTTACCGAAGAATTCTGGGAACTTTTCCGCAGAGATACCACCGATAAAGGTATCAGCGTACGCTGTAAAGACAATGCGATCGAAGTTGATCTTCACATCATGGTCGTTTACGGTATCAATATCCCCGCAATCACCGAAAGCATCGCTCATAAAATAACCTACACCCTCGAAGAGATGACGGGTTTCAAAGTAAGTTCTGTTAATATTTTTGTTGACTCCGTAACCAAATAATTTGAGTCCAACTGTGATTAATTAAAAATGAGGTTTCTTTAAAACATGATAAACGGACAGGTTTTTCGCGATATGGTGCTTTCCGGTGCCAACGCGATAGATAACGAAAAAGAAAAGATCAACAGTCTCAACGTCTTCCCCGTTCCCGACGGAGACACAGGTATCAATATGAGCCTTACCATGCAGGCTGCAAAGAAGAATCTTCTCACCTTTAACGGTGACCTTTCCCAGTGTGCCGACGTTGTGGCTTCTTCTCTTCTCAGAGGCGCAAGAGGTAACTCCGGCGTTATCCTTTCTCTTTTCTTCAGAGGCATCTCCAAAGAGCTTAAAGGTCTCAAAGAGGCCGATACCGGCGCTATGGCGCGCGCATTCAAAAACGGCGTCGATTCCGCATATAAAGCAGTAAGAAAACCCACCGAAGGCACCATTCTTACCGTTATGCGCCTTGCTGCCGATGCAGGTCTTGAAAATGCCGAAAATAACAGCGATATGGTATTGTTTTTCAACTGCGTTTACGATGCGGCTGCCGATACCCTCGCAAAGACCCCCGAAATGCTTCCCGTTCTCAAACAGGCTAAAGTTGTTGACGCCGGCGGTAAAGGCCTTCTCACCATTTTCGAAGGTATGCTTTCCGTTATCCGTGGTGAAGGCATAATCGAAAGCTCCGAAAGCGAGTCTGTCGAAGAAGCCGCTTCTTTCGAAGAATTCAACACCGAAGATATCAAATTCGCATACTGCACCGAATGTATCGTCGATAAAAAGAGCGACGTTACGGATGCAGAGATCGAAGCTTTCGCAAAAGTTGTTATGAATGCGGGCGACAGCGACGTTTTCGTAGACGACACCGATATCATCAAAGTCCATGTTCATACAAACGATCCCGGTAAAGTTCTCTCCGCTGCCGTAACCTGCGGCGCTCTCGCTACCGTCAAAGTAGAAAATATGAAACTTCAGCACTCCAATGCGGTTGTTGAACAGCAGGGCGGCGAAACCGCTTCTTCCGAACCCAAGATCGCCGAACCCGAAAAGAAATACGGTTTTGTTTCCGTTGCAGTCGGCGAAGGTATCTGCGAAGTTTTCCGCGACCTCGGCGTTGACGTTGTCGTTGAAGGCGGTCAGACCATGAACCCCTCGACCGAAGATATCATTTCCGCTGTTTACAAAACTCCCAGCGAAGTTGTCTTCGTTCTTCCCAATAACAAAAATATCTATATGGCGGCAAAACAGGCTGCAGAGATCATCGAGGAAAAGCAGGTCGTTGTTATCCGTACTACTTCCGTTCCCCAGGGTATCTCTTCCATGCTCGCATTTGACGAAGGTGCATCCGTCGAAGAAAATACCGACAATATGAAAGCCGCAAAAGATTCCGTCTTCACCGCAAGCATGACTTTTGCCGCTCGTGATTCCGTTTTCGAAAACAGCGAGATCCACGAAGGTCAGATCCTCGGTCTCGTCGAAGGCAAAGTTACTTACGTCGAAGATACCAGAAACGCATGCATGGAAAAACTTGCATCCGATCTCAAAGACCATTCTTATATCACCGTTTTCTACGGCAGCGATGTTGAAGAATCCGAAGCCGAAGAAATGAGTGAATATCTCAAATCTCTCCTTCCCGACGATAAAGAAGTCGTCCTCGTCAACGGCGGTCAGCCCGTATACTTCTACCTCATCTCCGCCGAATAATCCAACCATCGGAAAAATATCATGAAAAAGCTTTTCGTTATTCTGATCCTGCTGATCTCAGCAGTCACCTTGTCTTCCTGTACGCAGACCAATATCGAGGACCTCATCGCCCTTCCCGAGACAGGCGCTCTTGAGCAGCGCATACATAACAAACTTCTCGAGGTCGAGGCCGATGATGTCTCGTTAGTCTTTGCGCAGAGGGGACAGGTGCAGAATCCGATAAGCTTTTTTGATCTTAACGGAGACGGAACCGACGAGATAATCGTCCTTTACCGAAGCTATAAAGCTCATCCGAATTCGGGTGATACGGCGAATATTCATATTTTTACGAATAATAACGGCGTCATCACCTCGCTTTTCGATATAATCGGCGCAGGCAGCGGCATCGATAAGATCTCGTTTGCCGATTTTAACGGAGACGGTCTTTCGGAACTTGTTGTCGGCTACGTTTCCGCATATGACAGTTCGACAATGCTCTATGTTTACGAGTTCGACTTCGTAAATAAACGTGCAAACGATACTGTTTCGCGAAGATACAGCGAATTTGTCATCGTCGATATGGACGGTGACGGCTGCGAGGATATACTTGCGGCAACCTATAAATCTCTCGACAGCGTTGCGTACGCAAGTTTCTTCAAATACGATCCTATCGACAAGATCGTCGAGGAATCAACCGTTACAGCAAACCTGTCATACAGTCTCGAGCCGTACACAATGATCCCGTTTACTGCGGAAAACGGTGAAAATGCCGTTATTCTCACTTCCCGTTACGGAACGATGCTCATGACCAACGAAGTAATAGTCTGGGACGGCGAGAAAAACTGTATTGTCAATCTTTCCTACGACAGAACCGCATGGCGAGGAGAAATACCGTATATGAAAACGGAATACTGTTCTCTCGGCGATTATATTCCGTGCGATGTCGATAACGACGGCTCTCTTGAGATCCCTCTCTGTCATTTCTTTGATGAGGACGAGGCATCCCAGGCACTTACCAGCTGGCAGGAAGCACTGCTTTTCCCGTATGTCTGGTATAATTTTACGGGAGACTCGCTCGAACCCGATTTCACTTCCTACATAAACAGCGAGCGCGGCTATCTTTTTGTTCTCAAAGACGAAACCGCATATACCAATATCAAAGCATATCTTAACTACAACAACGATCTTTATTTCTATTACGTTGCGAACGAAAGCCATACATATCCCGTTTTCGGTGTTGACCGCAGAGTTCTGCTTTTCAGTATCCAGAGCTCTTCCCAGCCGCCGGAGTTTGACGATGAGCATATCTTTCTGTATTATTCCGAGGTCACCGTCGAATACTATACCCTTGTAAAAGCCGATATCCTCGACAGACAGCGCCAGCTCATGCCGTCGGACGAAGTTCTCACGAACGCTTTCAAACCCGCAACCATAACAGTCGGACACTGAAGGGAGGTCTATTGACCGTAAATGAAAAAAATACTTATTCTTGAAGACGAAATGTCTATACGCGATTTTATCGTATTCAACTTCAAAAGAGCAGGCTATGAAGTCTTTGAAGCAGGCAGCGGAAACGAGGCTCTTACCGTTTTCTCCGAAAACCCCGGCATCACGCTTGCCGTTCTCGACGTCATGCTTCCCGATATAGACGGCTTTGAAGTCTGCCGCAAACTCCGCGCGCAGAATAAAACAATGGGCATAATCATGCTCTCCGCAAAAGACCTCGATGAAGATGTTCTTTCGGGCTTTATCTCCGGCGCCGATGACTATATCAAAAAACCTGTCAGCGCATCGGTTCTCGTTGCAAAGGTCGATGCTCTTTACCGCAGAATTTCCGCGATCGCAGCTCCCGTTCAGCCCGAACCTGCGAAGACCGCAAAACAAGTATTTGTTCTCGATGAAAAGAAGAGAAGCGCTACAAAGAACGGTCATCCGCTTGACCTTACCCCCAACGAATACAATATCCTCAAATATTTTATCGAACATCCCGACGTTGTCGTCACCAGAGACGATATCCTTCAGGCTGTCTGGGGTTATAATTTCAACGGTGACGCCGATATCGTAAACGTCAACATAACCCGTCTCAGAAAAAAGATAGAAGATAAGCCCTCAAAACCCGACTTCCTGCAGACTTCCTGGGGTAAAGGCTATATCTGGAAGACCGAACAATGAAATTCTTTCATGCAGATATAACGTTCCGTTGGTTCCGATCGGTTTTTTCGTTTGTCCTTTTTTTCCTTATAGCAGTTGAACTTGTTATTCTCTTTTTCGTCAATGACAGTCTTTACAGCAACGTAGAAACTTATCTCGACCGCCGAAACGAAACGAACACCAAAACTTTTTCTTCCCTTATCGTTGAGAATCAGAATGATATTTATAACGCCGCCAATTCTTTTATGAATTCGATGAGCGACCTTGAAAATATCCGTTTTGAAATATACGATCTTTCCGGCAGGAATTTTCTTTCGTCCGACGGATTTACTTCGATTGCTTCTTTCGATATTTCGGAGGCGAACGGTAAAAAAACGGTCACAAACGATCCCGTAACGGGCGAACGTCTCATGATAATGAACGTTCCTTTGCGCAACAGCGGCGGCTCTGTCTGCGGTGCGATAAGATATATCGTATCTCTTGAAAACGTTTTCAGACTGCAGGTGATCTATACCGTTGCGTCTGTCGTTGCGATAATTCTTGTCGCTTTCCTCGTTTTTTTATCGGGACAGTATTTCGTTCAGTCGATCGTAAAACCCGTCAATACGATAATCCGCTCGGCACAGCTTATTGCAAAGGGCGATTTTTCCATCCGTACACAGAAAAAATACGATGACGAGATCGGTAAACTTTCCGACGCCATAAATAATATGGCGCAGGAGCTTTCAAAGATCGATACTCTGAAAAACGAGTTTATTTCGTCCGTTTCTCACGAACTCAGAACTCCTCTTACCGCGATCAGAGGCTGGAACGAGACGATTTCCATGTGTGATCCGGAAACCGACGGCGACGTAATTAAAAAAGGTCTTTCCGTCATCGATGCGGAAACCGACCGACTCGGCAGAATGATAGAAGAACTTCTCGACTATTCAAAAATTCAGTCGGGTCGTTTTACCATCTCAAAATCAAAAGTCAATCTCTTTACTCTCGTGCGTGAAACGCTCGATATCTATTCGCAGAAAGCAACTTCCGCAGGCATCGTGATAAAATACGATACTCCTGCGTTCGAACCCGTTATAACAGGTGACCCGAATCGCTTAAAACAGGTATTTATTAATGTTCTCGATAACGCCGTCAAACATTCCCCGAAAGACAGCACCGTCGAAATACATATGCTTCGTACGGCGACCACGTATTCCGTAATTTTCAAAGACCACGGAAGCGGCATCAAAAAAGAAGAACTTCCGTTTATCAAAGGCAGATTTTATAAAGGTTCTTCAACAAAACCCGGCTCCGGTCTCGGTCTTTCGATCTGCGATGAGATCGTAAACCTCCACGGCGGCACTCTTGATATCGACAGCGAGCAGGGCGAAGGCACCACCGTTGCGATCACTCTCCCCGTGGCAACCAACTGATTATTATTTATACAGAAAAGGATAAAAAATGGGCAAAAACAAAACACAGTATGCAAACGTAGGCGGACAGGCCGTCATGGAAGGCATCATGATGCGTTCCCCGAAAAAGACCGTCATGGCAGTCCGCACCCCCGATCAGTCGATCGTTACAGAAGAAGTCAAATTCACTTCTATCAGAAAAAAGATCAAATTTTTCGCTCTTCCCATCATCCGCGGCGCAGTCGCGTTTATCGAAAGCCTTATTCTCGGTTTTCAGACTCTTACCCGTTCCGCAGAGCTTTCGGGCCTCGATGAAGAAACAAACGGCAATAAATTTCTTGAAAGCCTCATGCTCATCGTTTCTTTCGTTCTCGGTATCGGCATCGCGGTCGGCGTTTTTATTCTTCTTCCCGTCGGCATCCGTATGGGGCTTTCGTGGCTCATTGACGGCACGACAAACTGCTTCGGCTACTTCCGTTCAATAATTGAGGGCGTTGTCAGAATCGGCATCTTTGTTCTTTACGTTTTTGCCGTTTCCAGAATGAAAGAGATCCGCCGTCTTTTCCAGTATCACGGCGCTGAGCATAAAGCGATCTTCTGCTTCGAAGCAGGCAAAGAACTCACCGTCGAAAATGTCCGCGTTCAGTCCCGTCTTCATCCCCGTTGCGGCACGAGCTTTCTGCTTATCACTATGCTCGTAAGTATCCTCGTTTATTCTATGATCCCGTTTGACGGCGCGCTTTATGTCCTTATCAAATTTGCGCTTCTTCCGATCATCGGCGGTATCAGTTTCGAGCTTATCCAGCTTGCAGGCAAATATAATAATGTATGCACAAGAATTCTCAGCGCTCCCGGTAAACTCATGCAGATGATCACTACCTGCGACCCCGACGACGATCAGATCGAAGTCGCTATCGCCGCTCTTACTGCTTCTCTTACCGATGACGGCGAAACTCTCGACCACGAAGCCGCATATAAATCCGAAGAAGATGTTAAGTGATCTTCTTTCTCTTCTTATAAATAACGGTGTTGACGATCCCGAAACGACGCTCGATGTCTTCTGCGCATACGTTCTTGGAATTGATTATTCACAGCTCCGTCTTCGCCGTATTACAAAAACGCTTACGTTTTCTCCCGAACAGCAGGAGACCCTCCGTTCATTCGTCCTCCGTCGCGCAGACGGCGAACCCCTCGAATACATAACAGGCGAACGCGATTTTTACGGTTTTACTTTCCGTTGCAGAAAAAATGTCCTTATCCCCCGAAACGATACGGAAATACTCGTCGATGCCGTTTCGGAAGCAGTTCGCGACGGTGACCGTCTTTTGGATCTTTGCACGGGAACGGGCTGTATCGGAATAAGCGTTTCAAAAATAAAAAATATCAATGCCGTTCTTGCAGATATAAGCGATGATGCGCTTTCGTGTGCGCGCGAAAATATCGAAAGTCTCGGAGTTTCGGATCGTGTTATGGCTGTAAAACATAATATTTTTACCGACAGCCCGGACGGCGTTTTCGATATTATAACTTCAAATCCCCCGTATATTACTGCGGAGGAGATGAAAGAACTCTCGGCAGACGTTAAAAACGAACCGTCTCTCGCTCTTTTCGGCGGAGAAGATGGGCTTGATTTTTACCGTACGATAGCGGCGAGATACAGACCGTTCATCAAAAACGGCGGATATATCTTTTTTGAAGTCGGCTACAGGCAGAGCGCCGATGTCGCTTCTATCCTCGAAAAAAACGGCTATACGAACATAAAAACGAAAAAAGACTATAATAATACAGAACGGGTAGTTTACGCCCGAAATTCTTTGTAAAAGGATAATTTTTAATGAAAGTTGCTTTGATTTTCGGCGGAAAGTCAACGGAATATGAAGTTTCGTGTCTCTCCGCGGCATCTATTCTCTCAAATATCAGCGGCCACGAGGTCAGCTGCTTCGGCATAACGAAAAACGGCGAATGGTTCCTTACGGAAGCTTCCGCAGATGAGATCCGCAGCGGCAAGTGGGTCGAACTTGATAACAGACCGATCAGTTTTGATCTTACGAATAAAGCATTTGTCGTCGACGGAAAGGCGATTGAAATTGACGTCGCTTTCCCGATCACTCATGGCAGAAACGGTGAAGACGGCCGACTTCAAGGCCTTCTTGAAATGTTCGATATCAAATATGTCGGCCCCGGTGTTCTCGGCTCTGCGGCTTGTATGGATAAAATTACGGCGAACAGACTTTTTGAGTCCGTCGGCATCGCTCATGCGGAATGGTTCTCCGTCGTCAAAGGCGAAAACTGCGATACCGATTCCGTTCGCGAAAAAGTTAATGCGCTCGGTTATCCGATCTTCGTCAAACCTTCAAATGCAGGCTCTTCCGTTGGCATAACAAAATGTTTTGACGATTCAGAGCTTTCCGCGGCTCTGTCCCTCGCTTTTGAAAACGACAGCCGTGTCATCATCGAAAAAAGTATCGAAGATCCGCAGGAGATAGAAGTTGCCGTAATGGGTAACGAATATCCCGTAACTTCATGCACCGGACGCATCGTTTCTTCCAACGAAGAGATCTACGACTACGATGCAAAATATCTCAGCGGAACTTCCAAGACCCTTATTCCGTCGGGCCTTTCCGAAGAAGTTGAAAATGCAGTGAGAGAACTTGCTGTCAAAGCATATAAAGTCTGCGATTGCAAAGGAATGTCCCGAGTTGACTTCCTCATCGGTACAGACGGTAAAATTTATATCAACGAAATCAATACGCTCCCCGGTTTTACGAGCATCAGCATGTTCCCCGCGCTTTTTATCGCTGCGGGTATGACGTATTCCGAACTTATCAACAAACTTCTCGATTACGCAATTAACTGATTTTGAAGAAAGGCAGGCAGAAGTATGCGATTTTTCGATTTTTGTTCGGGAATAGGCGGCGGACGCCTCGCTCTCGAATCTGCAGGCCATACCTGCGTCGGTTATTCCGAAAAAGATAAGACTGCCGATATCATCTTTTCTTATCTTACGGGTGATTGCCGCGGTTTCGGCGATATCATGCTTATAGACCCGTCGAGACTTCCCGATTTCGATATCATGCTCGCGGGCTTCCCTTATAAATATTTCTCCGCAGGCGGCAAACGCGCAGGCTTTTACGATAATAAAGCTCACGTCATAACCGCCCTCATCGGTATCCTTTCCGCAAAAAGACCGCCGTATTTTATATTTGAAAACGATAAAGGTTTTCTTTCATATAACGGTGGACGCGCGTTCAAAACTGTCTGCGATGCACTCGAAACCGCAGGCTACGAAGTTTTCAGCAGCGTTCTGAACTCTTCGGATTACGGTATACCGCATAACCGTGAGCGTGTCTATCTTGTCGGCGCTCTTCGCGGTGCGTTCTCGGGTCCTTTTGAGTGGCCGCAGAAAATGGAATGCCGACCGCTCAGCGAATTTCTTTGCGATGAAAATGCTCCCGTGCTCCCCGTTTCCGACCCGACTTTTCTTGCAGGGCTTCAGAACGATTTCAACCGCGGCAGAATTTTTATCAACGAACTTCTCGCGCAGGATCATATCGTTATCGACAGACGCTGGAACGACTACCGCGTTTTTGACGATAAGATCCCCGCTCTCTGCTCTTCCCGAATGGGCGTTGTTTATACGAAAGATCACGAACTCAAAAAAATTACCGCATATGAGGCTCTTCTTTTGCAGGGTTTTCCCGAAAAGATCGCAAAAAAAGCGCGTGATGCAGGTATTCTGCGCGGCAGTCTGATGAAATATGCCGCAAACTCCGTATCAGTAAACGTTATTGAGCAGATCGCAATTCAGATCGAAAAGCAGGCGGTAAATTCGTATGTTCCGTCCGAAGATCTCGATATCTGCAAGGGAACGTCCGAAAAAAGCCTTTCCACCAAAAAGAGATTTATTTCCGTTCTTTCCGATTTCGAAAATAACGAAAATGCAAAAAAATGGCTCACCATAATGGGCGAAGATGCGGAAAATACGGATTTTATAAAAACAGACCCCGTTCGCAACGAAAGCCCGATCTGCGTTTATATCAAGCAGAAAGGCAAACGAATCGCAAATATCTCGAAGATCGCTTTCTATTCTCTTTCGAGTAAGACACGTTCCGCTGTCCTCTGCAAAAGAAAACTTTCCGAGCTTATCGAAGAGTGGGATATTCCCGAAGATGTCCGCTATCTTCTCGACCTTTATGTCAATAAAAAGGTTAAATTCAAGGATATGTCCGAGTATGAACGTCAGACCGTCGCTTCATGGTTTTTCGAAAACAGATTTCTTGTCGTTTCCGATACTATCTGCGGCAGAGAAGAAACGGCGCGCGATTTTCTGTTCTTTACGCATAAATCTTTCGATCAGACCGTCTGGATCTTTACGGGTGTCGGCTCTCTCGTCGGCAAAAAATCTTTCGGCGATGTCTCTTTTTCTGGCGATTCGCTTAAAGTCTGCGGTTTAACGCTTTCCCGTTCTTCCGCGGGTCAGATCAAATTTACAGTCAGTCTTTGATTTTGGAGTGACCGTTTTATGGAAAAAGCAATAGGCGTTTTCGATTCGGGACTCGGCGGCCTTACTGCCGTCAAAGAGCTTGCCGCTCTCATGCCGAACGAAAATATCATATATCTCGGAGATACTGCCCGTGTGCCTTACGGTTCACGCTCTCCCGAAACGCTCATCCGTTTCGCAAAAGAGGATCTTTCTTTTGTCCTTCGGCAGAACGTAAAAGCAGTGCTCGTCGCTTGCGGCACGATAAGCTCCGTCGCATTGCCGATCCTTAAAAAAGAGTGCCCGGTATTCGTCGAAGGTGTTGTCGGACCTGCAGCAAGAAGCGCTGCGGCAAAAACAAAAAACGGCAAGGTCGCCGTTATCGCAACGAATGCCACCATCAACAGCGGCGCATACAGAAAAGAGCTTTCGTCGATCGATAATAATATCGAGGTTTTCGAAAAAGCCTGCCCTATGTTCGTTCCGATCGTCGAAAACGGATATTTCGGCAGAGATAACGCCGCCGCAAAGATCATTGTTTCCGATTATCTTTCGGAAGTAAAGAGAAGCGGCGCCGATACTGTAATTTTAGGTTGCACTCATTATCCAATACTACGTCCTCTTATCGCGGATTTTCTCGGACCCGATGTTAACCTCGTCGATTCTGGCAAAGAAGCCGCAAAAGTCATCTGCGAAAAGATAAAGGCAGACGGCCTTTGTTCCGATTCGGAAAATCTCGGCGGACATACGTATTACGTCACCGACGAACCTTCGGGATTTGTCAATCTTGCGGAACTTTTTCTTGACCGTAAAATCGGAAACGAAGTCAAAAAAGCAGTCCTCACCGAGGAGAATATATAATTATTGAAGATAACAGAAGATCTTCACACGTTAAAAACTAACTGAAAAAGGAGGCTTTCGACCTGTCGGAAGCTGCGTATTATAAGATGAAAGAAGAAAATACTGCCGTTCTCGAGATCAAATCGGTTCAGGACGGTGTCGAATCGATGCTTCTCATCTCCGATGTCCGCGTATCCGAAAAAAAGGATTGCCGTCTTATTGAATTTGACGGCACGGAGATCTGCGGTGTGCCGGGAGAAGTGACAAGCTTCAAAATATACAATGATAACAACGTCGAACTCACAACTACGGGACGCCACCGCGTTTCTTCATCTATGATCTTCGAGGCAGGCGTAAAACAGCATTGCCATTATACCGATGCGTTTGATGAACCCGTTGTGATCGGTTTTTCAACGAGCCGCATAGCGTCTTCCGTCAACGATAACGGCGGTCGTCTTGAAATTGATTATTTCGTCGAGTATAACAACACTCTTTCCAGCAAAAACTCGATGAAACTCACCTATAAATATAACACCTGAAAGGTTCGGATATAATATTATGGATTTTTTATCGGAAATAAACAAAATTATAACTGCAAACGTTTCTGCCGCTATCAAGGCAGCGCAGGAAAAAGGCGCTCTTCCCGAGGCAGAGCCTTATAAGTTCTCCGTCGAAGTTCCCAAGGATACTTCTTTCGGTGATTTTTCAACAAATGCCGCAATGATAGGCGCAAAAGCTTTCAGAAGAAATCCTGCGCAGATCGCCGCAGTCATCGTTGAAAATATGGAGCTTCATCCGTGGCTCGCTTCCGCAGAAGTTGTCGGCGCATTTATTAACTTCAGAATGAGCCCCGCATACTTTGCGGATGTCGTTAAAAATATCGCCGCAGAAGGCGCAGATTACGGTCGTTCCGATTTCGGCAACGGCAAAAAAGTCATGGTTGAATACGTTTCCGCAAACCCCACGGGCATGATGCATATGGGTAATGCGCGCGGCGGCGCTCACGGCGACAGTCTTGCTACCGTTCTCAGCCTTACCGGCCACGATGTCACCCGTGAATTCTACGTTAACGACGCAGGCAACCAGATCGAAAAATTCAAAGATTCTCTTGAAGCACGTTATCTTCAGCATTTCCTCGGAGAAGAGGCTGTTCCTTTCCCCGAAGATGGCTACAAGGGTGCCGATATCATAGACAGAGCCGAAGAATTTATCGAGATCAATGCGGACAAGTATGTCAACGCTTCTTCCGAAGACAGAAAAGCGGCTCTTCTTGCATACGCTCTTCCGAAAAATATGGAGATCATCCGTGCAAACCTTGCGGAATACAGAGCCGAATACGATAATTGGTTCAACGAATCCGATCTTCACAACAGCGGCGCCGTAAACGAGATCATTGACATTCTTACTAAAAACGGTCATACATATAAAGAAGACGGCGCGGTCTGGTACCGTGCTACCGACTTCGGCGCAGAAAAAGACGAAGTTCTTATCAGAAAGAACGGAACTCCCACTTATTTTGCCGCTGATATTGCATACCACAGAAATAAAATCGTAACAAGAAAATTCGATAAGGTTATAAATATCTGGGGCGCTGACCATTACGGCCATATCGCACGTCTCAAGGGTGCTCTCGATGCAGTCGATGTAGACAGCTCCAAGCTCGATGTCATTGTCGTTCAGCTCGTACGTCTTCTCCAGAACGGCGAAGCTGTCAAGATGTCCAAACGTACCGGCAGAAGCATCACCCTCGCAGATCTTTTCGATATGACGGGTGTCGATGCCGCAAGATTCTTCTTTAACCTCAGAAAATCCGATACTCATTTCGATTTCGATATTGACCTTTCCGTCGCAAAGACCAACCAGAACCCCGTATATTACGTTCAGTACGCTCATGCTCGTATCTGTTCGATCCTCTCCGTTCTCAGATCAGAGGGTATCGATCCCGATAAGGCTTTCGATGCTGTAAACTATACCGAACCCGCAGAAAAAGCTCTTATCAATAACCTTGCATCTTATGCCGACGAACTCGTCAAGACCGCTTCCGACTACGACGTTTCAAGAATCAATAAATATACAATCGACGTTGCTTCCGCATTCCACGGCTTCTATAACGACTGCCGAGTTAAAGTTGAAGACGAAAACGTTATGTATTCTCGTATCGCTCTCGTCAAAGCAACAAAGACCGTTCTTGAAAATGCTCTCGCAGTCCTCAAAGTTTCTGCTCCGGAGAAAATGTAATGAACTTTTCATATCCTTTTTTGCTTGACGGCGCAACAGGTTCAAACCTTATCGCCGCAGGTATGAATCCCGGTGAACGTACCGCGGATTTTATCCTTTCTCATCCCGATGTAATGGCTGATCTTCAGCGCAGATATATCGAGGCAGGCTCTTGTGTTATTCATGCTCCGACTTTCGGCGTCACGCCCACAAAGTTTGGCTCGGAATATGCGGATACGCTCCGCCGCCTCGTTTCCCTTACCCGTGAAACTGCCGAAAAATACGGCAACGGTAACGTTCTTATCGCAAGCGACATGTCTCCTTGCGGCCTTTTTGCCGAACCTATGGGGCATGCGACTTTCGATGATATCTATAACGATTTTGCGGCGCAGATAAAGATCTTCGTTGAAGAGGGTGTAGATATACTGTCCTTTATGACTATGTATTCACTTTACGAATCGAGGATCGCTCTTCTCGCCTGCAAAGAACTTTCCGATAAACCGATCTTTGCTTCTGTTACCGTCGATAAAAACGGCAGAACCATGACCGGAAGCGATATCCGAACCTGTGTTTCTCTTCTCGGTGCGCTCGGCGCATCTGCCGCAGGTCTTAACTGCTCGACGGGTCCTTACGATACCGCCGCAAATCTCCGTTCGGCTTTCAGTGCGGCAAATGTTCCGCTTTACTGTAAGCCCAATGCAGGAACCGATGTCGAAAACTATCTCTCGCCCGAAGCTTTTGCCGAGGCTATGAAACTTCTCATTTCTGAGGGCGCATGCGTTGTCGGCGGCTGCTGCGGAACTTCTCCCGATCATATTTCCGCACTTTCGAAAATACTTCCGACCTGCACCGTCAAACAGATCGACCGTAATGCAAATAACGGTAAAATAGCGGTCTGCACGGAAAAATCGTGGCGTGAGTTTGACGGTAATATCAGTCTTTCTCCCGTTTACGATGTCGAAACTTTCCTCGAAGAATGCTTCGATTTCGATCCCGATGAATACGATGCGGCACACATTGAACTTACCTGCATTGACGATGCGAAAGAGCTTCTTTCGTCTTGCTATATGTTCGATATTCCGCTTGCTGTGACTTGTGACAATTTTGCTGTCGCCGAAAAAATGGCAAGAGAATATTGCGGCAATCTTATTTTTACGGATCGTTGCGAGCTTGAACCCGAGCAGGGAACGTACCTTTCATCTGCTTATGCAAGTCTCTTTATTTGATTGATATATGCACGAAGTTTTTATGAAGCGCGCCCTTTCATGCGCAAAAAAAGCGGCAAAAATAGGGGAGGTACCCGTTGGTGCTGTAGTCGTCCGCAACGGCGAAGTCGTCTCGACAGGCTATAACCGTAGAGAAACCGATAAAAATGCTCTCCGTCATGCCGAAATAACGGCGATCGACCGTGCGTGTAAAAAGCTCGGCGGTTGGCGGCTATGGGAGTGCGACCTATATGTCACTCTCGAACCCTGCCCGATGTGCGCGGGCGCGATAATCAATTCACGTATCAGAAATGTCTATGTCGGTGCACCCGATCCGAAAAACGGTGCGATGGGAAGCGTTGTCTCCCTTCAGGATAATTTTACGCATAAGCCTAACGTCGTAAACGGTATAATGAAAGACGAGTGCGCCGCCGTCCTTTCCGATTTTTTTAAAGATCTCAGAGAAAGAAAAAGAAACAGCCGTTCGCAGAACGGATAAACATATTTTATTGTAAAGAAAAGAGGATAAATCCATGAGTTTTCGTATAACATTTATCGGTGCCGGCAGTCTTACTTTTACAAGAACCCTTCTGGCCGACCTTTTAGCTGTTCCCGAATTTTCTGATATAGATGTCGTTTTCCACGATATCGATGAACGCAATCTTGATATGGTAACGCAGGTATGCCAGAGAGATATCGATGCTAACGGTCTTAATATCAAGATCAAATCGACTCTCGACAGAAAAGAATCCCTCGTCGGTGCAAAATATGTTATCAACACAGCCCGTATCGGCGGTCTCGAAGCGTTCGAGCAGGACGTTATGATCCCGATGGCTTACGGTATTGACCAGTGCGTCGGTGATACTCTCTGCGCAGGCGGTATAATGTACGGTCAGCGCGGTATTTCCGCTATTCTCGAATTCTGCGAAGATATCAAAAAATACGCCGCACCCGGAGCTATCATGCTCAACTACGGCAACCCCAATGCCATGGTTACCTGGGCTGCAAATAAATACGGCGGAGTTTATACCCTCGGCCTTTGTCACGGCGTTCAGGGCGGTCATGCGCAGATTGCAAGCGCTCTCGGTATCCCCGCAAACGAGCTTGACTATTCCTGCGTCGGCATCAATCATCAGACATGGTATGTAAAACTTTCCCATAAGGGCGAAGATATGACGGGCAAAGTCCTCGAAGCGTACGAGAAAAACGAAAATCTGTCTCAGACCGAAAAAGTACGTATCGATATGCTCAAACAGTTCGGCTACTATTCTACCGAATCCAACGGCCATCTTTCCGAATACGTTGCATGGTACAGAAAACGTCCCGATGAGATCAAAGACTGGATCAAACTCGGCAGCTGGATCGACGGCGAGTCGGGCGGCTACTACAGAGTATGCCACGAAAACCGTGAATGGTTTATCGAAGAATTCCCGAAACTCCTCGAAGAAGAACCGAGAAAATACGGCAGCAGAAGCTCCGAACACGGCTCTTTCATCATTGAAGGTCTCGAGCTCGGTCACTGCTACCGCGGTCATTTCAATGTTATGAATAACGGAACGATCACGAACCTTCCCGATGAATGTATAGTCGAAGTTCCGTGTTATGCTGATATCAACGGTATTTCCGTTCCGAAATACGGCGATCTGCCCCTCGGCTGTGCCGCTGTCTGCTCGCAGAGCATCTGGGTACAGAGACTTGCAGTCGAAGCCGCAGTTTCCGCAGATATCAAACTTCTCCGTCAGGCTCTTATGATGGACCCTCTCACCGGCGCAGTTCTCAATACCGCAGAGATCAATCAGCTTGCGGACGAAATGCTCATTTCCTGCGAAGAATGGCTCCCGCTCTGGGTCAAGAACGGCGAAATGGCGCGCGCAAAACAGCGTATTGCAGATGCAAAAGCAAACGGAACTTATATTCCCACCAATATGGGCTATAAAGGCGCATGCCCTTTCATCAAAGAATAAGTTCAGGAGATACGTAAAATGAAACGTCTGTTAAAAAGCAGTGTCAACCGTAAACTCTGCGGCGTTTGCGGCGGTGTCGGCGAATATTTCGATATCGATCCGACCCTTATCCGTATAATCTGGGTGGTTGCAGCTCTTTGCGGAACTTTGGGTTTTTGGGCGTATCTTCTTTGCGCTCTCATTATACCGAATGATGTAGAAATAAAATGAAAAACGAAAATTCTATTGTGTCAAAAATACTGACCAAAGATAATTTAATAACTTTTTTGCTTCTCACTATCGGCGCATTGGGTAATGCGGCAGGTTCTTATTTCTTCCGCTTTCCCAATAATTTTTCGATAGGCGGCGTTTCGGGTCTTTCGGTTGTTATAACGAAATTCTTCCCGAATATATCAAGCGGTACTTTTCTTCTTGTCGTAAATATGCTTCTTATCGTTGTAGGATTCATATTTCTCGGTAAAAGTTTCGGCGCAAAGACGATATATGCGAGCGTCATGATCTCGGTCTTTACCGCAATCTTCGAGAGCTTTTTCCCGATGGCAAAACCGTTTACCGATCAGCCGTTCCTTGAACTTATTTTTGCGGTAGCTATTCCGTCTGTCGGTACTGCTATTTTGTTCAATATCGGCGCATCTTCCGGCGGTACGGATATTGTCGCAATGATTTTTGCAAAATATACTACGATAAATGTCACAAAAGGACTACTTTTTACCGATATACTTATAACACTCGGTGCGTTCTTCTTCGGTGTCGAAGCCGGTTTGTTCTCGCTTCTCGGTCTTGTTATGAAGACGCTCGTTATCGATACCGCAGTCGAAAATATCAATTTACATAAATATATGACGATCATTACGTCCAAACCCGAAGAGGTCGTCGAGTTTATAACAAACAGCATTCATAAAGGTGCAACGATCTGTCACGGTGAGGGTGCTTTTACGCGCGAACCGAAAACCCTTATCCTCACCGTAACCACTCCCGCGCAGGCAGTAATGCTCCGCAGATATATCAGACAGATCGACCCCGAATCGTTTATTTTTATTACCAATACCAGCGAGATCATAGGCAAAGGCTTCAGATATACACAGTAAAAATTATCTGTCAAAAAGGAGATCTATATGGAATTTTGTCCCGATTACAGAAATGTCGAAAAAGCTGCGAGAAATATCCGTCCCGATCGTCTCCCGATTTACGAACACCTCATCTGCTACGAAACGATGGCCGAATTATTGGGTAGACACTTTTACAGCGATGATCTCGATGAATATTATTCGGGTTACTGCGAATTCTTCCGTAAAAACGGATACGATACGGTCACTTTCGAAGCGTGTATAACATCCGTAATGCCCGGAAACGGATGCCTCGGCGCTCATTGCGAATCCTCAATAAAAACGATGGACGACCTTTTGAAGTATCCGTTCGACGAGATCCCCGAATACTTTTTTAAAGCGTATGCCCCTCATTTCGAAGCACTGAGAAAAGCGATGCCTGCAGGTATGAAAGCTATCGGCGGCGTCGGCAACGGTATTTTCGAATGCGTTCAGGATATAATCGGATATATGAATCTCTGCTTTATGTCCGCGGACGATCCGGAAATGTATGACGAAGTCTTCAAAAGGGTAGGGCAGACGAATGTCAGAATATGGCAGCGCTTTATGAAGGAGTACGGTGATATTTTCTGTGTTCTGCGTTTCGGTGACGACCTCGGCTACAAGAGCAACACAATGCTCTCAAAAACCGATGTCTGCAAATATATCATTCCGCAGTACAGGCAGATTACAGATCTCGTTCACTCCTACGGCAAGCCTTTCCTTCTTCATTCCTGCGGCAATCTCTTTTCCGTTATGGACGAACTGATCTGCGACGGCGGTATTGACGCCAAACATTCAAACGAAGATCAGATAGCCCCGTTCTCCGTCTGGACAGACAGATACGGCGACCGCATAGGCAATTTCGGCGGTGTCGATACGGATATTCTTTGCCGTTTTGATGAAAAGCAGATCCGTGAGTATACGCTAGATGTACTTCACCGTTGTTCCGATAAGGGCGGCGTTGCGATCGGTTCCGGAAACTCCATTCCGAATTACGTTCCGTTTTCGGGATATATGGCGATGGTCGAGACCGTTCGCGAATTCAGGGGCGACACAAAGTAATCTAAATGCAAATATGCAAATTCGGATCGGTTATGCCGATCCGAAACAGCGTACAGATATAATCAACTTATTTCCCGGAGGTTAAATTACATGGCAGAAAAAGGCGGCATCAGCGTCCAGACCGAGCATATTTTCCCGGTTATCAAAAAATGGCTTTATTCCGATAAAGATATTTTTCTCCGTGAGCTCGTCTCCAACGCATCCGATGCCATTATGAAACTCAGACACCTCTCCGCTATCGGCGAGGCAAAAAATATCGACGACAACTACAGCATCTGGGTAGTTATCGATAAAGAAAAAAAGACTCTCTCCGTCTCCGATAACGGTATCGGCATGACCGAAGATGAAGTCAAAAAATATATCAATCAGATCGCTCTTTCCGGTGCTCTCGATTTCATTCAGAAATACGACAGCGATGCCGAAGACGCAAAGGGACCCGACGGCATAATCGGTCATTTCGGCCTCGGTTTCTATTCTTCTTTTATGGTGGCTGAACGTGTCAATATCTCCACCAAATCTTATACCGATGCTCCCGCTGTTTTCTGGACCTGCACCGATGACGGCGAATACGAAATGGTTCAGGGCGACAGAACTTCCAGAGGTACGGAAATCACAATGTGCGTTTCCGAAAGCGAACTCGAATACCTCGAAAAGAGTAAGATCGCAGAGATCCTCGGCAAATACTGCTCATTTATGCAGTTCCCGATCTATCTCGAAGTCGTAGGCGAAGAGCTTCCCAAACATAAAGAGACCGATGCTCAGGGCAACGAGATCGAAGTTATGGACGAACGTAAACCCATAAACGATACCGAACCCCTCTGGCAGAAAAATCCCTCTCAGTGCACTGACGAAGAATATAAAGAGTTCTATAAAAAAGTCTTCTATGACTGGAATGATCCTCTTTTCTATATTCATATCAATGCCGATTATCCGCTCAATTTCAAGGGTATTCTTTATTTCCCGCGCCTCAAGAACGAATATGAGAGCCTCGAAGGTCAGGTAAAACTTTTCTACAACCGCGTTTTCGTTGCAGATAATATCAAAGAAGTTCTTCCCGATTATCTTCTCATGCTCAAGGGCGTTCTTGACTGTCCCGAACTTCCCCTTAACGTTTCCAGAAGCTATCTTCAGGGTTCCGCATATGTTGAAAAGATCGCAAACCATATTGTAAAGAAAGTTTGCGATAAGCTCAACAGCCTGTTTAACGTAGAACGTGAAAATTACGAAAAATGCTGGAGCGATATCAAGACTTTCGTCGAATACGCATGCATCCGCGATAAGAAATTCTTCGATAAAGTAAAGGATTCTCTTATTTTCAAGACGACCGACGGCGAATATCTTTCCGTTGCAGAATATAACGAAAATGCAAACAAAGATAAGACCGAAAAAGTTATTTACTACACCAACGACCCCGTTCAGCAGGCAGTTTACGTCAACCTCTTCAAAGCTCGCGGAATTCCGACCGTAGTTCTCGAACACGTTATGGATTCCCAGTTCATCACCTCTATCGAACAGGGCTTTGAAAATACCAAATTCATGCGTGTTGATGCCGACGCAAGCGCTCTCAAGGGCGAAGGCGATGCCGATAAAAATGAAGCTCTCGAAAAACTTTTCATCGAAGCTTCCGGCAACGATAAAATGAAAGTGGAGATCTCTCCGCTCGCAGACGAAAAGATCCCCGCTCTTCTCAATATTTCCGAACAGAGCCGCCGTTTTGAAGAAATGATGCATCTTTACAGACTTTCCGGCGAAGACGTAAGTGCGTACTCCATGCCGCAGGAAGCAACTCTCATTCTCAACTCCAACAGCGCTCTCATCAAAAAGCTCTCCTCTGCTGACGAAGACCTCGCAAAACAGCTCTCGAAGCATATCTATACCCTCGCACTTCTCGGTCAGCGTAAACTCTCCGCCGCAGAACTTTCCGAGTTCGTCGAAACAAGCGGAAAACTCATGGAGAAACTTCTTTAATTGTTATCGTGTAAACGATACTTCCGTCTCCCTCTTCTTTTTCGAGGGAAGCGTTGATCCCCGAAGACTTCATTAATTTGACGGTCTTCGATATCGTATTGACATAAAGCCTGATGTCACGGCAAAAACCTGTGACGGAGGGCTTTTTCTTTTTGCTCTTTTCTCCCGGGACCCAGTTTGCGATCGCTTTTTCGAACTCGTCTGCGCCGATCTGCTTTTCTTTTGCCGCTTTCAGCGCATCAAGCATCGTTTTTTCATCGGGAAGAGAAAGCACCGCCCTTGCGTGACGCTCCGAAAGTCCGTATTCCGTTATCTTTTCGCGAACGGTTTTCGGCAGCCGTAAAAGCCGTAATTTATTTGCGACTGCAGACTGACTTTTTCCGATCTTCTGCGCCGCCTGCTCCTGCGTTATCCCGAGTTTATTTATCAGCAACGCTATTCCCGAAGCCTCTTCGAAAAAATCAAGGTCTTTTCTCTGCAGGTTTTCAACGAGCGTTATGATTGCGGAACTTTCGTCGTCCGCATCCGTTATTATGCACGGAACGCTCGAAAGCCCGATCATCTTTGCCGCACGGAACCTCCGTTCGCCTGCAAGCAGTTCATAAGCGCCGCCTCCGCAGTACCTTACCGTCAAAGGCTGAATAATGCCGATCTCCTTTATGCTTCGGCAAAGCTCGTCCATTTCTTTTTCCGCAAAATGTATTCGCGGCTGATTTTCCGTTTTCTCGATAAAATCTATCGGTATTTCCCTCAGACGTCCGATATTTCGGGTTACAATATCGTTCATTTTTAACTTCCTTTCGTTTTGTGTTTGTTGTTTGGTGTGATTTTATTATACATTACGTCGCTTCGCTTTTCAAGAAAAACCGTTCGACAAAGTGCGGAGCGAATGCTCGAAAAAACAGTATTTTTACGTTTTTTTATGAATTTTTCGGAAAATACTTGAATTGCGAAGATATTCGTGGTATACTTAAACTGATATAATATAATTTTAACGGAGCTGTAAATGACTTTATTTAACGATCGTTTAGCAGAACTGTCTGCAAAAATATCAAGAAAAAAACAACTTGAGAATATGATCGATCATCTTACATCCGAGCGTGAAATGCTTGAACGTAAGGTGCATGCTCTCGGTCTTGTGAAAAAAGATGAGCAGGATGATGTCGATCTTCTCGAGAGCAGATCCCTTGCGGCTTTTTTTTATGCAGTTATCGGCAAAAAGAACGAAAAGCTCGATAAAGAGCGTGAAGAAGCATACTCCGCCGCTGTAAAATACGATGCCGCCGTTCGTGAGCTCGAAGCCGTCAAAGACGATATATGGAAATATAAAGACGAGCTTTCTTCCCTTCACGGTTGCGAAAAACAGTATGATGCGCTCCTTACCGAAAAGGCTGCGGTCTTAACCTCTTCCGAAAACGAGACTGCAAGCGAAGTTCTTAAATGCGAAGAGCTGATTTCCTCTATGCAGAGCAGAAAAAAGGAGATAGATGAAGCGATCTCTGCAGGAAAGACTGCGCTTGCGACTGCAAATTCCATTATTTCGAGCATGGAAGATGCCGAAGGCTACGGAACGTGGGATGTCTTTGGCGGAGGCCTTATTGCAGACGTATTAAAACACGGCGCCATTGACGATGCACAGGAAAAGATCGAAGTTCTGCAGATACAGCTTCGCCGATTCAAAACAGAGCTTGTAGATGTTAAAATAAAGGGCGATATTTCAGTCGGTCTTGACAGTTTCACAAAATTTGCCGACCATTTCTTTGACGGTCTTTTTATGGATCTTTCGGTACTCGATACGATAAGGGAATCTCTCGACAGCGTAAAAGATATTCATAATCAGATAAACCGTGTCCTCGGCAAGCTTGAAACGATGCTTGAATCTACCGAAAGGCAGATCGACCTTTGCGAAAAAGAAAGAAAAGAGCTTATTCTCAAAGCCGAGATATGATGATAACGGAGGTTACTTGAATGGGTATGTTTATGTTTGATATTTTCCCTGTGTTTTTCGGGATATTTTTTCTGATCTTTATTTTTCTTTTTGTTTTTATCATCGTTAAAAATATCAGTCAGTGGAATAAAAACAATCATTCGCCGAAGCTCACCGTCGATGCGACTGTTGTAACAAAGAGAGGTCAGATGCACCGTCATCACGGGAATAACAATATGCACGTCAGCACGACGTATTATGCGACTTTCCAGTTCGAAAGCGGCGACAGACTCGAACTTGCAGTTCCGTCTTCGGAATACGGTATGCTCGTCGAGGGAGATAAAGGCAAACTCTCTTTTCAGGGAACGAGATTTTTAAGTTTTGAACGCATATATTAAGAGGTAAATAAATGTTTTCCATAGTTCTTGTCGAGCCCGAAATTCCGCAGAATACGGGCAATATTTCCAGAACCTGCGCCTGCACCGGTGCGGCTCTTCATCTTGTAAAGCCTCTCGGATTTACAATAGACGATTCAAAATTAAAGCGCGCGGGGCTTGATTACTGGAGCGAACTCGACCTTCATATCCATGAATCTCTCTCCGATTTTTTAGAATACGCAAAGGGTAAGCCGCTTTATTTCGCATCGACAAAAGCCGCGCATACCTACAGCGATATTGAATACCCCGAAGATGCGTTTTTCGTATTCGGCAAAGAAACGAAAGGGCTACCCGAAACGCTTCTTCACGATAATTACGACAGATCGATTCGTATTCCCATGCGCACTTCTCTTCGAAGCCTAAATCTTTCGAATTCCGTTGCGATCGTTCTTTATGAGGCGCTTCGCCAGAACTCTTTTTTTGATCTTCAACTCGAGGGCGAACTTACTCAGTTTTAATTTATAACAACATAAAAATTTTAAGATAAGGATATTTTGATGACTATGCTCACCGAAACTCTTTTTACCATAACAGTAGACTCCTGCGCAGATCTTCCCGAAGATTATCTTCGTGAAAACGATATTGCTGTCGCACAGCTTACATATTTTGCCGACGGTATCGAATACGGCACGGATGAAAATCCCACCGAACCTGCGGAAGTGTTTTTTGAACAGCTCCGCGGCGGCCGTATGACAAAAACTTCCCAGATCAACCCCGATTCCGCATACGAATTTCTCAAAAAGCATTTCGTTAACGGCAGACCACTCATCCATTTTACCCTTTCTTCCGGGCTCAGCGGAACTTATAACAGCTTCTGCATCGCCGCAGATATGTTAAAAGACGAAGTTCCGTCTGCTGAAATTTATATAATCGACTCCTACGGCGGCTCTCTCGGTCAGGGCCTTTGTGCAGATATCGCCTGCGAGCTTCGTAAAGAGGGCAAGCCTGCATCTGAGGTTGCCGAGATACTTCGCGAAAAGGCGCCTAAAATGAGATATCTTTTTACTGTTGACGATCTTCAGCATCTTTACCGCGGCGGCAGAATAACGAAAATGTCGGCAGTCTTCGGCGGAGTTCTCGGCATAAAACCGATGCTTCATGCGGAAGACGGCAGACTTGTCGTTAGCGGCAAGATCAGAGGCAGAAAAGCGGCTCTCGACAGACTCGTCGCTACCATGATCGAACAGATGGACAGAGAAAATACAAAAAAATTCGCCGTCAGCCATTGCGACAGCCTTGCGGATGCCGAATATGTCGCAGAGCAGGTGACCGCAGCGACTGGAATTACCGAATGTATTTTTAACTATATCAGTCCCGTTCTTTCTTCTCATTGCGGTCCGGGCACGGTAGCTCTCTTCTTTTTAGGCAAATAATTATTAACGAGGTTCCGAATGAAAAAAAATCTTACTTTTGAAGAAGAAAAAAGAAAAGAATTTCTGTATGTTCTTTTTAACGCTCTTTTTGTTTGCACCTGCATCGTTTTTGTTTTAAATTTCCTCGGTGAGGCTTTGGCGGATAAGATCTACGCCGTTATGAGCCCCAATTCGAGCGATCTCGGGGATAATCTTCTCCGCGCATTTATCCTTGCGGCGGCCTTGGTCGGTCCGTTTGCGATATATGCAAAAAAGAGCGATATATCGTTTTCCAATATGTTTATTCCGAAGAGAAAAAGTCCGCTTTTCTTTGTTTTCGGAACGCTTTGTGTCGTCGGTATTTCAGTTCCGACGGTCGTTTTGTCGGACAAACTTTTCGGTCTTCTCGGAAAATTCGGCTACGTCCTGCACGAACATCTGCCTTATGATTTCGATTCGCTTCCCTCAAATCTCGTAAGCATGATATTGGTTTCGCTTCTTTCCGCGGCTTCGGGAGAGATCGTATTCCGCGGAATCATCACCGAACGCTTCCGCAGAGCAAACACAGGTCTCGGTCTTCTTCTTGCCGCAGTTATCGCAATGGGCTTTTCCGGCTCACTCGTTAAAATGCCGTATATTCTCATTTCGGGCATAATTCTTTCATGGCTTTATATGAAGACCTCTTCGCTGTATGTCACTTTCACCGCAGCGCTCGTCCGTGATCTTGCGATATATTCTCTTTATCTTTACGGTGAATCTCTCGCCCCGTATATGACCGTTATCTGCATTGCATGCCTTGCTGTTGCGGTAATTTCCGGTGTTATTCTCATTTTACGTTACGGCATAAGAACGGTCTATCCCGCGCCGAGGGATGACGATGATGAGTATCTCCGTCTTTCCGCAAAAGAATCCGTAAAAGGACTTTTCACTTCGTTCGCTTTCTGGATCTTCTTTTTCGGCTCGATCTTCACGATCTTGTTCTTCTATCTCAGTAATCCCATGATCGTAGGCCCGTAAAAGAATAAAAATATTAATCGGTACTTGACAAACACCGTATAAATGATTTATAATTAAGTATATCATAGTTTTACGGTACGGCTGTCTTCGGACGTCCGATCCGAATTTCTGTTAAAGGAGAAAATAATATGTATTTTGAAAAAGTAGCGGCAATGATCTCCGAAAAATTTGAGATGCCCGTTGAAGAAGTTACAAGAGAAACCAATATAATCGATGACCTCGGTGCTGACTCCCTCGATATCGTTGATATGCTCATGATGCTCGAAGAACAGTACAACCTCACCATTCCCGACGATGTTGCTCAGGAAATGAAGACCGTCGGCGATGTTTGCGATTATATCGAAGAAAACGCGTAAATTTATATAAATAATTCTGAAGAAAGGTACGATCATTATGCCTAAGTTGACTTTTATCGGTGCGGGCAGTACCGTTTTTGCGAAAAACGTTATCGGCGACTGCTTCCTTGTTCCCGAGTTAAACGGACTTGAAGTTGCTCTTTACGATATCGACCCCGTTCGTCTTGACGACAGCTACAGAATGATATCAAACCTTAACGAAAAATATAAAGCAAACGCAAAGATCACAGCGACCCTCGACCGTGCGGAAGCTCTCAAGGGCGCAAAATATATCGTTAACGCAATTCAGGTAGGCGGCTACGATCCCTGCACGATCACCGACTTTGAGATACCAAAGAAATACGGTCTTCGTCAGACGATCGCCGATACTCTCGGCATCGGCGGCATCTTCCGTGCTCTCCGTACGATCCCCGTAATGTTTGATATCGCAGAAGATATCAAAAAATATGCGCATAAAGATGCTTTGTTTATCAACTACACGAACCCCATGGCTATGCTTTCGGGTGCGATGCAGCGTTATACCGATGTTCCGACCGTCGGCCTTTGCCACAGCGTTCAGGGCTGTGCTTCCGGTCTTCTTAACGAACTCGGTTTCGGCGATATGGTAAAGAACATGAAATGGAAGATCGCAGGTATCAACCATCAGGCATGGCTTTACGAAATTACCGACCTCGACGGCAACGATCTTTATCCCATGCTCAAAGAACGTACAAACGACGATGCTTATATCCGCGAGCATTGCGGCTGGGACCTTGTACGTCTCGATATTATGAAAAAATTCGGCTATTACGTTACCGAGTCTTCCGAGCATAACTCCGAGTATATGCCGTATTTCATCAAGGATAAATATCCCGAACTTATCGAACGTTACAATATTCCCCTCGATGAATATCCCCGTCGTTGCGTAAATCAGATCGAAGGCTGGAATAAAATGCGCGAAGATCTTACCAACAATAAAGATCTCGAGCATAGCAGAACGGGCGAATTCGCATCGTATATCATTAATGCAATGGAAACCGATATTCCGTACAGAATACACGGCAACGTCCTCAACACGGGCCTTATAACGAATCTTCCGTCCGAGGCGTGCGTCGAGGTTCCCTGCATGATCGACAGAAACGGTGTCAACCCCTGTTATGTCGGCGCTCTTCCCGAGCAGTGTGCCGCAATGAACAGAACGAATATCAACGTTCAGCTTCTTGCGATCAAGGCGGCTGTAACAAAGAAGAAAGATTATATCTACCAGGCTGCTATGATGGATCCCCACACCGCCGCAGAACTTTCTATCGACGATATCCGTGCGATGTGCGATGATCTTATCGTTGCCCATAAAGGCTGGCTTCCCGAATATAATTGATTGAGATTTACAGATGAAAATATTGGCTGTTGACTACGGGCTTTCCCGTACGGGACTCGCCGTTTCCGACATTATGGGAACGATCGCGACCCCCCTCGAGCATCTTCCGTCCCGAAACGAAGATAAAATGCTCACGGCACTGCTTGCCGTTATCGCAAATATCCGTCCCGAAAAGATCATTATGGGTCTTCCTTTGCGCACGGATATGCGCGAAAGCGATATGGCGGAGCGCGTCAAAGCGTTCGCCGTACGTTTGAGAGAAGCATCGGGGCTTGATGTTGAGCTTTTAAGCGAAATGTATACCACCGTTATCGCCTCAAAATTGCTTCACGAAAACGAAAAGAACTCCAAAAAACAGCGCGGACTTATCGACAGTGCTGCCGCGGCGGTTCTTTTGCAGAGTTATCTTGACAAACAAAAAAGTTTATAAATTAATATAAGGAGAATGATCAACATGATAAATATTCCTACCGTGAAAACAGGTATCGTTGCTGTCAGCCGTGACTGTTTTCCCATGTCTTTAAGTAAGAGAAGAAGAGAAGCTGTCGTTGCAGAATGCAACAAAGCAGGTATCTCCGTATTCGAAGCGCAGACTATCGTTGAAAACGAAAAAGACGCTATGGCGGCTCTCAATGAGATCAACCTTGCAGGCGTTAATGCTCTTGTTATTTTCCTCGGCAACTTCGGTCCCGAAGGTCCCGAAACCATGCTCGCTCAGAAATTCAACGGCCCCGTTATGTTCGTAGCTGCTGCCGAAGAATCCGACGAAGACCTTATCGACGGCAGAGGCGACGCTTACTGCGGTATGCTCAGTATGTCCGTTAACATGCTTCTCCGTAAGATCAACCCCTATATCCCCGAATATCCCGTAGGCACTGCTGACGAAGTTGCAGGCATGATCGGTGAATTCGTTGATATTGCAAGAGTTTATATCGGTGTTAAGAGCCTCAAGATCATTTCTTTCGGCCCCCGTCCTTTCGACTTTGTTGCATGTAACGCTCCCATCAAGCAGCTTTACGATATCGGTGTTGAAATTCAGGAAAACTCCGAACTCGACCTTTTCGCTTCCTTTAATGAACATAAAGGCGACGAAAGAATTCCCGCTGTTGTTGCTGAAATGGCTGAAGAACTCGGCAAAGACGGCAATACATACCCCACCGTTCTCGAAAAACTCGCTCAGTACGAACTTACCCTTCTTGACTGGGCTGAAAAGAATAAAGGCGCAAGCGAATACGTTGTTTTCGCAAACAAATGCTGGCCCGCATTCCAGACCCAGTTCGGTTTCGTTCCCTGCTATGTAAACGGCAGACTTGCGGCAAGAGGTATTCCCGTTGCATGCGAAGTTGACCTTTACGGTGCACTTTCCGAATTTATTCTCCAGTGCGCAACTCAGCAGCCCGTAACTCTCCTTGACGTTAACAACACCGTTCCCAAGGATATGTACGAAAAGAACGCTATCGAAGGTTACAAACACAGCGATCTCTTCATGGGCTTCCACTGCGGCAACACCGCTGCTTGCCTTATCAAGAAACCCGTCATGAAGCATCAGCTTATCATGAAACGTACTCTCGAACCCGATAGCGAACCCAATATCTCCCGCGGTACTCTCGACGGCGCTATCAAAGACGGCGACGTTACCATCTTCAGACTCCACGGTTCCGCTGACGGTCAGCTCAGAACCTATATGGCTCAGGGCGAAGTTCTCGACGTTGATCCGAAATCCTTCGGTTCTATCGGCGTATTCGGCATCAAAGAAATGGGCAGATTCTACCGTCACGTTCTTATTCAGAACGGCTTCCCGCATCACGCAGGTATCGGTTTTGCTCATTGCGGTAAGACTCTCTTTGCGGCTATGAGACTTCTCGGCGTAGAAAATATCTACTACAACCAGCCCAAGGAACTCCCGTATCCCACCGAAAACCCCTTCACCAGATAATTAATCGTCATATTAAAACGGTCTTCCTCTTTTCGGGGAGGACCGTTTTGTATTGACAAAGCATGCGATTTATGCTATACTGAAAGTAATATAAAACCATGAAATGGGGATTATAAATTATGAAGAAAATAGCAAAAATATTGCTTCTTGCCATGCTTATCTCGCTTATCGCGACAGCTTGTAACGCAACGGCCGAAGAAGAAGTTTTTGATATGGATTTTGTCGGCGAAAGCTCGGGTATCGACCTTGAAGGCTTTGAAATGGTATATGAATTCGGTCTTCCGTCTTCGGCTCTCGGTATGGAGTCCTGCCTCGGCTACGAAGTCGATACTCCGTTCGGAGACCTCGCCGCACAGAGACTTAAAGATGTTCAGGAACAGCTCAACTGTAAAGTAAACGTAAATTACAGAGAAAAAGGCTCGTCCTGCGGTCTTTTCGTTGCGGCATCCGCCAGCGGCACTTTTATGTGTGACGCGATTTCCGGTATTTCTGATATGTGGGCAGACGTTGCCCGTATAGGCATGGTTGTAGGTATGTCCGAACTTGAAGACTTTATCGACTACCGCAACGAAGAAAAATGGGGCTACAGAAATATGCTTAAAGTCGTTTATTACGAAGACGACCTTTACGGCGTAATTCCTCTTCTCTGGCCCGAGATTGCAATCACTTTCGAATCTCCCATCGTTGTAAACGAAAATATTATTGCTTCCATCGGTGCTACAGACCCGCGTGACTATATCGAAAACGGCGAATGGACCTGGGATAAATTCAAAGAAGTTCTCGAACTTTACTATGTCGAAGAGGGCGGCGAAGTAAAACATTACGCTCTCACCTGCGGCACAGGCGCTTTTGCCGCTATGTTTGTACGTTCAAACGGCGACCTTTACGCTGAAAAAGATGCTAACGGTAAATATGTCCCTGGTTTTATTTCCGATACTGCGATCAAAGCTATGGAAGCTGCAAACGATATCTATTACGGTGATACCGCTCACACTATCGACGGTAAATCCGACGCTGTAGACTCCCTTATCAGCGGCAAAACCGTTATGGGCGCTATGAACGGCGACAAGATCGTCACTATCGGTTCCAGAATCACCAAAGAAATGGATAACTTCGGTATCCTTTCCTGGCCTATCGGTCCCGATGTTGAACCCGGCTACAATTTTGCTACACATTCCAATATTGAAATGTGTATTGCATTCTCCCGCGCTTCTCATAATCCCGAAGCAACCGCGGCTATAATCAATGCGATCTATGAACCGTTTGAAGGTTACGAAACTCTCGACGATATCATCGACCATATGGCTCACAGCTATTTCTTCGACAGACGAGATGCTAAAGTCTTCTATGATATGTTCCGTTCATCCGAATATAACTATTTCCATTACGGTCTGCACGGCTCCACTCAGGACTGGCTCTCTTCCAATAAATCTATCGTCGAATATATCGAAGCCAATACCGAAAAGATCACAAACGATATCAACGAATACGTTCTTCCTTCCGTTCGCGGTATCGATGCTCTCTGGGGCGAAGAATAATATATAAAAGATATTCAGACATTCAAAACTCCCTCATCCGAGGGAGTTTTTGTGCTTGACAATAGAAGTTTCTTGAAAAAACAAAAATTTTTCTTGACAAATTACCGTTTTTCGTGCTATACTGAAAAAACTGTAAAGGAACTGAAATATGAAAAAGATAGCTAAAATATTACTTCTTGCGATGATTATTTCCGTATTTGCTTCAGCGTGCGGCTCTGCCGAACCGGAAGTTTTTGATATGGACTTTGTCAAAGAAGCAGGCAAGATCGACCTTGAGGGTATCGAGATCGTTTATGAGATAGGTCTTACGGATGCCGCGCTCGCATACGATAACTGTCTCGGTTACGAACTTGATACACAGTTCGGTGATCTTGCGGTTCAGAGACTTAAAGACGTTCAGGAAAATCTCAACTGCGTCGTTAAAACAAATTATGTAAATAACGGTGTTTCCTGCCGAAATTTCGTTGCTTGTTCCGCCAGCGGCACTTTTATGTGTGACGTTATTTCAGGTACTTCCGATATGTGGGCGGATGTTGCCCGTATCGGCATGGTAATCGGTATGTCCGAACTCGAAGATTATATCGATTTCAGAAACGAAGCTAAATGGGGCTACAGAAATATGCTCGAAGTCGTTTATTATGAAGACGACCTCTATGGCCTTGTTCCTCTTCTCTGGCCCGAAGTTTCCGTTTCGTACGGCAGTCCTCTCGTTGTCAATGAAGAGCTTATCTCTCAGCTCGGTGCGACTGATCCCCGTGATTATCTCGAAAACGGCGAATGGACATGGGAAAAGTTCCGCGAAGTGCTTGAACTTTATTATGTCAAAGAAGGCAGTGAAGTTAAACATTACGCTCTTACCTGTTCCGATGCGACTTTCGGCAATATGTTTATCCTTTCCAACGGTTCTCACTATGCCGAAAAAGATGAAAAAGGTGAATTTATCCCCGGTTTCTTTACCTCCAGAGCTATGAAGGCGATGGATGAAGGTATCGATATTTTCCGCGGTACTCTCGGCGAAACTATCGATAAAAAGACCGACGCTGTAGAAGCAATCCTCGGCGGCACGACCGTTATGAGCGCCGTAAACTCCGATAGTATTATCGGTCTCGGTTCGAGAATTGCAAAGGAAATGGATAATTTCGGTATCCTTTCCTGGCCGACCGGTCCCGATGTCGACCCCGGTTATGCATTCGGTATTCACAGTAATATCGAAAGATGTATCGCTTTCTCTCGCGTTTCCAAGCATCCCGAGGTCGCAGCAACCATCATCAATGCAATATATGAACCGTTCGAAGGCTACGAAACTCTCGACAGCATCATCGATCTTATGACACGTAACTATTTCTACGACAGACGTGACTCCGAAGTTTTCTACGATATGTATTTTAACTCCGATTATACATATTTCCATTACAGCGGTATGTACGGAATGTTCCATCAGTGGATCACATCAGGCAAAACTCCCACTGAATTCATCGAAGCAAATGAAGATATGATGAATGAACGTCTCGAAGAATATATTCTCCCCACCATGCGCGGTATCGAAGCTGTCTGGGGCGACGCTGAATAAAATTTTGTTTATGATAAGTTCCACGGGAAAACCGTGGAACTTTTTTTCTTGACAAACCACCGTTCTTTGTGTTATACTTAAAGAAAAGAGGAGAAAATTATGAAAAAGATAGCTAAAATATTACTTCTTGCAATGCTTATTTCCGTATTTGCTTCTGCGTGCGGTTCTACCGAGCCCGAAGTTTTTGATATGGATTTTACTTCGAGTTCTTCAGGTGTAGATCTTGAAGGCGCAAATATTGTTTATAAGGTATATCTTGCAGAAAGTCAGGCAGATACTTTCCTCGGTTACGAAATTGATACGGTTTTTGCTGATATGGCGGCTGAACGTCTTGATGAGGTTGAAAAAAATCTTAACTGTACATTTGAATTATTGAGCGGCGTCGGAGATCCTACGGAATATTTAACCGCCGCTGTTTCGGGTACGTTTATTTCAGACGTAGCCATGGGCGCTTCTGGACCGTTGGTTCAAGCGGCGAGAGTCGGTATGCTTGTCGGCCTTTCCGAGCTCGGAGATTATATCGATTATACAAATGAATCGAAGTGGGGCTATCGGAATATGCTTGAAATCATGGCTTACGAAGACGATATCTACGGTCTTACTCCTCTTCTTTGGCCGGAACTTTCCGTTTATATTCGTGACCCCATTGTCGTGAATGAAGATCTTATTGCGGCTATCGGTGAGACAGACCCCAGAGAATATATTGAAAATAAGCAGTGGACATGGGATGTTTTTGAAGATTGTCTCGGCAGATATTATGTTGAAGAAGGCGGAGAGATCAAGCATTATTCTCTCACAGCAGATGCAGGAATGTTTGCTTCCATGTTCGCATTTTCGAACGGTTCTACATTTGTTGAAAAAGACGAAAAAGGTGAATATGTTTCCGGTTTATATACTGAAGAAGCAAAGAAAGCCATGGAACGCGGTATTGAAATATTTAACGGCCCAAATTCTCATACAATCTGTAAGCAATCATACGATGTTTGCACGGATAATCTGCTTTCGGGAAAAACCGTGCTCGGTGCTTTAAGATCATACGAAGTGGTTGGCGTAAGGGGCAGAATTGCGCGTGAAATGTCAAATTTCGGTCTTCTTTCATGGCCGCATGGACCGGATGTTGAACCCGGATATGTTTTCGGATATTATTCAAATATTCATAGCTGTATCGCTTTTTCTCGAAGTTCACAGCAATCCGAAGCCGCCGCAGTGGCTATCAGCGCACTCTATGAACCGTTTAAAGAATATCCCAACATGGACTCTGTTATTGATTTTATGACCAGGACTTATTTCTTCGACAGACGCGATGCCGAAGTTTATTACGGAATGTATATTAACTCTTATTATATGTATTTCAACGAAGGTATGTCGGGTCTTTTAGGCGGTTGGCTTACTTCTAATAAATCTGTAACGGAATATCTTGAATCAAACGAAGACTATGCTGCGGAAAACATAGAAAAATATGCCGCTCCCGCAATGCGCGGTCTTGAAGCTGTTTACGGCAAAGCTGAATAATTTTTACGGTATAAATCCCCCGAAGAATTCCTTCGGGGAGTTTTTTGTATTGACAATGCATCGTATATCTGTTATACTTAAAATAAAAGAGGAGAAAACTATGAAAAAAATAACTAAACTATTGCTTCTTGCGATGCTTATTTCTTTGATTGCAACGGCGTGCAACGCTTCTGCGGAAGAAGAAGTTTTTGACGTTGATTTTGTCAAAAAAGCAGGTGAACTTGATCTTGAAGGCGTAGAGATCGTTTATGAAGTCGGTCTTACGGCTGCGGCTCTTGCGTTTGACAGCTGTCTCGGTTACGAACTTGATACTCAGTTCGGCGATATGGCGGTTCAGCGCCTTAAAGATGTTCAGGAAAGGCTTAACTGCAAGCTCGATATCAAATATACCGATAACTATTATTCCTGCCGTAATTTCGTTGCGGCATCGGCGAGCGGTGCATTTTTCTGCGATGTTATTTCCGGTATTTCCGATATGTGGGCGGATGTCGCTCGTCTCGGTATGCTCGTAGGTATGTCCGAGATCGAAGAATATATAGATTACAGAAACGAAGCCAAATGGGGCTACAGAAATATGCTCGAGGTTATTTATTATGAAGATGACCTTTACGGCATCGTGCCTCTGCTCTGGCCCGAAGTTTCCGTATCGTTCGGCTGTCCGATCGTTATCAATGAAAACCATATAGCAACTCTCGGTGCGACTGATCCACGTGATCTTCTCGAAAACGGTGAATGGACATGGGACAAATTCAAGGAAGTCCTCGAGCTTTACTATGTTGCCGAAGGCAGTGACGTTAAACACTATGCCATGACCTGCAGTACTCATACTTTCGGCGATATGTTCCTTCTTTCCAACGGTTCTCATTATGTTGAAAAGAATGATAAAGGCGAATATGAATACGGCTTTTTCACTCCGGAAGCTATCAAAGCGATGGATACGGGCCGCGATATTTTCTACGGACCTCTTGCTCATACTATCGACAGTACGACCGAACCCGTTGATGCTCTTATCAACGGAACGACCGTTCTCGGCTCTCTCTATTCGGAAAGCATAATCGGTCTCGGCTCGAGAATTGCAAAGGAAATGGATAACTTCGGTCTCGTAACCTGGCCCACCGGTCCGGATGTCGAACCCGGATATACTTTCGGTTTCCTTCATAATATCGAAAGATGTATTTCGTTTTCACGTATGTCTAAACATCCCGAAGCTACAGCCGCAATTATAAGCGCTATCTATGAACCGTTCGAAGAGTATCAGACGCTCGACGATATCCTCGCGCTCATGACCCGTAACTATTTTTACGATAAGCGCGACTCGGATGTTTTCTATAATATGTTCTTCAGTGCGGACTACACGTATTTCCATTATCAGATGTATGATCAGATGCACGAGTGGCTCACTTACAACAAAACGACCGCCGAATATATCGAAGCGCACAGGGACGAGATCGAAGCTCTTATCGAAGAGCATCTTCTTCCCTCTATGCGCGGCATCGAAGCTGTCTGGGGCGAAGCAGGTTAATTTATATGTATAATACGTTCCCCGAGTTTTTTTCGGGGAACTTTTTCTTGACAAATCCTTCTTTTTTCTTGACAAATTACGGTTTTACGGCTATACTTTATTTATAAATAAACCAAACAGGAGATTTTTTATGCTCGAACAACTTAAAAAAGACGTTTTTATCGCAAATATAGAACTCGTTAAATGCGGCCTCGTTATGCTCACCTGGGGTAATGCCAGCGGTATCGACAGAGAAAGCGGTCTCGTCGTTATCAAGCCCTCCGGCGTCGATTACGATATTATGACCGAAGACGATATGGTCGTTGTTGACCTTGACGGAAATATTGTCGAAGGCAAGCTCCGTCCCAGTTCTGATACACCCACTCATCTCGAGCTTTACCGTAATTTCCCCGAGATCGGCGGCGTTGTTCACACTCATTCCACTTACGCTACCGCTTTCGCACAGGCTTCCGAAAGCATTCTTCCTCTCGGAACGACTCATGCGGATTATTTTTCCTGCGCCGTTCCCGCAACAAGAAAACTTACTGCCGAAGAAATAAACGGTGCTTACGAGAAAAATACGGGTACTGTTATAGTCGAAACATTCGAAAAGCAGAATCTCAATTACGAATACTGCCCCGCAGTCCTCGTTTCTCAGCACGCTCCTTTTGTCTGGGGCAAAACTCCCGCAAAAGCCGTTGAAAACGCATTCGTTCTTGAACGTGTCGCTCAGATGAATATGCTGACTTTCTCCGTTTCCGATATGACACGCACAAATCAGATGGATCAGGTTCTTCTTGAACGTCATTTTTACCGTAAACACGGCGCGACAGCTTATTACGGTCAGAATACAGCCAAATAAATATTAGTTGAAAAATATTTTTTATAAAATTATGGCTTTTTATTGTTAAAGCCCTTGACAAATCGTCGTTTTTCGTGTATCATATAATAAAGTATGATAAAACTGTGAATTTCTGATGAAACTTCGATGACGATGATTCTTGGAGCAAAACAGTAAAAAGTCATTTTTTTATGGGAGGTATTTATGCGGAAGATAAAAGTTTTGGCGTGTCTTGTGTTCGTTCTTTTGTTTGCTTGTTCTTTCGGCAACGTTGAAGATAACGAGCATGACGAGATATTGCCGTGCTCTGTTCATAATGAGTATCACGATGCCGTTTATAACACGAAGCTTTCGTCTATGTACTTCCTTGACGGTCAGACGGTAAAGAAGCTTGACGATCAAACGTATTCATATTACGATCTTTCTTCTCTTCCCGAAGCAAAGATCATTTCAGATAACTGGCTTATTGCCGAAAACGGTACTGCCTACAGGCTCGATATCGGGACTTTTTTCCGCGAAGATTACTGCACCAAACTCTATCAGCTTTATTGGGACGATGTTTCCGCCGAAAGACAGCTCGAACTTTATGCAACCGATACAATTCTTGCGGCTGAACAGATGTCTGGCAGAATTTTGTGCGCCGTAAAGGACGAAACGATCGTTTCGTATATGTTCCTCGAAAATGCCGATTATTCCGAGTATCTTTCGTTAATCGAAAAAGGCGGAGAGCTTTATACCTGCGATTTTTATCCGCAGATAGGGGAGCTTCACCTTGTAAAGACCGATAAATTTGAGAGCAACGAAGAGATCGTAAATTCTATTGCGAAAAACGACGGTATACTTTTCATCCGCCATCAGATCCTGCCCGATACGGGTTACTGGTCGATGACGGGGCTTTATGTCTTTACGGAAAGCGGCAAAGTACATGTCGTTTATAACGGCGAGATCTCGCAGACGCTCGAAAATATTACGGATATTTCTTTTAAATACGGTAACTGTGCGTTTGTTTTGAAAGATCATACCGTTGACTGTGATCGTAATTCCGATGCCGAAAGTTGGATGAATGTCAAAAAGGTTCTGACTTCCGAGCATGTTGAAAATACGATCGGTCTTTCATGCTCCGGCAAAGTTCTCTGTTCACCCGAAAATAAATATGCGGATCAGATTGCGGCGTGGACGGACATAAAAGATATTGCGATCATGAAATATAACGATAATTTCTATCCTGTCGCTTTGACTTTAACAGGTACGCTTCTTGCGACCGATGATAATCCGTTTGCCGAAGAAATTTCGAGCTATACGGATGTTTCGGAATTCTGCGTTTGCGTTAAAGGGACGGAAAATTTTGCGCTTTACGCTCTTTGCGCTGACGGGACGGTCCTCGTCTGCAAATAACCCCCGAATAAAATCGATTGTTATGATTTAGATAAATCATTTGTAACCGAAAAAGATGTACCTATACTTACAGAACAGTTCGATAAAAAGAATTTGACGGAGAAATTATATGAAATTGAAGGACATTCTGATTGTTGTTAAAGATATAGAGAAATCGAGAAAATTCTATCACGATTTATTTGGTATAGATTTGGTGCTTGACAACGACGGCAATCTGATTTTAACGGAAGGTCTTGTCCTTCAAGACGAGAAAATATGGAAATCGTTTTTAGATAGAGATATTGTTCCGAAGAGCAACTCTTGCGAATTGTATTTTGAGGAGCAGGATATCGAATCCTTTGTCGAAAAATTAGAAAGACTGTATCCCGATATTGAATATGTAAATCATCTTATGACACATAGTTGGGGGCAACGAGTAATCCGATTTTACGATTTGGACGGCAACTTGATCGAAGTGGGAACACCGGTATAATCACTAATTCCCAATAGATCGAACAGTTCGATAAATATGAATTTGACAAAGGAGTGTGATTGTATGAATTGGTGGAGCATTATTTTCTGGGGTGTAATACCCGTTCTTACGGTGGTTGCAGTTTTCTTTGTTAAGAGAAAACTACTGTGGATTTCTCCGTTGGTTTCAACAGCCTTGGCCGTTGCATACAGTGCTATCGAAATGCCAACCATAATTAGTTACAGCGAGCATAGAGCAATGTTCTTTATTTTGGTTATGCCTGGACATATCGTGCTTGGTGTAATACTAACAGGCATTGCATATTTGGTAGCATATTTACTTAAACAAAAAAGGAAGTAGACAAATTCCAATAAGTCGAACAGTTAGATAAATAAGAATTTGATTTGGAGGGCATGGTAGTGTTGGATAGAACAATACCCTTTTATAACACGATTTTAAGATGTGATACTTATCAACACAATGATGTTGTGTTACCAAAAGGATTCTCCATTGTACCCTATAAAAGTGGATATGAAAAAGCTTGGGCAGAATTAGAGTGTTCCATTGGAGACTTTGAGTCTTTGGAAGAAGCAGAAAGTTACTTTATTTCAACATATTTACGGAATCGTCCGTTAATAAACAATATTCTTTTTCTTCTGAATGAAGATAACCTTATAGTAGGGTCTTGTATTGCATGGCAAGATAGACGCAAAGAGTCTATCGTATCTTCATTGCACTGGCTGGTTGTGGATGAAGAATATCATGGGCGGGGGTTAGGAAAAGCCTTATGTTATGCAACTATGAATTGTTTTAAAGAGCAAGAGAATCTTCCTGTCTATATTCATACACAGCCATGGAGTTGGAAAGCCATTTTCTTATATCTTTCTATTGGATTCAAACTACAAAAAACGGATACGTTCTCACATTATGAAAATGAGTATCATAAAGCAATGACTGCATTAAAGCGGCTTGTAACATCGGAACAATTTGAATTGTTACAGGAACAATCGGAGAGTTAGTCAAATTCCAATAGGTCGAACAGTTCGATAAATAAGAATTTGACGAGGTGAGTATACAACATGAAGATTCATAATGCACAGTATAAAATTGATGATAGCAGTATTTTGAACTACTATGAGGTTGGAACCGCAAAAAACAAATTACTACTGCTTCATGCCCAGGGGACAAACTCCTGTAGCTTCAATAATGTTGTTACAAAACTTGCAAAGTACTACCATGTGTACATGGTAGATTATTACGGGCACGGAAAGAGTTCCCGCAATCCGGAAAAATACAATCTGGTCAGTATCGGCAACGACATCATGGACTTTATTGAAAATGTGATTTGTGATTCTGTTGCCGTGTTGGGTCATTCGTCAGGTGGACTGATTGCAGCATACATTGCAGCACAATCTCCCAGATGCACCAAACTAATATTGGAAGACCCTCCGTTCTTCTCAAGCTGGGGCGAAAGAAGATACAATACATACAATTACAAGGATTTATCCTCTGTCTGCCATAATTTCCTTTTACAGGATGTGGAAAAGGATTTCGTCTATTATTATTTCAAGAATCAGTATTGCTGGAATTTCTTTCCCGATGAATCCAGAGAAACTGTCAGAGAAAAACTGAGTGGTTTCGCATTGAAATACCGAGCCAAACATCCCGACAAAAATCTGAAAGTTCTGTTTTGGCCTAAAAAGTTTTTAGAAGGCTTTAATGGCCTGCAATATTATGACCCTCATTTTGGAGAAGCCTTTTATAACGATTCGTTCAATGACACTGTTGATTACAATGACCTTCTTTCTAAAATCAAATGCGACACTCTGTTTATGAAAGCAAAAACAACGATTGGTGAGAATGGTTTGTTGCAAGGCGCATTGTCTGATGAAGATTTGCAGAGAGTCAATGCCTTGATTGAAAATATGAAAATCAAGCAATTTGATTGTGGGCACGGTATTCATACAGAAAAGGCAAACCAGTTTGTGGAAGCAATAATTTCAATTTGACCAATTCCAATAAATCGAACAGTTCGATAAATATGAATTTGACAAAGGAGTGATTGTATGAAAAAGTTGATAATATTGGTTTTATCGTTGATATTCGTGTTGGCATTTGTTGGGTGTAATAACAATGATGTAAAATACGATCTGCCCCTTATGGTAATGATCGACGGTGTTTTATATGAAAATACGGGTGACGAAAGCGACAGATTGAAAACTGATATTATGACATTTGATGGCGAAATCACTTCTGCGGTTAATGGCACCGAGTTTCCTGTTGAAAATGATCAATCAAATTTCGGAACAGGTTACTTATATGTTTTCGGAAATAACAACACGGTTGAAGTGCTGGTTGATAATGCTTTCTGGATCTTTGAGCCTGACATAACGGAACAGAGCAAATAAACAGATTCCAATAAATCGAACAGCTCGATAAATAAGCATTTGTAGGTGTGAACGATGAATATGTGCGAATGGTGTGATTATAAAGAAAATGAATGGTTATTATATAAATCATTACATTGGTCTGTTTATTTAGCGGATGTACAGGACTATGTAGGTAGATGTATTTTAGTGCTGAATAGGCATTGCGGAAGTCTTTCAGAACTAAATGTTTCTGAGTGGATTGATTTGAAAACAATCATAGATAGATTAGAATACGTCTATAAGGAAGTATTAGGAGCTGAATTGAGTAATTGGAGTTGTTTATTAAATAACTTTTATAAAGAAACAAAACCTAATCCTCATTTACATTTACATGTGAGACCTCGATACAAAAATGCGATTGTAATTAACAATCACTCCTATGAAGATACCGAGTTCGCTCACCATTACGCTTTGAAAAAAGAGACTTCTTTACTCGATGATGATAAAAAAACACTGTATACACTAATGAAGAAACATTTCACCTAGCCAATCCCAATCTATCAAATAAAAAACCGACAGATTTTTGTTCTGTCGGTTTTAATCGTTTTATGCTATTCTTTGATCGGTTTGAGTTTGAACGAGAATTCTTTCGTTCCGATCATTTTCAGCAGATATTTATCCATAGGGCTCGGACCGCAGGAGCCACTGCCGATGCCGCTTACGAAGCCGTCGAGGTTGATGCGTGTAAAGCCCATATCCTTGACATCTTCTCTGTGTCTCCAGCCGATGAGGTCGTCATCTGTATAGTGGTGAGTCGAGAAGTCAAACGGTCTGTCTGATCTGATAAAGAAGCCCACGCCGTCGGCGTTTTTGATCTTCATCCAGCGGGTCTCGCTTCTGTTGCCGCTTTCCTGCGGACGGAGATACGGTTCGTGCATCTTTTCAACTTTATTTGTAAATTTGCCGATGACCGTCGAAAGAGGCATATCGGGATAGCTTTCGCCGCCGCCTTTACCGTACCATTCAACGTTTTCGAATTCTCTCGGCATTTCGAACGCGATACCGAGTCTCGGAAGCAGGAACGCTTCGTTTACGAGTGATTCGTATTTGACGTTGACGTTAATACTGCCGCAAGCGTTTATTCTGTAAACGAGCTCTGTCGTCATTATGGGCTTGCAAGCGGGCGCGCAGAGACTGCCTGTAACCTTGATATCAACACGCTGTTTTCCCATCAGAACGATCTGCGCGTTTGTGATGGTATGCCATGTTCTGTCTGCACAGTAGCGGAGCGAATCGTTGAGAAAATGATCGTTATCTGTCTTTGCGTGCCATATATTCGGCTTGATGCCTGCTGGAAGTCTGCAAAGTCCTCTTCTTTCGGGGTACTGCGGTCTGTCGTTGATAAGTTCTGCGCCAAATGCCTTGTAGCTTGAAACGGTGCCGTCGGCTTTGTCGAATTTAACTTCGAATCCGTTGCCGCATACAGTTATATATCTTGTATTTTCTTCAACTTCGAGCTTCTTGTCGCTTTCTTTCTTGCAGCCGCAAGCATAACAAGCTTCTTTTACAACAAGAGATTCTGCCGAGCAGATATGGCCTTTTTCAATGCCTTTGAGTTCTCTGTTATCTTCAACGTAGATCGTAATGACATATTCGCCGTTTTCTTCTGTCGCAAACGGGAGATCTACGGCTTTCGTTGCATGGGGCGCGATATCGAGATCTTCGAAAATGCCCGAAGCGATCTCGTCACCGTTAAGAAGTGCCGTCCATTTGACGGTATATTCGGAAATGTCAGAAAAGTCGAGACGGTTTATCATCTTTATTCTGCCGCAGTCTTTGCAGAAAGAAACGTTGAGCGGCGTGTATGCCTGCTTCATTTCGAGAGCCGCGGTAGAGGGGGTTCTGTCGGGGTAAACAAGACCGTCACAGCAGAAGTTTCCGTCGTGCGGATATTCACCGTGGTCGCCGCCGTAAGTGTACGTTACGGAGCCGTCTTCATGCTTATGCGCAACGGCATGGTCGCACCATTCCCATACGCAGCCGCCCATAAGTCTCGGATATTTATATATGGTTTCCCAATATTCCTTGAAACTGCCCGGACCAAGCCCCATAGAGTGAGCATATTCGCACATGAAAAACGGTCTCTTGTTTTCTTTATCCTCGCCATGGCGTACAAGCTGATCTACCCATCTGTACATCATGCTTTCAACATCGGATACCACATCATTGTCGCAATAATGCACGAGAACATTCGGAACCACATTTCTTATATATTTTTCCATAGCGATATGATTTTCGCCGTTTCCGCTTTCGTTGCCGAGGGAGAACATTATGATGCAGGCGTGGTTTTTATCTCTCTGAACCATTCTTTCTGCGCGGTCTATAAATGCATCTTTCCAATCGGGGTTCTTCGTTGCATAATCCCAACCAAAAAGACCGTGCGTTTCAAGATCTGCTTCATCAACGATATAAAAACCAAGCTCGTCCGCAAGCATCAAAAGAAGTGGGTCGTTGGGGTAGTGAGATGTCCTTATGGTGTTGACGTTCAGCTGTTTCATAAGGGTGAGATCTTTGAGGATATCCTCATATTCGACCGCATAACCTTTTTCGGGGTGGCTGTCGTGTCTGTTTACGCCTCTGCATTTTACCGCAACGCCGTTGACTTTGAATACGTTGCCATCGATCTCAAATTTTCTGAAACCGACTTTATGCGCCGCAATATCGTCGCCTGCAGTGATAACGAGAGTGTAAAGATTCGGAGTTTCGGCGTTCCAGAGAAGGGGATTTTCTACGTTGAAGTTAAATTCCGCATTTTTTCTTTCTGTCTTTTTAGCTTCGGTGTAAACGGTCTTTCCGTCTTTATCGTTAAGCTCGATTTTAACATACATTTCGGCGCTCGTCTTGACGGTCACCTTGGTTTTGAAGTTTGTAAGATCGCCGTTGGCTTCGGTGGTGAAAAGGAAATCCTTTATATGTTCTTCGGGCTGTGCGGTGAGGAAAACGTCTCTGAAAATACCGTTGCAACGGAAAAAGTCCTGGTCTTCGAGGTAAGAGCCGTCGCACCATTTATAGACGATGACGCAGATCTCGTTTTCGCCGTCGCAAAGATAATCCGTAACGTCAAATTCGCCCGTCATATGGGATACCTGATTGTATCCGACAAGCTTTGCGTTGATATAAACATGATATGCCGCGGAAACGCCGAGGAACGAAAGATTTACCTTCATGCCCTTGAACGATGCGGGAACGGTGAATTTTCTCTTATAAATACCGCAGGGGTTATGGTTCGGAACGTGCGGCGGATCGACGGGGTAGGGGTAGTTTATGTTAGTATAATGCCATTTTTCATAGCCCTGAGCCTGCCATACGGACGGAACCTTTTCTTCTTTGCCGCCGAGGTCTGCAGTCACGAAATCGTCGGGAACATCGGCAACGGAAGTATAATAATTGAAATTCCACATACCGTTAAGAAGCATAAAACGGTCTGATCTGATATCCCAACGGGATTTTGCTTCTGTATTATTTGCATCTCCGGGGATATAGTAAGATCTCGAAGGCATTCTGTTTCGGGACAGTACCTTCAGATTATCCCAGTCGGGGGTGAAATTGATATTAAGCATATTCATACACCTCGTTAATGTATAATTTCATTAATAAAATTATAGCATAACAAAACAGGAAAGTCAATAAAAATTTAAAATCTCTTGACAACATTAATTTATTATGGTAAACTAAACAAAGATAAACTTTATTATATAAAGGAGATATCTTAAAATGAGAAAAAACACTGTTAAAGTTGATATAAAAAATGCGAAGATGGTCGCGCACAGAGGTGTCAGCGGACTTGAGCGCGAAAATACGAATGCGGCATTCGTTGCGGCAGGCCAGAGATCGTATTACGGTATTGAGACAGATGTCTACAGAACTGCCGACGGTCATATCGTTTGTATTCATGACGGCAATCTTGAAAGGGTCGCAGGCGTAAATCTTCGTATGGGTGATGCAACACTTGAACAGATCCAAGCAGTTTCAATGTTCGACCATGACGGAAAAAAACGTTCCGATCTTATCGTTCCTACTCTTGATGAATATATCAGAATCTGCGCTCATTACCGCAAGATAGGTGTCCTTGAACTGAAAGACGCTTTTACGGAAGAAGAGATCTGCAAAATAGTTGATATAATCAAAGAAGAAGGATATCTTGAAAATATAATTTTTATTTCGTTTAACTGGGATAACCTGATCCTTCTCAAGAAGAATTATCCCGATCAGCCTGCGCAGTTCCTTACCGGAGAGATAACCGACGAACTTATTGCGAAGCTTGTTGAAAATAAGCTTGATATTGATGCACATTTCAGCTATCTTACAGAAGATAACATCAAAAAAATGCACGATGCCGGAATTACGATCAACTGCTGGACTGTTGATAATCCCGAAGATGCAGAACGTCTCGATAAATGGGGCGTTGATCAGATCACGTCAAATATTCTCGAATAATAGGTGAGATGAATTATGGATAAATTTGTGCCCGGGAAATGGATATCGGAAACTTTAAGGGATTCTATGAAAGTCCCAAATAAAAAGGCAAAAATGATTGCTCACAGAGGTCTCAGCGGTCTTGAACTTGAAAATACGAATGCCGCTTTTGTCGCCGCAGGACAGAGATCCTTTTACGGTATCGAAACGGATACCCAGAGAACGAAAGACGGTCATTTTATCGCTTTTCATGATGGCGAGCTCGACAGAATGATGGGTGTAAGCATAAAGATATGCGATATAACCCTTGAGGAGCTTCGCAAATATCAGATGAAAGATTTTTGGGAAAAGAGAAAAAGATCAGATCTCATCGTTCCCACTCTTGACGAATATATCCGTATCTGCAAGCATTACGAAAAGGTCTGCATTCTTGAAATCAAAGATTATTTCAGCGATAAAGATATTGAGGATATGCTTGCTCTTATCAAAGAAGAAGATTATCTTGATAATGTGGTTTTTATTTCGGGTAACTGGGATTCTCTTATCAATCTGCGTAAACAGCTTCCCGACCATCCTGCTCAGTATATCTGCGGTAAAGTCGATGATGAACTCATAGAAAAACTCGTTGAGAATAAATTGGACATTGACCCTTATTTTGAATGTCTTACTGAAGAACTTGTTAAAAAGCTTCACAATGCAGGTATCGTTATCAACTGCTGGACCGTAAACGAAGTTGAAAATGTCGCGCTTCTCGATAAATGGGGCGTTGATATGATAACATCAAACTTCATTGAGTAATTAATTATTAGAAAAATAAAGGAGATATACACTGTATGGATCAGTTTGTACCCGGTAAACTTATAACCGAAACTTTGAGAGACACTGTAAAAGTTCCCAATAAAAAAGCTAAAATGATCGCGCACAGAGGCCTTTGCGGCCTTGAGCTCGAAAACACAAATGCTTCTTTCGTTGCCGCAGGTCAGAGATCTTTCTACGGCGTTGAAACCGATACCCAGAGAACAAAGGACGGCTATTTCATCGCTTTTCATGACGGCGAACTTAACGGCATGATGGGCGTTGACGCTAAAGTCTGCGACCTTACTCTTGCAGAACTTCAGCAGTATCGAATGAAGGACTATTGGGAAAAGAGAACAAGATCCGACCTTTTCATCCCGACCCTTGACGAATATATCCGTATCTGCAAACATTATAATAAGGTCTGCTTTCTTGAGATCAAGGGGAAATTCAGCGATCAGGATATAACCGATCTTATTGCGCTTATCAAAGAAGAAGATTATCTCGATAATATCGTTTTCATCTCCGGTGACTGGGATAACCTTATGGCGCTTCGCAGACAGCTTCCCGATCACCCCGCACAGCTCGGATGCGGCAAAGTCGAAGATGATATGATCGAAAAACTTGTTGCGAATAAGATCGATATTTCTCCTTATTTTGAACATCTCACCGAAGAGATCGTCAAAAAACTGAAAGCTGCAGGCCTTGTTGTCAATCCCTGGCTTGTAAACGAAGTTCCGAATGTCGAAATTCTCGACAGATGGGGCGTTGACCAGATAACTTCCAATTTTATCGAATAAAACAAAAAAGAAAGGACCGTGAAATTTATGATAATCAAAGGTTTTCACCATGTAGCCGTAAACTCCGCGGATTTCGATAAATCCGAGAAATTCTATACGGAGCTTCTCGGCCTCAAAAAAGTAAGAGCGTGGGGCGGCGAAAAGTCCCGCTGTGCTATGTATGAGTGCGAAGACGGTGCGTGCATCGAACTTTTCGAAGTCGAAAAAGACGTTGAAAAACCCGAAAGCCCGATCGTTCATTTCGCGTTCAATGTCGATGATCCCGACGCTTTTATCGAAGCAGTAAGAAAAGAAGGCTACGAAATAACCGTCGAACCGAAAACCGCTGATGTTGTCGGAACCCCCGGCTTTGTCGCACGTCTCGGCTTCTGCAAGGGCCCGAGCGGCGAAATAATCGAATTTTTCTGCATGAAATAAAAAATTTGTTTGATTTAAATATTTAGGAGACCATTATGACTGAAAAAGAAAGCGCACTTCTTCGTGAACGTGTTTGGAACGATTTTTGTGAACGTGAAACCAAAAATCAGAAACGTCTCGACGAGATCGAGTCCTGCGAAATGCATTTCGGTGAAGTTAAAATGAGATACGGTATGTCCGTTCTCGGTGAACCCGAAGAAAACGGCTATCCCCTCTACATAGCTCTCCACGGCGGCGGACACAGCGACACTCCCGATATGAACGACAGCCAGTGGGAACACATGAAAGTCTATTACCGCGACGGCGTAAAGAACGGTATTTACGTTGCATGCCGCGGTGTAAGAGACACATGGAACGCTCACGCAAACCCCGAAAGCTATCCGCTTTACGATGAGCTTATTTCCAATATGCTCCTCTTTAAAAATGTTGACCCCAACAGAGTTTATATCATGGGCTTTTCCTGCGGCGGAGACGGTGTTTATATGATCACTCCGTTTATGTCGGATCGCTTTGCTGCGGCTAATATGTCCGCAGGCTGTCCGAACGGCGTACGTCTCAAAAACCTCCGTAATATGGCATTTATCATTCAGGCAGGCGAACGTGACTATTTCTTCCGCCGTAACGAACTCATTGCCGAATACGATGAATATCTCGATACTCTCGCCGAAGAATACGGCGGATTTATCCACGAAGCAAACGTTCATTTCGATAAAGCTCATAACTTCCGCGATAACGATCCCAACTTCACTCCGCGCGCTGTTATGAAAGACAATGCCGCTTGGCTCCGCGAAGGTAATCGCGAATATATCGAAAAAGATACTCATGCCGTTTCTTTCCTCAAGCAGCATGTACGTAACCCGTATCCCGACCGTGTTGTCTGGAACCTTGCTCAGCGTGCGCCTCTCCGCGAACATACCAATTTCTACTGGCTCGGTGCAGATCCGTCCGTTACCGAAGGCGAGATCGTCGCTTCTTTCGACAGAGAAAAGAACGAAGTCGTCATCGAAAGCGCTACCGCAGCAGAATTCTCCGTTTATTATAACGAGAAAATGTTCGCTTCCCGTCCGAATATCGTTATAAAGGCAGAGGGCGTTTCCGTTGTCGATAAAGAATATTGCCCCGAATGTCTCGCAAAAGAAACTTGCGAACAGAATATGGATCCAAACTTTATATTTACCGGCAGGATCGATTTTATCAAAAAATAGTCTGTCATGGAATATTTTTTTGAAACGGTGGAAACGATCGGTAAAGGCAAGGGTTTTTCGCATTTTGACCCATGTCACATATTCTGGCTGATGTTCAGTGCGTTGATTCTGATCTCAGTCAGTCTGCTGTACAAAAAAGCTTCCGAAAAGAACAGAGCCGTAATGAGATATACGGTTTCGGCGCTTATTATTGCGGACGAGATATTTAAAGTTGTTTGTCTTGTCGCTTACGGTAATTTTACACCGAAATATCTTCCGCTGCAGCTTTGCAGTATAAATATTTTCGTTATCGCTGTTCATGCTTTAACGAGATCGAAAGCGATCGGTAATTTCCTTTATACCATATGTCTCCCGGCTTCTGTTTTACCTTTGATCTTCCCGACATGGACCAAGCTTCCCATTGAGAATTTTATGCATATTCACAGTTTTACGATCCACATGCTCCTTGCGCTCTATCCTCTGATGCTTACTGTCGGCAGTGATATTAAACCGAAATTGAAGTATGTACCTGCTTGCATTGCTGTTCTTTTTCTTCTCGCAGGGGTTGCATTTGCGGCAAATCAGGTGTGGGAAACTAATTTCATGTTCCTTCGCGCAGTATCGAAAGGCAATCCGCTTTACGCTTTCAAAAAGACGTTCGGACATCATTTATTAGGCTATCCGATACTTATTCCCATCATTATCGCTGTCATGCATCTGCCGTGGATCGTTGCCCGTAAGATCAAAAAAGAAAAAGCGGCATAAAAGTTATTATGTTTTTCTTTTATTAATACGATTCCATTTGAAAGCATCGGCATGGATATACCATGCCGATGCTGAATTTATTTATTCGCTAACGAATAGGCTTAACCATTCTTTGTTGTTATCATCAGGTTCGGACAGCTTCCCGTTTTTATAAGCGCAATGTAAGCTGCAAGTTACGAGGTGATTAAGATTATTTGCCAGAAAATTACCCATCTGCCAATGTAAATGCTTCGGAACGGATGAGGCATATTCATCAAGAACTATGTTCCATGCACGTTCTATCAGTTTTGATACAGTATTGTAGAATTCGCGTGCAAATTTCTCGATCTCTCTACGCTCCGAGCTTTCAACATAATAGTAATTCTGTTTGAATCCGCTATCGGTTTTCACAAAAAGCTTCTTTTCAAGAGCAATGCTGAACAGATATTTTTGTTTCTCGGTCAAATCGTTTACATTGATGTTTTCCTTGATAATCTCTCGGCAGAGAGTAAAAACTTCATCGGGAGTTTCAAAGAAAACGGAGCTGTCAACGCCGCTCCACAAATGGAAAAATCCTTGCGCAAATGTTTTGTCTGTCTTGTTAACCGGTCCGTCAAAAACATGGTAGATCTCCCATTTTATTTTTTCGTCCAATCCAAATCCATTTTCAAAGCCGAGTGCGATCCATCTTCCTCCGTTTGGACGCATCGGGATATCATCGTATTTTACCGAAATGTTGTTTTCATGACGATAGATATTTACAGCAATATCTGATATTATATGGATATACACCCAAAGCAGTCGTTCCCATGTAAAACCGGCGGTGTTGAATTTTGATTCAGTCAAAATTGCCTTTTGAGATTCAAGAAAATCTATAAGTTTTTCGTAATACTCGGGAAAGACAGTCTCATAAATTCTCTTTGCCGTATTAGGATTATTACCGGGCAAAATCACAAAATCGGTTTGGTATTTTCCTTTCGATACCTCCTTAATCAACTGATTTTTTACAAGATATTCCACCTCATCTTCAATATAGGGGGCGGAAATGCCAAGTTCCTCACAAAGTTCTGTGATCGTCATGGGTTCTTTGTACGCCGCAAGAAGTATATTTTGAGCAGATTTTCTTTGCGTGCACACCATGGGTTCAAAATTACTACCGGGATTCCCCTGACAAGACATACCAAGTTTTCCCGGACGATAGCTTTTTTCTCCGTATTCTCTCATGGTATTTAATCCTTTCTTGATTGCTGTTCTTGCATCGTGAAGCCACCATTTGACAGTACCGGCGCTCTTTCCGATCAATTGTCCTATTTCTTCGCATGACAAATTATCGTAATAATGCATAACTACTGCACGACGATAATTGCCCGACATCAAAGAAAGCTCGCGTTTAAGAAGTTTTTCTTGTTCTCTGAAAATATATTCATTTTCAATATTTTCGTCAGAAATAATAATGTCCGTTAAATATGCCGTAGTGCCATGTTTCTTTTTTCTCAGCCAATTATAAAACATATGATTTGATACGCTCCAAACAAATGCATTCAAATTTTCTATTTTTTTACCTGAATGGATCGATCTCAAAACTTCAAAACATATATCCTGTGAAAGATCTTCGGCATCTTCTGTTGAATTTACTTTGACACGGCAAAAACCGTATATTTTGGAAATCATTTCTTTTTCGAAAATAGAAATGAGATCGTCTTTTTCTGTCAAGGTGTTCACCTCACTTTCTTTTGGAATACAACATGTTGTTTCAATCATTAAGTAACCAAAAAAGGATTTGGGTTGGGAATTTTTTTGAAAAATATTATGTTTATTTTTCTCTTCATAGTATACCGTATTTCTTTTTCATATGAAAATAAGCCTCCCTTAACAGCAATTAAGGGAGGCTTCGGTTTCATACATCGGATTTTTATTGTTTTCAGCTTTGTTGGTTTATTTAAATCGTCTTGCGTAGCCGCATTTGCGGCAAAGTTCTTCTGCTGCTTTGCGGTTTGAAAAACCGTCGTATATAGCCTTTGCCCTCGGAGTGTTTAAAATATCTTCCATTTCTTCGTGAAAAATATTTCCGAGCGCAATATCTCCCTCGTGATCGAGACAACACGGCACGACCGTTCCGTCGCAAAGTATGCCTATCTGATCGCGAAGTCCGTAACAGAAAACGTTTTCCGAGCCTTCGTCTGCGGAAAGATCGGGCCAGTCGAATTTATCGCCGTGCTCGATATACGTTTTATCTGCAATACGGATCCCCGTTCTCTCTTCTACCCACGGTTTTGGGAAAAACTGCTCCGCCCTCGCAAGAATATCACCGTTTTTTTCGTTCTGACCTCCGCCGTTCCAGAGTCTGTATGAAACGATCTTTTCTCCGTTCGATTCTTTTCCGAAAGAAAAACAACCGTCGAGGTATTCCGTAAAAGGAACGGAAAGATCGTTCGCCTCAAATGCATGGAGCGAAATATTGACTTTATGAAGCGCAGGTGCGGAAAGAAGCGTTTTTTCGAGCTTCGCAAGAAGCGTTCCGTTCGTCGTTATGATGACTTTGAACCCCTCATCGTCTGCAATTTCGAGAAATTTTTCAAGGTCGGGGTGACAGAGCGGCTCTCCCATGATGTGAAAATAAAGAAATTTGCTGAACGGACGGATTTTTTTTACGATAACCGTAAATTCTTCGACCGTCAGCCGCCTTTTTTCTCTTTTCGTTCCGGGACAGAACGCGCATCTCAGATTGCAGTAGTTGGATATTTCCAGATAGATCTTATTAAAGCGCATCTGCAACAGCGACTCTTACTACCATGTTCGTGCCGTAGGGGTAGCCCGTACAGTCAACGCAAAGAAGTCCGTTTTTGGTGTTCTGCGTAAATTTGAGTTCCTCGCCGTTATCTACCCATTTGATGGATTTGAATGGAACTTTCGCATCCGTGAACGATCTCGGACCGACACCAGCAACGCCTTTTACAACGTTATCCTGTGCTTTGATCGTAAGGTCGTGAATGTAGAACCAGTATTTTTCGCCGTCGAAAAGAACAAAGTCTTTGCCTGAGGCTTTGATATCGCAGGGTTTGCCGTTATAGATCGCATCGCCGGTAGCTCTGATCCAGTCGCCGACAGCGGCAAGAAGTTCTGCCTGAAGGGGTAGGATCTTACCCTCTGCGGTCGGACCGACGTTGAGAAGATAGTTTGCGCCGACTTTTCTGCAAGCGCAGAGGTTTTCGATAAGTTCGGGAAGAGACTGATAATTGAAGTCGATAGTGCCGATGCCCCAATGACCGTTGATCGTCTGACACATTTCTGCAGCGAGGTATTTGGGCATACCTTCTCTGTTCATAGGAGTGGGACGGCCCTGCTCGAAAGTTACGCTGTCAAGGTAAGAGTTTCCGACAAATCCGCGCGCATCGAGACCTGTGTTGTTAATAATCATCGCATCGGGCTGGTTTCTTCTGATAAGACCGTAAAGCTCGTCTTCTTCCCAGTCGTCGTTCGGTTTCGACCAGTTTCCGTCAAACCAGAGACCGCCGATCTCACCGTATTCTGTACAGAGAATCTCAACGGAGCGGCGAAGATATTTGAGGTATTCCTTGAAATTGCCGTTAAAATCATCGTTATACCAGTCAAGAGTCGTGTGGTAGAACATCGGAAGGATACCCTCTGCACGACAGCCTTCAACAAAATCTTTTATAAGGTCTCTGCCTGCGGGGGAGTGCGGAGCATCGTAGTCGTTAAGTCCGCGTGTATCGTAAAGTGAAAAGCCTTCGTGGTGACGGGTAGTGAGTGTTATATAATTCATGCCGGCTCTTTTGGCGATCTTTGCGATCTCTCTGCCGTTGAATTCTTTTGCGGTAAACGTATCTTTGAGTTTTGCATATTCTTCTTTGGGGATTTTTTCAATAAACTGGACCCACTCGCCTCTGCCGAGCTGAGAGTAAAGACCCCAGTGAATGAACATACCAAAGCCTAATTTTTCAAATTTTGCTATTCTTTTTTCGGGTACGGGGATAGCCATAGTCGTAATCTCCTTGTTTTTATGTGTTTGATTTATTTTAACATATCCCGACCCGTCTGTCAATCTTTTTCGGAAATTTATTGCCCCAAAAGCGCATTGATCTCTTCCTGTTCGAGCTGACCGTGGAGTGCTTTATTCAGCGCAAGCGATAAAAGCCGCGAGGATTTATTGACGATCACGTCTATATCTCTCGGCGTTACGATCATTTCGCCCGCGCCCGATTCCGAAGATGACAGAACTTTCCGTATTATCTGCTCCGCTTCGTTTGACAGTTTATCGAAATCTTCAAATATTTCCGCCGCCTTTTTCGTGTCTCCGCTTTTTTCTTCGCGTATACGTTTTGATGCCTCTTCGAAAAGATCGAGCGCAAGAGTCGTCGCATCGACCACCGTCGGTATACCTATCGCTATTACGGGTATTCCGACCGTCTTTTCGCTTATCTCTTTTCTGTCGTTTCCGACCCCCGAACCCGGGCTGATTCCCGTATCGCTTATCTGGACCGTAGAGCAGAGCCTGTCTACCTTTCGCGAAGCGAGTGCGTCAATTATTATTAGAACTTTCGGTTCAACGATCTTTGCTATCGCTTTGACTGTCTCTGCGCTCTCTATTCCCGTGTGCCCGAGAACTCCCGGCAGAAAAGCCGCCGTTTCGCGAAGAGGCATCGCAGAATAGACTTCGGGCAGATGCTGTTTTAAATGACGTGTGACGATAAGTCCCGAGACTGTCTGCGGCCCGATCGCATCGGAAGTAAGTTCGGAATTTCCGAGTCCCACTATCATTGCGCTGTCCGAAAGATCCTCGCCGATAAGCTCTTTCAGTTCTTCCGCGATCGCATCGACGGCTTTTGTGTGCGTCTCATCCGAGGAAAATGCGCCCGACAGATCGACCGTTATATACGTTCCGCAGGGTTTCCCGATATTTTTTGCCGCATTTTCTGTTTTTACCGTAATTTTATTTATAAAAATTCCGTTTGAGGTGAATTCTTCGGTCAATATACCGTCTTTTTCATCTGTTTTCTTTATTTTTATTATTTCCGTCGCAAGATCGCTTCGTTGTGTGAAATCCATTTTCCGCTTCTCCGTTTTTTTAGTTTTAACTTAACATTTCCGAAAAAAACCGAAAAATTCGGCGGTTTGCTTGAAATTGATAAAGAAATATGCTATACTGTAAAAAAATCAAAAGGATAAAGTGGATTATGGATCTCATAAAAAAACTTTTAAAAAGATATTTTATCACGGCGATGTCTTATATGGCGCTCGGCCTTTTTTCATCGCTCATCATCGGCCTTATCATCGGTCAGATCGCAAAAATTCCGTACTGCGGATTCCTTACGCAGATTTCGGATATGCTTTCCGCTTCGTCTCCCATCGTAGGTGCGGCGATCGGCGCGGCAATCGGCTACAGTCTTCATAAAGATAAGCCCCTCGTCGTTTTCTCGTCGGCAGTTGTCGGCGGTGTCGGCTATGCGGCAGGCGGTCCCGTCGGCGCGTATGTCGCAACTCTTGTCGGCGCGGAAGTCGGGTCTCTTCTTTCGGGTAAAACGAAGATCGATATTATCGTAACTCCTCTTACGACCATTATCCCCGGCGGCCTTGTCGGCGTATTTGTCGGTCCGTATATAAATCAGTTCATGCAGTGGCTCGGCAGTGTTATCAACAGCGCAACGGAGCTCGCACCCGTGCCCATGGGTATAGCAGTCGCAGTTGTTGTCGGCCTCGCGCTTACGGCTCCGATCAGTTCCGCGGCTCTCTGTATTATGATAAGCATTGACGGTATTGCGGCGGGGGCTGCATGTGTCGGCTGCTGCTGTCAGATGGTCGGTTTTGCGGTCGCTTCTTATAAAGATAACGGCTTCGGCGGTCTCATTTCTCAGGGTATCGGAACGTCTATGCTTCAGTTCGGCAATATCATTCGTCATCCGCAGATATGGCTTGCTCCGACTCTCGCATCCGCAGTCCTCGGTCCGATCTCGACCGCTCTTCTCGGCATGACAAACACATCTTCCGGCGCAGGTATGGGAACGAGCGGCTTTGTCGGACAGTTCGGCGCATTCTCCGCAATGAGCGATTCTTTCGGCATCCCCCTCACTATCGGATATATTCTCGTCATGCATTTCATTCTCCCCGCAGTACTTACCCTCGCTTTTGACGCCGCTTTCCGCAAACTCGGCTGGGTAAAAAAAGGGTATATGAAGATAAGTTATTGATTTACCGTTTGTTTATTATACAGAAAAACAGACCCGACCTATGCTTATGCATAGATCGGGTCTTCGTTTATATTTTGGAGATATTTTATTTACTGAAACCAGACAATATATGTAACTATGAATATAAACAGAGCCAGGCAAATACTGAGTATTGCAGATCCACGATTTTGTTTCCATTCCTGAACAGAGAGAATGAGAAGATAAACTCCAAGCAGCGGTACTGCATAATCTATTGCTTGATCTACCGTTCCGCTGATCTGAAGTAAAGCGAGGATTATAACAAGAACCGAAAGAACGATGCGAATAATAAGCATGATTTTGTCACCTTTGGATGATCCGTTTCGTTTGTTCTGCATATGATCACACTCCTTCTGTAAAATAACCATAGCTTAAATTCCGTAAATTTTTTTACGGTTTCTTTTGCGTTTGCAAGGATTTCTCTGTAGTTTGGATATAGAGGCTCGGCAAGTTCCTTTTCAATCTGACATTCTATATTCCAAAAAAACACCTTTTACTGTATCGTTATTGAAATGTTTCTTGCTTTTGTATAGCCAATCCTGCAAAATCAGGGCTTCTTCTTTTGTTATTTCAATCTTCATAATGTTTTTCTGTTAAATTAAAGTTTAATGTTCTTTGCTTGATTAATACGGTTTCAGAAATTGTTCTTACTTGCTTTCAACGCCGAAACGTACAAACGCATATCGGTCTGCATAGCTTCTGCATTCGCGGCCTTTCCATTCTTTTTCGAATGAGAAAGTTGAGGGACCGACACCGTAAGGCTCTGCATCGTGTCTGTGATGCGGACCCATGAGGTTTCGCATGGAGTTTGTGAATTCGATAATTATCTCGTTTTCTCCTTCTTTGAGAAGTTTTTCAAGATCTATATGATTTCTGAACATCATCTCGCCCGCATCTTTGCCGTTGACTTTTACCTTGCAGACAGCGAAGCGTCCGTTCAATGCGATAACGGTCGGCTCTCCGTTCTTGTAATCATAGTTGTATCTGACTTTTGCGGTGCCGCAGTAGAAAGGATAGCCGTCTTTTACGATATCTTTTATATAAACGCTGTATTTCTGCTCGGTGAGAACGAAAGTTCCGTCGTAAAGTTCGGCATTTCTTGTCTCTTCCGTGAACGGTTTATCTGTTTTCAACGCAAAATCGCCGATCATATACGCAGGCTCGACTTCCGTATCGAACGCAAGACAGTTTCGAAGCGATTCGGAAACTCCGCCGTAAAGAACGTAATAAACATAATCTCTCTGATAGTAGTCGATGCAGACCGTGATCTCATTTTCGCCTGCTTTGACGGCTTTTGTTATATCGTAAACTTTAAACGCTCTGTCAAACCACCAGTCGTTTTCGTTTGCCGTAATTTCGATGCCGTTGACGGTAACGCTCTGCTGATTCATCGGTTCGAGAACAAATCGGAGATCTTTTGCAACGAAGTTTTCGTCAGTCGTGAATGTGTATTTTATCCAGGCTTTGCCGCTGTATTTTTCGCGGAAAAGGTTGTCTTTTATTCCGTAGATCGAGAGAGGTTCGTCGAAATCGACACCGTTTTTTGAAAGCGATGCGATATCGAAAGTCAGCATATTAACGGGTTTTTCGGCAAAAACAGCGGTGTCGGGAACGGGAATGAATTCGTTTACGGTCTCGGGCTTTCCGTCGGCAAGGCTGAGGTCGTTTTCAGTGCTGTTTACTATAAGAAGGTGGCTTTGAGCATTTTCGAAATTCAGATACACGATCCTGCCACCGCATTTTTCGCAGATCTCGCCGTGGACGGGGATAACATTCATCGTCTCAAGATCTATTTCCGCAACGTTTTTCGCTTCGGGAATGCCGACTTTGACGTTTACGAGCTCATCATCGGTCACGTTTGCGATATAAACAAGAGACGAGCCGTCTTCGAGTTTTCTCGTCATTTTACGGAGTGCGGAAACGTTTTCGCCGTTGAGCGAAATACGGATATCGCGCTTTGCGAGTATTTCTTCCCACTCAATGTTGGGCTTGAGCCATGAAAGATCCGCTTTTCTGCCGTCGATATTTTCGGGAGCATCTTTGTAAAGCCAGATCTTGCCGCCGTTTGCGATATATTCTTTTAACATTTCGCAGGTTTCGCTGTCGAGAGAATAAGTAAACGGAACGATGACCGTATCGTAAACGCATCTGCCGACTCTGATCTTATCGCCTTCGACGGATGCCATTTTCTTCATCATGTTCTCGTCGCCGTAATGGTAGGGGACTTGATTGTGACCGAGAAGTCTTGAAAGTCCGAAGAAATGTCCTTCGATCTCGTTGAGCCAATCGGAGCCTTTTTTGTAGCGCATGTACGCACCGTGAATGGGGTGTATAACAAGAATGGGCGCGTATTCTTCGCCTTCGGAAAGCGCCGCACCGAGACGGTTGTAGTACCAGTCAAATCCGATCATTGAATCCTGCCAGGGGTTATGCTCCGAATAGTGCAGGGGGTAGTCGCGCTTTCTCTGACCGCGTTCTGAATAGGGGTAGAGGTGCTGACACATCAGATTTACGCCGTTCGCATACTGTACATCGGTTATACGTTTAAGCTCGGTCGGCGAAACGTCCCAGCCGCAGCAACCGAACATTTCCGAAAGAGCCTTTTTCTTGCCGAGCTGTGCGCATGCGGAACCTAACTGCTTCGGCGCAATATCGTCTGCAATTCCTCTGCCGAGATAGTCGATACCGGGGATATCTTCGTATTCGTAAAACGGCATGACACCGCCGATACACATCATCTGACCGCCGAGAGAAGATTCTTCGACTGCGTGACCCGTTAGCTGAACGCCGTTTTCTTTGCACCAATCGTAAACGACTTTTACCCAGTTATTGATGAAAAGTTCGTGGATGAGCTTGTAGTAGTCGTAGCGGAAAGTGTCACCGTTCGGGACATCTTTTTCGAAAATTGCGGGAAGACCGGTGAAAATTTCATAGCCGTAAGTTTCTTTGAAGATCTTCGGCAGGGTGTTGGAATACGTGTGACCCCAACGGAAGTACTGCGGTTCGTCGGTGAAAAATCCCGGCATTGCGCCGCCGAAATCGTCTCCGCAGATCTTTTTGTATTCTTCGTGGGTGAGTTTGATGAATTCTCTTGTTATGTTACCGTCGAGAGTATCGACGTACGAGCTGTCGTACTGTCTGTATATTCGCAGATAATTTTCACAGCCGTCAACGGGCGCCGTCACCCAATCGTAACCGCAGTCGTTGTTTTTTATGTATGCCGCAACCGTGTCTTCATCATCGGGAAAAACAGAAACTTCTTCCGTCAGAAGACCGATCGCGAAATTTTTCTTGTCGTTTAAAAGTTTTCCGCCCGCAAAGCCCGAGGGCCAGCCGTTTTCGTCGTATGACCATGCTTCCATTCCGAGCTTTTTCGCTTCGTCAACGCATGCCTTTACGCAGTCGAACCAATCGTCCGAAAGATATTCGGTTTCAAGTCCGCCTCTTGCATGCATGAAAAAGCCGTTCATTCCGAGTTCTTTCATGCGTCTGATCTGACGGCGGAGTTCCTCGGATTCGAGTTTATCGTTCCAGCTCCAGAAAGGTATCGAACCGTAGGACGGAGCTTTATCGTTTATTTTCTGTATGATTTTCATGTTTTTATCCTTTTTTTTTACAGACCGTCGTGTTCGAGACGGCTTATGATTTCTCTTTGAATGATCGGCGCAAGATTGACGAAATAATCGCTGTATCCTGCGACACGTACAAGCAATGTTTTATGTTTTTCGGGATGTTCGAGCGCATCGTAAAGAGTTTGCTGATCGACAACGTTGAACTGCGCTTCGAAGTTTCCGTTTTTCATGAATTCTTTGATGAAAACTTTTATCTGCTCAAAACCCTCGTGCATAAATTTTTTGCTGAAACGGAAATTTGTTGCGATTCCGCCGATACCGTAATGCTGGGGAATCTTCGAGGTCGAATGCATGAGTGCGATCGGTCCGTTTTTATCCATTCCCTGAACCGAACCGAGGCATTCCGAAAGCGCTTCCGCCTGCTTTCTTCCGTCAGGCGTTGCGGATCCCTGTTCACCGAGAACTCCGTGCATTATCCATGCAAAATAGCTCGGGTGGAAAGTTCCGTTTCGTATGCAGGTGTTGAACTGTTTGAGCTCTTCGTTGATATAAAGGAAAAGATCTTTGCCGATCTCGTCGCTTTCGTCAATATCGTTTCCGAATTTCGGGCATTTGTTGAGAAGGAAAGCGCGAAGCCTTTCCTCCCCGTCAAAATTGCCTTTAAGCGCATCCCGAAGCTCTTCGAGGGTCACACGCTTTTCTTCGTAAACGACTTTTCTGATAGCCGAAAGTGAGTCGATAAGATTGATAAAACCGGGAAAGCACGGATATATAAAACTGTATCTCGCACCGTCATTTGCGGCTTCTTTACCCATTGCGATGCAGTCGTTGATAAAGCATGAAACAAGCGGCAGAGATGAGTAGCGTTTTCTGAAAAGAACGGTTGTCTGTATGTTTTCAAGCTCGCCTTTGAGAATATTCTCTATCATCGCTTTTGTCGCATCATAGAATTTCTCAAAAGTATCAAGTTCTGAAAGCTCCTGCGGCTTTATCTCATACCGTTGAAAATCGTTTCCGAAGATCTTTTCACCGTTGTTTAAAATATATTCGAGACCTTTGTTGAGGTTGATATACGGAGTCGCGACAAGTATGTTCGAAGTTGCTATCGGCGTGAGTTCGACGCATGTGCTGTGTATGTAGTAATTCGCATCTTCGTCGCTTACGCCCGCTTCTTTAAGACCTTTTATCGCAATATCGTCGTTGAAAAAAGAGGGACGTGTGTAGCCTTTTTCAATCATTTCAAGGCAAAGGGTAAGCAGGTCGTCGGGCATCGCTTCGTTATAGCATACTGCGACTGACGGATTTACAAGTCCCGTCGTTTCTATCGCCCTGATGCACATATACGAAAGCTCGTTCCAGTTCGGTTCGCCGTTTCTCTTCCTTCCGCCGACCATCAGCGCCGCAGGCCATGAACCGTAAATGTCGTTATGGCGAAAATAAAGATCTTCGATGAGCGTAAAAACTTCGTCGTCGGTAATTGTCTCCGATTCTATATCTTTTTTGTAGAACGGATAAAGGTAGTTGTCGGGCCTTCCGGTAAGAATATTTTCGCCAATGATGTTTGCCATAAATTCCATGAGCCATATCGACTGGATCGCTTCTCTGAAATTTCTTGCCGGATTTTTCGGGACATTTTCGAGAGCGGCGACCATATTTTTAAGCTCTTTGATACGTTCGGGATCTTGTTCATCGTTAAGTAAACGTACTGCTTCGGCATGATACTTTTCCTGAAAACGTATCGCCGCTTCCAGAGAAATGATGCAGGCGTTGTAAAAAGATCTTTTGTCTGCACATTCGGGGTCGGAAAACTCGACAGCCGCAAGCTTTTGCTTTACTTCGTTCAGGACTCCCGCAAGACCTTTTTCCAGCAGTTTTTCATAGTCTATGACTCTATGGGCGGTGCTTGAAGAAGCAATGCCGTTGATCTGTCCGTGCATATTCATATGACGGCGAGCTTCTTCTCTTTCATTTTTGACTTCTTCCGAATCATCCAAAAGCGGTCTGTGACCGGCAATCAGGTCATCGGGGTCGATAAAAACGGGGTACGCATCGAGCGTTGCGGCATCGATCTTTGCTCGAAGGAGCTCATGCGTGCTCAAACCTTTGTTTTCAATGTATGCGTTGTTGATTGCAACGATTGGGTCAAAACCGTGTGGAACATCGAATAAATTGTGCTTTATTCTCGTTTTTCTTTCTTCGGACAGCATTTTTATCACCTATTTCAATAACAAATTAAGTTCTTCCATCTTTTCTTTTGACGGTTCTTCGAGCCCTGCGGCTTGAAATACCCTTCCCTGGCTTATGTATTTTGATTCGCACATGTTGTGGAACGGCAAAAGCGTATAGTTTATCTCTCCAACGAACGATCGGACGGTATCGCGTATTTTTATTATATCTTCTTTTGTATCGTTAAAATTCGGTATTACGGGTGTTCTGATTTCTTTGAGTTTACCTGTCATTGCAAGTTTCCGAAGATTTTCAATGATCTTTTCGTTGCCTGCGCCCGTCGCTTCTTTATGCTTTTTACTGTCTGCGGACTTGAGATCGCATATGAAATGATCGCAGAAAGGGAGTACTTTTTCGATGTTTTCCCACGGAACGCAAACTGCGGATTCAACAGCCGTGTGAATGCCTTCAGCTTTACAGCCTTTCATCACTTCCGCAACGAAATCCGCTTGCAGCAGCGGCTCTCCACCCGAAAAAGTAACGCCTCCGCCGGATCTTAGGAATATCTCTTTATCTTTGGCTATCGTTTTTACCGCTTTTTCGACGGTCAGTTCTTCCCCGATCGCTTCTATCGCTTCCGCAAAACATTCGTCGGCGCATTTCCCGCAAAGTGCACAGTTCTCCGTAAAGAAAGCTGCTTTGCCGTCTTTAACGTTCGGACAGACTTTTGCGCATTCTCCGCAGCCTATGCATTTATGCGGATAGTAGGCGATCGTCGTCTTTGAATCCTGCGATTCGGGGTTGTGGCACCAATAACAGCGCAGATTACAGCCTTTCATGAATATAACGGTCCGTATTCCGGGTCCGTCATGGATCGAAAACGGCTGAATATTGCATATTTTACCGATCATTTTTCAACCCTCGCAATGATCTTTTAATTTGATTAAAGTATACAATAAAACAAATAAAAAGTCAATATTTCTTTTCGCGGAAAACCGCATTGCACACGGTTTTTTTTATATGTCCTCAAAATACTCAAAATCCCTGTCGTTTTCGGAAAAATGTCATAGTTTTTTTGCCGTAAAAGGTTGAGAAAAAAGAAAAAATGTGATATAGTATAATAGTATATCTATTTTTTATAATGAGGGATTTTCGTTTTGCGAAAGGAGTGACGGTATGGGCGTGAAAAAGAAATCTGGCGCTTATGTTATCGCTGTCGCCATTGCTGTCGTTTCGCTCCTTATTCTCATTATCGCAGGCGTTTCGGCGCAGAATTCGCTTCGTCCGTCCGAACAGCCCAAAGATGGTTCGGGTATAGTTTTCGGTTCGGTCGTTTTTAACGAAATGCTTCTTTCCAACGATAATTTCTATCCCGACGGTAACGGTGAATTTTTCGATTACGTCGAATTCCGAAATACAACTGCTTCACCGATCGATCTTACGGGCTGGTATATCTCCGAGGACTCAAATCAGACTCCGTGGTATTTTCCGGATAACACGGTCATCGAGCCTGACGGATACCTTCTCGTTTATTTTTGCGGAGAAGCAAGAAGCGGTCTTTATTCTTCGATGAAGCTTTCAAAACAGGGAAGGGAAGTATTTACCCTTTACAGTCCCGAGGCAGTTCTTATTGACAGAGCTCTGACCGCCGAGACCGAACGTAATCTCGTTTACGAACGAACCCCGTCCGATTCATGGAAGGCAAACGAGCAACCGTCTCCGTTTTATCCGAATACCGATGAGGGCAAAGCGCTCTTTGCTGCTTCGAGAGTACGTAAAAACGATCCTGTTAAGATTACCGAGGTCATGGCGCAGAATCTCTTCACTCTGACCGATTCCGACGGCGATTATTCCGATTATATCGAAATAACGAATTTTTCCGACCGAGAAGTTGACCTCGAAGGCTATTATCTTTCAAACGATGCGACCGATTTCTATAAATGGTCTTTCCCGTCGGTGACGCTTGATGCGGGCGAAAGTATCATTGTTTTTGCTTCCGGTAAAGACAGGCTTTCCGAAAAAGAACCGCATCTTTCTTTCAGACTTGCATCCGACGGCGAGAGCATCTATCTTTGCGACCGTAAAGGTGTTTTGCTTGACGAGATCTCGTATACCGATCTTTCATCTGGAAAAGTTCTTGTCCGAACCGAACAGGGCGCTGAACCCGAAACAGTAAGAACTCCGTCACCGTATTATACAGATCTCGATTCTTATTCTCGTGAAAACGATTCTCAAAAAGACCTGCTCATAAACGAGATCATGGTCATCAACGACAGCTATGCCGTCCAGAACGGCGAATATTTCGACTGGATCGAGATCAAAAACAATTCCGATAAAACTGTCGTTCTTTCCGATTATTACTTAACTCAGAATAAAAACGTGCCGAACCGCTGGCAATTCCCTACTGTAACGCTTGCGCCCGATGAATATATTCTGATCTACGCTTCGGGTAGCCCCGAAAAATCGACGCAGCCTTTTATCCATTGCGATTTCAAGCTCGATTCGATATATGAAGAGCTTTATCTCTACAAAGCCGACGGCGAGTCGTTTTCTCTTTGCGACGGCGCCGTTCTTACCGAAATTCCCTACGGAATGTCGTACGGCAGATCTCCGTCAAAGGGCGGCTTTGTCTATATTTCAAGCCCGACTCCGGGTGGAGTGAATAACGACGGTCTTCGCTATATTTCATCGGTCCCGACTCCCTCTGTCGAGGGCGGAATTTACGACGGCATAGAGACCCTTTCAGTTTCTTTTGCTTCCGAGGGTACGGTCTACTACACTCTCGACGGCTCCGTTCCGACCGAAAGCAGTGCGGTCTACAATTCACCGCTTACCGTTGACTCAACGGCTGTCATTCGCGCGTTAAGTAAAGAAGACGGAAAATATCCAAGCCCCGTCATCACCGAAAGCTATATTGTCAATGAAAACCATACGCTTCCCGTTGTTTCGCTCGTTTCCGATCCAGAAGGGCTGTGGAGCGAACAGACTGGTATCTGCTTTCGCGGCGAACCCGATGAAAACGGAGCGTATTCCAAGAGTGCAAATATCTGGCAGGACTGGGAACGTTCGTGCAATGTCGAACTTTTCGACGGCATCTGGGGCTTTTCCGCCGACTGCGGTGTGAAACTTTTCGGTCAGTCAAACAGAGAATATCCCAAACAATCATTTCAGCTTAAATTCAGAGCAAAATACGGCGATCCCGAAATCTACTGTTCTCTTTTCGATAACGTTCCGGAGATCACACGTTTTGAAAATCTCGTTCTGCGTTCCGGCTCACAGGATTACAGACGTACCGTATTTCGCGACGAACTATGTACCTCGCTTCTGAATAATACGGATCTTCTAGTTCAGGGCTATAAAGCCTGTATCCTTTACATTAACGGCGAATACTACGGCATCTATTATCTTCGTGAAAAGATCGATGAAACATTCATCGCATCTCACGTAGGAGTTTCCGAAGATAGCATTGATCTTCTTGTCGGCAACGGCAATATAATTCACGGCAGTAACGATGACTGGTACAGCGTTCTCTGGTACGTTCAGAATTACGATCTTTCCGATCCGTCAAATTATAATTACCTAAAAAAGAGGGTCGATGTCGAAAATTTTGCCGATTTCATCATTATGCAGGCATTTTTCGGAAACAGAGACTCCGGCAACACAAAATTTTACCGAAGTTCCGAGACCGATAATAAATGGCGCTGGATCGCTTACGATCTCGACTACGGCATGACCGAGGATTATAACTACAGCCTCTGGTTCATGATCGATCCCGAAGGCACGGGCTACGCGCATAAATATAACACAAAGCTCATAAACGGCTTGCTTCGCAGTCCCGAATTTTTCGATATGTTTCTTCGTAGATTTGCGTATCATCTCGATAATACGTTTGAGCAGGACCACATAGTCTCGCAGGTCGATTATTTCCGTTCGCTTATCGGTGACGAGATCAGACGTAATATCGATAAATGGGGCAACAGCTATAATTCCTGGGACTGGCAGACAAAGGTCATCAAATATTTCGTTACCGATAAAAACGATTCGGGGCTTACGAGAAAAGATCAGCTCATTTCGGAAATAACCGAGCTTTTTTCTCTTACCGATAAAGCCGTCGAATACTATTTTTATATGACAGACGATCAGCGCGCAGAGTTTGATCTCGCCGTCGAGCTCGGACTTATCGAAAACGCGGAAGAGATTTTCGTCTACACTCATCCTGCGGATACCGTAACGGAGGGCGAACTCAATGAGGCATGAACTTAAATATCTCATCTCCGCGCCGTCCGCAAAAATATTAAAAAGTCTTTTGGGGGCAGTGCTCCGTCCCGACCCACATTATCCCGACGGTTCATATTCCGTCTGCAGTCTTTATTTCGACGATATTTCGCTTTCCGCATATCACGAAAAGCTTGACGGAACGCCCGAGCGCGAAAAATTCAGAATTCGCCTCTATAATTCCGATACCTCGCATATCGTCCTCGAAAAAAAATACAAAAAGAATGAATTGGTGAATAAAAATTCATTTTTATTGAATAAAGAGCAGGCTTATGCAATAATTGACGGAGATAATATTCATGACGGCGATCCTCTTGCCAAAGAATTTACCGCAAAGAGGATATCATGCGGACTCAAGCCGTCCGTAACGGTAAAGTACGATCGGACTGCATTCGTTTTCCCTTCTGAAAACACAAGAATAACGGTCGATGAAAATATACGTTTTTCCCGTTCGCCGTCCTCTCTTTTTGAGGAAAACGCGCCGTTCGTTCTTCTTCCGTCGGAAAGCAAGACCGTCATCGAAGTCAAGTTTGACAGCGCATTTCCGTCGTTTCTCTCCCCGATCCTTTCAACGGTCGCGGCAGAACGTACCGCATATTCAAAATACGCAATGGCTGTCGGCGCGGTTGTCGATTTCGGCGGATAGGCAATGCTCCGTAAATAATCCGACAGGCGATTTTCATTATCCCACTTAGAAAGGAAATGATTATTATGAGTTTTTCCGATATCATCAAAAACAGTGTCCTCAGCGAGTTTTCGGGTGAACTTTCGCTTTCGAAGGTCATTCTTTCGATCGTTCTCGCTTTCGTTATCTCGCTTTTTATTATCTTTATTTATAAAGTAACTTTCCGCGGAGTCGTTTTCAATAAAGGATTTGCGCTTTCTCTCGTGCTTCTTGCGGTCGTAACTTCCGCAATAATCATGACCGTGACTTCAAACCTTGCACTGTCTCTCGGTATGGTCGGTGCACTTTCTATCGTCCGTTTCCGAACGGCTGTCAAGGATCCCGTCGATACGGTCTTCATGTTCTGGGCAGTCTGCGCAGGTATTATGACGGGCGCAGGGCTGATGTTCTGGTCGCTTTTTGCGAATGTTCTGATGGGTCTTCTGTATCTTGCTCTTTGCTTTTTCAGCAAAAAAGGTTCTGCTTCTCAGTACCTTCTGACTGTTCGTTACGCTCCCGAAGCGGCGGCAGAAGTAAAGCAGAAGATGCGCTCCCTTCCCAAACATAAGATCAAAGCAAAAGTATCGGGAAAACAGTCTATCGAACTTTCCGCAGAGATCCGTCTTCGCGGCAAGGATATGGATCTTATCGATTCTCTCAATCAGATCCCCGGAGTTTTTGACGCTTCTGTGATCGAATATCAGTAAATTGGCACTCTTAACCATATCAGCGGCGGTTTGTAATATAAAGATTGTCAATAATACCTATTGCATTTTTATTCAAGTTGATGTATAATAATTCAGCACTTGAAATTAATAAATAATACCTTATATATTTAGGAGAAATCAAAAATGAGTAACTTAAACGTTAAAAAAGACAGTATCAAAAAAGTCGTCCTCGCATATTCCGGCGGACTTGACACTTCCATAATCATTCCCTGGCTCAAAGAAAACTTCAACAACTGCGAAGTTATCGCTGTTGCCGCAGACGTAGGACAAGGCGTTGAACTCGAAGGTCTTCAGGAAAAAGCTATCAAGACCGGCGCTTCCAAGATCTATATCGAAGACCTTGTTGACGAATTTGTTGACGATTTCATCTTCCCCACCCTCAAAGCTTCCGCTGTTTACGAAAACAAATACCTTCTCGGTACTTCTTTCGCTCGTCCCATCATTGCAAAACGTATCGTTGAGATCGCTCTCGCAGAGGGCGCTGACGCTATCGCTCACGGTTGCACCGGTAAAGGTAACGACCAGGTACGTTTCGAACTCGCTATCAAAGCATTTGCTCCCGATATGCCCATCATCGCTCCCTGGAGAATCTGGGATATCAAATCCCGTGACGAGGAGATCGACTACGCAGAAGCTCACAATATCCCCCTCAAGATAAGCCGTGAGACCAACTACTCCAAAGATATGAACCTCTGGCATCTTTCCCACGAAGGTCTCGATCTCGAAAATCCCGCTAACGAACCCGATTACGATAAGATCCTCGAACTCGGCGTTTCTCCCGAAAAAGCTCCCGATAAAGCAACTTACGTTACCATCGATTTCGAAAACGGTGCTCCCGTTGCTATCGACGGCGAAAAGATGAAAGGTTCCGATATCATCAGAAAGCTCAACAAACTCGGCGGCGAAAACGGTATCGGTATCGCTGACCTCGTTGAAAACCGTCTTGTAGGTATGAAATCCAGAGGCGTATACGAAACCCCCGGCGGAACCATCCTTTATCAGGCTCACGATATCCTCGAAACTCTTTGTCTCGACAGAGATACTCTCCATTTCAAACAGCAGGTCGGCCTCCGTTTTGCTGAACTCGTATACTTCGGTCAGTGGTTCACCCCGCTCCGCGAAGCTCTTACCGCTTTCGTTGACGAAACTCAGAAAGCAGTTAACGGTACCGTTAAACTCAAACTCTACAAAGGCAACATCATTAATGCCGGCGTAACTTCCCCCGATTCTCTCTATGACGAAGACATCGCTACTTTCGACGAAGACGACGTTTACGATCAGGCTGACAGCGCAGGCTTCATCAACCTCTTCGGTCTTCCCATCAAAGTTAAAGCAATGCACGACAAGAAGAATAAATAATTAAGGAAGTTAAAAATGAACGCAGTTATTACCGTAACCGGCAAAGATACCGTCGGTATCATCGCAAAAGTAAGCGCAGAATGTTTTGCCGCTAATGCAAATATCCTTGATATTACGCAGAAAGTTTTCGGCGGAATGTTCGTTATGACGATGCTCATTCAGGTAGACGATCTGAAGATCCGTTTTGCCGACTTTGTAGATAAGATGAATGAACTCGGTCAGAAAGAACATCTTGTCATTCATACCATGCATGAAGATATCTTCAATGCAATGCACAATATCTGACCTTTAAAACCGTTAGAGCCGCGGCGTTTTCGTGTTAAAACATGAAGATGCCGCTTCGGGCTGTTATAATTTGTATTTTAGAACGGAGTTATTATGCTCAACGACAATAAGATCCTCGAAACTATCAATATGATAACGCAGGAACATCTTGACGTCCGTACTATCACCATGGGTATTTCTCTTCACTCCTGTATCGATGACGACGTTAAAAAATGCTGTTCCAAAATCTACGATAAAATCTGCAAAAAAGCGGAAAATCTCGTTGCAACAGGCGAAAGTATCGAAAAAGAATACGGTATCCCCATCATCAATAAACGTATTTCCGTAACCCCGATCGCAACAATCGCTTCCGCGGCAGTCGGCGAAGATCCGACTTTCGACTGCACACCGTTTGCCGAAACATTGCAGAACGTTGCAAATACATGCGGCGTAAACTTCATCGGCGGCTATTCCGCGCTCGTTCAGAAAGGCTTTTCAGTAAGTGACAGAGCGCTTATTAATTCCATTCCCAATGCTCTTGCAGTGACAAACAACGTCTGCTCTTCCGTAAATATCGCTTCCACAAAAGCAGGTATCAATATGGATGCTGTTGCGCTCATGGGCAAAACAATCAAAAAACTCGCTTATCTCACAAAAGATAACGATTCCATCGGCTGCGCAAAACTCGTTGTTTTCGCAAACGTTCCCGAAGATAACCCCTTCATGGCAGGCGCTTTCCATGGTTCGGGTGAAGGCGAATGCATGATAAATGTCGGCGTTTCCGGTCCCGGTGTTGTAAAGAAAGCTCTCGAAAAATGCTCCGGTGACCTTACGGAAGTGGCCGAAACGATCAAAAAGACCGCATTCAAGATCACAAGAATGGGTCAGCTCGTTGCTACCGAAGCATCTAAACGTCTCGGTATCCCGTTCGGTATAGTTGACCTTTCGCTCGCACCCACTCCCGCTATCGGCGACTCGGTAGCGTATATCCTCGAGGAAATGGGTCTTGAAAGTTGCGGTTCCTGCGGAACTACCGCGGCCCTCGCTCTTCTTAACGACGCAGTCAAGAAAGGCGGCGTTATGGCATCGTCTCATGTCGGCGGTCTTTCGGGTGCATTCATTCCCGTATCCGAGGACGCAGGTATGATCGCTGCGGCAAGAAGCGGCGCTCTCAGCCTTGAAAAACTCGAAGCTATGACCGCAGTCTGCTCTGTAGGTCTTGATATGATCGCAGTTCCGGGCGATACTCCCGAAGAAGTTATCTCCGCTCTTATTGCGGACGAAGCTGCTATCGGCGTTGTAAACTCCAAGACTACCGCTGTCCGTGTTATCCCCGCTTACGGCAAGACGGTCGGCGACACAGTCGAATTCGGCGGTCTTCTCGGTGAAGCTCCAATCATGAAGATCAGCTCTTATTCTCCCGCAAAATTCATCGCGCGCGGCGGTCGTATCCCTGCGCCGATCCAAAGTCTTAAAAATTAACGGTAAACCGTTCTACGGCAAAAGAAAGGAAGCTTTCGCGTAAAGAAAGCAACGGACTATAAAATGAAACTCTGGTCAGGAAGATTTTCGAAAGATGTTGACAGTCGCGTAAACGATTTCAACTCGTCTATATCGTTCGATCAGCGCCTTTACAGGCAGGATATTGAAGGCAGTATCGCGCATTCCGAAATGCTCTGCGCGTGCGGCATAATCTCTCCCGAGGATAAAAAAGCCATTCATGACGGACTTCGCGGCATCCTTGAGGACGTTGAATCCGGAAAACTCGAATTCTCGGCAGATGCCGAAGATATTCATATGAATATCGAAACCATTCTTACCGAACGTATCGGCGATGCAGGCAAACGTCTTCACACCGCACGTTCCCGTAACGACCAGGTTGCGCTCGATATCCGTCTTTATATGAGACAGGAGATCGACGAGACCGATGCCGCCGTAAAAGAGCTTATCACCGCCATTACGGACATTGCAAAAAATACAATGGATTACGTTATGCCGGCATATACGCATCTTCAGCGCGCTCAGCCCGTTTCTTTTGCCCATTACATTCTCGCGTATGCGCAGATGTTTTTGAGAGACAGACAGCGTCTTGCCGACTGCAGAAAGAGACTCAATATGTGTCCTCTCGGCGCAGGCGCTCTTGCAACAACTACATATCCCATCGACAGACATATGTCCGCCGATCTTCTCGGTTTTGACGGTATCTGCGAAAACAGCCTCGATGCCGTTTCCGACCGTGACTTCCTTATAGAATATTGCTCCGCATGCTCGATGATAATGATGCACCTTTCCCGTTTCTGCGAAGAGATCATTCTCTGGTGCTCGTCCGAGTTTAAATTCATAACTCTCGACGATGCTTTCTCCACCGGTTCTTCGATCATGCCTCAGAAGAAAAATCCCGACGTTGCGGAACTTTGCAGAGGTAAGACGGGCAGAGTTTACGGCAGTCTCACGACCCTCCTCACCGTCATGAAAGCCCTTCCCCTTGCTTATAACAAAGATATGCAGGAAGATAAAGAAGCAGCTTTCGACTGTGCGGATACCGTTAAAATGTCTCTTACCGTATTTACTCCCATGCTTAAAACCGCAACTGTCAATAAAGAAAACCTCCGTGCCGCGGCGTCCAAAGGCTTTATCAATGCTACCGACTGCGCAGACTATCTCGTAAGAAAAGGCCTGCCTTTCAGAGATGCGTATAAGGCTGTAGGCAAAGCCGTTGCGTACTGCGAACAGACAGGCAAAGATCTCGAAACTCTCACCGTCGAAGAATATAAAGAATTTTCTCCTCTTTTCGACAGTGACGTTTACGATTCCATCAATCTCGAAACCTGCATGAATAACCGTAAAGCTGCAGGCGGTCCGTCTCCCGAGTCCGTCAAAGTCCAGCTTGACCGTTTGATAAAATCCAACGAAAATATCTGATCAAGGAAAACAGAATCATGAACAAATATAAAATATCAGTCATCGGCGCTTCCGGTTATGCCGGCGCGGAACTCGTAAGGATCCTTCTCGGTCATCCGAATGCGACTCTTGCAGCTCTCAGCTCCGTTTCCTATACCGGTCAGAGCATTGCCGATCTTTACCCCGCATACAGAAATATCTGCGAACAGCTCCTCGTTTCCGAAGAGGAAGCTATTGAAAAGGGCGACGTTATCTTCGCATCTCTTCCCCACGGTCTTTCTCAGGAGATCGCGCTCGCTTGCGATAAAGCAGGCAAACTTTTTATCGACCTCGGCGCAGACTTCCGTCTTGATGACGGCGAAACTTATACCGCATGGTACGGTAAAGAATTCGTTTATCCCGAACTTCATGCAAAACAGGTCTACGGTCTTTCCGAGATCTACCGCGAAGACGTTAAAAACACAAAAATAATCGGCAACCCCGGTTGCTACCCGACTTCCGTTGCTCTCGCCGCTTATCCCGCAATCAAAAACGGTCTCGTCAAAGGTACCGATTTTATCATCGACTCAAAGAGCGGTGTTACGGGCGCAGGCAAGAGCCTCACTCAGAAAACTCACTATCCCGAGTGCAACGAGGCGTTCTCTCCTTATAATATAGGTAAGCACCGCCACACTCCCGAGATCGAACAGACCCTCTCCCGCTTTGCAGGTAAGAAAGTCAACGTAACTTTCGTTCCCCATCTTCTCCCTGTCAACAGAGGCATCATCTCCACCATCTATGCCGATAAAACCGACGGTCTTACGCTCGAAAAGATCCATGAGATCTATACCGAAACTTATAAAAACGAGCGCTTCGTCAGAGTTCTTCCTCTCGGAGACGTTGCAAACCTCAGAAATGTCCGCATGAGCAACTATTGCGACATTTCCGTTCACGAAGACAGTCACACGGGAAAACTCATCCTCGTTTCGGCTATCGATAATATGTTCAAAGGCGCCGCAGGTCAAGCGGTGCAGAATATGAATATCGCACTCGGTCTCGATGAGGCCGCAGGCATCGATTTCGTTCCCCCCGCTATATAAACGACCATTGTTATATATTTTTGAAAAGGAATAATGATATGAATTTTATTGAAAACGGATCCGTTACCTCCCCTAAAGGTTTCACCGCTTCCGGCGTTCATTGCGGCATCAGAAAAAATCAGTCCAAGAAAGACCTCGCTCTCATCTTCTGCGAAAAAAGATGTACCGCTGCCGCTGTTTACACTAAAAACCTCGTTAAAGGCGCACCCCTTACCGTAACTAAAAACAATATTTCCGACGGCTATGCTCAGGCTGTTATCTGCAACAGCGGTAACGCAAACACCTGCAATGCCGACGGCATCGAAAAAGCCGAGATCACCTGCGCCGCAGTCGCAAAACAGCTCGGCATCTCCGAAAAAGATATCATCATCGGTTCTACCGGCGTTATCGGTCAGCCCATCAATATTAACGCTATCCTTTCCGGTATCGAACCCCTTGCAAACACTCTTTCCAAAGACGGCAACGGCGCTGCTGAAGGTATCATGACTACCGATACCGTCAAAAAGTCTTTTGCAGTCGAATTTGAAATTGACGGTAAGCCCGTTTCCATCGGCGGTATCGCAAAAGGCTCGGGTATGATCAATCCCAATATGGCAACAATGCTCTGCTTTGTTACTACCGACGCCAATATCTGCCCCGAACTTCTTCATGAAGCTCTCGTTTACGCCGTAAACAAATCTCTTAACATGGTCAATGTCGACGGCGACACCAGCACCAACGATATGATGACCATCATGGCTTCCGGTCTTGCAGGTCACGAATGCATCACCGAAAAGAACGAAGATTACTATGTCTTTGCAGAAGCTCTCGCGGCTCTCTCCGTTGAGATCGCTAAATCCATTGCTAAAGACGGCGAAGGCGCTACAAAACTTATCACCGCAAGAGTTTACGGATGCCAGACCGATGAATGCGCACAGTCTCTCGCTCTTTCCGTTGTTTCCTCTTCTCTTGTCAAAGCCGCTATGTTCGGCGCCGACGCTAACTGGGGCCGTGTTCTCTGCGCCCTCGGTTATGCAGGTCAGGATATTGACGTAACAAAGATCGATGTTTCTTTCGTTTCTTCCGCAGGAAGAGTTGATGTATGTAAAGACGGCGCAGGCATTGAGTTCTCCGAAGAAATTGCAAAAGAAGTTCTCATGTGCGACGAGATCGTTATCGATATCAATATGAATGACGGTCAGGAATACGCCGAAGCATACGGCTGCGACCTTACTTACGATTACGTCAAGATTAACGGAGACTACAGAACATGAACAAATACGAAGAAAAAGCCTATACAATATCCGAGGCGCTCCCTTATATCCAGCGCTTCAGCGGCAAAACGATAGTCGTTAAATACGGCGGAAACGCTATGGTAAACGACATCATGAAAAATGCTGTCGTTTCCGACTGTATCCTCCTTTCTCTCGTCGGCATCAATACCGTTCTTGTTCACGGCGGCGGACCCGAAATTACCGCAATGCTCGGCAAACTCGGCAAAGAATCGAAGTTCATCAACGGTCTTCGTTATACCGATGAAGAGACCATGGATATCGTTCAGATGTCTCTTGCAGGCAAAGTAAATAAAGATCTCGTAACTCTCATTTCCCACGCAGGCGGCAGAGCAGTCGGTCTTTGCGGACTTGACAGCGAGCTTCTCTGTGCGAAAAAACTTGAAGACGGCATCAACGATTACGGTTTTGTCGGCGAGATCACAGCAGTCAACACCAAAATTATCGAAGATAATATCCACGCAGGCTATATTCCCGTAGTTGCAACCGTTGCAGGCGGTGAAGACGGTCATGCCTATAACGTTAACGCCGATACTGCTGCCGCATATATCGCAGGCAAGCTCGGCGCTGAAAAACTCATTCTTCTTACCGATACTAAGGGCGTTCTTGCAGATAAAGACGACGAAGGCACCCTTATTCCCAAGATCGCAATGCACGAGATCGACGATTATATCGCCAAAGGCATTATTGTCGGCGGAATGATCCCGAAACTTCGTTGCTGTGAAACCGCTATCAACAGCGGCGTTCACTCTGCGCATATCATCGACGGCCGCGTTGCTCATTCGATCCTCATCGAAATGTTCACTTCCGGCGGTATCGGAACGATGATCGACAATACTCTTTAATTTCAAGAGGTCACCATGAAATCATTCAACGAAATAAAAACTCAGGATAATTCCTATATTGCCAATACTTACGCACGTTTCGACGTTGCGTTTGCAGGCGGCAAAAACGCACATTTTACCGATGAAAGCGGAAAAGATTATATCGATCTCGGAAGCGGTATCGGAACGAACAGCCTCGGCGTTGCCGATGATGAATGGGCTGCTGCCGTATCCAAACAGGCGGCAACTCTCGCTCACTGTTCAAACCTCTATTATAATCCCGTTACCGCGGAACTTGCGGAAAAACTCTGCAAAGTAAGCGGTATGAAAAAAGTTTTCTTCGGAAACTCGGGCGCTGAAGCAAACGAATGCGCTATCAAAACCGCAAGAAAATACAGTTTTGATAAATACGGCGCCGATGCGCAGAGAAACAAGATCCTCACTCTCCGCAATTCTTTCCACGGCAGAACCGTAACAACTCTCGCCGCGACGGGTCAGGATGTTTTCCATAACTATTTCTTCCCGTTTACGGAGGGCTTCCTCTTCGCTGCTCCCGATCTCGACGAGATCAAGACCGTTATCGAAAATGACGATAAGATCTGTGCCGTTATGCTCGAAACGATCCAGGGCGAAGGCGGCGTTCTTCCTCTCGAAGATAAATTCCTTACCGACCTTTGCGATTACGTTCATTCGAAAGATATTCTTCTTATCGTTGACGAGATCCAGACGGGTATCGCAAGAACCGGTAAATTTCTCTCTTTCATGCACAGCGGCATCTGCCCCGATATCGTAACCCTTGCAAAAGGCCTTGCGGGCGGTCTTCCGATCGGCGGCTGTATGTTTAACGAAAAGACCGAAAAAACTCTCGGTTTCAGCGATCACGGCTCTACTTTCGGCGGCAACCTCGTATCCTGCGCAGGCGCGAATGTTGTTGTTGACAGAGTTACCGCAGACGGCTTCTGCGATGAGGTAACGAAAAAAGGCGAATATATCAGAGCAAAGCTTTACGAACTTCTCGGTGACGAAATAGTAGCTATCCGCGGCAGAGGTCTTATGCTCGGTATCGATTTCAAGAGCAAGACCGCAAAAGAGATCGTAGCGGAAGGTCTTAAAAACGGCGTTGTAATGCTCACCGCAAAGCAGTCCGTCAGACTTCTCCCTCCGCTCACCATAACCTACGGCGAGATCGACGAAGCTCTTTGCAGACTCGCGGCCGTATTCAATAAATAATTAGGAGTTTTATAATGAAATCGCTTTTAACAATGGAACAGCTCTCTAAGAAAGAGCTTTTTGAAATACTCGATATTGCGACCGAAATGAAAGCCGAAACCAAGGCAGACAAGAAAAATACCAAAAATCTCGAAGGCATGACCCTCGGTATGATCTTCCAGAAGAGCTCCACCAGAACCCGTGTTTCTTTCGAAGTCGGTATGCAGCAGCTCGGCGGCTATCCTCTCTTCCTTTCCGGCAACGATCTTCAGCTCGGCAGAGGCGAGTCCATCAAAGATACCGCGCGTGTTTTCGGCAGATATCTTGACGGCATTATGATCCGTACTTTCAAACAGTCCGACGTTGAAGAGCTTGCGGAATACTCCGGTCTTCCTATCATCAACGGTCTTACCGACTACTGCCATCCCTGCCAGGTACTCGCAGACCTTCTCACCATCAAAGAGCATAAGGGCGGTTTTGACGGTCTTAAAGCTTGCTATATCGGCGACGGCAACAACATGGCAAACAGCCTCCTCGTCGGTTGCCTTCTCGCAGGCATGAGCTTCTCGATCGCAACTCCCGAAGCATATAAACCCTGCGAACATATCATGCAGGTAGGCGAATCCTACGGCGATAAGTTCTCCTGGACCACCGATATTTTCGAAGCCGCTAAAGATGCAGACGTTATCTTTACCGACGTATGGGCAAGTATGGGGCAGGAAGGCGAAGCTGAGATCCGCAGAAAAGCATTCGCAGGCTACTGCATCGATGAAAAACTTCTCGCAGTCGCAAACGAAGGCTGCATGGTTCAGCACTGTCTTCCCGCACATAAAGGCGACGAGATCACCGAAGATGTTTTCGAAGCTCACGCAGACGAAATCTTCGACGAAGCAGAAAACAGACTTCACGCGCAGAAAGCCGTTCTCTGGCTCTGCATGCATAAATAATTCAATAAAAATAAATATCCACACGTTATCGTGTGGATATTTTTCATTTATACGGTCAGCTGATCTTTCAGCTTTTCCAAAATCTTTTTTTCGAGACGGGAGATATACGACTGCGAGATCCCAAGCATATCCGCAACTTCTTTTTGCGTGTATTCACGTTTTGAACCGATAAGCCCGAAGCGCAGGCTCATGATCTGCTGTTCACGTTCGTTCAGACAGGATAACGCTTTTCTCAGTTGATCGATCTCGGCTTCATTTTCAACGTTTTTTGAGACTTCGTTTTCGTCCGTTCCCAGAATATCCGATAAAAGAAGCTCGTTCCCGTCCCAATCAACGTTTAACGGTTCTTCGATCGAGATCTCGTTTTTTATGCCGTTTGTTTTGCGTAAAAACATAAGTATCTCGTTTTCGATGCACCGTGAAGAATATGTCGCAAGCTTTATGTTTTTATCGGGTCTGAATGTGTTTATCGCCTTTATCAGTCCGATAGTACCGATCGAGATGAGGTCTTCGAGATTGATCCCCGTGTTTTCGAATTTTCTTGCGATATAAACGACAAGCCGTAAATTATGCTCGATAAGCTCGTTTTTCGCGTTGCGGACTTTTTCGTTTTCGCCCTGACTTGCAAGGATATCCAGTAATTCGTTTTCCCGTTCGGGCGGAAGCGGCGGAGGGAGCGTTTCCGAACCGTTGATATAATAAATATCGTCTGTCAGAAACACGGACAGTATTTTCAGAAGATTCATTTTTCAGCCTTTCTTTTATGTTTTTGTTCCGATTATTGCGTTGAATTCGTCTCCGAGTTTCGTATCGCTGACGGCTATCAGAAGCCGTTTTTCTTCTCCGTTTACAGTCACTTTATCCGGACGGAATGCGTGGAGTATTCCCGTCTTTCCGTCAGCCGTGCGGTATGGGATAAAGCGTATTTTTGTCTGTGCAATGCCGGTTGAAACTTTTTCTATAATACATTTTTCCGCGATCATCACGGGATCGCCCGTTATCGGGTCTTTCAGCATATTTCCGCTGTCCCGAAAGCAACGAAGGGATATCTTTTCGCCTCCGATAAATATCTCGCAGTCGCAAAAAGCGCTTTCGGGCTTTCTTGATGCCGATATCCGTCCTGCCACAGTTGCCGCAAAAAGGAGGAAAAGTGCCGCTGTTAACAGTGTAGGTACGGGGATATTGAAATATATCTCGCTGTTTTGTACGTAAATACTGCTTTTGCAAAACGGCAGGGTTTGTATCGACATCAAGACCGCCACGTAACAAAAAGAACAGAAAAGGAAAATGCAGGTGTTTTTCAGTAATGATCTTACGGTTCGTGTTCTGAACGCGATCATTGAAACAAAGACCGAAACGACCGTTTTTATTGCCGTGCAGAGCGTAAAACTCATCGCAGGCAGACAGACCGTAAGCCCGTAAACGGAGATAATCGCATCGGCTGTCGCAAACCGTCCGAAAGAAGTGCGTGCTCCTGTAAGCTTTGCCGAAGCGAAAAGGATCGCACCGTTTATTATAAGGTTTACGAAAAGAAGAATATCAATATAGACCGTCATCGGTGCGGAGGCGGCTTTCGTAAATTCGGTTAGATACATCGGTCGTAACCTCCGTTTTTTTATGGCAACAGTATATCACAGCCGCTTCGTTTTTTCTGTCACATAAAGAGCGTAAAAAAAGGTTTCCTTTCGTGCGAAAAGATTATGTTTCGCAGAAAAGAAACCTTTTAATTTTTAATTTTACTTTGTTTTCATCGTCAGAGAAATACGTTTTTTCGCAACGTCAACGCCTAAAATCTTGACGTTTACTATGTCTCCGACCTTTACAACTTCCGACGGGTGCTTGATATATCTGTCGGCAACCTGCGAAATATGCACAAGTCCGTCCTGATGAACGCCGATATCGACGAAAACACCGAAGTCAATGACGTTTCTGACGGTTCCCGTAAATACCATGCCCTCCTTGAGGTCTTTTATATCCATAATATCGGAACGAAGAAGGGGCGGGGGAAGCTCGTCTCTGATGTCTCTGCCTGGCTTGAGAATTTCGGTGATGATATCGTTAAGAGTGGGAAGACCGATTCCGCAGTCATCTGCGGCTTTCTGTTTTCCGTATTTATCGAGTTTTACGGTGAGGAGTGTAAGACCGCCGTCCGTAACGTCTTTGGGCGTGTATCCGAAAAGTCCGAGCAGCTTTTCTGCCGCGGAGTATGATTCGGGGTGTACTGCGGTGTTATCAAGCGGATTTTCCGCACCGGGAATACGCAAAAAGCCTGCGCACTGTTCAAATGCCTTGGGTCCGAGTTTTTTGACTTTCAAAAATTCTTTTCTTGAACGGAATGCACCGTTTTCGTCTCTGTATGCAACGATATTTTTTGCAATAGCGGAGTTGATGCCTGCAACATAAGAAAGAAGAGACGGGGATGCGGTATTGATATCGACACCTACGGAGTTTACGCATCCTTCAACGACGCCCGAAAGCGCTGCATCGAGCCTTGCCTGCGGCATATCGTGCTGATACTGACCGACACCGATGCTCTTCGGATCGATCTTTACGAGCTCTGCGAGGGGGTCCTGAAGTCTTCTGCCGATAGAAACTGCGGAACGGAGTGAAACGTCAAATTCGGGGAATTCTTCGGCACCGAGCTTCGATGCGGAATATACGGATGCGCCCGCTTCGTTTACGACCATGTATGTAACTTTTTTATCGAGGTCGCGGATAGTATCTGCGATGAAGATCTCTGTCTCTTTCGATGCTGTGCCGTTGCCGATCGAAATGCAGTCAACATTGAATTTTGCAATATATTTCTTTACTTTCTCTGCGGCTTCCGCAATCTTGCTCTGCGGCGGAGTGGGGTAGATGACGTCAGTCATTAAAACTTTGCCGTTTTCATCGATGGCGCAGATCTTGCAGCCCGTTCTGTATGCGGGGTCGACTGCAAGCACGGTCTTGCCTTTGACGGGCGGCTGCATGAGGAGCGGTTTGAGGTTAAGACCGAACATCTTTATAGCCTGCTCGTCTGCTTTTTCGGTAAGTCCGCTTCTTGTCTCACGTTCGACAGAGGGGAAAATAAGTCTGTTGTAACTGTCTTTTATCGCATTTTCAACAAATTCGGTCGAGATCGAGCCCTGCTTGATATAAAGATCGTTGATCGTTTTGAGCGCACGGTCTTCGGAAAGGCCGACGGAGACACTTAACCATTCTTCGTTCTCACCGCGGTTAATGGCAAGAATTCTGTGGCTCGGAACTGATTTTACGGGCTCGGAATAATCGTAATACATGGTGTATACCGATTCGCCCTCTTTTGCCTGCTTCGAGGTTATTACAGCTTCTTTCTGAATGAGTTCTTTGAGCTGTTTTCTGACTTCGGGGTCGTCTGAAACGATCTCCGCAATTATATCCGAAGCGCCTTCGAGTGCTTCTTCTGCGGTTGCAACGCCTTTTTCTTCATCGATATATTCGGAAGCCATTGCTATAAGGTCGCCGCTTGTTATCTCCTGAGCGAGAAGTACGGTCGCAAGGGGTTCGAGGCCTTTTTCTTTTGCGATAGATGCTTTTGTTCTTCTCTTTTGCTTGAACGGACGGTAAATATCCTCGACCGCAGAGAGAGTTTCGGCTGCGGCGAGTGCCTGCGCGATCTCGTCGGTCATCTTTTCCTGCGCGATAATGCTGTCTGAAACTTCCTGCTTACGTTTTTCGAGGTTTCTTAAATATTCGAGACGGTCTGCGATCTCGCGAAGCACCTGGTCATCGCAGGAGCCCGTCATTTCTTTTCTGTAACGCGCGATGAAGGGGATCGTATTGCCGTCATCGATAAGATTAACGATATTGTCGAGATGATCTTTTTTGATCTTGAATTCGGAACAAAGGATCTCGTTTATGTTCATTATTTATATAATTCCTTTCCGTGAGGTATAATTTGCCTTAAAAAACACAATACTATCGTATGCCGTATTGTCGGTGCGGTAAAATACTGCCGCAACATTACTATTATACAATAATACGGAAAAAATTTCAAGAGGCTTAACTATGAACATAAAAAAAATTTTCATATCATCTCTTCGGACAGTCGAAAGATCCCGTATGCCGCAGATACTTGAAGGGGAACATATCATTCGAGCTTCTGCTGTTTCTCTCGGAACTTTTCTCTCCGAAAAAGGCCGGAAAAAACTGACAGCATCCGACGGTCGTGTACGTATTTACGATATTGCCTGCGACTTTTTCGGGTTCGGCGTTCCCAATGTGAACGTGGAAACTTTCGAAAAATATCTGGAGTCGGTTTCCGTTTCCAATGATCTTACGGGCACCGAGATATCGTCCGTTATTGAGATGTTCAAACTTGCGGCGCTTGAGAAGCTTTCGTTCTTCTGCGATAAATACGAAAAGGATAACGATAATACCGAAGCCGTGTCTCAAACGGCAAAGCTTATTTCGTATCTCAGTCTTTTGGAAAAATACGATTGTGCTGATCTTTATGCGAAGCTCAGCCGCTGTGAACGGATCCTTTGCAGAGATAAGGCGTATACTCTGCTCGATAAAGAATCGAAAGATCTCTATCGGCACAGACTTTCCGTACTTGCGGGAAAAAACGGCGTATCCGAATCCGAGCTTGCCGAGCAGATCGTCTTAAAAGCATCGTCATCCGTCGGCAAACGCGCGCATATCGGTTATTATCTTTTAGAGAAAAAAGAGAATAAATTTTATATTCCGCTTACGTTTATTTTGCCCATCGTTTCGTCTTTACTGATCGGCATATTTTCACGCTCCGCCGTTGCGGCGATATTTTCGTTCCTTCCCGTTTTCGAGATAGTAAAGGTTATCTTTGACAGATTTTTCGGCTCGGTAAAACGTGCCGAATATATTGCGAGAAACGAAAAATGCGATAAGAAAACGCTTGTCACGGTCGTCACGTTCCTTTCTTCTTCCGCAGATGCCGATAAATATGCCGAGCGCTTAAAACAGCTTTATTACACTAACAAAAGCGATGCCGACAATATATTTTTCGGAATTCTTGCGGATCTTCCCGCTTCCGCAAGCCCGTCGGCACCCGACGATGATGAGACTGTAAAACGTGTTCAGGAGCGTATTTCAAAGCTTAACAGAGAGTTCGGGAACGTATTTTTTGCCGCAGTAAGAAAACGGTCATATAATCAGGAAACGGGGCAATTTTCGGGGCATGAGCGAAAACGCGGCGCGATATGCGATCTTCTTGCGGCGGTAAAAGATCATGATCCCGATAGATTCATTTTTCTTTCGGATAATGTCTTTGATGCCGAGTATTTCGTTTCGCTCGACAGCGATACCGTACCCGAGCCCGAAAGCGTAAAAAAACTGATCTCGGTTCTCTCTCATCCTCTTTCCGAGCCTGTTTTCAACGGGGAGATGACTGCCGTAAAGGACGGTTATGCGGTCGCCGTTCCGAGGATTGATATTGATCTTAAAAGCGCTCGTTCAAATGGTTTTACGCGCATTATTTCTTCTTCGGGCGGCACAGAAGTCTATGAAAATGTCTCATTCGATCTTTATCAGGATCTTTTCGGGGAAGGTATTTTTTCGGGCAAAGGCGCTGTGAATATCGATGCTTTCAATAAAATTGCGGCTACGGTGTTCCCGGAAAACAGTGTTCTCAGTCACGATATCCTTGAGGGATGTTTTTTGCGGACGGTAAACGTTTCCGATGCGGTATTCAGTGATTCCGTGCCGAAAAATATAGTTTCTTATTCAAAACGTTCTCATCGGTGGATCCGAGGCGACTGGCAGAATCTTCGTTATCTTTTCGGCAGTATAAAAACGAAAAACGGGATCACCGTCAGAAATCCGCTCGGGAAAGTCAGCAAATTCAAGATCTTTGATAATCTTCGCCGTTCTTTGTTGCCGCCGTGCGTGCTGACCCTCATTATTTATTCTTTTTTTGCAAATAACATCTGGCTTGCGCTTCTCGGTATAAGGGCTGCCTTTGCGGCCCCTCTTACGGATATCGTTTTCGGTCTTTTCGATCTCGGACAAAGCCAATATATCCGTCATAAAACCGCGCGTGCAGTTTCGGGAACGGAAAATATTCTTTTTTCGCTTCTGAATTTCATGTGTCTGCCGTATTTTTCATATACGGCTGCAGATGCCGCCGTGCGTGCTGTCTGGCGTTCGTTTATCAGCGGTAAAAAGCTCCTTGAGTGGACAACTGCGGATGCGTCGGATAAAAAACTCAAAGGGACTTTCCGTGAAACTCTTTTTGCGATGTTGCCGCAGCTGATCGGTGCGCTATTTGTTTTCAGACTCTTTTTTATTCCGATCGCGATTTTATGGCTTGCGGCGCCGATCGTGATGCATGTCCTTTCTTCGGGAGAAAAAGTTAAACGAAAGGTCTCCGATTCGGAGTTTTTTACCGAATGCATGGCGGATATCTGGAAATATTTCGAGACTTTTCTCAATGAACGCAATAATTATCTTCCACCGGATAATTTTCAGGAAGCACCGGTTCGTATCTGTGCTGAACGCACGTCACCGACAAATATCGGCCTCTCTCTTCTTTGCATAGTCGGGGCTCGCGATATGGGCTTTATCAGCGCGGAAAGGATGTTTTTTCTTTTGGATAAACAGCTTTCTTCCGTCGAAAGCCTTGAACGTGTTCACGGTCATTTTCTCAACTGGTATGATACCGTCACCAAAAAGCCGCTCAAACCGAGATTTATTTCAACGGTCGATAACGGCAACCTCGCGGTCTGTCTCTATACTCTGAAAAATGCGCTCCTTTCTTTCGGCGGCGCAAGTTCGAGAAATCTTGCGGAGCGTGTCGAAACTCTTCTTTCTCAGACCGATTTCTCTTTTCTTTACGATAAGCGGCGTGAACTTTTCAGAATAGGCTATGATGCTGAAAACGAACGCTTTACGGATTCTCACTACGATCTTTATGCTTCGGAAGCACGGTTGACGAGCTATTTTGCGGTCGCCACTGGATCCGTCCCGAAAAAACATTGGGCATCGCTAGACCGTTTTTATACTTTAAACAAAGGTTTTCTCGGTGTAAAAAGCTGGAGCGGAACGATGTTTGAGTTCTTCATGCCTCATCTTTTCCTGCCCGTCAGCGAATGTTCGCTCGATGAGGAAATGCTTCGGTTTGCGTATGACAGTCAGCGTGCCGCTGTGCCGCCTGATGTGCCGTGGGGAATATCTGAAAGTGCGTATTATGCTTTTGACCGCGAGCTGAATTATCAGTATAAAGCTTTCGGAGTCCGTGCGCTGTCCGTAAAAGGCGATTTTGAGGGAAAGGGAGATAGTGTCGTAAGCCCGTATTCGTCTTTTTTAACTCTTCCGATAGCGGACGGAAATACGGTTCGGCGAAATCTCGAGCTTTTTTCTCGTCTCGGCGCAAAAGGTGAATTTGGGTATTACGATGCGGTCGATTATCCGTCTTTTTCATCGCATCCCAATGTTTCATCGGTTATCATGAACAGTATGGTTCATCACCTCGGCATGTCTTTTCTTGCGTGCGAAAATTACCTTAAAGATAATATCGTCGTAAACAGGTTTATGGATGAGCGCATGTCGGCGTTTTCTTCTTTACTTCAAAAACGGCCGCCGTCGCGTATCGTCCGCTATTCCGAGCATCCGACCGAGCAAAAGGATAAAGGCGACAGATACCGTCCCCGAACCGAAGATCACACGCCTGTTTCTGAAAAAGATCCGTCCGTTCGTACCGTTATCGGCGGCGGACTTTCAGATGTTCTGACCGATTCGGGCAACGGTTATCTTTCGTTTGACGGAAAAAGCGTTACCAGATTTCGCGATATGACGAAAGCTCCGAAAGGAGTTTTTGCAATGACGAGGATCGAAAAAACGGTCGTGCCGTGCACTTTCGCTCCGATGTATGATAGAAAAATACAGTATAAAACTCTTTTTGAAGACGGTAAATGCGTCTTTTACGCAAAAACACGCTCCGTTGAGACTCGTCAGAGCGTAAGCGCCGACCCTCTCTGTCCGTGTGAAATTCGTGAATTTTCGGTCAGATCAACTGTGCAGACTGTGCCTGAGGGCGAATTTTTGTTGTATCTCGAGCCCGTCCTTGCTGATATAATGGCTGAAAATGCTCATCCTGCGTTCTCTTCGCTTTTCATTGAAGCTTTTTACGATAAGCAGGCTCGGACGGTTATTCTTCGTCGAAGACCTCGTGACGGTTCTTCGGAAAACGGAGAATTATGGTTTGCTATAAGTTGTGACCTCGATTTTGAGTTTGAACTTTCCCGTTTTGCCGTTCTGAAAAGAGGTCTTGCCGAACGCTCACTTCCGGATGCTTTCGATCTTCCGTTTTCGTGCGAGGCTGCGGGACCCGTCGATGCGTGCGTTGCGCTGAGAGCAAAATTCGATCTTAAAGATGATAATACTTTTCGTGTTTTTCTTTCTGTCGGAAGGTCCCGCACAGAGGTCATGTCTTATATCTCAAAAGCGAAAGACAGAACTTTCGATTATTATGCTGAGAAAAATGCGGCGGCGGTTCTTCGTTCATACGGTTCGATTTCTGCGCAAAAAGAGGATGTCCGTCTTTTCGAGCTGATGCTTTCGCGATTGTTTTCAGTAAAAAAACGTGTTGCCAATGTTTCCGGCGGCGGCGAAGAAGTCTTCTGGAAATACGGAGTGTCGGGCGATTTTCCGATCATTCTTATCAGAACCGATGAGACGAATATCCGTAAATGCAAAGCGTTTATCAAAGCATTTATTTTGCTTAAAAATGCAGATATCCCCTGCGAGATGGTTTTCTGCTTTTCGGAGGGAGGAAGTTACGAAAGACGGATATGGAACGGTCTTCGGTCGTATTTTCGTGAGTTTTCAAAAGAAGATCTTCTTGACAGGCGCGGCGGCGCATTCCTTGCGAATATCGTGGATGTTTCGGATTTCAACGCATTCCGCGCGGTTGCGGATTTCTATATCGATCTTTCAAAAAACAATGCGATCCGTCCCCGAAAACTTCATTATCCGAAACCTCTGCCTAAATCGGTAGAGCCGAAAAAGATTTTTTACAGAAAGAAAATGGGACTCGGAGGATTTATCGACGGCGGATACGGTATTGACGATAAATCTTCGTTTCCTTATCGTCCCGTATGGAGTCATGTGCTTGCAAATCCGTCGTTCGGAACGGTCGTTACGGAAAGCGATGCGGGTTTTGCGTTTGCACGTAATTCTTCTCTTAATAAAATTACGCCGTGGTCGGGTGATCCCGTCTGCGGATGCGGCGGCGAAAGGCTGACTTTTACCGAAGACGGTCAGATATTTGATCTTCTGTCCGGTTCTTCCGCTTCGTTTTTCAACGGTTGGGCTGAATACCGTTCGTCTGCTTGCGGCGCTGATTTTACCGTCAAAATATTTGTCCCCGAAAGTATTTCGGCAAAGATCATCGTCGTTTCGGTCGTTAACGGCGGCGGCGAAAAGACCGTCGATTACTGCGCTGATATAATAATGAATTCTTCCGAAAAAAGGGGAGGGGTTGTCCGTGAGATAACGCCGAAAACCGTTTATTTCACGAATCCGTATAACAGCACTTTCCCCGAAGGATGCGCCTTTCTTTCGGGAGAAAAAACGGGGGACGGCAGGGCTTCGTTTTCTGTCGGGGCAGGAGAAAAGAAAACTTCGTTTTTCGTCCTCGGCTATGAGAAAAACAGAGCCTGCGCCGAGAGCCTTGCGGAAAGCCTTGATATTTATACGGTTTACGGTGAGCTTGAAAAAATCGAGCAGAGCCGTTCCTGCATAAAGATCAAGACGCCTAATGAATCTCTCGATCTTTTTTATAATACGTTTTTGCTTTCTCAGGTCATTAATTCCAGGATTTATGCCCGAAGCGGCTTTTATCAGTGCGGCGGCGCATTCGGTTTTCGAGATCAGTTGCAGGATTGCATTTGCGTTTCGTCTGTTTTTCCGAGACTGCTGAAAAGGCAGATAATTCGCGCGGCTTCAAGGCAGTTTACGGATGGTGACGTCTTTCATTGGTGGCACGATCTGCCGTCGGGACCGAAAGGCGCAAGGACGAGGTTTTCGGACGATCTTTTGTGGCTTCCGTATGCCGCCTGCGAATATGCCGAAAAAACAGGTTCGGATAAAATATTCAACTGTAAAGTTGAATACCTTGTCGGACGTCAGCTCGATGAAAACGAAAAAGAAGCGTATATCGAAGCGCACGGGTCGGGAGTTGTCGAAACGGTTTTCGATCACTGTGTCCGCGCTGTAAAGAAAGCATGCACCGCAGGCAGTCACGGGCTCGTTTTGTTCGGATGCGGAGACTGGAACGACGGCATGAATAATATCGACGGCGGTCAAACCGTGTTCACGACTATGTTTGCGATAACGGTGCTTGAACGGTTTTCGGCTGTTTGCGAACGGCTCGGAAAGACCGAAGAGCGTGATTTTTGTCTAGAAAAGGCGAAGGCGTACCGTTTTGCGGTCGAAAATACGTGCTACGATAAAGACAGATTCGTGCGTGGATTTTTTGCCGACGGAACACCTTTCGGAACGGAGAAAAATACCGACTGTAAAGTGGATCTGCTTCCACAAAGCTTTGCGGCGATTGTCGGAGGGTTTGATGAAGAAAAAGTCCGAACAGCGCTTTCGACTGCCGAAAAATATCTTGTCGACAGGAAAAACGGCATCATAAAACTCTTCTCTCCGCCTTTCTTTGACGGCTCCGAAAATCCGGGCTATATAAAAGGATATATTCCGGGGGTTCGTGAAAACGGCGGGCAGTATACCCATGCGGCTGTGTGGTTTGCGCTTGCGCATTTCCGAACGGGTCAGACCGAAAAAGCGGTTGAGTTTCTTGATATCATCAACCCCGTCAATCATTCGAAAACCCCCGAAGATATCCGACGGTATCGCGGCGAGCCGTACGTTCTTTCCGCGGATGTCTATTCCAACTCGGCGCACGTCGGCATGGCGGGCTGGAGCCAGTATACAGGTGCCGCAGGGTGGTATTTCAAGGTCGTGACGGAAGAACTGCTTGGAATAAAACGTAAAAACGGCGCACTTTTTATCGAGCCGTCTTTGCCCGATTCCTGGGACGGTTTTTCTGCCGAAATATTTATTGACGGTACGAGGGTAATTCTGACTGTCGAAAACGGTTCGGATAAGCTTTGGGTAGACGGATACCCGAAAGCTTTCGTTCCGCTCGACGGAAAGCGCCATACCGTAAAACTGACAAAAAGCACAAAAACCGAGGACTGAGCCTCGGTTTTGTGCTTTATATGGAGGATTTCTGTTAAATAGTTCCGGTTACGACGATATTTACGCTGCCGGGAGTGAGCGAAACTTCGCCCGTTGTCTGATTCTGGGTATAGGTTGCCGCAGGAACGGTGATGGTCGCTGCCGAGCCGTTTGCAGGCAGGGTCAGAACTCCGTTTACGTAGCTGTAATCCGCTGCGGAGACAGGCTGACCGTCGATTGTAACGGTGATATCTGTCGGCGCAGGCGAGAATGCGTCCGTCAGAACGACATTCGTCGCATCTTCGTTTCCGTAGTTGAATATATCAAAATTATAAGTTAAAGTGCTGCCGCTTGTTACTGGATCGGGGCTCATCGTTTTGATGATGCGGACATCTGCGTACTGCTCAACCGTCAGAACATACGAATCGGTGACCGATTCAAAACCTTCGGCGGCAACGGTAGCAGTGTTTTCAATCGTTGAGGATGGGGCAAGAGGTGCGTTGGAATTTACGACTGTTTTATAAACAATCAGCGCCGCATCGCCGCTTGCAAGGCTCGGGATCGTGAAAATTACGAGATTTTCGTCGGTCGTACCCACGATTTCGCCTGCAAAAACGCCGTTAATGAAAAGCTGTGCAGGGCCGGTATATGTCAGAGGTGCCACGGAGAGGGTGGGGGAGACCGCATATGTGCCGAGATCGTCCGATACGGTGATGTCAGAGATTGCGGCATCCGTATCGTTGACTATGCTGATAATATAAGTTATATCTTCGCCGAGAGTGTAGGTTGTGTCGAGCGATGATTTTGTTGCTCTTATGGGACCCTGAAGTGTTGCGGTCGCAATATTTGAAGCCGCAGTTCCGGACTGATTGCCGTAGTTGAATGTCAGGGTCGCCTGATTTGTTATGGTTGTAGCCATAAAATGCTCCTTTGTTTTAAAATTTGAGGGAGGTTTGTTTCCCTTTATCATATTATGCAAAGGAGCGTTTTTGTTTCCGATCAGATGCCGAGAAGTCGTTCCGCGTTTTTATGCAGAATATTTTCTTTGTCTTCAACGGGTAACGGCAGGGCGAGAAGTCTTTCTCTTTCTTTTCCCGAATTGCTCCACGGGGAGTCTGTGCCGAACAGAACTTTATCCGAGCCGTGGTTTTTGACGATGCGCATAAACTGTTCTTCGGAATAATAATCGAAGCCCATCGAAGTGTCGATATAAATATTGGTGCCGACTATATATTTTTCAACTTCGTCCCATTGGCTCTGTCCGCCGAAATGCGCCGCGATCATCGTGCCGCCGCCGAGCTGTTTCATCGCATTTGCAAACATTTTCGGGTTTGAACGGAACGGTGCTTCGAATGCTGGATCGAAACCTGCGTGTTGCATTATCATGAGGCCTTTTGAAAAAGCGTAATCGTAAATTTTCAGCATTTTCGGGTCGTCAACGATAAAATCCTGATACTCCGCATGGATTTTTATTCCCGGAAGACCGAGAGAAACGACAAAATCAATGTCTCTTTTATAGTCATCGGTATTCGGAAAAATGCCGCCGAATGCACGTATTCTGTCTGAAAGTACGGCAACCGAAAATTCGTTTGTTTTGACGGTCTGCGACTGTTTTGTTATTACAGGCATAACGACCGAGACATCAATTCCCGATCTGTCCATGAATTCTATAAGCCCGTCCTTTGTTCCGTCAGCGTTCGGCAGATAAAGATGTTTTCCTCCTTCGACAAGCGCCGCTATCGCTCTCGGGGCAAGCGCATCGGGAAAGATATGTGTGTGAAAATCTATACATTTTATTTTTTGCATTTTATTTTACGGCTTTCTTTGAAAGCTCTCCTTTTTTATTTCTTCTATTTTTATCGATCTGTCGTGTTTGATCGGCTTCCACTTAACTCTCATGAAAAGCGAGGCTATCGCTATCGGAAGTCCCGTGAGATCAAACAGGGGAAATGTTAAGATATATATTAGTATTTTTCCTGAGGAGCAATGTATTTTGTCTCTTTCACGGAAAACGCTGATCGCTCCGATCAGTAAAAATCCAAGATACGAGGTTGCAATCGCACCGAAAAGTTTTATAACTACGGCAACGGGATCGGTCGGAACAGAAAATGCACCCGAAATCAAAGATACTATCGGATAAATCATCGAGATGATCGCGGAAAAAAGCGCTTTCGGGAATGCGTAGAAAAACATATCGTAGCATTCGAATTTCCGTGAGCCTTTTCTGAATATTCCTGTAATCAGCCTGTACGCGCACGAAAGAAAACTGAACAGTCTGCCTTTAGCCCAACGCAGGCGCTGTCTTATCATGACTTTTATCTGATACGGCTGTTCGTCGTAAAAGATCGCATCTTCGCAAAAAACGATCTTTTTGCCGTCGGCTATGGCGTTGAGCGTAAACTGCGTGTCTTCCGTGAGTGAAGAAAAGTGCCAGCCGTCTTTTAAATGTTCGCTTTTGATTGCGTAGCCCGTACCAGCAATATGAGTCGAAAGGCCGAGAGCTGCTCTCGGGCGGTGGAGAGTTGCGGTACTGCGGTAAAAGTGAATTCCGTATGCCGCAGAGATCGGGTTTGTGTCGAAGTTTTTTATATCACGGTATCCGACTGCGACATCTGCGCCCGAGTCGAGCGCATCGTTGATCTTTGAAAGAAACAAAGGATCAAGAATATTGTCCGCATCAAAAATAACGTATGCATCGTGATATTCGATTCCGAAATCTTCGTTTATCCTGTCAAACAGAAACTCCAATGCCCAGCCTTTCCTTGCTTTTTCTGGGTCGTTTCGCTCGTATACGGTAGCGCCGTGATCTCTGCCTATCTTTGCAGTATTGTCTGTACAGTTGTCGGCAACGAGAAAAACACGGATCAATTCTTTAGGGTAATCCTGTTTTTCAATGCTTTCAAGCAAGTTTCCAATGACTTTTTCTTCGTTTCTTGCCGATATGACGATGCCGAATTTACGTTTTTTCTGCGCGCTGTCAAATTTTCTGCCTTTGCAGAAAAGTCCGATCACCGCATATACGATTTGATAAGCACAGCAGATGCCGATCAATGATACCGTAAATGAACATATCAGATCTATTATTTTCATTTTTTTTCCTTGAATGTTTGTGTGTTGTGTTGCGGTTATTATACACCCAAAAAACTCTTTGGTCAAGTAACTTAATAAAGTTTTAATATATCTTAATAAAAGTTTAAAAAAGCATCGGATATCTCGACAATATCCGATGCTTTCTGCTGTTTGTCAGTCTTCTTTAACTGCGTCTTCGACTGCTTCTTTGACCGTATCTTCAACTATGTTTTCAACGGTTATAACGGGATCTCCGCTGTCTGTATCGACTCCGGCTTCTTTTCCTGCGTTTCTTTCTATGTTTTTCATCTTCTCATCAAATTCTTTTACGAAGTTTTTGACGTATTCTACTGCGCTTTCAGCCGATTCTTTAGCCGCCATGTATGCCGCAGCTGCCTCTTTCTTTATTTTTTCGGTGATTTCTTCGGTGTTGACATTATTTTCTTTTTTTTCGCCGTTAATATCTACTACGCCGCCGATCGATTCGCAGTTTACGGTGGTCGCTCCGTTGACGTCACCTTCAATAACATCGCAGTTTATATCTCCGCTTGCGGATGCATCGCCCTCGATTACTTCGCAGTTGAGTTCTCCGCCGCATGATACCGCACCGCTTATATTTCCGCAGTCCAAGCTGCCTCCGCATGAAACCGGACCGTTGATGTCGTCGGCTGTCATATTCCCGCCGCAAGAAGCCGAACCGTTTATGCCGTCGCATGAAATATTTCCGTTGCAGTCAGCATTGCCGCCTATGGCATCGCAGGATATACTTCCGTTGCAGTCTGCGTTGCCGCCGATATCGTCGCAGGTAATACTGCCGTTGCATGAAGCATCGCCTTCGATGCTGTCGCTTGTGATACTACCGTTACAGGAAGCGTCACCGTTGATATTGAGACAGGATATATTACCGCAGCATCTTTCGACTGTTCCGATATCTCCGTCTATTTCAACGTTGAAATTGTAGTTTCTGTACGCTTCGTTCTCGTCCATAAGGTTATGACCGATAAATGCGACGATTCTGAGCTTGCCGTCGTCGTCCCAAGGCAGGTGGTTGCGGATAACGGTGGTTTGCTTTTCTTCTTTTTCTTCTTCATCGGAATTATACATCGCTTCGAGGACCTCTGCGCCGTCCTCTTCGCTCATTATGCCGTTTTTGATCATGGATAAGATCTTTAAAATTTCTTCGTTCATCGTAATTCTCCTTAATTCGGATAGTGTGTTTGTTTTACGCTGTCGGTTTGTTTATATAGTCGCCGTGAAAAGTGAAATGTTAGCGGATCTATTTGTTTTTGCTCTTTTTTATCAGTTCCGCCGCCTGCTTTGCGGTAAGTTCGCCGGATTCTATTCTCGAAAGAATATCCATATTTTCGGTCGTTTTATCGGGTGTTTTCGTATATCCGAGCGCTTCGAGGACTCCGTCAAGCTGCTTTTTCGCCGTCGGGTACGATATTCCGAGCTCGTTTTGAACGTCTTTCAGGTTGCCTTGGCAACGCAGAAAAGTTTCGACGAATTCGAGCTGATCTTTCTCAAGATATGTAAATTTATTCAGTTCGAATTTGCCCGTTATATCAATATTGCAGCTGTCGCACGAAAGCCTTGAGACCATCAGCTTTTGACCGCATACGGGGCATGTTCCGAAAACTTTTTTTGCCATTTGCTTTGCCTCCATGTTTATTCATCTTTTTGTATACAAAAAAACGTTTATTCTTGTTCTTGTGTTTGCAGTATATCACATAAAATCAATTTTGTCAAGAGGAAAATTAAAAAAATAAAAAATAAA
>JAGASR010000034.1 GCA_017621705.1 Clostridia bacterium | reverse complement strand
TTCATGATAAAATACAAGAAGCAAAAAAACAATATCCCGGAGAATATCCCAACAATTTTGCGTACATAATCCGAGATTGCGGTTTAAACTCCTCCCCCGATTGGACTGAATGGGTGGATTACGGGATCGCAATAGATCCGGGATTTGAAACCTCACAAGGTCGATGGAATAAAATATGGTATAACCCGATAACAAATGAACTTGAAGTTGGACACTACTACAGAGAACTTGAAAATTCAACGGAAGTCTATATCGTTTTTCAAGAGGTCTCATTGTTCTATTCTTGGTCTCTACTCGAATCTCATCTTGATCACAGCGCCCCTTTTCTTATGTCCGAAGGACTATATGAGCATTTGAAAGAAACATATGAAAGCTTTCCTTATGACTCCTACCAAAAGGGAACTGTTAAAGAATTTGCAGAATGGTTCATGGGCGAATATACCGAAGAACTCCCACCTGTCTTCTCGGACATTAAAGCGGATTACGTATACTATCCTGCCTTAGGCGTCGGAATTCTGCAGAATTTCGACGGATATGAAGACGAAGAATACGATGGACTCGAAGGGTTTATTTCCGATATGGAAGACATCGGCGTAAACTTCGATGAACTGCGTTCATATATCATCAAAGCGACCGTTCCCCACGACGGCACAATTCAGGATATTTTCTGGGAACTGATTGGATGAGGTAAGAGGTAATAAGTAATAAGTAATAGGTAAGAAGTAATAAGTAAAGAGCAGATAACGGCGTAAAAACCTTTATCTGCTCTGTTTTTTCAATAAATTAAATATTATGTTTATTTAACGCAAACCGTTTTATTTTTCAAAAACAAACGAATCCAGCGCCATACCCTTGCCCTTGAAAAATACCCAAAGAGCGTGAACGCCCTTGGTCTCTTTCGTTATCTTCATGGTATATTCATTGAAGCCTTCTCCGCCGTCGATCTCAACAGAGCCGATAACGTCGTCGGAACCGTCAACACGAAGCTCGATAACGCCATTGCCTCTTACGTTAAACTTGCAGGAAGAAACGCTGTCGCCGAAATCGATATATTTATATTCAGCCCATGCGTCTTTGAAATTGCCGCCGCCGCATTCTACGAGGACTTCGTTTGCAACTTCCGCTTCGGGATGCTCGTTTTTGATATAGAGACTGCCCCTCATTCTGCAAGCGATAGAAGCGTCTATTGTTTCAAACGCATTGATAGGACCGGAGGGACCCTGAGAAGTCATGCAGACCTCGTTGATCGTTCCGTCAGCATTTATGGTTATCGGTTCAACGCATACACGGCGATTCAGATTGCTGTTCTGAGAAGAACGGTGATAGAAAATATACCACTGACCTTTAAATTCGCAAATAGAGCCGTGGTCGTTCCATGTATACGGGTCGCAATACATATTATCGACTATAACGCCGCATCTCTTATACGGGCCGAGCGGAGAATCGGATATAGCGTAAGAAAGGCAGGTCGCTTTGCCGCGGGAAATATCGGTATAAACGAGATAATATTTTCCGTTTATTTTACGTATGCTTGCGCCCTCGTGAAAACCGTGTTCCTGTTCGGTAAGAACGCCGTACACGAGCGAATCCTGATCGACAGTACACATATCGTCCTTAAGCTTTGCGCCGCGGAGAGAGAACTGACCCCAGAAATAATACGCCTGACCGTCATCATCAACGAAAATAGCGGGGTCTATACCGTCGCCGTCAGCACCGACGACACGCTTTGAATCAGTAAACGGACCGTACGGCTTATCGGAAACCGCAACGACCTCGCCGTCACCGGCACTGCAAGCATAAAGATAATACTTACCGTCTTTATGAATAGCATCGGGAGCCCACAAAAGTTCACCGGGCAACCATGGAAGGCCGGGCTGCTCGACGGTGTTAGTAAAAGAAACACCGTGATCGACCCAGTTGGTCAGCGTCGGGTCATCGGTCGAAAAAACGTGATATTCATAAGAACAATATACATTTGAGTTGAGAACATCGAACGAACCGTATATATAAAGACGTCCGTCGGGCATGACACGAGCCTCAACATCGGGAACAAAATAATTTCTCGGAAGTATAGGATTCATAGTTTCCTCCTGAATTTAATTTTTATTTTTTTAGTTTACCATACGAAAATATGAATGTCAAGAGAAAAAGAAAAATTCAAGCAAAAAAGCGAAGAGCAGATACGAAATTCATATCTGCTCTTGTTGTTTTTAATCAGTTATCGGTTCGCTCGAAACCCAGAAATAAGTTCCGTCTTCGGCAAGTTTGAAGGTGTGCTTATATGTCTGCATTAAATCGCCGAAAACTTCGAAATCAAGAGAATCACCCCAAAGAAGATTATTTACCGGTGGGTAATCATAAAGGTTCGGGGTTCTGTAGTCATACGGAATATCGTCGCCGCTGTGTAACAGATTGGTCTGACCGCCGTCGCTGTAAATAGCGCTGACTACGTCATATCCGTTACCTGAAAAATCATAATCAAATGAAGCAAATTTATCTGTAATATAAACAAATTCTCCATCCGTTTCCGCTTTCAATACAACGCTGTAATCGGTAAGGCAAGGATCTCCGTCCATATTTGAGTCATATCCCAAATATTTTTTTCCGTCATAAACTAAAGAGTATGGTCCTGTTGTTTGAAACTTTTGATGCTCAAAAGACACGTCTTCGCCGAAAAGTGTTTTCACCGCTTTTTCCACTTCATCGGCAGTATAAACGGTATATTCAATATCTTCCGTTATATATTCACCGCTGATATATGCAGAGTCTGAATATATTCCTGCATCTTCAATAATTATTTCTCTTTCTCGTTCCGGAATAAGATCATACGCCAACGCTAAATAATATTCAGGATCTAAATCTTCAAAGGTTATCTTCGAAGGTCTGTATACCGAAAATTTCAATTCAGTGAAAAACATCGAAAATCGTAAAGGTTTAAAATTACAAATAGCTTCGTATGCCGCTTCGAGATTGCCTTCAAACGGTATTTCGGTCAGCGGAAGCTGTTCTTTGTTTGAATCAGATTCAACTTCCGAATCGGAATCGGTTTTATCAAGCGGTTCGGGGTCTTCGAAAGGTTCACTCGAAACCCAGAAATAAGTTCCGTCTTCGGAAAGCTTGAAAGTGTGCTTATATGTCTGCATATAATCCCCTAAAGAGACAAGCCCGGGGAACCGTCCATAGAAAAGGTGAACCGAAGGATTTGTATTACCAAAAGTATGTTTTCGTGTTTCTCTGTAATAAAACGGTACATCATCGCCGCCGAATATCAGATCAGACTGAGCTCCGTCACTGTACATGGCATTGACGATAAAAAAACCGTCTTTGTTACTGCCGTAATCAAAAGATATGAATTTATCGGTAACATAAACAAACTCGCCGTCTGTTTCCGCATATAACAAAATGCTGAAATCGGAAAAGCCGAAAAAGCCGTCACCGTTCGCCGTCTCCCATTCCAGAAATCTTGTTCCGTCATAAACTAAACCGTGATCGCCGTCACCCGGGAAAAAAGTTTGGTATTCGATATCAGCGCTCTCGCCGAAAAGCTTTTTTACCGCGCCATCAAGTTCTTCGACGGGATAAACGGTATATTCAATATCTTCGTTGAGAACCTCTTCCTGTCTCAGAAATTCGGGATCATACCAGCCGGAGATAATTTCGCCGTCCCTGTAACCGTACGGAGAATACACCCCCGCAACACCGATAATTTTTTCTCTTTCACGTTCGGGAAGAATATCGTAAGCCAGACTGAGAACATATTCGGGATCAAGATCGTCAAAAGTGATCTTTGATGTTCGGTAAACGGTATGTTTCGCATCCGTAAAATTAGTCATACGGTACGGCTGATAATTGCAGATCGCATCGTATGCCGCTCTGAGATTTTCGTCAACCGCAATATCCGTCAGAGCAGGCTGTTCTCTGATCGGGTCGGAAACTGCGCTTTCAATCTTTTCGGGGTCATTGACAGTATTAGGGTCGGTCTTTTCGATCGGCTCTGAGCAAGAAGAGAGAATGAAGACAAGAACCGTAAAAAATGTAAGGGTTAAAAGAAATCTGTTTGTTGTTTTCATTTTTTTCATCTCCTTTTTTATATTATAACATATAATTGTTATCCTGTCAATATTTCTACCGAAAGGAGCAGAGACGCTTTTAGCTACGAAGTAATTCAGCTTTGCAACTTGTTGCAAAATTTAGCTGTTTCGCAGAAACTATTTAGCTCGCAACTCTGTTGCGAATTTAGCTGCACGTAGTGCAATTTAGCTTGCCGTAGGCAAATTTAGCTGACCGCAAGGTCTATTTAGCTGTTTTTATTTTAAAAATCTATTTTTCAAAATAAAAACTATCCAGCGCCATTCCTCTGCCCTTGAAGAACACCCAGAGAGCGTGAACGCCCTTGGTCTCTTTCGTTATATTCATGGTATATTCATTAAAGCCGTCTTCGCCGTCGATCTCGACAGAGCCGATGACGTCGTCAGAGCCGTCAACCCGAAGCTCGATAACGCCCTTACCCCTTGCATTGAGCTTGCATGAAGAAACGCCGTCGCCGAAATCGATATATTTATATTCAGCCCAGTCGTCTTTGAAATTACCGCCGCCGCAATCGGCAAGGATCTCCTTGCACGGATCTTTGTCGGGGTCCTCATTAATATTATGAACCTTTCCTCTCATACGGCAAGCACAAGCAGCTTCGATCGGTTCAAACGCATTGATCGGACCTGCAGGACCCTGAGAAGTCATGCAGACCTCATTAATGGTGCCGTCCGCATTTATGGTTATCGGTTCGACACATACACGGCGGTTTTTATCGTTGCCCTGAGAAGAACGGTGATAGAAAACATACCACTGACCGTTGTATTCGCAAAGAGAGCCGTGGTCGTTCCATGTAAACGGATCGCAGTACGTATTATCGACAATGACACCGCATCTTTTATACGGGCCGAGCGGAGAATCTGCCATAGCGTAAGACATGCAGGTCGGTCTGCCACGGGAAATATCGGTATAAACAAGATAATATTTTCCGTTTATTTTACGTATGCTCGAACCCTCGTGAAAGCCGTGCTCATGTTCGGTAAGGATACCGTGAACGATCGAGCCGGGTTCGAGAGTACACATATCATCCATAAGTTTTGCTCCGCGAAGAGAGAACTGACCCCAGAAATAATAAGCCTGACCGTCATCATCAATAAAAACAGCAGGATCTATGCCGTCACCGTCTGCGCCGACAATGGGTTTAACATCCTTAAAAGGTCCGTACGGCTTATCCGAGACCGCAACCGCTTCGTAATCACCCTCGCCGCAGATATAAAGATAATATTTTCCGTCTTTGTAAATTGCATCGGGAGCGTAAAGAAGTTCGTTCGGTTTCCAGGGAATGCTCGGATTTTCTTCAGTATTCTCAAATGCAAGACCGTGATCGACCCAGTTTGTCATTGTCGGATCGTCCGTTGAAAAGACATGATATTTATAAGAACAGTATGTGCGAAAGCCCCTGAGATCGTAAGAACCGTACATATAAAGGCGTCCGTCGGGCATAACACGAGCCTCGACATCGGCAATAAAATAATTTTTCGGAAGTATAGGATTCATAGTTTCCTCCTGATATTTTTTTATTTTATTTTATCATACCGATGTTCGTTTGTCAATAAAGCAACGGTAATTTTTTACGGAAAACGGGAGGTGCTTTGAGCGTATTTTTCAAGCGTAAAGGCTTTTAACTTTACATAATTCGCTTTTCGGTTATCGGTCAAAATCCATATTGAAAAGCCTGAACTTCGGATTTTTCCGTTAAAAAGTAGGAATTTACCGCTGTTTCAGCGCAAAATCGGTGGGAATCGGCATACTGTAAAGCGTTATCACTTAACACCGGTTATTTATCATTTAACCCGATAATTTCCTCTTTGCTATTGAAAATATGTCCAAAGTATGATATAATCAATATATAACCTGACTTAAAAAAGGGGAATTAAAATGATAAAAGCGACAGAAACAAGCCTTATTTTAATAAACGCGAACGAAACGGTCCGCATCGAAGCATGGGGCCGCGGTCTAAGAGTCTGTGCAGTGCCCTTCGGCAAGATCCCCGAAGAAAACTGGGCGCTTGACGAAACCGCACCGAAAGACGTAAAAATCGAACTTCAATCGGAAGAAAACAAACACGCATATATCGAAAACGACGGTCTGAGATGCACGATCCTTTGGAACCGTCTTTCATTTTCAAAAGACGGCAATATTCTCTTTGAAGAACTGCCGAGCCGTTCTCATTTAAATTTAAAATGCAGAGATTATGCTCCGATTCTCGGAACGAACGATTTTGCCGTAAACGTAAGATTTACTGCGCACGACGGAGAAAAGATCCACGGCATGGGTCAGTATCTTACCGCAAATTACGATCTCAAGGGTTGCAATCTTGAGCTTGCGCACAGAAACGCGCAGATCTCCGTGCCGTTCTTTATCTCAAACAGAGGCTACGGATTTTTATGGAACAATCCTGCGATAGGTTCCGTTTCCTTTGCGGACAACGTGACGGAGTGGACAGCACGTTCAACAAAAAAGATAGACTACTGGGTATGCGCAGCCGATGAGCCCGCAAAAATAATGGAAAAATATACCGAAGTTACGGGCAGAGCGACGGAGCTTCCCGAATCTCTGCTCGGTCTTTGGCAATGTAAACTGCGTTACCGCACACAGGAAGAGCTTCTTTCCGTTGCGAGAGAATACCACCGCAGAGGCATCAAGCTCGACGTTATCGTAATCGACTTTTTCCATTGGATATATCAGGGCGACTGGGATTTCGACCCCGATTACTGGCCCGATCCGCAGGCAATGGTCGATGAACTGAAATCGTACGGCATCAGACTGATGGTCTCCGTCTGGCCGACCGTCGATTCAAGAAGCAAGAATTTCGGTGATCTTTACAGAAATGGCTATCTTGTCTCCTCAGACAGAGGAAACCATATAATGTTCGACTTTGGCGGACAGTCTTATTTCTTCGATGCAACGAATCCCGACGGCAGGGAGTTTGCCGCAGACATTCTCAAGAAAAATTACGGACAGTACGGCATCGACATGTTCTGGCTCGATGTTGCGGAACCCGAATATTCTTTCTACGACAGAGACCTTCACCGTTATTACATCGGTCCGGAGCTTCAGGTGGGAAACTTCTACCCGAGAAATTACGTCCAGACCGTCTACGAAGGATTAAAAAAGAACGGCACCGAAGATATTTTAACGCTCGTCCGCTGCGCATGGGTCGGAAGCCAGAAATACGGCGCACTTGTCTGGTCGGGAGATATTGACTGCACATTCTCACAGATGAAACGTCAGATCACAAACGGTCTTAACATGGGCATCGCAGGCATCCCCTACTGGATCTCCGACACGGGTGGATTTGAGGGCGGAAACATTCACGATCCCGTATTCAAAGAACTGCTTGTACGTTGGTACCAGTGGGCGGCATTCATGCCGATTCTTAGAATGCACGGAGACAGAGGTCCGCACGATATCGAACCGCTCGCAAAAGATACCGGAAACAGAGGCGGCGGCTTCTGCCACACAGGTTCGCCGAATGAGATCTGGAGCTACGGCGAAGAAAATTACGAGATATTCGTCAAATACCTCGGCATCAGAGAGGGCATGAAAGAATATATCAAAGCTTCCGCAAAACAGACACAGCAAACGGGTATTCCGATGATGAGAGCGCTCTTCCTCGAATTCCCGAACGACGAAAAGGCATGGGAGATCAAAGACGAATATATGTTCGGCTCTGATTATCTTGTAGCACCCGTTACCGAATACGGCGCACGCCAAAGAGAAGTCTACCTGCCCGAAGGCAAATGGGAAGCGATGGACGGCAGCGGAATTATCGAAAGCAAGGGCGAATTTATCACTGCGAACGCTCCGATCGATTATATGCCGGTCTACAGAAGAGTGAAATAGCACTGCGTGCAGCTAAATGTGCCTGAGGCACGCTAAATTGTGCTTCGCACAGCTAAATTTTGCAACAAGTTGCAAAGCTAAATTACTTCGTAGCTAAATTGTATAAATACAGCTGAAAATAAACAGAGCAGAAAAAGGTTTAACCCAAAATCTGCTCTGTATTTTTTTATTTCGCTTGCCGTAGGCATATTTAGTTGTGCGAAGCACTATTTAGCTGACCGTAAGGTCAATTTAGCTTACAACTCAACGAGTTGTAAATTTAGCTGACCGTAGGTCTATTTAGCTCGGCTTTGCCGAATTTAGCTGACCGAAGTCTATTTAGCTGCGAACTTCGTTCGCTATTTAGCTCGGCTCTGCCGAATTTAGCTGACCGAAGGTCTATTTAGCTGCGGACTTCGTTCGCTATTTAGCTCGGCTTTGCCGAATTTAGCTGACCGAAGGTCTATTTAGCTCCTCACCGTTACAAGTTTATAAAACACGGGGAATGCGGAGAAGAACTGCGAAAGGTTCGTCCTTGCGCTCGTCCCGGGGTCGTTGATAATAAACGACGAAGCTTTAAGTCCGCCGCCGTTATAGCCCGTGACAAGAACCCAATGTTGACCGCCCGAATACGTTTTTGAGCCGACGAGAACGGGTCTGCCTGCGCGAAGCTCGGAAAGGATCAGCGAAAAATCTTTCGAAAAGACTGCATTATAACCGTTCGGCCAATAAAGATCACCGCTCGAAGAATACGAAAGCTCGTTTTCCATCGCATCGGGGTAGACGGTATAGCCGCGAAGGTGCGTTTCAGCCATCGCAATGCAGGTCGTCGTACAGCCCGAACTTCCGATCGTCTTTGACGAATAGCCTAAATAGTCGTATTTCCAGCGGCTGTCGGTCTGCGAATATCTCGGAATCGAAAGATAGACCGCCCCCGAAACGGGAGTTGTCGTATTGTCTGACGCAGAACCGCTCCCCGTCGAGCCTGCAGAAGTCAGAAATTCCGAGCTGACCCAACCGACTTTATTGCCGTTATAGACGATCTTCGACCAGTTTCCGCTCTCGGAAATGACGAGCACTTCCGTGCCTCTCGAAAGCCGTGTAACGATCGAATACCCCTTGCCCGCGCCGCTTCGGACGTTTAATTTGCCGTAAGAAGTCGTTACATATCTCGATTTTGACGGTACGGAGGTTATGTAGTCATCCGAGACCCAGCCGTAATTATTCGCGCCGTAGCGGACTTTCAGCCAGCCGTCTTTTTCGCTCTCGACCGTCAGATAAGAATTTTTCGGTGCGGACGAAACGATCGAATAGCCTGTCCCCGCGCCGCTTCGGACGTTGAGAGACGTGTTATTCGTCGCAACCTTGCCGACCGTCGCCGCAGTAAGCGGCAAAGATAGAAAGACTGCCATTGCGGCGCACACTGCCGCGGAACATATTTTTTTCATTCAAATATTCTCCTTAGATCTGTTTTTCTGAGTGGATAATGTCGCCGCCACAGCCGCGACCTATAATATTTTAACATACCGACCGCCCTTTTGTAACCCCTAAAATCTTTCCATGGGAAATCTTGACGGAAAGCGGAGAAATGTGGTATAATAAATCTGAAGATAGCTAAATTCGCTGACGGCGAGCTAAATAGACCTTCGGTCAGCTAAATTTGCCTGCGGCAAGCTAAATGAGCAAGGCTCGTTCGTGTGTATGATTCGGCTATCAAAAAACAAAGTATCGGGGTGGAAAAGATGTCGGAAAGCATTATGTTGAGTAAATCAAAAGATTTTGCTGTTGAGATCGTTAAAATATGTAAGATCATTAAGGAAAACCAAAGAGAGTATGTTTTAACAAGTCAGCTCATGCGTTCAGGTACATCGATCGGTGCAAATATCCACGAATCCAAATATGCTCACAGCACGGCAGATTTTATAGCCAAAATGCAAATAGCATTGAAAGAATGTTATGAAACGGATTATTGGTTAGAACTTCTGAACCGAACTGAATATATAAACAACGATCAATACAGATCATTATTAAACACCTGCGGTCAGATCCGAAGAATGCTGATATCTTCCATAAACACACTAAAAAAAGAAAATCAATAAAAACCTTTCAGCTGCGCTATTTAGCTCGCAACTCCGTTGCGTATTTAGCTGCGAAGCAATTCAGCTCGGCTTTGCCGAATTTAGCTTTTAAGGAGTCTTTATGCCCAAAACCCTCTTCATCTCCGATCTTGACGGAACATTGCTCGGCAAAAATGCGGAGCTTTCCGCAAAATCGGCAGAACTTTTGAATATTGCATATAAAAACGGCGTCTTTTTCGCGGTTGCGACGGCGAGAACTGCGGCAACGGTAGACGGAATTATGAAAGACGCGCGCCCGACCGTCCCCTCGATAACGCAGAACGGCGTTTCCGTCTACGACATACGGAAAAAGGAATACGTCAGCACCCAAGTCATCGAAAAGGCGACCGCAAAAACCGTAGGCGAAAAACTCGCAGAGGCAGGCGCAAGCCCGTTTATCTATACAAATTCGGACGGGCTCAAAACGTACTATACCGAGATCAAAAACACGATGATGCGCGAATTTATCGACGAGCGCATAAAAAAATACAATAAAAAATTCACGCAGATCGGCTCGACCGACGAGATCGACGAAGAGATAACGTATTTTGCGGTCATGGACGATGAAAAAACGGTTTTTGATGCTGTTGAAAAGATCAAAAATATTACCGGCATCAACTATACGTATTATAAAGATATTTACGAGACGGACGGCTGGTATCTTGAAATTTTCGCAGATACCGCATCGAAAAAGCACGGCGTTGACTTTCTGCGAGAAAAATACGGGTTTGACGCAGTCGTGGGTTTTGGCGACAACCTTAACGATCTGCCGCTTTTCGAGGCATGCGATATAAAAATTGCGGTCGGGAATGCGCACGAAAAAGTCAAAGCCGCGGCTGATAAAATAATCGGTAAAAACACCGAAGACAGCGTTGCGAGATACATTATCGAAAACATGGAGAAATAGACTATGGGAATTTACGACGGAATAATTTTATGCTCCGATATGGACGGCACGATGACGAACACGCGCGGCGAGATAAGCGCAAGAAATGCAGAAGCGATAATATATTTTCAGAAAAACGGCGGACTTTTCACCGTTGCGACAGGCAGACCGCCGTATCATCCCGAAAAATTTTCGGATATTTTCGTTTGCAACACATATATCGTGGCGCTCAACGGTTCGATGATCTTCGACCCGAAATCACGTGAATTTATAGAAAAACATCCGCTTGACGAAAGCGCAAAATACGATATAAAAAAAATAATGGAAACTTTTTCCGACGTCGGGCAGGTTCAGATCCACGGCGAAGAAGGACATTTCGCGCAGCAGGACGGCGAGGATGCAGACAGTTTTCTCGGCAGAATAAACGAAAGAATGTTTGATATAATGTTTATTCAGAACCGCGAAAAAACGGCTCGTCTAAAAGACATTGTCCCGAAAGAATTCCCCGGATATAAATTCTGCAGAGGCTGGTCGGAAGGGCTTGAAATGTTCTCGAAAAACGGCGGCAAAGGCAACTCCGTCATGAAAACGAAAGCGCTTACGGGCTCACGTCTTGCCGTCACCGCAGGCAATTACGATAACGATATAGAAATGCTTTTAATGGCTGATATCGGCGTTTGCGTAAGAGATTCTTCGCCCGACGTTCTCGCCGCCGCGGACATCGTAACGGTCAGCTGCAACAACGATCCTATCGCTGTAATTATTGATGAGCTGAGGAAAGAAAAGCCGTTTAAATGAGCGCAAATAAAAACCGATTTTTCGCATATACTATCTTTGAACGTATTTTAAACAATCCCCTCGGGGGCTTGACAAAAACTCTTGTTTTTTGTATAATATGTTCAGTGATCGAGTTGCAGAAACCCGAGAGGCCTGCGACCAGGGGAGTTCCTGCGGGGGCTCCTCTTTTTTTAGGAGAAAACCTATGAATAAACCGTTTTTATCTTTTGATGATCAGATCAATTATCTGCAAAACGAAAAAAATCTGACAATCCCGGACAAAGAGTATACGCTAAAAACGCTCAAACAGATAGGTTATTTCGGACTTATCGGCGGCTACAAAAATCCGTTTAAGAATCCTACAACAAAAAAATACAAAGACGGAACGACTTTTGACGAAATAGTCGATCTTTACAAATTCGATGAAAATCTTCGTGAGCTGTTTTTTAAATACATAATGATAATTGAGAGAAATATCCGATCATTGCTCTCATACTATTTTACGGAAAAGCACGGTCAACAGCAAAACTGTTATCTTGACGAAAAAAATTATTACCGTAACAAAGATACGAAAGAACTCATCGTTCGGCTTGACAATCTGGCAAATAAAAACAATGACTATGATTATATAAATCATCAAAGGGTAAAATACGGAAATGTTCTTCTTTGGGTGGTTGTTTGCGCTTTGCCTCTCGGTTCACTTTCAAAATTTTACGGATGTCTTACGCCTGACCTTAAAGTAAAAATATCCAAAAACTTTGACAAGGTGAACGAAAAACAGTTAGAGCAATATTTAAGCGTAATAACAAAGTTCAGAAACGTATGTGCCCATAACGAACGACTTTTTTCTTATCAGACAAAAAATGCGATTCCCAACACCGCATTACATGAAAAACTTAATATCCCGAAAAAAGGAACCGAATATATTTACGGAAAAAGAGATCTTTTTTCGTTGGTTGTTTCTTTCAGATATCTTTTATCAAATGAAGATTTTAAAAAATTCCAGCTTAATCTGAATAAAATAATAAATCATTATCTTAAAAACGCAAGATCGTTAACGGAAACCTCCCTTTATTCGTATATGGGGTTTCCGATCAACTGGAAAAAGATTACAAGTCTGAAAAAATAGCCGTTTTTATAAAATTTTAACAAAAATCTGAAAAGACGTATATTTGTCCTCTATGCGGAAATACTCATCTCGGACGAAAAAACATTTTCAAGGAGATGAATTCCATGAGACTTATCGACAGATTGGCTCTCGTTCTCGTCGTTATCGGCGCGCTCGTCTGGGGCGGCGTCGGCATTTTCGGGTTCAATGCCGTGGCATGGCTCTTCGGCGGAGACACATCGATCATCAGCAGAATAGTTTATACTCTCGTCGGACTTGCGGGCGTGTGGTCGTTCTCTCTTCTTTTCAGAGAAAGTTTCGGCACAGATACAAATTCCTGAAAAATACTATAAAATAAATATTCCCTCGAAATCGGGGGAATATTTTGCTTTTTTCTTGACTTTTTTACGTTTTGGCGGTATACTTAAAAAAAACGGAAACGGGAGAGCAACGTGGACACAAATTTTCCTTTTGATAAAGAAAAACTTCTGAACCTGATGTGCAGAACCGCGATCGAAGCGGGCGAGATCATAATGCGGATCTACAAAAAAGATTTTTCGGTCGAATATAAAGCCGACGAAAGCCCCGTCACGGATGCGGACAAAGCGGCGGATACATATATAAACGACGTTCTTGTGCGCGAATACCCGACCGTTGCCCGTCTTTCCGAAGAGACGAAAGACGACAGGGCGAGACGTCAAAACGAATTCTGCTTCATTATCGACCCTCTTGACGGCACGAAGGAGTTCGTCAAACGAAACGGCGAATTTACGGTCAATATCGGGCTTTCAAAAAACGGTCGGACTATCGCGGGCGCAGTTTACGCACCGACAACGGAGGCTCTTTACTATGCGCTGGAGGGCGTGGGTTCGTTTAAAACGTCAAAAGAAAAATTCGGCAAAATTTTTGATGAGAATGATAAGATCGGAGTTTCCGACCGAACGGGAAAGCTGATAATCATGCGTTCGCGCTCGCACCCCGACGAAAAGACCCTTGCGCTTTTCGAAAATAATAAAGACAGAATTTCCGAGATAAAAATTTCGGGAAGCAGCATAAAAGGCTGCATGATCGCGGAGGGTGCGGCAGATGCGTATTACCGTTTCGGCCCCACGCACGAATGGGACACCTGCGCAATGCAGGCAGTCGTCGAAAACGCAGGCGGCGTATTTTTACAGGGAGACTGCTCGGCGATGACATATAACCGTGAAAATACGCTCAACGAAAAGGGCTTTATTATCCTCAATAAAAAAGAAAATCTCTTAAAATAAAAACGAAGAGCAGATACGGATCTTTTTCGTATCTGCTCTTCTGATATCATATATTTATTTTTAAACCGTTATATTCCGAGAAGCGCGGACGCAATATTGAAGTAAACGAGAAGCGAAAGCGCGTCAACGATAGTCGTAATGAACGGGCTCGCCATGACCGCAGGGTCAAATCCGATCTTTTTGGCGAGGATGGGGAGCGTACAGCCGACAAGTTTTGCGATGATTATCGTGACAAAAAGCGTTATGCAGACGACTGCGGCAACGGTGAGCGAAACTCTGTCGATAAGAAGAATTTTAACGAAATTTGCGGCGGCAAGAGTTATACCGCAGAGGATTGAAACGACGAATTCTTTTCTCCAGATCGCAAAAATATTTTTAAACTCGATCTCGTTGAGCGCAAGGCCGCGGATGATCGAAACGGAAGCCTGCGAACCTGCGTTACCGCCCGAGTCCATGAGCATGGGGATGAATGCAGTGAGCGCAATCTGTGCGGCAAGAGCGTCCTCGAAAATGGTGATTATCTTGCCTGTAAATGCGGCGGAGATCATGAGCAAAAGAAGCCACGGAATACGCTTTATCCAAGTCTCGAAAATACCCGTTTTCATGTATGTTTTATCGGTCGGGGTAATAGCCGCCATTTTTTCGATATCTTCGGTGTTTTCTTCCTGGATGACATCGATAGCGTCGTCGATGGTTACGATACCGACGAGTCTGTTTTCGTTATCGACAACGGGCATTGCAAGAAAGCCGTATTTTACGAAGTCGTCACCGACATCTTCTCTGTCCTGCAAAGTGGAAACGCTGATGATATTCGTTTCCATAATATCTTCAATTTTGCTTCTCATGCTCGAAAGAAGCAGGGTTTTGACGGAGATAAGGCCGAGAAGATGTCTGTTATCATCGATAACGTAGCAGGTATAGATCGTCTCTTTATCGACGCCGACACGTCTTATACGCTCGAAAGCGGCGGCAACGGTCATATCTTTTTTGAGATCGACAAATTCCGTGGTCATGATACTGCCTGCGGAATTTTTCGGGTAATGCAGAATTTCGTTGATCTGCGCTCTCATCTCGCTGTCTGCAAGCGCGAGAATACGGCGGACGACGTTTGCGGGCATTTCTTCGATGATATCAACTGTATCGTCGACGTAAAGCTCATCAAGAACGTCTCGTATCTCCTTATCGGAAAAGGCTTTAAGTAAAAATTCCTGCTCATCGCCGTCCATTTCGACAAAAGTCTCGGCGGCAAGTTCTTTCGGAAGAAGACGGAAAACGAGCGTCAGGCTCTCTTCGGGGATCTCCGAAAGTAAAATTGCGATATCCGCAGGATTGATCTCGCAAAGAAATTCGCGAAGTCCGCGAAAATCTTTTTTCTCCAAAAATAAAAGGGTTTCCTCTGTCATTATTTTTCTCCTTTCTATACGCTTGATGCGTTTTTAGGAAGTAATGACACGGTAACCCCGAAAAAGCGAAAAGCAAACCGAACGTAATACCTGCATCCGCACGTATTACATCAATTTATATCTGCTTTTTATTTAACGGACCGCACGAACGTCGGCTTTTCGACCTCGGCGGCTCTGCCTACTTCGGGGAACGGTGCCGGTAGTACTACTTCCCGCGTCCATGCGATCTCACCTCTTGTTTTAAAAATTATTCGAGCTTTCGCTCTACTTTATATTATACACCCGTTAAACGGATTTTGTCAAGCCTTTTTTAAGCATTTTACGATTTTTCCGACATACATACGGTGAAAATCGTTGTTCGGATAATTTTTATCGATAATACTCTTATCGATAAAGCCTTCGGCGGCAAGATCCTGCGCATATAGCTTTTCGCAGACAACAACGAGCTTCGCCTCTGCAAAATAAGTAAGACCGTCTTCATGAACGGGAGTAAGACCAGTTTCGGCAGCCTTATCGAAATCTCTGCCGGACTTTGAGCCGCAGAAACGGAGCGCGGAGCGATACGTTTCGTCAAAGAAAGAAAGTGTAAAAAGCCCATTCTTTTCGGTAAATTCAAATGTATAGCGCTGCGGACGGATGAAGATGAAAGACACGGGTTCGTTCCACAGTACGCCCGTTCCGCCCCAGCTTGCGGTCATTGTGTTGTAATTTTTTTCGTCCCCTGCGGTGATGAGCATCCAGTCTTTGCCGATGAGCTCAAAAGTATTTTCGTTAAGATTTTCGGGGGTGACAGCAATAAATTCAGACATATTTTTCTCCAATTAATAAATTTTATTCTATGATATCCCACCAGAGCGCCGCCCATAAAAGTTCGGCATTTTCGCGGTTTACGACGGTATGCATCGCATCGGGAGGAATTCTTACGACATCGCCGCACTTAACGGGGAGCTCCTCGCCGTCGATACGCACAAAACCGTTGCCCTTAAAAAAGAAATAGATCTCCTCTTTATGATGCTTATGATATTCCATCTCGCCGACGGTCGAAAGGTAGCCCCACGCATGGTCAAACGGAGCTTTCAGCCCCTCGGGGATCACGTTTGCCGCAAGAATGGTGTTTTCATGCGCTTTCCACGCTTTTTCGGGATCGAAAAAAGTTTTGATTTCCATCTGATCGTACCTCTTTTTTATTTATACTATCATTATAATATGCATTTTGCGAAAAATCAAGACCTTTTTTTCAAAATCATGCGCCGAATTTCGTTGCAGACAAAAAAGAGTAAGCCGAAAAAGCTTACTCTTTCTGTATTTATTTTACAGTCGTGCAGATCAATTTAATCTGGATACGACGACCATAACCAAGATATCCTGCCATTGATCGATAAATTCTCTTGCGTGCCGAGGATCGGTGTTAAAAACGTGATCCCATGATTCTTCTCTTTCCATAACAAACTCATAATATGCATCGGCGGCAGCTATGCGGTCGGTAGGATCTTCGGAATCTTTTTCGAGTTCCTCGATATATTTTTCCGCAGCAGCCCTGAATTCATCGAGATAATCTTTCCACTCCGCGGTTTCGTAGGCATAAACATCGGAATAGATTTTATAAGCGTTTTTCCACTCGTCGTTGTAAGTCTTGGCTTTTTTGGGAGAAGTCTTTTCGATCTCTTTTATAAAGTCAACCTTTTTCACAAGCAGATCTGTGTATTTTTTGCTCAGTTCATCGAGTTTTTCACTGTCACTGTCTTCTTTTGCTTTTTCTTTTGCGCTTTCGGTAAGGATATCTTTGAATTCTTCGATATACTCTTTCCATATCTGCGCAGAGTCTTTTTTTACGTCCTCAGTCTGCGCAAAGGCGCATAATGACAACGAAAGGACCATTGATGCCGTAAGTACGAAAATAATGAGTTTTTTCATGATTGATATCTCCTTTGTTGTATATTTGTGCCGATCGATCTTGACATATATATTATAGCATACATATGTGTGTATGTCAAGAGTTTTTTCGGATATCATAAAAAAATAATGTGACATTTCTGCAAGAGGCAGTCGGACAGGAATTTTCAGAGGGAATAAAAGCATACTGAAAAACCGTAAACCGAAAAAAAGCGGCGGTGCGGCGACAGAAAAAAATAACGGCTCGGAAAAAGCGTAAAAATAAAAAAAATTTCCGAAATTATTAAAATAAATGCGGCTGAATACTTGACGAGAAGCGGATTTTGATGTATAATAACGATATATGCAATTAATTTCTAAAGGAGATAAAAATCATGCCTGTTGCTGATTACAAAACATATTGCAAAATGATGGAAACCGCGTATAAAAATCATTACGCATTTCCTGCTATCAACGTATTCTCTATCGAATCCATAAACGGTGTTATCGCCGGCCTTGCTGAAGCAAAGAGCGACGGTATCATCCAGATTTCTACCGGCGGTGCTCAGCACGCTTCCGGTCAGGGTGTTAAAGACTCCGTTCTCGGTGCTATCACCCTTGCAAACCATGCTCGTATGGTTGCTGAAAAATACAACGTATTTATTGCTCTTCACACTGACCACTGTCAGGCTGATAAAGTTGACAGCTTCCTCATGCCCCTTATCGAAGAAACCGAACGCCGCAGAGCTGCAGGTCTTCCCAACCTCTTCAACAGCCACATGTTTGACGGTTCCGCTCTTCCCCATCACGAAAACGTTGAAATGGCTAAAAAGATCCTTGAACGTTGCGCTAAAAACGAGATCGTTCTCGAAGTTGAAGCAGGCGTTGTAGGCGGCGAAGAAGACGGTGTTAACACCGAAGACGCACCCAGAGAAAAGCTCTACACCACTCCCGAAGATATGATGCTCGTTTACGACACTCTCGGTCAGGTTGAAAACGGCTACTTCACCCTCGCTGCTACTTTCGGCAACGTTCACGGCGTTTACAAACCCGGTAACGTTAAGCTCAATCCGAAGATCCTCAAAGAAGGTCAGGATGCGCTCAAAGCTAAGCACGGCGACGACGCTCACTATCTGCTCGTATTCCACGGCGGTTCCGGTTCTCCGAAGGAAGATATCGAAGAAACCCTCCAGTACGGCGTTATCAAGATGAACGTTGACACCGATACCCAGTATGCATTCTCCCGTCCCATCGCCGATCACTTCTTCAAGAACTATGACGGCGTTCTCAAGGTTGACGGCGAAGTCGGCGTAAAGAAAGTTTACGACCCCCGTTCTTACCTCAAGAAAGCAGAACAAGGCATTACTGCTCGCGTTGTTGAAGCTTGTAACGACCTCCACTCCGCAGGTAAATCCATTTATTAATTTAACGCAAAATTTTAATTTTGACAACCGAAAAGGGACGGAGAGCATTCTTCGTCCCTTTTTTGATAAACAACCAAAGACAGGAGAAATAAAAACATGAACGCAATGGATTTTTTAAAGATCGCCGCAGGTGTTTATATGGCAAAAACGGGTGATGCGATCGACCCCGTCCTCTCCCTCGTCAAGAATGAGCCCAAACTCGAAAATATCAACGAAAATTTTATAGATGAACCTCTTCCCTTCGACGGTGTTTATACCGAAGAAATAAACAACAAGACCGTCGTTTGCATTCCCAAAGATAATTCCGAAAGGTTTTACGGTCCGGGGCTTCGTTTTCAGAAAATAGCAACCAATTTCGCGGCTCTGCATATGAGATGCGACCATTACGGCAATTCCGACAACGGCAGAACGCACGTCCCGACCCCGTTCTACGTTTCCGATAAAGGCTACGGTATTTTTATCGATACCCCCGAATTTGTTTCTTTCTATATGGGCGGTACGGTCAGAACGGACGCCAAAAATCCTCCCGTACCCCAGAACAGAGGCAGAGGCGAATGGTCTGCGGATACTCCGGGCGATTTTGTCGAAGCGTCCTTTGAAAAAGATGCGCTCGTTTATGTTATTGTCGGAAAATCGATGCTGGAAGTCGTTTCGAAATTCAACCTTCTTTGCGGCGGCGGTCCGCTTGTCCCGAAATGGGGCTTCGGCTTCTGGCACAGAACGCATATTCAGTTCGGAGAAGAAGACGTCAAAAACGAAATAAAGCTTTTTAAGGAAAAGAATTTCGATCTTGATGTCATCGGTCTCGAACCGGGCTGGCATTCAAATTCCTACCCCTGCTCTTACGAATGGGACGAAGAACGCTTCCCCGACCCGAAGAGATTTGCAGACGACCTTCTTAAAGAAGACATCAGAGTAAACCTTTGGGAAAACCTTTTTGTTTCGGAAAAAGCGTCAATTTATGAAGATATGAAGCCCTACAGCGGCTCGCACATGGTATGGAACGGTCTTGTTCCCGACTTTACGCTCCCCGAAGCACGCAAAATTTACGCCGAACAGCATAAGAAAACGCATATCGATATCGGCATTTCGGGCTATAAGATCGACGAGTGCGACGGCTACGATAACTGGCTTTTTCCGGATCACGCAAAATTCCCCTCGGGAAGAAATGCGGCGGCGGTAAGAAATACGCTCGGAATTCTCTCTCAGAAAGCGATCTACGAAACGTATAAAGAAGAAAACCGCAGAACTTACGGCCTTGTCCGCGCTTCGGCGGCAGGTTCTCAGATGATGCCTTTCTGCATTTATAACGACTGCTACTCTTTCGAGCAGTATCTGACGGGTCTTGCTTCCTCCTCTTTCTGCGGTGCGCTGTGGGTACCCGAAGTGCGTGATGCGAACACTGCGGAAGAATGGGTAAGAAGATTCCAGATGTGCGTATTTTCACCGATGCTTATGCTCAACGCATGGGCAAACGGCGTAAAACCGTGGCAGTTCGAAGAAGTTGAAGATATAATCAGAGACACGATCAAATTCAGAAAGAGCCTCCTGCCGTATATCTACAATGCGTTCTACCTCTACAGAACAAAAGGTATTCCGCCGTTCAGAGCGCTTTGCCTCGACTATGATGCCACCGCATCGCAGGAAATGACTTCGCTTGACCATACCGACAACCCCTACGAAACACTCAGTTTTTCCGACACGATCGACCAGTACATGGCAGGAAGCGAGATCATGGTCTGCCCCGTCCGTCCCGATCAGAAGACGAGAAAAGTTATGCTTCCAAAAGGCGACTGGTACGACTACTACACGGGCGAATATGTCGGCAACGACGAAACGATCGAGATCGACTGTCCGCTCGATAAAATTCCGCTTTTCGTCAAAGACGGAGCGATGATCCCGACCGTTGATGACGATAATAACCTTATCGTCCGCTGCTACGGTGACCGCGGTTTCGGCTTTGTTTACGATGATGACGGCGAGACTTTCAACTGCGAAAACGGCGAATACGCGCTCTTTTCAATGGCGTTCAACCATGAAAACGGTGTGCTCAACTGCAATTATCTGAGCGAATACGACGGATATAACCCCAAATATAAAGAAGTGCATTTCTATGACAAAAAAGATTTTTAATTCAGACCCTTATTTAAAAAAATTTGAAGCGACCGTCACAGCCTGCGAGGAAAACAAAGGTAAATTCGATCTGACCCTCGATCAGACTGCGTTTTTCCCAACGGGCGGCGGTCAGCCGCATGATGACGGAGAGATCGACGGCGCTGTGGTTTTTGACGTTTACGAAAAAGACGGCGAGATCTATCATACCGTTGACCGTCCGATCGAAGTCGGCAAAAAAGTCGTTTGCGAAATAGATTTTGAAAAGCGTTTCATGCTCATGCAGAACCATTCGGGCGAGCATATCCTTTCGGGCATAGTTCACCGCAAACACGGTTATAATAATGTCGGTTTCCATATGGGCAGCGATTTTATAACCGTTGATTTTGACGGTCCGCTCACCGCCGAGCAGATTGCCGAAGCCGAAGCCGAAACTAACGCAATGATCGCGCAGAATCTTGATATACTGACGTATTTCCCGTCCGCCGAAGAGCTCGAAAAGCTGAACTACCGTTCAAAAAAAGAGCTTACGGGCAAAGTGAGAATGGTCGAAGTTCCGGGCGCCGATCTCTGCGCTTGTTGCGGAACTCACGTTAAAAAGACGGGCGAAATCGGGCTTGTGAAGATCGTCGAATTTATGAAATACAAGGGCGGCGTTCGCCTTTCGATCCTTTGCGGCAACCGTGCGCTTGAAGATTACAACAAAAAAAATGCAGATATCTACCGCATTTCCGCGCTTTTATCGAAAAAACCGTGCGAAGTTGCGGACGGGGTTGAACGTCTGCTTGCGGAGATCACCGAAAAGAAATACGCATACGATCAGCTCTGGCGCAAATATGTCGAAGAAAAGACGGAAAATCTCGTCCCGACAGAGAATATAATATTCTTAACGGAAGAAGGTCGGGACAACAACGATCTTCGAACCCTCGCTCTTGCGGCGGCTAAAAAAGGCGGAGCATCTCTTATCGTTTCGGGAGAAGAAAACGGGGTCACAAGATACGTACTTGCATCCGAAAAAAACGATATACGTCCGTTCAAAAAATCGCTCTGCGAGAATTTTAAAGGCAGAGGCGGCGGAAAAGCCGAAGTCTGCCAGGGTTCACTTACCGCAAGCCCCGAAGAAATTGCGGAATTTATCAAAAACAAAACACTTTAAACAACACACACAACAAAACTAAAGGAGAAGAAAATGACTGCTCTTATCACGGGCGCAAGCTCGGGCATCGGCAGAGATATGGCACGTGTCCTTGCGAAAAAAGGCGTTTCGCTCATCCTTGTCGCAAGACGTACGGAGCCGATGGAAGCGTTGAAAAACGAACTTTCCGTCCCCGTCGAAGTCATAAGCTGCGACCTTTCGAAAAAAGAAAATATCTATGAGCTTTACGGTAAACTGCGTGACCGCAAGATAGATATTCTTATAAACAACGCAGGTTTCGGCGTTTTCGGACGTTTTTGCGATACGGATCTCGACCGTGAGACCGATATGATCGCAACGAACGTCACGGCAATGCATATGATGATGAAGCTTTTTCTGCGCGATATGAAAGAGAGAAATTCGGGATATATTTTAAACGTCGCATCGTCGGCGGCATTCCTGCCGGGTCCGCTTTTCTCATCGTATTACGCATCAAAAGCGTATATCCACCGCCTCACGCAGGCTGTCGCATACGAACTAAAGCGCGAAGGCTCGAAAGTCTATATCGGTTCGCTTTGTCCGGGTCCGATAAAGACGAATTTCGACGAGGTGGCAAACGTAAAATTCAGTCTCCCGATGCTTTCGAGCGAATTTGTTGCTGAATACGCGATCAAAAAGATGTTTGCAAAGCAGAAAGTTATCGTTCCGGGCTTTTCGACGAAAGCAGGCAGAGTTCTTGCAAAGCTCGCGCCCGAAAATCTACAGATGTTCTTTGCATATAATACCCAGCGAAAGAAGTTCGGCGCCGATGAAAAATAACTCCGAAACTTTCAGCTTCAAGCGCCTGTGGGTGCTTATCCTGTTGCCGATCGCGTTTATAATCATCTGGCAAGCCAAAACCAACCCCGAATTCTGCGAAACGTATTCGAAAAACATCTACCCGATCCTTTCGGGCTCGCTAAACTACCTTTTTTCGATGACGGAGATCTCGATTGCGCAGATAATTCTTACCGTCATTGCGGCGCTGCTTGTTTTTTACACATTGACGACCATCCTCGGTCTGATTTTTGCGGGCGGACGGTTCAAGCGTATTCTGACGTATATCGTTAATATCGTCTGTATTTTTTCGATGATCGTCTTTTTCTTCAGCGTGACGTGCGGCATAAACTACTACCGTCCGTCATTTGCCGAAACCGAGGGCATAGAAGTTACGGGGGCGACGACAAAAGAGCTTTCGGAACTGCTTTCGGAGATCGTTTTGCGTATTAACGAAGCCGAAGAAAATTTTGACGGCAATTATCGCTCTTTTTCGGAGAACGCAGAAATTGCCGCCGAGAGCATTGCGAAACTTTCGGAAAAATACCCCTCTCTTTCGGGAGAATACGGCGGCCCCAAACCCGTTTCGTTTTTCGGTTTCATGTCGATGAGCCGCATCACGGGCTTTTTCTTCCCGTTTACTTATGAGGCAAACGTCAACGAGACGATCCCGAAGATCTCGATCCCGTCGACGATGTGCCACGAACTTGCGCATCTGCGCGGCAATATGAGAGAGGACGAGGCGAATTTTATCGCATTTCTCTCCTGCATGCAGAGCGGCGACCCCGAATTTATCTATTCGGGCCTGATGCTCGCATATTCGCACACCGCATCGGCGCTGAATAAATACGACCCTGAGCTTTGCCGTCAGATCATTGACGGACTGAGCGACGACGTCAAGAAAGATATTTCCGAAAAAAATAAATACTGGGCGAAATACGAAGGCCCCGTTGCCGAAATTTCGGACAGCGTAAACGATCTTTACCTCAAGGCGAACGATCAGAAAGACGGCGTTAAAAGTTACGGCAGAATGGTCGATCTTCTCATTTCAGAGTTCAGAAATAACGGCCTTGAAATCCCGAAAGCCGAAGAAGAGACCGTCGAAGAAGATATTGAAACAAACGAATAAAAACAGATATTCCCTCGTTTTCGGGGGAATATTTTTTTGCGGAAAACAATCCTTGACAGTCCGTTAAAACAATGTTATAATTAAAAAAAATCCGGAGGGCAAAGTTTGAAAGATAAATCTTTCAAACGTGTTTTGTGACTTTTGCTGTTTGAACAACAGCAATTTTGTACCAAAACCAGTCCCAATAACAACAGAAAGGTAGGCTTTCGAAAACGAAAGCCGTGGTTTTAATTATGAAAGTTGAGATAAAAGATCAGAAATATTATTTTGACGGTGAAGAGAGATTTCTCGTCTCGGGCGAGTTTCACTATTTCCGCGTTCCGCACGAAGACTGGGAAACGAGGCTCATTCAGCTCAAAGAAATGTACGGAAACTGCGTTGCGACATACGTTCCGTGGATAGTTCATGAAGAAACTGAAGGAGATATTCAGTTCGACGACTGTCCGCAGCGCGACCTTACGGCATTTTTAGAGCTCTGCAAAAAGCTCGACCTTGCGGTTATCGTGCGTCCCGGACCGTACGTTTATTCCGAGCTTATTAACGGCGGTATTCCCGAATGGGTATTCGATAAATACCCCGAAGTTTTTGCACGCAGGATCGACGGTTCGTGCCTCAACTCCGCATCGTATATGCACCCGACTTTCCTCGAAAAGGCACGTCCGTACTACAAAGCTTTTGCGGATGTTGTAAGACCGTATCTTGCATCGAACGGCGGCCCGATCTTCCTTGTTCAGGTCGATAACGAGCTTATGGGAACGCATATCTGGTCAGGCTCGATCGACTATAACCCCGAGACCTGCGAATTCGGAAAAGAAGACGGCAGATACGCAAAATTCCTGCTCGACCGTTACGGCAGTCTCGAAAAGATCAACGAAAATTATAATACCGACTGGGCATCGATGAAGGATGCGTACCCGATTGGCCGTAATTCCTCAAATATTTACGCTTCGAAGTGCAGCAAGGATATGTTCGAATTTTATCTCGAACTTTGCGGCGAATATATGGAGATCCTCTGTGGCTGGCTCCGTGAAGACGGTATCGACAGTCCGCTTTGCCACAATGCCGCAAATCATAATATGATCGGCTATTTCGAAAAAATGCTGCCGAGATACGATAAATTCGGCGGTATGCTCCTTGCGACCGACCATTATTACTGTCTTTCCCAGAATTCGACCTACAATAACCCCACTCCGCAGTATGCCGCAAATCTGCTGTTTTCCGTTGAATCGCTCCGAAATCTCGGCATGGCGCCGACGATCATGGAAATGCCGGGCGGCTCGCTCTCGAATTTTCCGCCTATCTTGCCCGAAGACCTGCTCGCATGGTACATGCTCAACATTGCGGTCGGCGTAAAGGGTCTTAACTACTATATCTACACGGGCGGTATCAACTTCAAAAATACGGGAAGCACCGCCGATGTTTACGACTACGATGCATTTATCCACGCCGACGGCAGAATCAACCGCACATACTATGCGGCGCAGAAATTCGGCAAATTCCTCGATGAGCACCGCTGGCTCCAGTCCGCGGAAATGGTAAGCTCCGTCCGTATCGCATACGAAGCCGAGTTTATCCGCTCAAATCAGTTCGGCTATAACGGCGAATTCAGCCAGGATGCGGCGTATTATTTCATGAAGCACGGCCTTATCTATTCGCTTTACGCTTCGGAATACGCTCCCGAGCTTTGCGATATCTCAAATTTTGTCCCCGATACGGATAAACCGCTCATTCTCGGCGCACCCGAAACGCTTTCGAGAAAAGCGCAGGAAAATATCATCAAATTCCTCGAAAACGGCGGAAAACTTTTCATTCTTCCCATTCTGCCGTCTCTCGATGAAAATTACGATCCCTGCACTCTCCTGCGCGATTATATCGGCATTAAAACAGAGCCGTTCTCGAGCATTCATTCGACGTCCGTAAGCTTCATGGACGAACGTGTTTACAGCATCGGCTACAAACGCGCGATCATTCCCGAAGAGGGCAAGGATACTGTTATCGGCACCGCTGAAAAGCCCACGATCGTTTCAAGAAAAGTCGGTAACGGCGAAGTCATTTACGCAGGCTTCAGCTATCAGCTCGAGCAGAACGCCCACGTCGATATGATCAGAGAGATCGTCAGATATCTCGGCGCAAAACCGACAGTCGAGCACTCCAACCGTCAGATCTTCACCTCACTTTTCAGAAAAGAAGACGGTCACGGCATCATTTTCGTTATGAATCTCTATTCGGGCGCACAGTCGACCGATATCACCGTCGGCGAACACACCTGGAAGAACGTCGAACTCGCGGCAATGGAAGTTAAAACTTTGGAATTTTAAGCGTAAAACGGATCTTCAATTATGAAGATCCGTTTTTTATCTGTTTCTTAAAATATTTTTTGTTGTTTTTACGATTTCCGCGACCGCCATAAGTTCTTCGGAAGAGCAATCGGAAAGCAGTTCGTCGATTATTTTTACAGAAATATGGTCGCTTTTGACGAGATTTCCGTAAACCAGCTCGTCAAGCGTCACCTCAAGTGCGTTTGCAATATTTATAAGAGTCGGCAAGCTTAATTTTGTTGCGGCACGCTCGATATGAGAAATATTTGACGGCTCAATACCTGATTTTTCTGCGAGAAAAGCCTGTGTCCATTGTTTTTCAACTCTGATCTGTCGAATACGGTTGCCGATCGCCTCGTAATCTATCTGCATAAGGTTCTCCTTAAATGTTTCGAAAAATTCATATATTCTTATTGTATATCCTTTTCGGATATGTTAAAATAATTCATATATCCTAATAGGATATATACTAATATTTTACAAAGAAAATTTACGGAGAGAAATATGACTGTCTCTTTTTTTGGACACAGAAAGATCTGCGGCAATGAAGAAATAAAAAGAAAATTAAAAGAAATTCTGCAAAAGTTGATTGCAGAAAACGGAGCGACAAATTTTTATGTGGGAAACAACGGAGAATATGATACAATAGTCAGAAAAACATTAAAGGAACTAAAAAAAGATTATCCGCAAATCAATTACGCAGTCGTTTTATCCTATTTACCCATAGAAAACAAAATAAAAGAAAACGACGACTATTCTGATACCATTTTTCCCGAAAAACTCGCAAAAGTGCCACGCCGTTTTGCAATAGATAAAAGAAATCACCGGATGATAGAACGATCAAGCGTAGTCGTAACATACGTTAAAAATAATATCGGAGGGGCGGCAAAATTCAAGGAAACAGCAGAAAAGAAAGGCTTGAACATAATAAACATATCCGACTAAAAAAACAAGGACAGAAATCGTAAAGAAATCTGTCCTTTGTTTATTTTAAAACACAGAAAACGTCAGAAAAAGCGTCGAAACAAGAGAAGCGACGAGCGAAACGACGGTGATCTGGGTGTTGATCGAGGGGCCTGCGGTATCTTTGAACGGGTCTCCGACCGTGTCGCCGACGACTGCGCTTTTATGCGCCTGCGAACCTCGACCGCCCTCGGCACCCGATTCAATATATTTTTTCGAGTTATCCCAAAGGCCGCCCGAGTTGGACATAAACATCGCAAAAACGAGGCCGCTGACGATATTTCCCGTCAAAAAACCGCCGATTGCCGCAACGCCGCCGATAAAACCGACCGCAAGCGTCGAAAAAATCGCCATAAGACCTGCAGGAATGAGTTCGCGGAGTGCGCCCGAAGTTGCGATATCGATGCATTTTCCGTACTCGGGCATGACCCCTGCCCTGCCCTCTTTGAGACCAACGATCTCGCGGAACTGGCGGTGGATTTCCGCAACCATGCGCTGTGCGTTTTTATCGACACCGAGCATGAGCATCGCAGAAAAAACGGGAGGGATCGCCGCGCCGACAAGCATTCCGAAGAATACGACGGGATCCGTAATATCAAAGCCCGTGATTCCCATAACTCCGAGCTCCGCGGCGGCAGTATTGACCTCGCTGATGAAAGCGCCGAGAAGAGAGATGACCGTCAGACCCGCGGCGCCGATCGCAAAACCTTTCGTTATTGCTTTGACGGTGTTTCCGGCGCTGTCGAGTTCGTCTGTAACGGAAATAACCTCGTCGCCGAGGCCGCCCATCTCCGCAAGTCCGCGCGCATTATCGACGATCGGGCCGTAAGCATCGTTCGAAACGATTATTCCGACGATCGAAAGCATGCCGACCGCCGCCATCGAAATGCCGAACATCGCATATCCCTCGCCGAGCGGCTCGCAAAGTTTATACGAAACGAGAGCCGAAACGCCGATGCCGATCAGCGCAGGAAGGACGCTTATAAAACCGTAAGAAAGTCCCGACATGATCGTAAACGCAGGCCCCGAAGCGGACGCTTTTGCGACACGGCGAACAGGCGAGCGGCGATCATCCGTAAAATAATCGGTCGCAAGCCCGATGATGAGCCCGACACCGAGACCGACTGCAGAAGCACCCCACAGCCGCCATTCAAAGCCGAAAAAGTGGGTCGCAACGGCGGTAAGGAGAGCGAAGAGGAACGTGGTGGTGTAAGTTCCCGAATTGAGGGCGAAAGTGGGGTTCTTTTTCTTTCCCATTTTCGCGCAAAGTACGCCTATGACGGATGCCAGAAGTCCGAGCGCGGAATAGCAGAAGACCGCCGCCGTGTTGATCTTCTCGCCCGTGCCTGCATCGAGGGCTGTCGCCATGACAAGAGCCGCGGACATGGAGGCGACGTTGGAATCGAAAAGATCGGCGCCCATACCTGCGACGTCGCCGACGTTATCACCGACATTATCGGCAATGACCGCAGGATTTCGGGGATCGTCTTCGGGAATTCCAAGCTCGACTTTGCCGACAAGATCGGCGCTGATATCAGCGGTTTTCGTAAAGATACCGCCGCCTGCTTTTGCAAAAAGAGCGAGAGAAGAAGCACCGAACGAGAAGCCCAGCACGGCGGAAGTATCACCCGTCAAAGTCAGAACAGCCGTAACACCAAGAAGGCTCGTGCCGACGACCGCCATACCCATTACAGCGCCGCCCCGAAAACCTGCCAAGAACGCAGGGGCGATGCCTTTTACTGCCGCCTCGGCGGCTTTCATATTGGCGACAGTCGCAATTTTGATGCCGATCTTACCTGCGATCGCCGAAAAAAGCGCCCCGAATGCGAACGAGACCGCCATTATGACGTTCGGATAAACTCCGCTTTTCCACACGGGCGCAGGCAGAAACATCAGAATAAACAGCCCTGCGACGAGCACAAATTTTGCAAGTACGGAATACTCCCTGCGCATGAACGTGTCGGCGCCGTTTTTTATCAGTCCCCCGACCGACGTTATCCGCGCATTTTCCTGCGGCAACGCAAAAACCCACCGATAAAAGCGGTAGGCAACGATAAAGGCAAGCGCCGAAACGACGACCGCCGCCGCCTGCCAGAAAGTTAATATCAATCTTATCCCTCCCGATAAAGCTATGCTACCACCATTATATGATGCGAAACGGGAAAGATGAAAAAAATTTTTAAAATACGTTTTTTGTGCGTGACATTTTTTGCCTTTTTACGGTTATATAGGTAAAAGGGAAGAAGAGTACCTTAAAAAATCATCAAAAAGGAGAATTATCATGAAAAAAACTCTCGTTTTAATGCTCACGCTCATCATTGCGTTGTCCGCCGCGGTAAGCACTTTCGCTTACGAACCGATGTTTGAAGATACTGTCGGTTGGAGAGAATACCTGAACACATTTGAAGATTTCGCGGAAGAATACAATGCGTACAGAGCATCCGAAGAAAAAAACATTGATACCGAAAAAGAACTCAAGCAGGAAAAAGCCATTATCACGCTCTACAAATTCAGATTTGCAAAGCAGGCTGAAAACGACGGTATGCTTAAATCTTTCAACGAAGAATGGAAAGAGATAAACGATTCTCTTTACGGCGAGATCAAAAAACCGCTGAATAAATGGCAGCAGTATCTTGCAGATTTTGAAACAGCGGCTGTAAAATTCGGCAACGCCGCAAATTTTGAGGAAGAAAAAGAATACGTAAAAGAATTCGGCAGACTTATCGTCATGAGAGGCTATATTCTCAAATCCGTCCCCGAAAATGAGGTCGAAAACTTCCTCGAAGAATGGACGAGAATCGCGCAGATAGCAGGATAAATTAAAGGTTAAACCCGCACATGATGTGCGGGTTTATTATTATTCTGTATCAACAAAAAGACTGTCGGTAGTTACATTCAGAAGTTTTGCAATGGTATACACTTCTTTATCTGTCGCAAGTCGAAGCTGTCCCTCAAGTTTTGAGTAGCTCGTGGGATTAATATCCAACCCCTCGGTCTGAAGCCGTGCAATGAATTCTTTCTGTTTTACGCCTTTTGCTTTACGTAAAGTCTCGATATTTTTGCCGATGAGATTTGCCGTGCCGTACTCTTTTTTACGTGTCTTCACTCAAAATCACCCTGAATATAATTTTCTCTTAACAAAATTATATTCGAAAAACCTCTTGACAAAATTCCATAAAAGAATTATAATTATTAATAATTCCGTAAAAGAATTTTGAAAGGAGGTAAAAAAACATAGAATATCTATTTATTATTATAAGTTCGCTGATATTGGGCACTTTCGGGTACGCAATAGGAATCGTGAGCTATTGGGTGGGCTTCTGCATTGTAAAAAAGATCAAAAAGGAGGACAACGACAAGGAGGACGATGAAAAATAAAATCCATCCTTAAATTATATTTGAATATTTCCCGAATTTACGGCGCAAACTATTGACACCATATATGACACCATGATATAATATTAATAAAGAGGTGATCGGAATGTCGAAATGGGAAAAGCTTCTGGCTCGAATCTGTTCAATGGATAAAGGAATGAGATTTGACGAACTGAAAAAGTACTGGAGAGCTACGGTTATGAAATGAAGCGACCTGCAGGCGGAAGCAGTCATTGTACTTTCCGAAAAGCAGGACGAAATCCCATTACAATACCGATACACGAACCTATCAAAACGATCTACGTTCAAATGGTCAAAGAGGTCATAGAAACGGAGGAAAGCAATGAAAACGATCGATGAATATATGAGCCTGCCCTACCGTATGGAAATAATTCCGGACACAAAAGAGGGCGGATATGTTGTACGTTTTCCCGAATTGCCCGGTTGTCTTACTTGCGCCGAAACAGTCGAAGAAGCGATCAAAAATGCGGAAGAATGTAAAAAAGAATGGCTGACCGCAGCACTTGAAGACGGGATAAAGATCCCCGAACCCGTTTCGGACGAAGAATATTCGGGGCAGTTCAAATTAAGGATCCCGAAATCACTTCACCGCGCACTTGCGGAACATTCAAAAGAAGAAGGCATCAGCATGAACCAGTATTGCCTTTATCTTTTATCAAAAAATGATGCCGCCCACAGAGGAAGCCTATAAAACACAAAGGACAGAGATTTTTCTCTATCCTTATCTGTTTTCACGCAAAAATTTCTTCGTAGGAAACATTCAGAATTTCTTTTATTAAAATTATTTCATCGACATAAAGATGTCTTTGCCCGACCTCGATCTTGGCAACCGCACTTCTCGTTATGTCGCAACCGTTAAGCTGCAATTTGGCGGACAAAAGCTCCTGCGTCATCCCTGCCTTTTCACGAAGCTCTCTTATATTTTTTCCAACTCTTTTTTCAACAGTTATATTCATATTGCCCCTCTTTTGCACTTATTTAAGAACAAAACTCTTGACAATATTATATTTCCATGTTATAATAAATTGCACCTATATAGGTGCAAAACATAAAAAAACAGGAGAGAGAGAATATGGAAAACACAGAAAATATGAAGTTCTGTAAATTCTGCGGAGAAAAGATAGCCCAGGATGCTGTACTTTGCACACATTGCGGCAGACAGGTTGAGGAAATAAAAAAGGCAGAACAACCCAACATTGTCATAAATAACAGTAATTCAAATGTCAATACTAACACAAATATAAACGCTGCCGCTTTCAAAAAACCGAAAAATAAATGGGTTGCATTTCTCTTATGCTTCTTCCTCGGATATATTGGTGCTCATAAGTTTTACGAAGGTAAAGCAGGAATGGGAATTCTTTACATACTTACGGTCGGTTTATTTGGCTTCGGTTGGCTGATAGACACCATCGTACTTTTATTTAAACCAAATCCCTATTACGTATAAAACACAAAGGACAGAGAAAAATTCTCTGTCCTTATTATTTTGTTGATAATTAACGATTTTTATTTTTTATACAAACGAACAGTGCCGATAAGGCCGGTGGGGTCTTCGGGAACGAAGGGTGAGCGCCAGTTGTTAGCCTGATAGATAGCATAGACCTCACGTTCGGGAGTTGTTGCGACCTCGACGGTAAGCTTATTTTTGCCTTCGGTGAGGCTGTCGGTCAGATCGTATCTGAAACCGGGAGCGATCTGAATACCGAGGCTCTTGCCGTTGACGAATACCTCGATGCCCTCGCCCGCATCCGTAATTTCGAGGGTATACGCATGATTTTTATCTGCTTCGATCTCAGTTTCGTAGCGGATAAAGCCGGAGAAATCGGGAAGCTCGTCGGAAACAACGTCGGGCAGACAGACGGCTTTCGCATCTGCAAAATCGGGATAGAGAGCGCCTTCACAAACGCTTCTTGTCCATGCTTTAAGCTCGGTCATTTCGCCTTCGCAGACGACGGGTTTAACGGTGGGCTCGTTGCAGTCGCCAAAAACGATCATGATGCTCTTGAGCGGTTCGATCTCAACGGAAACAGTAACGCCGTTATCCGCAGGTTCAACATCGGCATCGTAGCAGACGTTAAACCAGGGCTCGTAAAGATAGCAGTTGCCGTTTTGTTTGAGGGTAACTTTGCCGCTGTATTTTTCGGCATCTTCGTTTACGATATAGTAAACGGGAGTATCTCCGTCGATCTGAAGAATTCTTATGCGGCTGTTTTTAGGTTCAATAACGGGAACGTCAAGGCCGAGCTTTGCGACCTCGTTATAAAGCTCGGAAAGCTTAACAACAGGGCAATTTTTGAGTTCTTCGGGGAGAGCTTCGCCCGTTTCTGCGATCTTAATAGGCATATTATTGACAAAATAAACGGGAAGACCGCATTTTACGAGTTCAGCAAGACCGTTTGCCGCCGCTTCGGGAAGATATTTTGCTTCGGGAACAACAAAAGCGTGATATTTCTGACCGTTGACAACGAGCGGATTTCCGATCTCTGTTTTATAATAATCTTTTTCGATGAAAATATCGGTGGGAATGGTGTGGCAGTCGATCTGTTTGTCGTAAAGCGCACGAAGCGGTTTTTCAAAGGGCATACAGTTCGAGTCAGCCCATTCGAGTTCACCGTGATAAAGAACGGCAACGGGAACGACGTGTTTGCCGCTTGATGTTACGGTTGCAACACGGTTCATATATCCGCAGATCTCGCCGAAATGACGGTAAAGAGCGTTGTGACCGTGAGCGTAAAACTGCGGGGGACAGTCTCCGTCGGGGAATTCTCTGCCGCTGAACGCATGGGGAACGAACTGATTTACGCCGCGAACGAGGAAGTGGTCAGCCTGATATTTTTCAAGACGAACGCCCTCTTTCCACATGTAGTTACCGAAAATTTCGCACATAGCGTCGCCGTTTTTTCTGGGATCGATAGCCGCAGCGCTCTGTGCAAGCTTGCCGAGAGCGTAGTTGTAAAATTCGCCGTGTCTTGTATCCTTGGGGTTGAAGTAGCCGGGGGTGTCGTCCTCGCCCTGAGGCATTACCTGACCGCCGATATTGTCGATACCCGACATATGTTGACCCTGAAGACCGCGGAAATAGTGACCGAGGGTTGAACCCGTACGGCAATGCTGACCGTCGTCTTCGATAAGATGTCCGATATATCTGACGCCGCGATCCATGCACCAATTACCGATCTTGTTGGAGAATTTTTCACGGACGAGCTTTGTGATGCGATCCATGTACAGTATACGAACTCTGGGCGCTTCTTCGCCGTCGGTCCAGAGGTATGTTAAAAGCTCACGCCAGTTTTCGCCGAGCGCCTCGATCATGAGTTTTTCGATAGTGGGACCCCAGGGGAGGTCCTGATTTGTACCGAGAACATTGCCATGAGCATATGTGGGACCGTTGCCGAGCTCAGGCTCATCGGAGAAGAAGCCCATGAACGTTTTGCCGAACTCATCCGCATAACGCTGCCAATGCAGTTCATGAACGGAATCGAGGTAAAGCTGAACGCCCTCGTCTTCAATTATGCCGATATGCTCACGTCTGCCGCCTGTGTTACGTGAACGAACGCCGATCTGAAGCTTCCATTCACCGTCGGGCTTATTCCATTTAAGCTGTGTTCTGTTTTCAACGCAGTCCGTGATATCGAGAGTCTGACCGTCTGCATTTCTTGCGATAACAAAAAGAACAGTTTCATCGTTTTCAAAAACACGCGCGGGAGTGCCGTTGCAGTTATGTATCTCCATAAGACCCTCGGCATAAAGGTCGAGGCTTACGGGGCCGTCTGTTGTGACGGTATATGTTGTCATGAAAACATTCTGTTTGCACATCGAGTCGGGCTGATTTTTGAGCGCACCGTTAGCTGCACCTGAGGGGAAGACACGGTCATCAAGGATCCAGACCTTCATGTTGAGTTTGCGGGCTTCGTCCATGATTATATCGATATCACGCCACCAACCGGGACCCGCAAAGTCGGGGTGGATACGGCTCTCAACGCATACCGCTCTGCAGTTCGCATCATGAATGGCGTTCATGCATTTACGGAGAGTCGCTTCGTCCTCACCGTGCTGCCAGAAAAACGGCTGCATATGGTTATCGTCATGGCCGTCAAGAATTCTTCGGATCGTTTTATTCATAATATCCCATCCTTTTTATTTTAACTTAACGTAAATTCCGTGATTTAAGCTTTGCTGTTTAAATTATAGCACATTTTTTCGCGGATGTCTACCTTTTATAAAAATTTTAAGCTCATATTACGATTTTATATTTTACCCTTGCTCCGTATTTTACAGACGAAAGAAGCCCGAGCTCTTCAAATTTCAGTACAAACGTGCGGATTGTAGCGTACGCGGCATCACCGTAATCTTTTTCGAGCTGTTTTGTGGAAAATTCGTCTGTACCGTAAAAAGAAAGAACGAATTTCCAAAGTTTTGCCTCTTTTTCCGTAACTTTACCTGCCACGACGGCTTCGTCGGCGGCAGACAGGGTTTCTTCAACGGTCGGATTTTCGCCCAATTTATCGTAGACATTTTTTATAAAATAGACAACAAACGGCGTGACATCGATCTTTCCGCTGATTTTTTTATTCTCCTCGATGACCGTAAAAGCATCGTAATATTCTTTTCGGCTCTTTTCGATGCGGCTCGAAAACGGGATAAAAAGCGTAGAACGGTAGCCTTTCCGAATAAGAAACCAAAGATGAACAAGCCGAGCCATTCTGCCGTTTCCGTCGAAATACGGATGAACAAAAGCGATGTAAAAATGGATGATCGCGGCTTTTACAAGATCGTTTATCCCGTCATCGGCATTTGCAAAAGCAATAAGAGAACGCATGGCATCCGTTATTTTTCTGCTCTCAAGCCCCGAATGCTCGACCTTATCGCTCACAACATAAACAGCATCATGGCGGTAGAATTTGCCGTCGGCAAGCTTATCATCGCCGTCAAGAAAATCGCCGACAGTCATCATATAAAGCTTATAAAGATTTTCTTCGGTAATTCCGTTTGATGCTCCGGAAATAAATTCGAGACCTTTTTTGATGCCCCAAATACGGTTTTCCTGCTCGTTTTGAGGCATCATGCCCTTGAGAATATTGCGGACACTGTCTCTGCTCAGATCGATACTTTCTATCGCAGACGTCGCCATGATCTCCTCTTCGGCGGCTTTTATTCCGTAATTACGGGTCTGTTCTCGAAGCAGAAGTTTCACCGATTTCTGAGCTACTGCGGCATGATTTTCGGTAAAAACAAGGTTTTCGCCGCCAAAATCCGCAAGCGGCAGATTTTTATAATACAGTTCGCCTAAAATCTGCAGAAATTCGCCGAAATCAGCGTCGTATTTATATTTCATTTTCCGATAATCGAAAAAATGCTTATCTTTCAGTATTTCGGTAAAAAGTTTTATATCCATAAAAGCTCCGATAATTATTAGTATCAATTGATATCAATTAGTATCAATTTATACCAGTATATCATAAACAAATAAAAAAGTCAAGGATATTATTCCCTTTCAAGGATATTGAAAAACCTACGTTTCTGTGGTATAATGAAAAAAAATTTCGGAGGTAATATTGTATGTGGTTTATTTTTGCATTACTATCCGCAATTTTCGCGGCACTTACCTCTATACTGGCAAAAGTCGGCATAGAAGGGGTCAACTCAAATCTTGCGACAGCGATCAGAACCGTTGTTGTGGTTATCATGGCGTGGGGAATGGTCTTTCTTGTCAATGCGCAGAGCGGAATTGCGGATATAAGCAGAAAAAGCTGGATCTTTCTGATCTTATCGGGACTTGCGACAGGGGCTTCATGGCTGTGCTACTATAAGGCATTGCAGCTCGGCGAGGCATCTAAAGTTGTCCCGATAGATAAATTGAGCGTTGTTTTCACTCTGATCCTGGCATTTACTTTTTTGCATGAACAGTTCACCCCGAAATCCCTGATCGGCTGTATTCTTATCGGTGCGGGGACATTGTTGATGGCGCTGTAAAAAAGACGTTTATTACTTAAAAATGCGTGACCGAGGGTTCGTTCCGCAAAAAGATCTTGTGACATTCTGTAAGATAAATCAAGACCGTATTGACAGAGTTTTTTTTAAGGATTTCTATGCTCTCCATCCAAACAAAAAGCGGAACAATTCTTATCCCGACACGTCTAAATGTTAAAAGGAGGAATTTCATTATGAAATTATCTGCATTAATTTTAGCTTTTATTTGTGTTTTTGCTTTTGTCGGATGCAATTCGAATACGGCAACCGATAATCCGTCTGCCGAGCCGACGCCAAACAGTTGGGGCGTCACGCTCGAAGCCGAAAATATATCCCCCGAAGGGCTCACGATCGTCTGCAAACAGTCGGGCGGAGAAGAGGTTTCGGAGTTATTTACGGGAAGTTTTTATACACTTCAACGGTCGGAAGATTCGGAATGGGTAGATGTTGAGTTTCTTCCGCAGGAATATGACGTTACGTGGACTTCCGAAGCGTGGATAATTCCCAAAGACGAATCAACCGAATGGAAAGTCGACTGGGAATGGCTTTACGGAAAACTGCCCGAAGGAGAATATCGGATCGGCAAAGAGATCATGAATTTCAGAAAAACGGGCGATTATGACGAAGAAATAATTTATGCTTATTTTGAGATACGGTAAAAAAGTCCCCAAGGTTGACGAATAGAAATTAACAAAGGAGGCGCCCCTCATGCTGGATATCTGGGTCGGCGACACGAATATTGCGCCGTATATCTGGATTTTTATTTTAATAATACTTTTCCCCTGCCAGCTTGCGCTTTGCTTTAAGGTACGGAAGATCGTTATCCGTCTCCTGCCTGCGGTCATTCTTTTTATTTTAACGGTAAGCTCGCTTATTGCCATGGCAACGGGCACGGGCTGGGAAGTTTTGCTTTATCTTATTTTTTCCGTCTATCTTTCTATAGCTCTTCTCGTCTGCGGAATTGCATGGGCAACGTGGGCGATCGTAAGGAAAATCAGGAAAAATCGGGGATTGAATAAAACATGAACAACGTAAACAAAACATTATACATCCCCCTTTTCGGCAAGGCGTATGTCAGCAGAAAAGGCGTAATTTTAAGCGACAAAAAAGCCGAGGAGATCTGGGCGGCGGAAGGTTTTTCTCTCAAGGGGAAGTCCAAATCGAAATGGCTCGCATACTATATGGGGATGAGGTCTGCCGTATTCGACGAATGGTTAAAAGAGCGCATGGCGGAAAACGAAAATGCGGCGGTCATTCATATCGGTTGCGGAATGGACAGCCGCGTTCTGCGTGTCGGCACGAAAAATCATAAATGGTACGATATCGATTTTGCGGAAGTGATCGAAGAGCGAAAGCGATATTTTTCTGAAAACGCCGACTATAAAATGATCGTGGGCGACGCAAGAGACGGCAAATGGCTTGAAAAGATCCCCGAAAATAGCGCGATCGTCGTTATGGAAGGCGTGAGCATGTATCTTACGGGCGGCGAGATCAACGGTCTGACGGCAAAGCTGTGCGAGAAATTTGACCGTATTGCGCTTATGACGGACTGCTACACAACGCTTGCGGCGAAACTGTCGAAATACAAAAACCCGATAAACGATGTCGGTGTCACGAAAGTTTACGGCATCGACGACCCGACAGAGATCTCGCGCGGCGAACTTATTTTTGTAAAAGAGCACTCGCTGACGCCGCAAAAATATATCGACGAACTTGTCGGCATCGAAAAACGTATTTTCAAAAAACTTTACGCAGGGAAGTTTGCAAAGAAGCTTTACAGACTTTTTGAGTATAAAAACCGGAAAAACGATCAAAATATCTGAATTTGACCGCAAAAACCACTCTACTTTCGGTTTACATCTCCTCACTAAACCGACGGTGGGTGGACTTTGGCATCAAAATCGACTATAATTGGGTCGAAAGGAAGGCAAACTATGGATCAGATCAAAATCGGAAAATTCATTGCCGATTGCAGAAAAGAAAAAAAAATAACTCAGATGCAGTTGGCGGAAAAACTCGGGATCACCGACAAAGCGGTATCAAAATGGGAAAGAGGCATCGCTCTGCCCGACTCTTCGATAATGCTTAAGTTGTGCGAAATTCTCGGGATCACCGTTAACGACTTATTAAGTGGGGAGGTAGTTTCAATGGATAACTACAACAAAGAACTGGAAAACAACCTGATCGAAATGGTCAGACAAAAAGAAGAAGCCGACAAAAGACTGCTCTCATTGGAGATCGTCCTCGGTATAATCGCGGTCCTGCCGCTTATCGCCGCCGCAATAATCACGGGCATTGTGCATATGGAAGAATGGAAAGCCGCTTTGCTCATCATTCTCAGCCTGCTGCCTCTTCTGATCGCAACACCGTTCGCAATAAAAATCGAGCAAAAAGCGGGCTACTATGAATGTAAAAAATGCGGACACAGGCATGTTCCCCAATACAGCAGCGTTTTCGGGGCTATGCATATGGGCAGAACAAGATACATGAAATGCCCGAATTGCGGCAAATGGTCCTGGCAGAAGAAAGTATTAAGAAAAGAAAAATAATACGGCAAAAACGGAGGCGAACTTCATAAGGAAGATCACCTCCGTTTTTTCTTTGAAATATTGAAAAATCAGCAGATTTATGGTATAATTGAAAAAAGAACGATGAATATAATTTGACGAAGGGGCATGATCGTATGAAGAAAATATTACTGAGCCACGATGATAAAATGAAGATGTATCTTGTTCCGGACGAAGTTGCAGAGAACTTAAAAAAATATTGTATGGATTTTGGCTTCGATTGGATATTGAATGACCCCAATGCTCAAAAACTTCGTGTTATCACACCAAGCGGAGAGATCGGTTATATGTTTGGGGCACAGGATTTTATAGACTACTTGAACGATCATGTTTTTCCCGATCGGAAATCGACAGTGGTTGCCCAAATGGATTTCTATGATTATGAGATCCCCGAAGAATACAAAGAGTACCCGAATTTCAATTTTTAAGCAGCAAAACCCAATAAATTGAAGTGTTAAACAGATAGAAAGCGGAGACTTCGTGCCTCCCGAACGCTGACCTGAGCCGAAACCGCAAAAAAGCTCGGCAAAAATATCGAGGGCACGTCAAAAGCGTACATCATAAAAACGAAAGGATAAAATATGAGCGAAGAAAAAAAATTCAGACTGCAAACGACCTCTTTTTCACTGCACATAATGGCGATGCTGTTTATGCTGTGCGATCATTTATGGGGAACGGTCGTGCCGGGAAACGACTGGCTGACTTGTCTCGGCAGGCTTGCGTTTCCTATTTATGCATTTATGATAGTTGAGGGTTATTTTCACACAAAAAGCCTGAAAAAATACGTATGCAGGCTGTTGCTGTTCGCTGTCATTTCCGAGATCCCTTTCAATCTCGCCATGGGAAGCAGTATATTTTATCCGATACACCAAAACGTGCTCTGGAGCTTTCTGATTTCGATAGGGCTTATCGCATGGAACGAAAAAGTCAAAGAAAAAAAGCATTGGATGCGTATTGCAGTCGGTGCGGCGTCGGTTTTTATCGGTTATATCGCAGGAATCGTCACTTTTGTTGACTTTTACAATGCAGGCATACTGACAGTTCTTGTTTTTTACTTTTTCAGAGGGAAAAAGTGGTGGTATTACGTCTGTCAAGCTCTTTGCCTTTACTATATAAATTTTGAGATGCTCGGCGGCTTTTCATATGAGGTCAACATCTTCGGGCATACATATTTCCTCGCAAGGCAAGGGCTTGCGCTTTTGGCGTTGATCCCGATATGGCTCTACAGCGGAAAACAGGGGCATCACAGCAAGGCGTTTCAATATTTCAACTATATTTTTTACCCACTTCATCTGTTGATACTTGGGCTGATAAAATTTCTGATATAAAAAATCGGGAGCAGAGGTTTGAATCTCTGCTCCTGTTGTTATATATGAAAGATTCGGCAGATCAACCGTACTGAGCTTCGTTAAGGGGCTTATCCCAATAAATTACGGCGTTCAACGATGACGCAAGCTCGTCCGCCACGGTCTTCACCTGTGAAAGATACAGCCCATCCTTCTTCTTTGAACGGCGTCCCTTTGCATTAAACAGCTCTTTTGTGACGCACGCATCGTAGCTGATGGCGAAATCCTCGGCATCGTTATGCGGAAAGAACGTCACACCGACCTCGTAGCGGATATTTCCGCTTTCGCTTTCTGCGTTAAGCCATACCAACGCACCGTGACGCGCAACACCGTTAAAAACACACTCTGCAGAAAAATATTGCTTATAAATATCAATGTTAGCCATAAAAATTCCTCTTTTATTTTTTCAGAAAGATAAATCACGGTTTAACGAGATCTTCAACATATTCAGTATATCATATATCTTCCTTTTTTTCAATACGGTTTTCGGAAATACAACAAAAGAGAGCAAGCCGAAGCCTGCTCCCTTGCATAGAGGACGAATTGGATGAATAATTATTTGTTGAAATATCTCTTGAGGAGACCTTCGAGGCCACGGCCGTGACGAGCTTCGTCACGGAAACCCTTGGAAATACGGTAAAAACGGGCATTTTCAACCGTTTAGCACAAAATCAGCACAAAAGCATAAAAATATATGCAGTAGATTTTTCCTCATAAAAAATTCAAAAATGTTTTTATGAATGGAAAAATCATATGTTTTGTGTAACGGTGTGCGAATCAATTTTTTTGAAATGTTTATGAGGAAAAACTATAGGCAGACCGACAAATTGGGATTTGGCGGCGAGTCGCCGCTGACAATGCGTGCTCAGTGCAGAGCGTTTCGTTACTGCCCTAACCCGCTCGGTATCGTCCCTGCGCAAGTATTAGACAAATTGGAATTTATTAAGTAAAAGGACTATTTTTTCTTTTTACTGCGAAGGATTTTCAATGCCAGCTGTGTGACATCGTCTTCGTCCATAAACGGCAAATATTCATCGATGGAGTCTCCTCGTTCCAGTGCTTTAATGGCAAGTTCGTTGACATCGTCTTCGTCCATAAACGGCAAATATTCATCGATGGAGTCTCCTCGTTCCAGTGCTTTAATGGCAAGTTCGTTGACGTCATCTTCGTCCATGAACGGCAAATACTCATCGGTGGAGTTTCCTCGTTCCAGCGCTTTAATGGCAAGTTCGTTGACGTCATCTTCGTCCATGAACGGCAAATATTCATCGATGGAGTCTCCTCGTTCCAGTGCTTTAATGACCAGACCCGCAACATCTTCTTCATCTAAGAACGGTAATAGTTCATCCACAGAATTCCCCTGTTCTACATATTCCATGGCAATTTCAGCCAGTGCATCAGAATCCATAAAAGGTAGAAAAGATGAAATATCGTGGAATTTGGATACATCTACTTTCTCTAATATTTTCTTCGCCTGTTCTGGCTTTAATATTGGAAGTGTATCTGCAATTTCTTGCTCGGTTACTTTACCTTCTTCAATGTAAGTATCTACTGTATCATCTAGTACAGCAGTCACTAACGAAGCTTTACCTTTTAATAATTCATCTACAGAGATGTGGAAGATTTCCGCTAACTCTGGTAGTTTTGATATATCTGGCATGGTGTTGCCCCTCTCCCAGTTGGACACAGCTTGAAAACTGATACTCAGTTTGTCAGCTAGCTCCATCTGAGTCATATTATGTGCTTTTCTTAAATCTGTAATTTCCTTTCCTATCAACTTCATATCAATCATTGTTTTTTCTCCTTTTTAAAAATTCGGAAAAAGCTTTTTCTTGTCTTCATTATAGCAGAAGAGACAGAAAAAGTCTATCAATTCGTTGTTGAGTCATTGTTTTTGGGTGGACTCAATTGTTACTTGAATTGGTATTATATAACTGTTCGACCTATTTTTAAATCTGAAGCTCCAAGATTTACAATATAACACAAAAAAGCGGAGGTTTTACCCTCCGCTCATTTTATTTGGTTTCGATTATTACTTGCCGAAGTATCTTTCAAGCAGACCTGCGAATGCGCGACCATGTCTTGCTTCGTCACAGAAAACCTTAAAAATGCGGTAAAAACAGGCATTATCAACTGTTTAGCACAAAATCAGCACAAAAGCACAAAAATCTATGCAGTAGATTTCTCCTCATAAAAAATTCAAAAAACTTTTTGAGAATGGTAAATCAATGTTTTGTGTAGCGGTGTGCGATTCAAACTTTTTTGAAATATCTATGAGGAAAAACTTGGGCAGACCTACAAATTGGGATTTGTCGTAAAACGACTATATTTTAATCTTCTGGTCTCGAATTGTTAGGCTTAGGGATTCCATTTTCATCTCTATTTATTGGCGTTGCTTTAAGGTGGAACGTGATACTTTTACAGGGGCAAGGTAAATCCATTTCATATTTTTCTTTCATACCTCTATATGTAAAGTCTCCACCACAACGGATAACTTCACACCATGTGAACAGTTCTGTCATCACCCTTGGACACATCCCTGCGGGACATTCATATGAAAAAACGAACCTGTCTCCTTTTTCTATACCAAGTCTGCAATGTCCTGCTTTGCCATCGATAGCGGTTAATTCAAACTCCCAATCCTCTACTACCCATTTTCTCATATTATATTCTCCTCAAATTCTTGTTTATCGAACTGTTTTAATATAATCAGTATACCATATATCTTCCTTTTTTTCAATACGGTTTTCGGAGCCGACGTCAACAGGCAGATAAATTGGAATTTATGTGTCTATTCTTACCATTTCAGTAATTGTCTTATTTCTATAAATCAAATCTTCCCTTGAAGTAAAACCGTTTTTCTCCCAGAAAGCATTTCCATCGGTATTTTTTAAAAACACAACCAAAGCAGTCTTATTTATACCTAATGCTTTTAATGCTCCCATAGCTTCATTTACAAGTTTGGTAGCTATTCCTTGATGTCTGTAATCAGGATTAACCGCTGTATGGTATATATATCCTCTTCTTCCGTCGTTGCCAGCAATAATTACTCCAATTATCGTTTGTTCTATCTCAGCGACAAAACAAGTTTCGGGGTTTCTGTTTAGAAATCTCTCTATTCCTTCTTTTGAATCGTCTAAATTATTCAACCCCATTCCTGCACAGGACAACCATAGTTGATAAACCTGTTCATAATCGGATATGTTCATTACTCTGATTTTCATTTTAAATGCTCCATTCGTTAAATTCCAATTTATCGAACCCTTTGACATATTCAGTATACCACAGATCTTCCTTTTTTTCAATACGGTTTTTCGGAAATACAACAAAAGAGAGCAAGCCGAAGCCTGCTCCCTTGGTTTAAGGACGAATTGGAGGTATAATTATTTGTTGAAATATCTATTGAGGAAAAACTTAACAGACCGACAAATTGGAATTTGTTAGAATATAATTTATAACTCTAACAGAGTAACCTCATCATTCATAGCATTTTTAATTTTATCTAATGCAGCAAGAGCATCTTCTTTTGTTGGGAAATCAATTCCATCCCAAAAAGAAGGTTCAATTTGTACCATTAAACAAGTACCGTGAATATAAAGTCCACCATAACAGGGCATTAACTTTGATTTATCAGGATAAAGTAATTTCATACGAGGTCTTTGTCTTACAACAGTTCCGTTTGGGAGAACAAATTCAAAATTTGAAAGCGTTTCATTTAATGCATCTGATAGAATATCTTCTAATGCGTTCGGTAGAGTATCCTCTATTGCAGAAGCAACAGCACTTTCAATGTGGTCAGCAACAGCATTTTCAATCATATCTTCCAATACGTTCGGTAGAGTATCTTCTATTGCAGAAGAAACCGCACTTTCAATGTGGTCAGCAACAGCATTTTCAATCATATCTTCAAGATGAGAGGATAATTCATCCATAATGCTATCTAAATCAAAGTTTTTGTTTTCTTCCATAAAATCTGCCCTTTCCTTTATCAAATTCTTGTTTATCGAACTGTTTTAATATAATCAGTATACCACAGATTTCCCGTTTTTTCAATACGTTTTTTTAATTTATAACAAAAAGAGAGCAAGCCGAAGCCTGCTCTCCCGTTCATCAAGGACGATAGGTATATTAGTTATTGAAATATCTCTTGAGGAGACCTTCGAGGCCGCGGCCGTGACGAGCTTCGTCACAGAAAACCTTAAAAATGCGGTAAAAACGGGCATTTTTAACCGTTTAGCACAAAATCAGCACAAAAACATAAAAATTTATGCAGTAGATTTTTCCTCATAAAAAATTCAAAAAACTTTTTGAGAATGGTAAAATCAATGTCTTGTGTAGCGGTGTGCGATTCAAACTTTTTTGAAATATCTATGAGGAAAAACCTCGACAGACCGACAAATTGGAATTTGTCGTTATATTGTTTTCCAATATCTACGAGTGATACAAGTGCTACCATCATTAAAAGCATTTTCGATTTTATCACCGAGAACAAAACCATTCTTCTCCATGACCCTTGCCGAAGCAATATTGCTGTCAAAACATGTGATTAGTATTTTCGACAACCCAATTTTTTTTGCTTCCTCCAACGCTAATTTAAGCATAAGCGTGGCATATCCTTTATTCCATTCGAAAAAACGAATGCCATAACCGATATGTCCCCCATATCTTTCTAATTCTTCATCAAGGTTATGTCTGATAACAATTTCCCCAATAAAATAGTCTTTTTCATCATCCACCAACCAAAAGAAGTGCGCACCAACTCTACCCGGCTCTAAATCTCTTTCATTCCGAGACCTATCAAAATCTTCAAGAATATCGATTTTTCTTGCATCTGCTAATCCGTAATAAGGAACATCGTGTTCATCGTATTCATCAGATGCTTCTATATATGACTTTATATATTGTTCGCTGGGTTCTACAAGTTTTATCATCTCGTTCCTCCGTCAAATTCTTATTTATCGAACTGTTTTCACATATCCAGTATATCATATTTTTTGCTATTTTTCAATTGGTCGCTTGTATCGTTCACAAAAAATTGAAATATCTATGAGGAAAAACAAGATTTCTTCATAGATATTTTGAAAATATATAGTATTATTTTTTCAAGAGTTCTTCGATTGCTTTCAACTTGTTTTCTTTCTCATCAAGTTCACTTTTATTGTTTTTTGAAATACATATAAGACAAAAAAAGAGAGCAAGCCGAAACTTGCTCTCCCATTCATCAAGGACGATAGGTATATTAGTTATTGAAATATCTCTTGAGGAGACCTTCGAGGCCACGGCCGTGACGAGCTTCGTCGCGAGCCATTTCGTGAACGGTGTCGTGGATTGCGTCGAGGCCGTTCTTCTTAGCGCAAGCTGCGAGGTCGAATTTGCCCTGGGTTGCACCGTATTCGCAGTCAATTCTCCATTTGAGGTTGTCTTTGGTGGTAGCCTTCATGTTGGGCTCGAGATCTTCACCGAGGAGTTCAGCGAATTTAGCAGCGTGTTCAGCTTCTTCGTAAGCAGCTTTTTCCCAGTAGAGACCTACTTCGGGATAGCCTTCGCGGTGAGCGATGCGAGCCATGCAGAGATACATACCTACTTCAGCGCATTCGCCGTTGAAGTTAGCCATAAGCTGTTCAAAAATATATTTTTTATCTTCATCAGAGATATCGGGGTTATTTTTAACGGTCTTGCCGTAAACGCCGTATTCGTGTTCGGCAGCGAGTTTAGCGCCGTCTTCCATTACCTTGAATTTTTCGCCTGCAACTTTGCAAACGGGGCATTTTTCGGGAGCTGCGTCTCCTTCATGTACATAACCGCAGACAGGGCATACAAATTTTTTCATTTCAGTTCGTCTCCTTAATTATTTGTTATTTAATATTTTCTCAAAAGTCACTGAGCTGAGAGCTTCGATAAGGTCTTTATTCAACAGCTTTATCGCTTTCTGGATACAGCAGTTGCCTTCGTTTTCGACTACCTCGGGTCTTGTACACTCATACGAATGACCGAGACACGCATTTATGCACATCTCACCGGCGGTCGCCTCGAAAACATCGCAAAGCGAGATATTCGAAGGATTTCTGCCTGCCGCAAGAGTGTAGCCTCCGCGAACGCCTTTTTTCGATTCGACAAGTCCGGACGCCGTAAGCTTCCGCATTATTTTCTGCGTGAAGAGCGGTGTAACCCCCGTTAAAGAAGAAAGTTCACCAACGTCGAGCCGCTTATCGTCATTTCTGCAAAGCTCATAGATTATTCGGATCGAATAATCCTGCTCAAGCGTAAATCTCATGATATAATTGCCTCTCTAAATCATACCTATTTGGTATGTGTTTATTATATCATACATCGAACACTTTGTCAATAGGTTTAATTGTAAATTTTTTGTGTCATTCTTCGGCGACGGTTTTTGCGAACTTTTCCTTGAGCAGTATCCAGACGTTTCCGCTGATAAAGACGGAAGAGAAGAAGCCTGCGACGATACCGACAATAATGGGGAATGAAAATTCTCTTATTGAGGGGACGCTGAGAATAAAGAGCATAACGATCGTAAAGAGGGTCGTAAGAGACGTAAAAACAGAGCGACGCATAGTCTGGCGGATACTTTTTTCGACAATACGGTCAAACGGCTCGCCGGTCATAAGCTTGCTGTTTTCGCGGATACGGTCGAAGATGATGATCGTTGCGTTGATCGAATAGCCGAGGATCGTAAGAACGGCGGCGATAAACGGCAGATTGATCTGAACGCCGAAGATGAGGTTGAAAATTATCATCATCGAAAAGTCATGAAGAAGCGCAACGACGGCGGCGACGCCCGAATAGAGATCGAATCTGAACGAAATATAAACGAGCATCAGAAGCGCTGCGACTGACGTTGCGAGAATCGCGCTTTTTAAAAGATCGGAAGCGGCGGCAGGTCCCACGCTGTCGGAAGAAAGGAGCCAATCGATGGTCGAGGCGTCGACTGCATCTTCGGAATTGCCGTCATTATCGAACGGGAGCGAAAATTCCTCGGCAATGCTTGCAAGGATCGCGCGCCTTTCCTCATTTTTATCGGTGTTGCATTTGACGATTATTATATCGGTAGAGTTCAACACATCCGTATCGACTGCCGAAACGGTAGATTTCTGGACGAGAGACGGACTTTCTCCCGTAACATTTTTAACGATAGTTTTGATCTTGACGAGGTCTTCGGGAGAGACATCACGTTTTAACGAAAAATTGAAGACTGTGCCGCCCGTAAAATCTATGCCCCAACGAAGGCCGATATCGGGATTATCTTTAAAAATATATGAAACGATCATGCCGACGATGCCGACAACGATAATTACGATCGCAACGGTAACGATCGGACGTCTTTTTGAAGTTATTGCGAGATCATTCATTTTCGGTACCTCCGTTTCTTATCGAAGCAAGGCGGCGAAGCTCTGCTTTTTTTCTCGAAAGGCCGTAAAGAACGGGATTTTTAACGCCGAAAACGACGAGCGAGCGGAGCAGATATTTCGTAACAAAAACAGCGGTGAGCATCGAGCAGATGACACCGATAAGAAGCGTTACGGCAAAGCCCTGAATCGTGCCCTTGCCGAAGATCATGAGAACGATTGCGGCGATGACGGTGGTTATATTTGAGTCAATGATCGCAAGAAGCGCTTTATCGAAGCCTGCGTTTACGGCGCCTGCGGTGCTTTTGCCTGCGAAAAGCTCTTCTTTTATGCGTTCAAATATAATTACGTTCGCATCGACCGCCATACCGATCGATAAAATTACACCTGCGATACCGGGAAGCGAAAGGTTTATTCTGAAAACCGCGCAGACAAGGCAGACGATCGAGACATAGAAAACGAGTGCGACCGCAGAAACGACCCCCGGAAGCCTATAGAGCGTTACCATTAAAATAATGACAGCAATTATGCCGATAAGCGCCGCGATAAGGCTTGATTCGAGCGCACCGTCGCCGAGGGTGGGACCGATGGAGCGCTGTTCGATAGCCTCAAGCGAAAACGGAAGCGCGCCTGCGGAAATGACTGCCGCATATTCGACCGCCTCTTCCTGAGAAGTCGTTGTGATGACGCATTCCGTATCGTTTATCTGATTTTTAACATACGGTCTTGCGATCTCCGTTTCGTCAAGCACGATTGCGATATAATTCTGATTTATCGGCATTTTCGACATACGGAGAGTTGCCTCGGAAAAGCGTTCGACAGCCTCGGGGGAGATCTTCATAATGACCATGAAAGAGCTGTCGTGAGAATCGTAGCCTGCGGATGCGCTGACGATATCCTTACCCGTTAAAACAACTTCGTTATCAGAAGTTACGAATGCGAGTTCGGCGGTCTGACCGAGGACATCGATAGCATCTTCGGGGCTTGAAATGCCCGGAATTTCAACGGTGATACCCATTTCGCCCGTGCGGAAGACGTTGCCTTCGGTGTAGCCGAGATTTGTAAGTCTTTTGCGCATTACTTCGACGACGGAGCTGACGTCGGCATTTATATCGCCGTCGTATTCATCATCGAGAACCGGTTCAAAAGTAATTGATGCGCCGCCATCAAGGTCAAGGCCGCGGCGGATGCCTCCGTCTTCGGTATAAAGCCCGAGCTTCGGCGGAATATTAAAAGAGCCGACGGTGAGACCTGCGAAGCAGACGTAAATAAAAAACGCCATGATCACGGCAAGAACCGTACAGCCGATTATTCTTTTTTTCATTATGAAAAAATTCACTTTCTTTCTGCTTGATATTTGGCTATTATAGCACTTTGAAACTTAAAAGTCAAGCAAAGAAAAGCCTTGACAATCAAAAAATAATATGTTATCATTAAAAAAAGAGTTAACGAGGTGTTCCCGAATGGCAGAAATGACTTCAAGAGAGAGAATACTCGGCGCTATCAGAGGCAAAGAGATCGACAGAGTTCCGTGGTCGCCGTTTTTAGCGTATTACTGGCAGTACGTTCCGCGCGAAATTCAGGCGCAGGGCGAATTTGAATATATGAAAAAGATGGGCGCAGACCCGCTTATGCGAGGTTTTCATCTTCTTTTCAGAATTGAGCAGAAAAATACCGAATACAAAGTAAAGCAGGAAGGCAACAAGAAATACGAAACTATCGTTACCCCTGTTGGCGAGCTTCACCAGATAAGAACGTATTCTCCCGATGCGGACACGTGGTTCCTGACAGGTCACGGTGTAAGCGAAGAAGAGGATTTCAAGGTTCTTCAATATATATATGAAAATACGGTCGTTTACCCGAACCAGCAGCCGTTCGAAGAGGGCAAAAAAGTTCTCGGCGAAGACGGTGTCGGCGCACCCTGCATAGGTATTGCGTCAAAGACGGCTTTCCAGGACCTTGTCGAGCATTGGTGCGGCACGGAAGCGTTGGCTTATGCGCTTTACGATTTTCCGGAGATAGTCGAGGAATGTCTCGAAGTAATGCGTCAAAGAGACAGAGAGACCGTCAAATACACACTTGATTCATCCGCTCAGGTGCTGAATTTCTACGAAGACAGTTCGACGACCAATATCAGCCCTGCAATGTTTGAAAAATACACACTCCCCGAGATCAACGAGTGGGGCGACATGATCCATAAAGAAGACAGACTTTTAATGCACCACGCATGCGGTCACTTAAAGGATCTCATGCCGCATATTGCAGGCTCGAATATCGATATTCTCGAATCGATCTCGCCGCCCCCGACAGGCAATATTTCGATTGCGGACGCATCAAAGATACTGCCCGAGCATATCGCGATAATCGGCGGCATCGAGCCGACTTTCTTCGAGACATGCACGCTCGACGAGCTTGAAAAGAACGTCCGGGATCTTCTGACCGTAATGAAAGGCAAACGCTTCGTCCTCGCAAACAGCGACAGCTGTCCGCCGAAAGTTACATACGATAAATTCCTGCTCATAAGCGAACTTGTAAGAAAATTTAAGTAAGTCTTTGATAATCAACTACCCTTTTGACTTTAGAAAGTCAAAAGGGTAGTTGCATAATTTAACGCAGACTCTTGTATTTTTTTATGACAAACACCGCATTTCTCTTGACAAGATGCATAAAAATATGATATATTAATAGATAAAGAAAATTTATAATTCAAATAAATAAGAGCTTGCCGCAGGCAGGTTCTTGTCCGAAAAGAAAGGTATGGATGATTAAGATGAACGTTCTTCTCACCGGCGGCGCCGGCTATATCGGCTCCCACACTTGTGTTGAACTTCTCGACTGCGGCTTTGACGTTATCGTTGCTGACAATTTCTGCAACAGTAAGCCCGAAGTCATAGACAGATGCGAAAAAATTACCGGAAAGAAAGTCAAGCTTTACGAGGCAGACGTTGCAGATAAAGAAGCGATGACCCGTGTTTTTTCCGAAAACAAAATAGATGCGGTCGTTCATTTTGCAGGCTATAAAGCAGTACCCGAATCGGTCAAAAAACCCGTTATGTACTACCGCAACAACCTCGATACGACCCTCACCCTTCTCGAAGTTATGAAAGAATTCGGCGTCGGCGTTTTCGTTTTCAGCTCTTCAGCGACTGTTTACGGCGACAAGAACCCCGTTCCGTTCGTTGAAACCATGCCGACTTCCACCACCAACCCCTACGGCACGACGAAGCTCTTCATCGAAAAGATCCTTACCGATGCCGCTGCGGCTGACGAAAATATGTCCGTCGTTCTTCTCCGTTATTTCAACCCGATCGGCGCTCACGAAAGCGGACTTATCGGCGAAGACCCGAACGGAATTCCCAACAACCTCATGCCCTACATCGCGCAGGTTGCGGCAGGCAAGAGAGAAATGCTTCACGTTTACGGCAACGACTACAACACGCCCGACGGAACAGGCGTTCGTGACTATATCCACGTTGTTGACCTTGCGAAGGGCCACGTTAAAGCTCTCGAATATGCGGCAGAGAAAAAAGGCTGCGAGATATTCAACCTCGGCACAGGCACCGGCTACAGCGTTATGGATATCGTTCATGCATTCGAAAAGGCAAACGATATGACCATCCCCTACGTCGTCGATCCGCGCCGTCCCGGCGATATTGACGAAATGCGCGCAGATGCGACAAAAGCAAGAGATATCCTCGGCTGGGTCGCTGAAAAGAACCTCGAAGATATGTGCGCAGATACATGGAACTGGCAGAAAAATATTAAGTAAAACGGAGAGATTGACATGGCTCAGACTATCTCACAGAAAATAATCAAAAACCATCTCGTTTCCGGCGAAATGATCCCCGGCAGCGAAATTTCCATTAAAATTGACCAGACTTTAACCCAGGATGCTACCGGCACCATGGCATATCTTCAGTTCGAAGCTATGGGTATCGACCGTGTAAAGACCGAAAGATCCGTTGCGTATATCGATCATAACACCCTTCAGTCCGGTTTTATGAACGCAGACGACCACAGATACATCCAGACCGTATGTAAAAAACACGGCATTTACTATTCCAGACCCGGTAACGGCATCTGCCACCAGGTTCACCTCGAAAGATTCGGTATCCCCGGCAAAACCCTCCTCGGCAGTGACTCTCACACCCCCACGGGCGGCGGCCTCGGCATGCTCGCTATCGGTGCAGGCGGTCTTGACGTTGCTGTTGCAATGGGCGGCGGCGCTTTCTACCTCACGATGCCGAAAATCGTCGGTATCAAACTTACCGGCAAACTCAGAAAAATGGTTTCCGCAAAGGACGTTATCCTGAAAGTTCTTCAGATCATGTCCGTTAAAGGCGGCGTAGGCAAGATCGTTGAATATTACGGCGAAGGCGTAAAGACCCTTTCCGTTCCCGAACGTGCAACCATCACAAATATGGGCGCAGAGCTCGGCGCTACGACTTCCGTATTCCCCTCCGATGACGTTACAAAAGCATTCCTCGCCGCACAGGGCAGAGAAAACGATTTTGTCGAAATGCTCCCCGATGAAGGCGTTGTTTACGATGAAAATATCGAGATCGACCTCTCGACCCTCGTTCCCCTCGCAGCTTGCCCCCACAGCCCCGATAAAGTTGTCGCTGTTTCCGAGCTTGCAGGCATGAAGATCGACCAGGTCTGCGCAGGCTCCTGCACAAACTCTTCTTACACCGATATGATGAAGATCGCGCAGATCCTCAAGGGCAACACCGTTGCAGACAACGTCTCCATGACCGTTTCCCCCGGTTCCAAGCAGGTATTCGGCATGATGGCAGACTCCGGAGCTCTCGCATCTATGATCGAAGCAGGCGCAAGAATTCTCGAATGCGCGTGCGGTCCCTGTATCGGTATGGGTCAGTCGCCTAACAGTGCGGGTATCTCTCTGCGTACTTTCAACAGAAACTTCGAAGGCAGAAGCGGCACCGCTGACGGTCAGATCTACCTCGTTTCTCCCGAAACAGCCGCTGCAAGCGCTATCAAAGGTTGTTTCTGCGACCCGATGACGCTTGACGTTGACATTTCCGTTGAAAACCCCGAAAAATTCACCATTAACGATAATATGATAATCGCCCCCGCAGAAGAGGGCAACGATGTTCTCGTTCTCCGCGGCCCGAATATCAAACCCTTCCCCGTTGGCGAAGCGCTCCCCGCTTCCATCGAAAAGCCCGCGCTTTTGAAAGTCGGCGACAATATCACCACCGACCATATCATGCCTGCAGGCGCAAAGATCCTTCCGTACCGCTCCAACATCCCTCACCTCTCCCAGTATTGCTTCGAGGTTTGCGATAAAGCGTTCCCCAACAGAGCAAAACTCTCCGCAGGCGGCTTTATCATCGGCGGAGAAAACTACGGTCAGGGTTCTTCCCGTGAGCATGCGGCTCTCGTTCCGCTCTGGCTCGGCGTTAAAGCGGTTATCGCAAAGAGCTTCGCAAGAATTCACAAAGCGAACCTCATCAACTCCGGCATTCTCCCCCTCACCTTCAAAAATCCGCAGGACTACGACCTTATCGATGAGGGCGACGTTCTCTGCCTCAAAGACGTCCGCAAGGAGCTCGAAGCAGGCGAACAGATCTTCATTTACGATAAGACGAAGAACATCAAGATCGAACTTGTCTGCGATCGCAGCGAACGTCAGGCACATATCCTTCTTGCAGGCGGTCTTCTTAACTACACAAAGAATAACTGATGAAAATATTGACACATCACCTGTCAAAATATCCCGAAATGCAGCTTAGCGACTCCGTTAAGCTGCTTTTTCAAAGGGTATTCGGCGCAGGACACATGATAAAAAACGAATCCGAGAGCCTTTTGCGCCTCGAAAAAGAGTTCGACGAAGTTGACTTTACGCCCAATCTGCCCCCGGTTGAAGACATCGGCGGCGAGTTTGTCCGTGTCCATCTTTCGGCGGTCAAGGGCAGGCTTTCAGCCAAAACTCTGAACAGAATTTTCGTTCTTTCCGCAAACGGAGAGAAAAATGCGGTCGAGGAATTTGAAAAACTGCTCGAACCGCTGAAAACAAGCAGAGAAAACATCGAATTTCTTGAAAAATACAAGGCGATGAGCTACCCTGCGATGTCTCACAGCGAGATCTACCGCGAAAAATACGCTCCGCATTACCGCATCGTCAAGAAAAAATATGCCGAGCTTATCGATCTTTTCATCGAGACCGAAGAAATTCTGAATAAAAAAGGCTCTGTTTTTATTGCGGTTGACGGGCCTGCGGCATCGGGAAAGACGACTCTTGCAGAAACTTTTGCGGAAGTTTACGACTGCAACGTTTTTCATGCCGACGACTATTTTCTGCCGCCCGAAAGAAAAACGCCCGAAAGACTTGCCGAAATCGGCGGAAATATCGATTACGAACGCCTGAAAGCCGAGATAATCGACAATTTGCATACCGATAAGCCGTTTGTTATACGAAAATTCGACTGCTCGACGATGACCCTGGGCGAAAAAATCGAAGTCGAACGCAAGCCGATAACGCTCGTTGAGGGAGTTTACAGTCTGCACCCGACTTTCGGCGACGTGTATGACGTTAAAAGAATATTGAAAATCTCAAAGGACGAACAGCTCCGCAGGCTCGAAAAGCGAAACCCAAGGCTTTTGGAACGCTTTAAAAACGAGTGGCTGCCGATGGAAGAGAGGTATTTTGAAACTTTATGAGTTTCAAAATACAGCTAAATTCGGCGTTGCCGAGCTAAATTTGCCTTGCGGCAAGCTAATAGTGCTTCAAATTACTTTTTTCAGATACAACAGCACCCCCGATGCGAAAATTCGCATCGGGGGTGCTGTTTATTTGTTTGATTAATTATGGTCTTTGAGTTCCGAGCTGGATCTGCTCGACCTTGATCGGACCGTTCGAGCTTTGTTCAAGCTGACTGTCGTACACGCTTAAAACGAGACTGTCGCCGATCTTTAAATCTTTCAGTTTAATGTTAGACAAATGCTTGGTTTTGTAATTCACATAGATCATCTGCCCGAAGCCTGTCAGGTCACTGCAATCTATCGCAAATTCATCTTCAAGCCTTCCTTCGTTATCGGTAACATAAACTGTTTGATTCACTTCGTCGATTTTCGTTACCGTAACATCATAACCCGTATTCAAAATATCTTCAGGGGGTTTTGAACATCCGGCAATGAGAGTAAAAACAAACAAAACAACGAGTAAATACGTTACTTTTTTCATGTCAGTCAAGACCTCCTATTTTATTTTACAGTTTTCGATGAGCAATAACTGTTTACATAATTATTATAACATATCGGTCTTTTTATGTCAATATACATTATTCACAAATTTCTGCATAATCCTCTTCTGATCGGCGCTCAACAGTAAAAAATAAGAGCAGATAGAGGTTTCAAGCCAATATCTGTACTATTGTCCAATAGATATCTATAAATAATTAGTTTTAAATACCAAGCTCTTTATGGAAATACTTTAGGGTTGTGTATTGATATTTTTTTGCCTGATATTCATTAGCTTTTCCCGACACATAAGTATAATAACCTTTTAAATATGTACGGAACTTGCTGACAATAAAAGAAATTCTGTCATTCAACTCAACGTATTCCTTATTATCAATTTCGGCCGGCTCTCCTATATATTCTTGTTCGTTTACTATGACGGCTTTCGAAAAATCTATTCCGGTAATACTATCCGTCGGTCTTGATGAATACTGAAATTTATAACAGTTACTATGTTTAACATTTGTCCTTAAAGGCAAGGCAAATGTATTATTATCAATTTCTATCAACAAAACAATATACGGTCTTTGTAGCTTATGTTCAATTTCAGTATATTCTGTCGGATTATACTTGATATAAAAACTCTCAGATAAATAATGTAATTCGTATATCTTTTTACTTTCCATATTAACCTCATAAAGAATAAAGCCCTTGCACCGAAGTACAAGGGCATATCTTCCATTGGGATTTCTTTATGAAGGTGTTACCCTCACACCTAATCTTGAATCGGAATTTCTTTATAAAGGTGTTATCCTCGCACCTGTTCATCGATTATATTTTAGCATAACTTTTTTGTTTTGTCAATACCAATCGAAAAACAAATAATGGGAAGATATTATATCTTATGCTGTTTTATCAAAAAAATGCGTTTTTAACTCAAAACAACGTCGTTTCGGGCTGGCAATCGCAATTCTGCGGAGGTGTCAGGCCGAGGTGAGAGTATGCGGCAGGGGTGACGCATCTGCCGCGCGGAGTTCTGTTAATAAAGCCGAGCTGCAGTAAAAACGGTTCGTAAACGTCCTCGATAGTGACACTTTCTTCGCCGACGAGCGCCGCAAGAGTTTCAAGGCCGACAGGGCCGCCGTTAAAGCTCTTGATAATGGCGGAAAGAAGACGTCTGTCCGCAGAGTCGAGGCCGAGAGCATCGATCTCCATTCGGTCAAGCGCAGTTTTTGCAAGATCTTTATTGATAACGCCGTCGCCTAAAATCTGCGCAAAGTCGCGGATTCGGCGGAGAAGTCTGTTCGCAATTCGAGGAGTGCCGCGTGAACGGGAAGCGATCTCGTAAGCGCCTTCGGGCGTTATATCGATATTGAGAATTTTTGCGGAGTTTGTGACGATAACGGCGAGATCCTCGGCTGAATAAAGCTCAAGGCGGAAAAGCACGCCGAAACGGTCACGGAACGGAGATGCGAGCTGACCTGAACGGGTGGTCGCACCGATAAGCGTAAATCTGGGGAGATTGAAACGAATGGAGCGCGCGGACGGGCCTTTGCCGAGAATGATATCGAACTCATAGTCTTCCATCGCAGGGTAAAGGACTTCTTCGACTGTGCGAGAAAGACGGTGGATCTCGTCGATAAACAGGATATCGCCGTCCTGCAGGTTTGTGAGCAGAGCTACAAGGTCACCCGTTTTTTCAAGTGCGGGGCCGGAGGTTATGCGGATCGAAACGCCCATTTCGGTCGCGATAATGTTCGCAAGAGTCGTTTTGCCGAGACCCGGAGGGCCGTAAAGCAGAACATGGTCGAGGGATTCGCCGCGACGTTTGGCCGCTTCGATATAAATTTTGAGGTTCTCTTTTACCTTTTCCTGACCGATATATCCGTCAAAATTCTTCGGACGGAGCGAAAATTCGTTATCGTCATCGTGCAGGGTTCGCGCGGATAAAAGGCGTTCGTCAAATTCGTTTTCCATTGTAAACCTCCTCACTTTCATCGGAATTGTGGGTGTTTTTGCGAAGCAAAATTGTCGTTTTCAGACGACAAAAGCCATCAAAATATTAATCATAGAAAAATTCGTATTCGGGAAATGACTGCCATTCTTCGGTGGCTGTCACTTTATCGATGATAAATTTCACCGTATCAAGAAATTTCTGCCCTTTTTTATTATTGGAACCGTATCCGAGGCAGATATTTTCGCATACGATCTTTTTGTCGCCGCAAGTTAAAATGATCGTTTGGGACGGCGAGGACATCATGCTGTCGAAAGGATCGTATTTTTCGGGATAGCTATCCATATCGAGCTCGCTTATCTTCGCATAGATCTCATCGAGGTCTTCGGATGAAAGGCGCATGGTCGAGACGTAATCTTCGGGGTTCGTCGCATCGGTCGTTTTAACGAGCGAACAGCTTTCGCTGTTATAGTAGCTGATGCCGTAAACACCCCAGACGAGCGAAAAGGAAAAGTCGTCGGGTCTCTTTTCGGTCGTAACGGAAGAACACGCAGTGAGCGTGAATGTTAAAACAAAAATCAATACTGAAATAATTTTTTTCACGGTTGAACATCTCCTTTTTTCGTTAGACGGAAAAAGAGAAGGAAAAGTTTCCTACAAATTTTTCGAGAGAATGCGCAGAGCCTGCTTGACGATATCGTTGGTGTTGTCGGCAGAGCATTTACGGACGGCTTTCGAGGCATCGTTTTTGCTGTAGCCGAGGGCAACGAGGACTGCGACCGCATCGGAAACGACATCGGAAGAAACGTCAAAGTCATCATCAGCCGCGATCTCGGACGGAACGACTTTAGTTTTTGCGATCTTATCTTTGAGCTCGAGGCAGATTCTCTGGGCGAGTTTCGGGCCGACACCTGCGGCTTTCGTTATGCCCTTCGCATCGGACGAAATAACGCAAGCGGCGAAAGTTTCGGGAGTATGGACGGAAAGAATGGCGAGCGCCGCCTTGGGACCGACGCCGCTGATCGACAAAAGAAGCTCAAAAAAGAGCTTTTCCTGCTCGTCGGCAAAGCCGTAGAGGTCGAGCGCATCCTCTTTGACGTTGAGATAAGTGTACAGACACGCATTTTCGAGGCGCGCGATCTGTTTATAGGTGTTTTCCGTTATGGCGCATTTGTAGCCGACACCGCCGCAGTCGATAACCGCGAGGTTTGGCTGAACGAGCGCAAGTTTTCCCGAAAGGTAATAGTACATATTTTAATCCTTATAAATAAAATTAAGAAACAGACGGTTAAATCAAAACCTTAAACAATGAGCGCAACATATCGCACATTAATAATAATGCTTTCTGAAATACGGCTCGGCTTGCGCCGTTAATTTATCTGAAATATCAAAATATACTCACAGAAAAAGACGCATTATTTGCAATGGCCGGTATACTTAAAAGACAAGTTTGATTTTCTCCAAAGTTAATCAAAACCTTAAACAATGAGCGCAACATATCGCCATTGCCAGCGCGTCGGCGGCATCGTCGGGTCTGGGGATCTTTTCGAGATTGAGAAGCATTTTTACCATGGCTTCGACCTGCTGTTTATCGGCTCTGCCGTAGCCCGTTACTGCCTGCTTGACCTGAAGTGGGGTAAATTCAGAGCAATGGATGCGTTTTTTTGTTAACGCAAGAAGCAGAACGCCTCTTGCCTGCGCGACGTCGATAGCGGTGGTGGTGTTTGTATTGAAAAAAAGTTTTTCCATTGCGGCGGTTTCGACATGATAATAATCGATAAGGCGCGAAGTCTCGTCGAAGATCTGCTCGATCCTGTCGCAAAGCGGTGTATGAGCCGGCGTAATTATTGCGCCATAATCCGAGCCGAGAAACTTGTTTCCTTTATATTCAACGATTCCCCAGCCGACTGTTGCAACACCGGGGTCGATACCCAGAATTATCATCAGTCGCGCCCCATCTTTCTTTCGATTTCGCGCTGTGCATCTCTTTTTGCCGCAGATTCACGCTTGTCGTAAAGTTTTTTACCTTTACAAAGCCCGATCTCGACTTTTACGTGCGCATTTTTGAAGTAAACCGAAAGCGGAATGAGAGAATAGCCGTCTTTTTTTACTTCGTTGAAAAGGCGGAGGATCTCTTTTTTATGCATAAGCAGTTTACGTTCGCGAAGCGGGTCTTTATTGAAAATATTTCCCTTTTCATAGGGAGAAATATGCATGCCGACGACAAAGATTTCCCTGCCGTCGGTCTTGCAATATGAATCTTTCAAATTTATTGTGCCCTGTCGGATGCTTTTTACTTCGGTGCCGGCAAGGGATATGCCTGCTTCAAATTTTTCTTCTACAAAATAGTCGTGAAACGCTTTTCTGTTCTGCGTTACGATCTTGGGCATAATAAACTCCTTTATTTTTACTTAAACCTTCAAACCCTCGTCTGCCTTGAGTTTACCGGATTCGATATACGGATTGATACGGGGGTAAACGACGGTCTTGAGGTATTCTTCGGTCTGCTTGGGAGCTCTGCCGACGAAGCTGTCGGGGTTGAGAAGCTGTGCGATCTCTTCTTTTTCGAGAGCAAACGTCGGGTCAGCCGCAATACGCTCGAGAAGATCGTTTTCTGCGCCTTCTTCTTTTACACGTTTAGCCGCCGCAACGCTGTGCTGACGGATCTTTTCGTGAAGCTCCTGTCTGTCGCCGCCCTTTTTGACTGCCGCCATCATGATATTTTCGGTCGCCATGAACGGAAGTTCGTTCATAAGACGACGGCGGACGATCTTCGGGTAAACGACGAGACCGTTGGAAACGTTGATATAGATATTGAGGATCGCATCGATGCCGAGGAAAGCTTCGGAAACAGCGATACGTTTGTTTGCAGAGTCGTCAAGAGTACGTTCAAACCACTGCGTACCTGCCGTAAAAGCAGGAGAAAGCGCATTGGTCATGACGTATCTTGCGATCGAGCAGATACGTTCGCTTCTCATCGGGTTGCGTTTATAAGGCATTGCGGAGGAGCCGATCTGATTTTTCTCGAACGGTTCTTCCATTTCCTTGAAGTTTGCAAGAATTCGAAGGTCATTTGCGAATTTCATTGCGGATTCCGCGATACCTGCGAGGGTGTTGCAGATGAACGCATCGACTTTACGGCTGTACGTCTGACCGGAAACGGGGAAAGTTTCGGAAAATCCCATTTCTTCTGCGATCATTTTTTCGAGTACGGGGGTCTTTTCGTCTGCTTCGTCGCCGAAAAGTTCAACGAAAGAAGCCTGAGTGCCGGTAGTGCCTTTCTGACCGAGAAGTTTGAGGCTGTCGATACGGAATTCGAGCTCGTCAAGATCAAGAATGAGTTCGTTGATCCAGAGAGTTGCTCTTTTGCCGACGGTTGTGGGCTGAGCGGGCTGAAGATGAGTGTAGGCAAGGCATGCCATATCTTTATACTGCTCTGCGAAATCGGCAAGAGTTTTGATGACGGTGACGAGTTTATCGCGAATGAGCTCAAGGCCCTGCTTCATGACGATGATATCGGTGTTATCGCAGACATAGCAGGAAGTCGCACCGAGGTGGATGATCGGTTTTGCGCTCTTTGCCTGCTCACCGTAAGCGTAAACGTGCGCCATAACGTCATGACGGACTTCTTTTTCACGGGCTTCGGCAACTGCGAAATTGATATCGTCTTTATATTTTTCGAGTTCGGCGATCTGTTCGTCGGTTATATTGAGGCCGAGTTTCTGCTCTGCGCGCGCGAGAGCGATCCAAAGGCGGCGGAAAGTTCTGAATTTATTTTCAGCGGAGAAGATATACTGCATCTCGCGGCTGGAATATCGGGTACAAAACGGGCTTTCGTAAGAATCGTAGCTCATGAAAAAAGTCCTTTCTATATTACTCTTTTTCGCTCAGATATTTTTCAACTGCGGCAAGGCGAACGCAAACGCAGAGGATCTCTGCCGCGGTCTGAAGTTCTGCAAGCGGGGGATTTGTGGGAGCGATACGGATATTATTATCTTTCGGGTCAACACCGTACGGGAAAGTCGAGCCTGCAGGAGTCATCGTAACGCCTGCTTCTTTCATAAGGGACACGACACGTTTTGCGCATCCGTCAGGAACGGTAAGGGATACAAAGTAGCCTCCGTTCGGGTTGGACCAGGTCGCAACGTCGGGGATCTCTTTTTCGAGAATATAGATCAGAACGGCAAAACGGGGTTTGATGATCTCTGCATGACGGTGCATTTGTTCACGAACACCTTCAGCATCTTTGAAATAACGGACATGACGGAGCTGGTTGAGCTTATCGGAACCGATAGTCTGTACTCCCATTATTTTCTTAATGAAATTAATATTATTTTTAGATGCCGCCATAGCCGCAACGCCTGCGCCGGGGAAAGAAACTTTCGAGGTTGACATAAACTTATAGATCATATCACCATTTCCGTATTTCTTCGCCTCTTCGAGAACATTGAGCAGAATATCTCTTCTGTCGGAAATATCATGAAGAGAATAAGCGTTATCCCAGAAAACACGGAAATCCTTAGCCTTAGGTTTAAGTTTGGCAAAACGGAGAACGGTTTCGTTGCTGTATGTAACGCCGCTGGGATTGGAATATTTGGGAACGCACCACATACCCTTGATCGATTCGTCTTCGGAGACAAGCTTTTCGACCATATCCATATCGGGGCCGTCGGGAAGGAGGGGTACGCTTATCATTTCGATGCCGAGGCTTTCACAGATCTTAAAATGACGGTCGTAGCCGGGAACGGGGCAGATAAATTTGATTTTATCGCATTTGCTCCAGGGCTGTTCGCCGCCGTAAACACCGAAGATCATAGCACGGACGATATTATCGTACATCATATTAAGACTGCTGTTGCCGCCTATGATGATCTCGTCGGTAGATGCCGTATTCATAAGCTCGGAAAAAAGAGCTTTGGCTTCGGGAATACCGTCAAGAATACCGTAGTTACGGCAGTCAAATCCGAACGCATCGATGCAGTCTTCGCCTGTTTTGAGGACGGAAAGCATAGGCTCGGAAATATCAAGCTGTTCTTTGCAAGGATTACCTCTTGACATATCGAGCTTGAGACCGAGGGATTTATAGCGGTTATATTTCGCTTCGAGTTCGCTTTTTACTTCGTAAAGTTCCTGTTTGGAAAGATTTTTCATATATTTAACCTTTTTTTCTGGAATAAAAACAAATTTTTTCGATTAATATTCAGCGGTGCCGGTGGTTCTGGGGAAGGGAATAACGTCTCTGATATTGGACATACCCGTGAGGTACATGATGAGACGTTCGAAACCGAGGCCGAAGCCTGCGTGTTTTGTTCCGCCATATTTACGGAGGTTGAGGTACCACCAGTAATCTTTTTCGTCAAGACCGAGTTCTGCCATTCTTTCGCGGAGAACGTCGATTCTTTCTTCACGCTGGCTGCCGCCGACGAGTTCGCCGACGCCGGGAACGAGAAGGTCTGCTGCGGCAACGGTCTTGTTGTCGTCGTTCAAGCGCATATAGAACGCTTTGATCTCCTTGGGATAGTCGGTAACGAATACGGGTGCCTTGTAGACCTGCTCGGTGAGGTAACGTTCGTGCTCGGTCTGAAGGTCGCAACCCCAATAAACGGGATATTCGAATTTATCTTTATTCTGCTCGAGGATCTTGATGGCATCGGTATAGCTGAGGCGTACAAAATCAGCTTCGAGGAGAGCGGTGAGACGTTCAATAAGACCCTTATCGACGAAATCGTTGAAGAATTTCATATCGTCGGGGCAGGTTTCGAGAACGTATTTGATAGCGTATTTGATCATATCGCGGGAAAGATCCATTTCGTCAGAGAGGTCTGCGAAAGCAATCTCGGGCTCGATCATCCAGAATTCAGCGGCATGACGAGCGGTGTAGGAAACTTCTGCGCGGAAAGTCGGGCCGAAAGTATAAACTTTGCCGAATGCGAGGGCGAAAGTTTCTGCGTTGAGCTGACCGGAAACGGTGAGGTTTGCAGACTTGCCGAAGAAGTCTTTGGAAAAATCGACTTTGCCGTCCTCGGTTCTGGGAGGATTATCGGCATCTAGGGTCGTTACTCTGAACATTTCGCCTGCGCCTTCGCAGTCACTGCCGGTGATAAGCGGAGTGTTTACGTAAATGAAGCCGCGTTCAGCGAAGAATTTATGGATAGCCTGCGCCGCAGCGGAACGTACACGGAAAACTGCGGAGAAGGTGTTGGTTCTCGGACGAAGATAAGCGATATCGCGGAGGAATTCGAAGGAGTGACGTTTCTTCTGAAGCGGATAGTCGGGAGTGGATTCGCCCTCAACTTCGATCTTTTCAGCCTTGATCTCGAACGGCTGTTTCATTTCGGGGGTAGCGACAACGATACCCTCAACGCGGATAGCGGCGCCGACATTGAGTTTTGCGATCTGCTTATAGTTCTCAAGTTTAGCTTCTTCAAAAACGATCTGAGTTGAACGGAAGCAGGAACCGTCATTAAGTTCAATAAAACCGAACGCCTTGGAGTCTCGAACGGTGCGGATCCAGCCTGCTACGGAGACGGATTTACCGTCAAATGCCGAAATATCGGCAAAAATTTCTTTTATGGCAATCATTTTTTTATCCACCCTATTTATAAAAGTTTCATGTTGTTTTGTTCGCATAGTTCGCGCATCTCATCGGGCCACAGCGAAACCTGAACCTCGCCGATGTGTGCCTTCTGTAAAAGTAACATACAAAGTCGGCTCTGACCGATACCGCCGCCGACGGTGAGGGGCATTTCGCCAGCCAAAAGCTCTTTATGGAACGGAAGATCTTTTCTGTTTTCCGCGCCGGCTTTCTTTAACTGCTCCGCCATCGACTTTTCGTCAACGCGGATACCCATCGACATGATCTCAAGCGACGTATCGAGCGGCTCGAAATAGTAAAGCAGGTCGCCGTTGAGCGCCCAGTCGTCGTAGTCGGGGGCTCTGCCGTCATGAGGCTTGCCGCTTTTTAAGACATCGCCGATCTGCATGATAAATACGATCGGATGCACTTTCGTGATCGCATGTTCGCGCTGCTTCGGAGTAAGGTCGGGATACATATCCTCGAGCTCCTGCGCAGTTATGAAAAATACTTTGTTTTCGTGTGTGAATGAGGTCTGGGCTTTTGCGTAGGTCTTGTTGAGAATCTCCCAGGTATCATGGATTGCACAGACGATCTTCGAAACGGTTTCCTTCAAAAATTCGACGGTACGGTCCTCACGGTTGATGACGACTTCCCAGTCCCACTGGTCAACGTAGATCGAATGGAAATTATCGGGCTCTTCGTTCGCGCGGATCGCGTTCATGTCGGCATAAATTCCGCGATGAGGCTCAAAATTATATTTCTTTAACGCATATCTCTTCCATTTTGCAAGAGAATGAACGATCTCGACTTGCTTGCCGCCGAACTCAAACGAAACAGGCTTCTCTATTCCGTTCAGGTCATCGTTGAGACCGCTGTCTTTATATACAAACAAAGGCGCGGAGACACGCTCTAGATTGAGCAGTTTCGAAAGCTCGATCTCAAAAACGTCCTTTATTATTTTTACTGCCTTCTGCGTCTGTCTTAACGTCAGAAAGGACTTATAGTTCTTCGGAATAGTTAAACTCATAGCCGATTTTTTCCTTCGTGCAATTTACTATATTACATTATATTATAACACATTTTTCCTGTGTTTACAAGGGCTTTTTATGATATTATTTTAAATTTGTTTGTTATTTTAAATACAATGAAACCCTCGGGGCGTGAGCCTCGAGGGTTCCAAGTTAAGTTTTAACTTTTAATTTGTTATCGTGACTTTTTGCCGGGTCACAATGAGGAGAAAAACTTAATTAGCAGTCGCAGGTTTCGGGTACGTCAACAGTGAGAGCTGCTTTAGCGAGGTTAAGAGCGATGATGGACTCGAGGAGTTTAGCATCGTCAGCTTTGTTTTCGATGTCAGCTTTGAGGGTGTTGATAGCAGCGTTGTAAGCAGCAGCGGATTCAGCGGTGCAGCCTTCAACAGCTTTGTCGTAGCCGTTAGCAGCGTCGTTGTAGATAGCGATAGCTTCTTCCATTACTACGGAAGTTTCGGGTTCTACAACTTCGGGTTCTTCTTCTACAGGAGCGAGTTTGAGATCGCCGAATCTAGCTTCAACGTTAGCGTAAGCAGCTTTCATAGCGGATTCAGAAGCAGTATCTTCTTCAGCCATAGCGTAAGCAGCTTCTACTGCGTTAGCGAATTTTCTGTAGGAAGCTTCGGTGTAAAGATCAACAACAACCTGGAGTTCGAGAACTTTTACAGCTTTCTTGAGGTCTTTACCGGTGTACATGGTATCGAGAAGAGCGTTCATAAGGTCGTCGAGAACCTTGATTTCAGCTTCGATATCGGTGGAGTTGAGAACAGAGATGTTGAACTGGAGAACTTTCTTAGCAGCTGCGATAGCAACTTCGAGTTCATCTTTGTCAGCATCGGTTACGTCTGCACGAGCGTAGAGAGCTTCAGCAGCAGCGATCTTAGCAGCGAGGGTGTCAGCATCAGCAGCGCCTTCGGGTGCTTCGATCTTAGCGAGGTCAGCCATTGCAGCTTCGAGAGCAGCTACAGCTTCGTCAACGTCGGACTTAGCGCATCTGGTATCGAGAGCGGTGTACTGAGCGTTTGCATATGCTTCAACAAATGCAGCCCAGATTGCTTTAGCTTCATCAGTGTTGGAGAGGTAGTTGTATACATTGAGGCCGTCAGCTTCGATGAGGAGAGCTTCGAGACCAGCTTTGTATTCTACGAGTTTAGCGGTGGTGTAGTCAGCAGAAGCAGCTTTAACGTCGTTGCATTCTTTGAGAACTCTTTCTGCGTACCAAACAGGCATATCGCAGTTTTCGAGGTTCTTGGAAGCTTCAACGATACCTGCAGCGATCTGTCTAACTGCATTGTACATTTCAGCCCAGTCTCTGGTGTAACCGGTTACGTCGATGGTACCGATATGACCGTTAAGAGGATTGAGGAGGTTCTTTTCGAACGGAGTTACAACGTCTTCGTTCTTATCTGCAGTTGCAGGATCATCATCAACGTCGTTTACATTGCTGTAACGGTTGCCGAAGTAAAGACCACATTCAGAAGCGTGAGCGAGGGTGAGTGCGAAGTATTCGTAGCAGTTTCTCATATCATCAACTACATCAACAAAGTGCTTGAAGTTGCCGTTTGTTGCAGTGATGAATTTTTCGAAGAGTTTGTCGTATTCGTTCCAATAATCGGAAGTACCAAGATAGGTATCGATCATGTAGTATACGTCTTCAACGTAAGCGTCGAATTTTTCAGAGCCAGCAGCGGTGAAGAGGTAAGTCTTGATTGCGTTTTCAAATTCATCGTAAGCAGCGATGAGTTTAGAGTAGGTAGCAAATTTATGGCTATTTTCTACTACTTTATCATCTTCGTTCCAATCGGTTGTGCAGTCAACAACGTAGCTGTAGAGTTCGTTTGCAGCTTCAAGAGCAGCATCCATAGCACCGTCAGCATAGTTGTCTTCGTAACCCCAACAATACTGGGACTGAGCATTTGCAGCAAGTTTAACGAGGGTGTTACCATTAGCAGCATCGATGGTAGACCAGTCAAAGAGTTTTGCAACTTCGAAAAGAATTGCATAGTAGGTCTGAGTAAGTTTGGTAATGTCTTTGGTAAGATTCTTAACTGCTTCAATAATGGAGTTTACAGCTTTGTCGTGACCTGCTGTAAATACGTATTTATCGTTAACCCAGTCGAATTTACCTTCAGAATTGAATTCGTAGTAGTACTGTTTACCGTCAGTCCAGGTATCTGCACCGATCTTGGTGTTATCAACTGCATATTCAGCAGCTTCATCGATAGCCTGCATAAGAACATATACAGAGTCGATAGCTACGTCCTGGTTGATAGGAGTATAGAATGCGTTGTTGCCTTCTACAGAACCGAGAACGATTTCGTACATGGAGTCAACTTTATTATCGGTATTAGAGATGTAGCTATGAGCAAGGAGATCTCTGATTACTTCAATGTAGCTGTTTTCATATTTGTAGTTTACATAGCAATACTTATCAGCAGAGTAGATATCATTTCCGTGGGGATAACCTTTACCGCCGTCAGAGAATGCGAAGTAATAAAGTACAGCACCTTCTCTGTCATATTTATCGCTAGTCATAGGATCACAGTCAAAGAGGTAGCTAATATACTTAACAGTTGCTTTGTAGTTAGCGGTGGGTTTGTTGGTATCTTCTTTGTAAACGCCCTTGTCGGGATCAGCATCATACTTGGTCCAAACAGTGGTATCAACGAGGTTTACAGTCTTATTGTCTTTACCGTCTTTGGTGTAGTCGGAGATTTCAACGATAGGACCAACGATACCGATAAGGTGAGCATACTTGTTGATAGCATTTACGAGGTCAGAGTTGGAAACACCAGTGAGGTTGGGAGCAGAGAGAGAACCATCTACGCCGGTAACTTTCTTGGTGAAGTTTGCGATCTGTTCTTCGAGAAGAGCGTAAAGTTTGATGTAAGCGAACCAGTTGGGAGCGAATTCAACGAAGATTCTGTCGTTGCCGATTTCGGTACCAGCGATGTTCTTCATCTTAGCGGTGTTAGCTTCGATAACGATGGAAGCATCAGCACCTTCGGTAGCGGGAAGCATGTTCTTAAGAGCGTTTTTAGCATCGTTAAGAGCGTTCCAGGTACCCTTGTAGTCATCATTGGAAGCCCAGTTTGCCCAGTTTGCAAGAAGAGCTTCAGCTTTTCTTACGAGAGCAGTGCCTTCAGTGATGTCAGCAGCTTTGAGGAGCTGTTCAGCTCTGGGAGCTACAGCTTCGATACCAGCGAGGATGTCGTTGGTAAGAGTGGTGAAGTCAGCGAGTGCAAGAGCGATGAGTCTGGAGTTGGTAGATTCAGTGAGGATGTACTCGATGAGACGCTTAGCGTAAAGAACGTCGTTAAGAAGTTTTGCGCTGGAAGCGGTGTAGATGTTGTTGTAAACGTCTTTGATGTAAAGATCGTATACTTTTTCAACGATGAGTTTGAGTTTGAGGAAAGCCTTGATCTGAGTATCAACGTCTTCTTTGATGAAGGAAGTTTCAACTTTACCTACAAGGTTTTCGAAAAGAGATTTAACGATATCAAGGAAATCTTTTCTGTTGCCGTTAACGAAGTCATAGAAGAGAACGCCAGCACCGTTGTCGATAGCCATGGTTCTGATCATGTTTTCGAATGCGAATACGCCTTCAGCGTCGATTTCACGAGCTTCTGCGAAGGTGTACCATCTGATGGTGTACTGACCAAGAATGGTGCCATAGTAGGTATCTTCGTAGTAGTCTTTACCGTAGTAGTTACCGTCTTCGGTTACCTGCTGTTCAAGAATGAAGAAGTAGGGGTTGAAGCCGATAGCCTGGTTGTAAGCTTTAGAAGTTGTAGCGAAACCTCTGTAGAACTGGCCGTTGAATTCTTTAGCGTAATCAGCGGGTTTATCAGAGTCAGCTTTAACTTCATTTTTAAGAAGATCGAGAACGGTGTTAACCATGCCGATAGCTTTCTTAACAACGTTGTTTCTTTCAGCGTTAAAAGTAGCGTCAGCGTTAGCATCGTTAGCTTCTTTACCAAAATACCAAGCGGATGCAGCGTATTCGATAACAGTGCTGATGTTGTCAACAGCGAGATCGAGATAGCTTACGTCGGTAGAAGTGGTGGTAGCCCAAGTTTCGTTGGTGTTAGCAAAGATGTTCTTTTTAGCACCTTCGGTAACGAAGTTTTTAGCGAAATCTGCGTCTGCACCTTTGAAGAAATAGGTGTAGTTAGAATCGCCACCAAAGTTTTTCCAGAATTCTTCTCTTGCATGTTCTTCATTGTAATAACCTTTGTCGTTATTCCAAGTAAGAATGCCAAGAGTTTTGAGGTATTCGATGGTGTCAGCGTTAAGCTTGGGACCTTCGATTACGAATTCCTGGAGCATTGTTTTAAGGGTAGTTCTGTCTGCTTCGTAATCGACTTCAGTTTCTGCAGCGGCACCTACAGAAGAGAGAAGAGCAGTAGCAGACATAGAAATTACCATTGCCATAACAAGGATGGCAGAGATAATTTTCTTGCTCATTGGATGTTTTCCTCCTTCAAATTTTGCCTCTATGAGGCTGTTAAAAAATTAATGTTCGGCGTTTGGGCTTTCGGAGGTTATCCGATCCAGGGGATAGTGCCCCCTTAGAACCTTTTGCCTTGGCTATATTATATTACATTTCCTGTAAAAAATCAACCCCTTTTTGTAATTTTTCTTTAATTTGGCTGTAATTTGTATGAATGTACAATATTTGAAGTAAATGTTATCTATAATTTGTTATTTAATCATATAAAAACAGATGTTTTAGGATCAAAAAGAAGGTAAGAAAGGGCAAAGAGAGGCGATTAATGCGTTGTAATATATTACAATTTCAGGTTTCGGGAATATTACGGTGAAAGTCGCAAAAAGCTGAAAACGGTGGGGATTTCGTGGAATTTCACGGAATGAAAGAAGTGGAGCGCAGCGACGTCAGGAAATGTAATAAATCATAGATTTAGTGTTATAAAAAGAGAGAAATACTAAATATAGTATTTCTCCTGTTAAAATATCAAAATAAATCGCTGTGGGAGCCGGTTCTTGCAAGAAAAAGAGGAGTTCTCCGTTATCTATTTTATAAACGAGGAGCCAATCGGGGCGGATATGACATTCGCGAAAGCTGTTGTAATCACCGATCAAGGGGTGATCGCGGTATTTTTGATCGAGCGGTTCACCGTTTGCGAGAACAGAAATTACAGCGGATAATTCAGAGAGATCGAGGCCGCGTTTTTTTGCGAGTTTCAGATCTTTTTTAAATTGGTTTGACGGGACGATCTTAAGTTTCACTCAAAATATCCTCCAGCATATCATTTACGTTGTTATATTTTTTGTAATTTTCCGGAGAATTTTTCATGGATTGATACTCTGCGATGGCATCGAGGGTTGCTTTGTTGGGTATGTTTCTCGTAATTTCGAAAGGGAACGCGCCGGTATAGACCATCTGTTTAAGAAAAATATTGACAGCGGTCGAGAGGTCCATGCCAAACTCTGAAAGAAGTGCCTGCGCTTGAGTTTTGGTTTCGGCGTCGATTGAGATATTTGTTGATACTTTGGGCATAATAGTCATCTCCTTTGTTATTATTATAACATAATATGCGCAGAATGTCAACAAGTTATACCAAAAAAGAACTCAAGCCATGGAGACTTGAGTTCTTTGATTTGAAATTATTCGGTAAGACCGGATCTTTCGATGCCCTGAATGAAGTATTTCTGAGCAAAGAGGAAGACGATGAGGAGCGGGAATATCATGAGGATAGACGCCGTATCGTAAAGGGTCTGCTGCTGAATAAGCTCGGAAACGCCTTTGGTAACGTTGCTAACGGTGTTAGAAAGGATTACCATGTTGGGCATAAGCATGTTGTTATACGTCGTATCCGTCCACTGCCAGGTGAAGGAGAAGAGGAAGACGGTGATCATCATGTTAGTAGCGTTGGGGAGCATAACAGAGAAGAAGGTACGCATGGGGCCTGCGCCGTCGATATACGCTGCTTCGTCGAGAGCCTTAGGCAAACCTCTGAAGTGCTGACGCATGAGGTAGATATAAAGACCGTTCTTAAGACCGAGACCGGTAGCAGCCATAACAACCATGGGCCAAACGGAGTCGATGATAGACATGTTGCCGATGAAGTATCTGAAACGAACGTACAACGGAAGCATGATGGTCTGCGGGGGAATGATAAGGGTAAGGATTACGAGGAAGAAGAGAAGGTTTTTGCCTTTGAAGTTGAATCTAGCAAAACCATAACCGGCAACGCAGGATACGAGAACCTGGAAGACAGCGGTTACAAGGGAGAGAATTGCGGAGTAGATCAGAGCTTCCCAGTACTGGATATTCTGTATCGCGCGCTGGAAGAAATAGGTGGAACCTTCACGGGGGATAAACATAACGGTTTTATCTTCGAGGTCGGCGGTGGACATGAAGGAAACTATCGTCTTTACGAGGAAGGGATAGAGGATCATGAACGAGATACCGACAATGATGATGAAACGAGCGATGGACCAGATAAGACTGCCTACGCCTTTAGCGTTAAAGTTTTTCTTCTTCCATCTTTCCCAGCTGAAATCAGCATATTTACTGGGATTGATTTTTGCGAGGAGTTCTTCGATAAAATTTCTTTTATCGTTTTCGTGACCCTCAACAACATAGTTAATTTGTCTCATTGATTGTCCCTCCTTAATCCTGATAGATGATGAGCTTACGGACGAGAAGAACAACAACACCAACGAAGATAAGAACTACGAACATGTAGATCCAGGAGAATGCGGAAGCGAGAGCGTACTCACTTGCATTCGCAAGAGCATCGTTGATAAGAGCGACTGCTGCGTTGTCCGCTTTGAGGAACATATCGATAACTGTGTAGATAAGGTTAACAAGGATCAGCGGGCTGATCATGGGGAAAGAAATCTTCCAGAAAACTTCCCAGCTTGTTGCGCCTTCAACTTTAGCAGCTTCGTACATGGAAACGGAGATAGACTGGAGACCGGAGAGGAATACGAGCATCTGAACACCGGAAGAGGTGATGACGCTGTAAAGACCGTCAACGGCACCGAGAACTATGGCCGCAAGGTCTTCGTTCTGAAGAACGACCATGACGAGCTGGCGGAGCTGTGCATAGTTAAATACGTTCGCCATACCGGAAGAGCTGCCGATATCCATCTTTTCCGAAGAGCTGTAGATGTCAAGCATCGAGCTCATGTTTTCGAACTGGGCAATAATACCGGTCGAAATAACAACGGGGATAAAGAAGATAACACGGGCAATAGTTCTTCCTTTAAAGTTCTGGTTAAGAACGTTTGCCATGAAGAATGCGAAGATAAGAATGATCGGGATCTGAACGAGGATACCGAGAGTCGATTCAACGACGGTACGGAGGAAGTCCGCCTCAACGAAGAGGGCCTCGTAGTAGTTATCTATACCGATGAAAATGGTGTGGAAGCCCTTAGCGTCAACTTTGATCTCACTTACAGAGTAGATGAAAGACTGAACGATAACGGGGATGTAGATGAACGCAAGACCGATGATTATCGGAAGAACGAAGATATAGCCGTAAAGATTCTGTTTGCGTTCAAGTGAAAGCTTGCTTCTTTTGATCTGCTTCGGCTTTTTGGTAGCAACTTCTGCGCTCATTTTACTTCACCTCCAAATATCCAAGTGCGGGAACGATGCTTCTGTCTTCAAGTTCTACATCATAGCTGTTGTAGTTGATATAAAGATCGAGGTCACCGTCACCATAAATTACGTGGTAAACGCCGGTGGTTCCTATTCTCTGATAAGAGGGAGTTTCTTCGCCTTCTACGTAACCTTCGTCGCCTTCTTCGAGGACAGTGATTTCACCGTCATATACGAGGTAAGCGTCTGCGGATTCGTGGAGGGTGATGGGCTCGGAAGTTACATCGTCAAGAATAGAAGCAACTTCTTTGTAGAGCTCAACTGCTCTGTCGAAACTGTCGTTATAGTTGAGAGAGTAGAAATCATTGAAAGTAGTGTTATCAAATACGCTGTTGTCGTCGTACATCCAACGGAAGTGAACACCGCTACCGGTTTCGAGACACTTGAGAAGGTGTGTTTCGTAGTCAGCAGAGATATTGAACGGTTCAGCTGCGTATTCGAGGTATCCGTGAAGAACCATCTGAATGAACGGAATAGCGCCGGTCGAGGAGAGGAATTCACTGGAACCGATGGGAAGATTTACGATATGATCAGCATACTTCCAGGTGTAGTCGTTACCGGTAGTAACGAGGATCTCATAATCGTCGTTCGCAAAAGTTTCGAGAGCAGCGATGTGAGCATCGAGAGCCTGGGTTCTGTTGAGGATGTTACCAACTTTGTAGTTGGAGTTAAGATCTTTACCGATAGTACCGAGAGAGATCTGCTTGTTACCGATGATCGAATCGAGACCCTTCTTATAAGATTCTGCGAGAGAAGGAATAAGACCGGGAGAAAGGATCGTCTGGGTATAATCGCCGTCCTGAGAGGTCATACCGGTTGCGAGGTTACGCTGATATACACGTGCAACACGCATGTCGAGTCGACGTGCAGCGTCGTTGGTGTAGTTAAGAGCATCGGTAGCTTTATCTTTGTAGACATAGAGGAAGTCTGCAGAGGGGAAGAAACCAACGCCTTCGGATTCGAGGTAAGAAACGAGATCGGTAAGTTCGCTCTTCGAACCCATTTCAGACATAAGATCGGGAGTATTGTTGATGGTGTTGTAGAAACCATCGTTTGCCCAGTACATATAACGGACATTGATGTTGCCTACGCCTGCATCAACGAGTTTTTCAACGATTTCCTTGAGTTCGGTATAGCTGGTAAGAGCTTTGGTAGCGTCTACGGGCATACCTGCAACGGATTCGTTCTTATTGATAGCGCCTATGATCTCAGCATAGAAAGGAGTCTTGGAACCCTTTTCTACGGGTTCTGCAGGAAGGATACCTTCTTCTATGAGATAATCTCTGTAGATCTTAGCGTAATCAGCATAGGTAAGACCGCCTTCATTGAAGAGGTATTTTACCTGGAAGTTTGCAACCTGCTGTTCCTTCGAAAGAACAACGCCGGCAGAGGAGTTATCCATGGGACCGGAAGAAGTGTTGCCCTGACCGCCGGTATAAGTACGGTAGTCACGTTCGGAGTAAACGAGGTCGAAGTTGACGGATGCGCCGGGGTTGTTGGTGCTGTTGGACGGTCTTGCGGTAGCAAATGCCTGAGCTTTACCGTCTTCGAGGAGAACCATAAGACCACCGAGCTCTGCTCTGTCAAGAATAAGATACGGAGATACGATCTGCATCATCTTGGTATCTTCTTTTGTTTCCTGGAAGGTAAGGTCGCCGCCGTATACACGGTCGGTATAAACGGAAGTGGTTACATAACCGTCAGCGGGCATGTAAGCACCGGAACCGTCGGGAGTGATGATGTAAGGATCGCCGGTCATCTTGGAAGTGGGAGTTACAGAACCGAGAGCTCTGTAAAGGGAGATCTTATACATCTTCTGTTTGGAAGGAGCCTGAATGAGGGTGGAGTCAACATTTACGGTGAGACCGTCATCGGTAAGAGTAAGGTCAACGGGAATGGTGAACATAACCGCACGTTCCGGACCGGAATATTCAACTGCTTCCATTTCTTTTTTCAGCATGTCAGCGGTGAAGCCGGCGAGCTGCATTGCCTCTTTTACGATCTGTTTCTGACGGGTGTTAAGAACACGGCAGATATACATCGGAATAACGTCGAGAAGAGGATAGTTCTTGATAAGACGTTCTCTATCTTCGAGTTCGAGGTTTTCGGGGGTAACGTATTTGTAGTTGGACTTAAGGTCTTTAAGAGCGTCTTCGCCTCTGGTGCCGTCGCCGTCATCATTGAGGTCGGTGTTGGCAGTGAGTCTTTCAACGATCCAAGCATAAGTTTCTTCGGTAAGTACGGGAGGAACGAGGTCTTTATCCGGGTCATTACCGAGGGTATAGATGATTCTGATCTGGTTATCGGACATCTTTACGACTTTAAGACGGAGATCTGCAAGGCAGTGCTCACGGAAGTTAAATTCGTAACGTTTGTTGGAAACGTCGTATGCTTCGATAGCAAGAGCAGATACGATCGGGTTCATGACTTTCATGTCAGGAGTACCCTTAACGTCTTTGGAAGGAGCCTTGACGTTAGCGTATGTGGAGTTTGCCTCGTAGTTGGAGTTAGAGTGGAAAACATGACCGGTGGTTTTGTCAAGAACTGCAAAGTCGGTCGTGCCGCCGCCCTGAGCGTTGAGGTCAACATCGGCACCCTGAAGGTCCATATAGAGAGCGTAATAGTCGTTCTCCATAATGAGACTCATCTTGGTGATACCGAGTTTAATGTTGCTGGTAGTACCGGTCGTTTCGTCTACGACGGAGATATTGGAAACGGTTTTGCCTACTGCGGTCGCATAATCGGGATCGACAGTCCAGACTTCGTTAACGATCTCCATTTCGAGTTCTTCATCATAGGTTACGGTCTTTACTGTTTCAGCAATGACCTGACCGTCGCCGATGAGCTTTTTGATATGCTCTTCGCGCATTTCTTCACTGACGTATTCGGGAGCAGTGTCTTTTTCGGCAGTGCCGCAGGATGCCAGGACAGAAACTGTCGAGAACATGAGTACGGCTGCCAAGATAAGAGAAATTATTCTTTTCATATTCTTCACTCCTCCTTATTCGTTCAATCTGAAGCTTACTTCGGTGTACAACTGAACAACAAAGCCGAATACCTGCTGTACAAGGAAGAAAACAAGTACTACGATGAAAGCGATAACTGCCATACCGATGATAGAAAGGATAGCAGTAGCGATTGCCTTCTTAACGGTGTACTGATGGGTAATCATCATACCGAGGAATACCATGCCGTAGCACCAAACGAAACCGAAGGAAACGATGAAGGTATACATCGCAGATTCGGAAAGGGTTAAGAAGTTGGAAAGGGGGATAGCGATGAGGTTACAGATGGACATCGGGAGGGTCGCATAAGCGGTAGCCGTGAAGATATCTCTGAATTTACCGTCGCCGTCCATAAGAGAGGTGAAGCACCAGTTTGCAATGATGAACAAAATAAACGGGAGAACTGCTACCGCAAGCTCATAGGGAATGTTAAGGTTGAGCTGTGCGAAGGGTTCGGTGAAAAGGTAGCCGGTAAGCTGTCTTTTCAGGATAGATGTAATACCTAAAACGATGAAAAGGAAAACTGCACCGGGAAGGTTATGGTTGCGAGGGTCTCTTTTAAGTTCGTAGAAACCGTCGAACGGGTGGGTGAGAATGTAGAACGCGAACGGAAGGCGTTTGAACATCTCAGCGGTTCCGTGACCTAATCTTTTAGCATAATATCCTAAAGATTTCATTTATTTTGCCCTCCTTTTCTTCGAGTTCTTGCGTGCTTTACTGACAAAGTAAAGTACGATAATGCCGACAACTACAACGATGATACTGATAACGATGATTTCGAAGTTCTGAGAGAGTTCTTCTTTTCTGAGTTCGTTATAAGCTTTGGAATAGTTATCTTTTTCGGTTGCTTTGGAGTAGTATACGAGAGCCTGTTCGTAATGATCGAAACGGGATTCATCGTAAGAACCCATTGCCTGACGCATTTCTGCTTTACCGAGACCGGTATATGCAATATACATGGTGGAGTTGAAGGTTGTGATCTCTTTCCAGATTTCAGCAGCTTCTTCAAAACGACCTGCAGAGTTAGCAGCTACAGCGGAGTTGATAAGTCTTGCATATTCGGTGGTTTCGTAAACGGTAATGGATTTATTACCGATATCGGAAATGATAATGTGTTCGCCACGGATAGCGATGGAGTTAGCGGTTCTGAAACGGCCGTTCTGGTCGGTAGAGGAGCCGCCGCCCATGTAGAGAAGGTTACCGTCGGGATCGTAAGTGAAGAAACGACCGGAACGGGAGTCGATGATAGTGTAACGTCCGCTTTCGTTATCGACAGCAACGTCAACTACCTGCGGAGAAGAATCTCTCGAGAACTCAAGGTCACCTACAGGAGCAAATTCGCCGGTTCTACGAAGAACGTCTTGACCTGCGGGGGAAAGTTTCTTAACGGGAGCAAGAGCACCGGAAACGCTGTTGCCTGCGATGGCGGACATAAGGTCCATAGCGTCGATGGTACTGATGGTCGCATAGATAAAGCCGCGGTCGTCAATATTAATGTTACTGTATTCGGTAGGAACATATTTAACGAGCTGCTTTTTCTGTTCGTCGGTAGCGATGAGACGCCAGAACCAGTCGGAAGCGTCATAAGTTACCGGAGGAGCACCGATAAAGGAACGGAAGTTACCGTCCTCGTCGATTTCGAGAAGACCTCTGTTAACAGCATACGCGATAACCTGGAAGGAATCGGTTCTGTCAACAACGATTTTTACGGGTTTGAAGATATAGTCATCGATGACGCTAACGTCAACGCCTTGAACTACGCTTGAAACATTACCGTTGATATCGCAGCAGACAATACGTCTGTTCTGAGTATCTGCGATATAGATCATGCCGTCTTCGTCTACATAGATACCTTCGGGACCGTAGAGCTGGTTCTTATTATGGGAGAGCATTTCCTGATCCTGATAAGGAGAACCGTCGGAGTTGGTCTTGCCGGGAACGTATGTATAAAGAGCGGGAGCGTTTTTAAGCTCAGAGATAATGGAGACGACCTGATAGTCTTCGTCAACAACAACAACCTGGTTGCCGCCTTTATCTACGATATAGAGAAGATCGCCTCTTACGAAGAGGTCGGCGGGCTGGAAAGATCTTTCGAGACCGAGATCTTTAGCACCGAGAACTTTAACTGCTTTATAAGCAAGGGGAGCCTGAACGGGCTGACCGTTATAGTTATAAAGGTAGTTATCGGAGATATCGGAAGTTATCGGGAGCGCTGCCACGGGAAGAGCGGTGGAAACGATCATGACCGTAAGGAGAACAAGCGATACAGCGATTTTTATAAATCCGTTTTTCATCTTTTTTCTCCTTTCAATTAGTCTTTCATACCGGAAGTGGACATCGTTTCAAGGATGTTCGACTGGGTAATGACGAATGTGATAACCGGTACCAACATCATAACGATGGATACTGCGGTAGCAACACCGGCTCTCGCGATACCGGCAGCTGCGATCTGAGAAAGAGCGTAAGCAAGGGTCTTAAGCTCTTCGCGGTAGATGAAGATGGAAGAACCCATGTTCCAGAAATCCTGAACTGCGAAAACGATAAGAGTGATCCAGCCGGGTTTGATGGAGGGCATAAGGATCTGCCAGAAAATTCTGAATTCGCCTGCACCGTCGATACGAGCAGCTTCGAGAACGGAGTCCGGGAACTGGTCGATGAACTGTTTTACGAGGTACATCGCGGTGGAGTTACCGAGAGCGGGGATCAGAATGGAGTAATATGTATCGATCCAGCCGAGGTTTGCCATGATAATGTAGTTAGCGATGGTAGCTGCCGGGGCTGCGAACATAAGAGAGAGAGTAACGATCTGGAATATAAAGTTTTTGCCTTTGAACTGACGCTTCGAAACGGGATAAGCACACATCGAAGCGGAGATAACTCTGAAGATCGTACCGATGAGGGTAATAAATATCGTATTGAAGAGATATTTAGACATCGGAACGAGGGAGTTGGACATGATGTTAAAAAGGTCTATGTAGTTTTTGAAGGTCGGGTTTTTAACGATAAGGTTCGGCGGGAACAGCCAAAGCTCGTGGAGAGGTTTGAGGGACTGAGATACCGCGTAAACAAGGGGGAACGCCATGAAGGCACCCGCAATGAGAAGGAACGCGAACATCATAAGGTCGCCGCTGAACGATCTGTTGACCCTGTTATACTTAAACAGCTTTTTCTTCTTATAATATATAAGACGGCCGTTTTCGTCATATTTCGGTCTGCGTTTTATAATACCGAAAAGGGGTTTAGGATTTTTATAAACAACCTGAACTTCATCATCTATTCTTTCTGCCATGATAAAATAACCTCCTTTTCCTAATTACTTACCGATACGGCCGAGAATGAACTGAATAACTTTGTTTGCAACGAACGAAATGATAAACAGGAGCGTTGCGATAGCGCACGCATAACCCATTTCAAAACGGATTCCGCCGTAGTCGTCAAGGTGATGCATGATGGTATGGAGCGTATAGTCGGTCGTCGGGAAACCGAAGATCGAGGTGATGATGCCGCCGATACCGAAAGAACCGGTGATATTAAGGATAGCACCGAACATCAGCTGACCTTTCATGGACGGAAGGGTTACAAAGTAAAGTTCCTGCCATCTGTTCTTGATACCGTCAACTGCAGCTGCTTCGTAAAGAGAACGGTCAACCGTCTGAAGACCTGCAATGAAGGTAAGGAACGTTGTACCGAGAGCCTGCCAGAGTACTATAATAATACAAACAGGCCACATGTAATCGGGGTCCTTAAGGAACAGGATGGGGTCGGTAATAAGGCCGAGGTTAAGAAGTACACCGTTGATGTAACCGTAACGGTCACCGGAGAAGAGGAGCTGCCAAACGAAGCCGAAACCACCGGAGAGCGAGGGAGCGTAGAAGAGAAGGGTAAGGAACGCACGGGGTTTAGCGGGAACTTCGTTGATGAGCCATGCAAGACCGAAACAGATAATATAGCTTACAGGGCCGGTAATGAGAGCCAGAATGAAGGTATTCTGGATCGCGAGGGTAAACGTCTCGTCGTTAAGGAAGAGCTTTTCATAGTTGGCAAGACCGACAAAGTCGGGAGTTTCCAGCATGTTGAAGTTAGTCAAACTGATGAACAACGAGATAAATACGGGAAGAACCGTAAATGTAAAGAAAGTTATAAGGAACGGACCGAGGAATACAATAAGGTCAAGGTTCTCAAACTTTTTCTTTTTCGAAAGGGAGCTTACTTTGTTTTTCATTGATATTTCCTCCTTCCTTATCAGTCAATAGCAAAGCCGAGTTCTTCGCGTTTATAACGAAGTTCGTCATTGATAGTTTTGGTGTAGTCGAGAATGGTTTCACGCGGGTCGGTAGCATCGTTAACAACGCTGAGGAATGCGAAGTTAAGGTTACGTGTGAGCGCGTAGGAACCGGGAACCTGAGGATAGCCGACAACGTGTTGACGCTGTTCCATAAGGATAGCGAGTTCGTCGGATCTCCAAGGCATTCTCTGGAGAGCTTCGGTATTAGCGGGAGTATAACGAGCCGCAGTACCGAGAATGGATTCAACTTCACGACCGTAGTCAACCTGAGCTTCAGCGCCGGTCCACCACTTCATGAATTCCCAGCCTGCTTCTTTATCTTTTGCTGCAGCCATCATAACGCAGGAAACAGCAGTAGCGATTACAGAACGGTCAACAGAGCCGTCTTCTTTAACAGTACCGGGAACGAGACCGAAGGACCAAAGACCTTTGATTTCGGGTGCGAATACGGAGATCTGGTTGTAGAAGTCGTAAGTCTGCATACCGAGAGGCATTTCTGCGAATCTGAAACGGTTTGCAAAGTTAGATTCAACGGGGAGTTTATAGCTGGTGTAGAGGTCGGTCCACTGAATGAAGGACTCGATCGCAACTTCGCTGTCGAGAGCAGTGGTCTTGCCGCCGTCGTTATAGAGAGAACCGCCGTTCTGGTAAAGGAGGGTCTCATAAGCCGGAGGAGCAAAGTCCATGTATCTCTTCTGGAGCTTAGCTATAATGTCATAAACTTCATCCCAGGTATTGGGAAGAGTAAGGTTATTTTCTTCGAGGACGTCGGAACGATAGAACATAACGAGGAAGACCTGAGTCTCGGGAAGACCGTAGTTGAGAACACGGCCGTCGCCCCAGTCAAGAGTGGTGGGAACGAGAGCAGAATCGAGGAATGCCTCGGTAACATCGTCAAAGTCGTCAAATATGTTAAGTTCCTGCAGTGCGTTACGGGCCGCATAGTTCATAACTGTTTCTGCATCCTGGTTCATCGCAACGTCAGGACCTTTACCTGCAAGAGTAGACGGCAGGAGAGCGCCGGACGGAACGAGTTCGAGGTTAACGTTGATACCGGAGTTCGGGATGAAGCTACGGTCAACGAGCTGACGGACGATCTGAGCATAGTCACGCGCAGAGGTAACACCCGCCATCCAAACGGTTACGTTCTTATCATAAGATTCGGAACTGGTTGCGGAGATAGCGTTAACGTCGGTAAAGAACGAGGAGAAGAACATTACAACCTGATGAGCGATGCCTGCAAAGAAGTTGGTCTCAGCAGCGGGAACTTTGTAGTCCTTATCAGCAACGAGGATGTAGTCGATCTCGAGAGGCTGCTCACGAACGGTAAGGAGCCAGGAACCGAGGTTACCGATATTGTTCTTGAAGCCGGAGAATTCCTTGGGAATGCTGTCGGGTTTTTCGAACATAGCATAGAGCTGGTCGAATACGGTCTCGAGGGTAGCGGTCTGTTCGCCGCGTTCGCCGAGAATGGAGACGAGCTCGTCGTGGATCTTTTTGAGGATGTCAGCCTGAGCTTTAAGGTCAGAGATGGTTTCGGGGATCTCTTCGTCAAAGTCATAGTCTCTGTACTGGTCGGGAGTCTGACCGGTGATCATAACGATACGGCGGTAGTCAGCATTGAGCTTGAGGATAACCGCTTCGACTGCGTTGATGATTTCAGCCATGTCGCCGAGAACAGCTTTGAGGCGGATAGTATTTTCACCTGCATTGAAGTGGAAGAGAAGGTCGTTGTTATATTCGTCCTTGGGCTGAACCATCTGCCAGTTGGAGTTGTAACCGACACGTACAGCAGCAGCCTGCTCGTAGGGGAGTTCGTTGTTAACGGTAATTTCTCTGGAAGTGAAAGTACCGCTGGCAGCGTTCTGGCGAGCACGGATAGCGAGTTTATACATACCTTCTTCGGGAACATCAACTTTATACTCTACCCACTGACCGGGGGTCTTCCAGGTAGAAGTACCGCTGGTACTACCAAGCATATTCATCTTGATGGTGCCGGAACTTGCGGGAGAAGTGGATGGGGAAGCTCTGTCGGTACCTGCGAAAAGGGTAGCTTCGGATTTAGCCGAGGGATATTCACATTCAACCTTAGCGACAAGGTCTGTGCCGCTCTGATCGAGATATGCGTAATCAGCCATAGCATCGTCGTAATCCTGGAAGCTGGAAGCACCGTAAAGTCTGAGTCCGGAAACTGCGAGAGGTTCACGAACGGAAGCAAACGTTATGGTGTGTTCGCCTTTTTCGAAGTAGAACTGAAGAGCGCCGTCATAAGAACCGGAAGAGTCCTTGATGAAAGCGTTGTCAACCCATTTGGGCTGTTCAACCTGAACGGGACGAAGCTGGTTACCGGATTCGTCCTGAACGAAATAATTGTCGTGATCGTCGGGATCTGCGACATTGTCAACGTAAATTCTGTCGAGAGAAGTAGAACGCGCTTCGGTAAAGAGATACTCTCCGTCTATGAGGATACCTCTTTCGATAGCAGCACCTTTACCCGATACGGGGTAATAGTCTACACCTATGGAATACATACCGGTCTTTTCTACATTGACTGTATACGTAATTTCACTGAGCTCGGTCGTGACAACAACATTGGAACGACCGTCAACGGTTTTGATCTCCGCGTCGCCCTTGACATCGGTAAAATCAGTTACATCGAGTTCAATGGGTTTGTCGGCGATAGCCGTTTTCATGTAGTTCTGAAGGTATTCACCGTAAGAACCGCTCTTGTATACAGGCACAAATACCGAAACACCGGATTCTTCAACGACACCGGAACTTGCAAAAGACATAACGGGGAAGATCTGAACCGTCATAACAACAGCAAGGATGATCGCCAAAGATTTCAGTTTGCGAATGCGCACTGCAAAACACCTTCCTTAATTAATTGCTTGTTAAAAACCGCCCGTACGGCCGCTTTTACAGCTTTTGTCTAATAATTATAATACTTTCCCTCAATCTTGTCAATAAGTTTTAACCCCTTTCCCGAAAAGGGGAAATCACTCAAAAAACCGGATTTGTGAAAGTTGACCACAATCTTATCGTGGTATATCACATTTTTAGCTAATTTTACCCATCATATTTTTTTGACTGTAATACGTGCATTACAGGAAAAACACCATATATTGATGTTTACGAGTTAGATTTTCATTTACGATCAATATTTAGTGTCAAGCCTCAAAATTCAACGTTTTTGTGTTGTACAATTTCAACAAAGTTTTTTGTCGTTTCTAAGTTTCGGAATTTAGACACAATTAAAAACTCGTTTAGACACTTTTTTGCCTTATTGAGGACGAATTTACGTCAATGCGAATAAAGAAGACTACGAAAAACAGTAAATATTGACAGAAAGGACAAATGCGTAATACCACATACGAAGCGAAATCATGCCGTTATTATATAATAAATCACTTTTCCGCCTGCATTTTTGTAATAAGTTTTGCCGCTTTATATATATCACCGCAGCCGAGGGTAATGAACAGATCGCCGTCCCTCGCCATTTCGAAGACACGTTCCGCGATCTTCTCGAAAGATTCGCAGTATTCGCCGTTCGGGAGCTTTGCGACGACGTCCTCGGCATAGATATTATAAAGATCGTTGGTCTCACGCGCGGCGTAGATGGGAGCCACGAGCACGTGATCGACTGTTGAGAGAACAGAAACGAAGTCATCCATGAGCATTTTCGTTCTTGAGAACGTGTGGGGCTGATGAATGGCGATAATGCGTTTGAAACCGACCGCGCGGGCTGTATCGAAAGTGACTTTATAGGCATCGGGGTGATGTCCGTAGTCATCGGCGATAACGGCGCCGTTTACGATGCAGTGATATTCGAACCTGCGTTCCGCGCCCGAATAAGCTTCGAGGCCTCGGATAACGGTTTCGGGATCAAGCCCGTAGACAGTACACGCCGCGGCGGCGGCAAGAGCGTTCTTTACATTATGAAGACCGGGGATCGCAAGATGAACGGTTCCCAGACGGTTGAGTCCGTCATAAAGATCAAAAACGCCGCAACCTTTATCGGTCGAAATATTCTTCGCGTTAAATCTTCCTTTTTCGATACCGAAAGATACTGTGGCGCCGTCGTAGCCGTCGATCATGAGAAGAGAAGCTTCGTCCTCTGCGTTATAAATAACGGTTCCTCCGGGTTTCGTATTTTTCAGGTACGTTTTGAAGGAATTGATGAGATTTTCGCGCGTTTTGAAATATTCCATATGATCTTCGGCGATATTGAGCACGACCGAAACGTCAGATCTGAAATGCAGATACGATTCTTTATACTCACAGCTCTCGAAAACGCAGACATCATCGGTCTTGCCGATAGTGTAACCTGCGCCGAGGCGCTTCATATTACCGCCGAGGATCGCGGAGAAATCGAGGCCCGATTCCATAAAAACAGACGTAATCATCGAGCTTGTCGTCGTCTTGCCGTGGGTTCCGGCAACACCGACAGTCTTTTTGTATCCGTCAAGAAGCGCACCGAGAAGTTCTGCGCGGCGAAAAACGGGGATACCCAGCTCTTTCGCGGCTTTGATCTCGGGGTTTTCGTCGGAAACAGCGTCAGTTTTAACGACGGCATCGGGGTGTTCGCCCGAAATATTCTCTGCCTTCTGTCCTATTTTAACGCGGATACCGTTTTCGGTGAGGCTGTCCGTCGCCGCGGAAGACTGCATATCCGAGCCGCAGACGTCCTTGCCGCGAAGTTTAAGGATCTTTGCAAGACTGCTCATCGAAGAGCCGCCTATGCCGGAGAGAAAATATTTGCCGTAAGAATCGATAATCAATTTGACCGCTCCGTTTCTGTATGAAAAATAGTATAATATTAATATGTATATTTTCGTCGTTTCTCTCCATAATATTCGTAAAAAAACAACAGGAGAGACCCGAATGAAAATCACAGATATCAAGATCCGCCGACTTTACGATCACGAAAAGATGAAAGCTGTCTGTTCGGTGACGTTTGACGGCGAACTTGTCGTTCACGATATAAAAATAATCGAAAACGACGGTAAAACTTTTGTAGCCATGCCCAGCAGACGTTCACGCGAGGGCGTATTTTCGGATATCGTTCATCCTATCAATACGGAACTGCGAAACTACCTCGAAGATGAGGTACTCAGGGAATACAGAAGTCTGCTGTCGATGACATGAATACGGTGCGTCCACTGAGAACGCTTTTGGGATAATCGGAAATTTAAGTGGTAAGTTTCGGCTCAATTCTGCCGCATTCAGTTGACCAAAGGTCTATTTAGCTGCGACTTGTTCGCTATTTAGCTGACCGAAGGTCTATTTAGCTGCGAACTTGTTCGCAATTTAGCTCGGCTTTGCCGTATTTAGCTGTGCGAAGCACTATTTAGCGTGCCGCAGGCACATTTAGCTGACCAAAGGTCTATTTAGCTGCGACTTGTTCGCAATTTAGCTCGGCTTTGCCGTATTCAGCTGTGCAAAGCACTATTTAGCGTGCCGCAGGCACATTTAGCTGCGCTTACCACTTATTTGAGCTCTTCGATCTTTTCCATTATAAAATATGAAGATATAATGAAAACAATACCAATGCCGCCGGATATCCAGTCAAGCGGGATCGGGAGATTTATGAACTGATTGACCATATACGCAACGGCGAGAACCGTATACGCAACGGAGAAAACGTACATAAGACCGCACGAAAATCCGCGTTCCTGCGTCTGCATCGAATAACCGAGTGCCGACGAGAACATGAACATGAATATCATCGTGAAGCCGAAGATCAGACTGCCTGCGTGGCTTACTATCAGATTGACGATAGCAAAGAAGCCTGCAAAGATCTGTCCGTCGGGAGAATTGAGCAGCGGTGAGAGGAAAAAGCTCAGCGAGGAGACGAGCGTAATGAACGTAACGATCATCATGCCCGTTGCGATCGTGTGGCTCTCTTTGAACCAACGGTTCGCCGTCGACGCTTTTTCGAGGCCGAACCAGATGAGCATATAGCCGACAAAGTCCGGAAGAACGTCGATCATGATCGTCATTTCAACGTTCTGGCTGAAAAATGCGTAATCATACTTGAAAAGTATAAAAAGCAGACCTACGAGTATAAGATTCATGTTATTACACGTTTCTCCTTATTATAATATAGTAGATATCTGAATACGAAGAACAGATTTGCTGTTCTTATACCCCTGAGTAAGCGGAGAAGCCGCCGTCAACGGGAACTACGATGCCGGTAACGAACTTGGAAGCATCGGAGCAGAGCCATACGAGGGTACCGATAAGATCTTCGGGATCGCCAAATCTGCCCATCGGGGTGTGGGTAAGGATCTGTTCACCGCGTTTTGTAAGGGAGCCGTCAGCTTCGTTGGTGAGAAGGAAACGGTTCTGATCGGTGAGGAAGAAACCGGGAGCGATAGCGTTTACTCTGATCTTTTCGCCGTATTTCTGAGCCATATCGACTGCGAGCCACTGTGTAAAGTTGGAAACTGCGGCTTTAGCGGCGCTGTAGCCGGGAATACGGGTGAGCGGACGGAACGCGTTCATCGAAGAGATATTGATGATAACGCCGCCGTTGTCGTTATTTACGAGGTCGGGTCCGAAAACCTGGCAGGGAAGCATAGCACCGCCCATAAGGTTGAGGATCATAACGTCGCCTACGGCCTTGCTGTCGAGGTTGAAAAAGTCGGTCTTGTCGTTGGTGGTAGCTGCAGGTTTGTTGCCGCCTACGGCGTTGACAAGGATATCGAAGGAGCCGAAATCTTTGAGGATAAGGTCACGGCATTTTTCGATCTCCGATTTTTCCATTGCGTTGACAAAATATCCCTCTGCTTTAACGCCGTATTTTTCGGCAATTTCAGCGGCGAGAGCTTTTGCTTTCGCTTCTGCAAAGTCTGCAACTGCGATATTTGCGCCCGCAGCGGCAAGACCTTTAGCCATATCGGCACCGAGAACGCCTGCGCCGCCGAGAAGAATGGCTGTTTTGTTTTTTAAACTGAACATATTTTTATTCTCCTAAAAAAGAATTTGGGTTTCAGATAAGTTTACGGAGAGCACCGAGAGCTCTTTCGAATTTTTCATCGCCGCCGACTGCGATATCGCCGGTTGCAAGATGCGGTTCGAGAGAGAGGAAGCCGTTAAAGCCGCGTTCCTTGAGCTGTTCGATAATGCAGGGAACATTGCCTTCGCCTTCGCCGGCGGGAACGACCATAACACCTTTGATAGCATCTTTGATATGATAGTAAACGGCGTAATCTTTAAGCAGATCGAACGCCTTGAGGGTATCGTGACCGTGAACGACGAAGTTTGCGGGGTCGTAAACAGCTCTGACCTTTTCGGTGTTGAGAGTTGTGATAAGGTCATAGCAGTTTTCTGCGCACTGACCGTAGATGCCGCCCTCGTTTTCGTGGAGAAGCGTAACATCATAGCCTTTTGCGGCTTCGATGAAAGCGTTCCAGCGTTCGAGAACTTCGTCTCTGTATTCAGCGCACTTGTCCTGAGGCATATAGAAACTGAACATACGGATATATTTTGTCTCTGCGACTGCGGCAACATCAAGAGTGTTTTTGAATTTATCGAGATGCGGTGCGAAATCGTCGGTAATGCCGATCTTGCCGATCGGGGAACCGAGAGAAGAAACGCCGAAACCGCGGTCTTTCATCTGCTTGATGATCTCTTTGAACTCGGCAGGCTTCCAGTCGGAGATGTTAACGCCGTTGACGTTACGTACTTCGATGAATTTTACACCGTTGCGCTCGAGAACGTCCATCTGAGTCGTTATATTCTCGTGGATCTCGTCGCCGAACGCGGAAAGAGTAAAGTTGTACATAGGAATAACTCCTTATTATAAAGTTTTCGCCTTACGGAAAGTTTAAACTGCGAAGCAATTTAGCTGACCGAAGGTCTATTTAGCTATGCGAAGCATTATTCAGCTGCGAACTTGTTCGCAATTTAGCTTATTTAGTGGGCATTCCGAGAACGTCTCTCATATATTTGAAAGACATTTCGATGCTGTCGAAACGGTCGATATGGCTTGCGTCCTGTTCAATAGCCGCATAGGTAGCGCCGATTTCTTCGGTGATCTTTGCGAGTTTGACGTAGTCCATGTTGCCGTAGCCGATCTCGCAAACGTCGGGCTGGTTGGTCTGGGGATCGATGCTGTAGTCCTTGAAATGAACGGTGGAAGTTCTGCCCTTATATTTATAGAGCCATTCGTAAACGTTTACGCCGCCGTGCTGGAGCCAGAAATAGTCGGGGATGAATTCAACGTTTTCGTTGAAACCGTCAAGGAACATATCCATGATCTTCGTCTGACCGTCTACTCTCTTAAACTCAAAAGAGTGGTTGTGGTAAGCGAATTTCATGCCGTATGCGGAAAGTTTATCGCCGATAGCGTTTGCATCTTTGATAAATCTGTTGATATCTTCAACGGTGTGTGCATAGCCGCCGGGGATACCGCCGGTACCGATAACTTTACAGCCCCAGTCCTGATGTTCTTTTACGATAGCGTCGAAATCGTTGAGAAGTCTGTCGAAGGGAGAATGGGTAATACAGCATTTGAGATCGAGTTCTTTCAAGGTGTTTGTGATAACGGTGGGGGTGACTTTCGTATGTCCCGAAAGCTGAACGACGTTAAAACCGATATCTTTAAGTCTCTTCATGGAGACAACGAAATCTTCGTCGGTCTGAATATGGGGGAAAATAGTGAAAGTCTGAGCCGCAATAATGGGTTTACTCATGATTAATAACCTCACAATCTTATAATTTTTTTAATATTTTAATTTGAATATCAAATTCTTTTTCAAGGCGAAGAATATTTTTCTTCTTCTGGCCGACGGTCTTCGAAATGTCCGCATCGTTTACGGCAAACGCAAAAACGCCCGACCTTATTTTATTTTGTATTATCTTTTCACGGAGCTTACGGTAAATTATCTCGCTCTCGCAAAGTTCTCCGAACGCAGGATGAAAAGCGCCCGAAACGACGCTGTCGTTCTGCGTAAGATCCGATGAATGAAGCCCGACACGCAATATTTCAATTCCGCGGCTTCTGTAAAACTCGATAAGCTCGGCGCAGATCTCGACCGCTTCTTCAACGGTCTGCGGTTTATACAGTCCGTCCGCCGCCATTTTTTCGAGCTTCGTGCCTTTTAAAACGACGCACGGATAAATTCTCACCGCATCGGGACAAAGATCCGCAACTTTTCTCGCAGTCATCAGATCTTTTTCACGGCTGTCGCCCGGAAGCCCGGTCATGGTCTGCAAAACAAGGGAAAATCCTCTGCTTTTTATCAGTTTTGCGGCTTTGACGGTCGCCTCGGAAGAGTGATTTCTCTCCGAAAGCAGAAGAACCGTATCATCCATGCTCTGCGACCCCAGTTCGACGGTCGTAACTCCGTATTCCTCGAGAATATCGAGAATATCTTCGGAAATATAATCGGGACGGGTCGAAAGACGGATACCCGTAATTTCGGGGAATTTTTCTCTTGTTTTTTTCGCCGCTTCGAGATAAAAGCGCATCAGCGGCTCCTCGATACCCGTAAAACTGCCGCCGAAAAATGCGATATCGGCACTCGAAAACCGACCCGCAAGCCCCTCTGCGGAGCTGAAAAGGAAAGCTTCGAGATCGTCGGGCGGTTTCTGCGCACCCGAGATTTTCCGTTGATCGCAGAAAACGCAGTCATTTTTGCACGCAAAATGCGGAACGAAAACGGGAATCGTGGCGTGTTTATTATTTTTCATCTCAATTTATTTCGCCCGTTATCATCTCGACAACCATCGACATATCCTCGACGCCGTCGCGCGAAAGGCTGTAGAATGCGCCGTCATATTCCCATTCGCAGACGGAATATTCGTTTCCGAGATTTGTTGCGGTGACGGTAAGGCCGCCCGCCGTTGCAAATCCCTCGGTGGAGACAGCCTCGGCGTAAATTCCGTGAAGTGCGGCGGTGGGCGCTTGTTTCGATGCGCGGAGAGTATAATCGATGCCGTCAAGCGTAAATTTCGCCTGCGCGATCGTTCCGGTGATCGTCGAAAAAGCGGTATTTTCGGCTCTTTCGGGGATATTTAAAAATATGCCGGTTACGCTCTCCACTTCCTCCGCGGAGTCGTACGCAGAGATCGGGTTTACCATGCCCATCATTCCGCCCGTGGAGACCGCATCATCCGTACTTTCCGTCAATTCTTCATTCATTTTTATATCCTCTCCGTTTTCCGCAGGCGCACACGCCGAAAGAAGCAGAAAACAGAGAATTATCGCAATAATTTTTTTCATTATAACACTTCTTACCTCTTACTTCTTACCTCATCTTATTCCCATCAGCTCAAGCGCAGCCCTTGCAGCCGCCTGCTCGGCTTTCTTTTTGGAATGGCCCGAGCCTTCGGCGAGAACGTTGGAATTGATCTTGACATGACAGACGAAATTCTTATCGTGCGCGGGGCCCGATTCTTCGACTATCTCGTAAGAAAGGATCTCACCGCGGTTTTTCTGGACGATCTCCTGGAGCGTCGTTTTCCAGTCGTGAAGAACGTCCGACTCCCCTACCGCCTCGATCAGATACGGCAATATGTATTTTTTTCCTTCGTCCATGCCGCTGTCAAGATAGATCGCGCCGAGAACAGCCTCAACAGCGTCGGCAAGCGTCGATTTGCGGACCGTGCCCGAACTTCTTTCGCCTTTGCCGAACAAAAGACACTCCCCGAGACCTTTCGACACCGCAAAAGTATAAAGCGAATCTTCGCAGACGAGCGCCGCTTTGAGCTTCGTGAGCATTCCCTCGGGCTCGTTAAGATGCGTATAAAGATATTCGCAGGTGATTATCGAAAGCACGGAGTCGCCGAGAAATTCAAGTCGCTCGTTCGAACGGCTCTCTTTTTTATGCTCGTTATAGAACGACGAATGTGTCAGCGCATCGGCGGCAAGTTTTTTATTTTTGAAAACGTAGTTTATCTTCTTTTCCAAAAGCCCTACTTTTTCTTCGATCTCGGGCAACAACGGGTTTTTCATCTTGTACAGTTTCGAGTTCCTTTCATTATTTATATGTTGACGGTCTGCGATGCTCGCAGAGCAATTCATGTTTCAGAGAAACAATTCATTCGCATCTATGAATTGCGGTTAATTATCGCTTTTCTCTATTTTCTCCGCAAGCTTCGCCATTGTCAGCGGTCCTTTTTTCGGGAGTTTTACGGTTTTTTCGAATTCTTCCTCGATTATCATCGAAAGCTCGATCATGTCGTATTCATCGGCGCCGAGCTCTTCGAAAAGGTCGGTCTTCGGGGTCAGCTCGTCTTCTTCAACGTCAAAAATATCGGCAATGATCGGTTTTAAACGGTTAAAGATCTGCATATCATTCAGCTTCCTTTGCCATTTCGTCGGTGATCTTTGTTATAACATCGGTCGAAACGAAGTTTACAGCCTGGCGGATCGCGCTGAAAAATGCCTTCTCGTCCGAAGAACCGTGAGCTTTTATAACGGGTTTCGATATGCCGAGAATTACTGCGCCGCCGATCTCTTTATAGTCCATACGTTTTTTGAGGTCTTTGATGCCGTCCATTACGAAAAGCGCGCCGATCTTTGAAATTATGCTCTTTTTGAACATATTTTTGATCTCGTCCGCAAACATTTTTCCTGCGCCCTCGTAAGTTTTGAGGATCAGATTACCCGTAAAACCGTCGCAGACAAGAACGTCGCATTCGCCCATCGGTACTCCCCTACCCTCGACGTTGCCGACAAAATTGATCTTTTTATTGGCTTTGAGGACTTTGTGGGTCTCGACATAGAGATCCGTGCCTTTCGTTTCTTCGGCGCCGTTATTTGCAAGACCTACGCGCGGATTTTCGATGCCGAGGACATTTTTCATATAAACAGAGCCCATGACTGCGAACTGTTCGAGCATTTCGGGCTTACATTCGATATTCGCACCGGAGTCCGCAATCATAAGCATACCGTTTTTGACGGGCATTACGGGCGCCATGGCAGCGCGGCGGACACCTTTGATACAGCGAACGAAAAGCGTTGCGCCGACGAGAAGAGCGCCGGAGTTTCCTGCGGAAACGAGAGCATCGCCTTCGCCGTTTTTGAGAAGATTGAGGCAGACTGCGAGCGACGAATTCGGTTTTTTACGGATGGAGATCGGCTCGTCCTCCATTGTTATAACGTCTTCGGCATCGTAAATTCCGATACCGTTCGCCGAGAGGTTATTTTCGGCAAGAACACGGTCGATTTCAGTTTTTTTGCCAACGAGGATAATTTCTGTTCCGAGCTCTTTTACGGCACGGACAGCGGAGGTTACCATAACGTCGGGAGAGTGGTCGGCACCCATTACGTCAACTATGATCTTCATATTCAATCTTCCTTATTTATATAAAATTCGGTATTTTTGATAATTTCGAGCGCGCGCCGGGAATACATCTCTTTGCGGTCGGCTTTTTTCGGCTTTTTGCCCGTGAATTCGAGCGGCGGAAAGATGCCGAAATTTACGTTCATCGGCTGGAAATCAACGACCGTTTGGTTGCTGATATAATGCGCGAGCGAGCCGATCGCGGTCTTCGGATCGAAAATATACGGTTCGTTTCTCACCGCATTGATGCCTGCGACAAAGCCCGAAGAACAGCTCTCTATATAGCCCTCGACACCCGTCATCTGACCTGCAAAGAAGAGACCTTTGCGCTTTTTTGCCTCAAAAGCGGCGGTGAGATGGCGCGGAGAATCGATATACGTGTTGCGGTGCATAACGCCGTAACGCACGAATTCCGCATTTTCAAGACCCGGGATCATGCCGAAAACACGTCTCTGCTCCGGGAATTTGAGATGCGTCTGAAAACCGACGAGGTTATACATCGAAGATTCCGCATTATCTTTACGGAGCTGAACGACGGCATACGGTGTCTTTCCCGTCTTCGGGTCGGGAAGACCGACAGGTTTTAAGGGCCCGAAAAGAAGCGTATCTTTGCCTCTCGATGCCATGACCTCGACGGGCATACAGCCTTCGAAAACGTTATTTTCGAAATCTTTCATTTCGACGGTCTCCGCGGCGATAAGCTCTGCGTAAAATGCGTTGTATTCGTCCTCGGACATGGGGCAGTTTATATAGTCGGGCGTGCCTTTTCCGTAACGTGAGGCAAGGTACGCTTTATCCATATCGATGCTTTCTGCGGAAACGATCGGCGCCGCGGCATCGAAAAAGTGGAGCCCGTCCGCGCCGAAAAACTCGACGATCGCATCTGCAAGCGGCTCGGAAGTGAGCGGACCCGATGCAATGACGGTCGGCTCGTCAAAATCGAGAGACGTTATTTCTTTTGCGATTATTTCGATATTCGGGTGATTTTTTATATGCTCCGTTACCATTTTCGGGAACGCATCCCTGTCAACGGCAAGAGCGCCGCCTGCGGGGACACGGGTCGCATCCGCGCATTTCATAACGAGAGAACCCATAGCGCGAAGCTCTTCTTTTAAAAGCCCGATAGCGTTCGAAAGCCCCTCCGCGCGGAAAGAGTTCGAACAGCACAGCTCGCAGAAATCCTCCGAACTGTGCGCCGGGATCTTCTTTTGCGGCTTCATTTCGTAGAGACGGACATGCGCCCCACGTTCTGCCGCCTGCCACGCCGCCTCGCATCCCGCAAGACCTGCGCCGACTACATTTATTGTTAATTTATCCATAATATCTCCAAAAGCTAAATTGCATTCGATGAATGCAGCTAAATTGTGCTTCGCACAGCTAAAAGTATGCTTTTAACTTGATAATAACAGAATTTAGCTTGCCGCAGGCAAATTTAGCTCGGCTTTGCCGTATTTATCTGACCGAAGGTCAATTTAGCTGCGAATTTATTCGCATATCAAACAGTCATTCCGCCGTCCGCGGCGAGTATCTGCCCCGTGACATATTCCGCCTCCGCAAGGAAAACAACAGCCTCCGCAACGTCATTCGGAGTGCCTAGACGTGAAAGCGGAATATCCTGCGTCAGATCGGAAAGAACGTCATCACCGAGGGAAGCGTTCATATCGGTCATTATAACGCCCGGGCAGATGCAGTTTACACGTATATTCGAAAGCGCAAGCTCTTTACAGAGCGCTTTTGTAAACCCGATCATGCCTGCTTTTGTTGCGGAATACGCGACCTCGCACGATGCGCCCGTTATGCCCCACATTGAAGAGACATTGACGATCGAGCCGCCGCCGTTATTTATCATGCCGCGACAGACGGCTTTCGAGCAGAAGAACGCGCTTTTTAAGTTGTTTGCAAAGATCGTGTCCCATTCCTGCTCGGTAGTTTCGGTAAAGAGCTTGATAAGGGCGGTTCCTGCGTTGTTGACGAGAACATCGATCTTACCGAACGTTTTTTCGGTCTCGGCAATCATTTCGGCGACCCTTTTTTCGTTTGAACAGTCACCCTCGAGCGTCAGCACCGCGGCACCCAGTTTTTCAAGCCTGTTTTTGAGTTCGCAGGCGGCAACGGCGCTCGTTTTGTAGTTTACGGCAACATTATATCCTTTTTTTGCAAACGCTTCGGCGCACGCCGCACCGATTCCTTTTGCGCCGCCCGAAATAAAAACGGTCTTTTTTTCCATTACTTTCTGCGCCCCCTATGTTAAAAAGTTATATTTGATTGCTGTCAAGTGATATTCATCAGGCGGTATTCGCCTTGCGACGAGCTTCAACTGCAAAGCAATTTAGCTCGGCTTGCCGTATTTAGCTGTGCTCTGCACAATTTAGCTGCAAACCCCGTTCGCTATTTAGCTCGGCTCTGCCGTATTTAGCTGCGCCTTGCGCTATTTAGCTCGCAACTTTGTTGCGTATTTAGCTGCGCCTTGCGCTATTTAGCTCGCAACTCTGTTGCGAATTTAGCTGCATTAAGTGCATTTAAATGCACTTGCGCTATTTAGCTTCTTCCGTCTGCTTTCTTTCAACCTTGCCCTCGTAGCCGCAGCCGTCTTTCTGGCAGTAGAGGCGGTTGAACTTGCGGAAGAGCGTCGAACCGCACTGCGGACATTTTTCTTTTGTCGGCATATCCCAGGTCATAAAGCCGCATTCGTTTGCTTTTTCGCAGGCGTAGTATGTTTTTCCTGCTTTCGAACGGCGAACGATAATCTTGCCGCCGCAGATCGGGCAGTTGCCCTCGGTCTCGACGATTATGGATTTCGTATTTTTACAGGTGGGATAGTTCGGGCAAGCGAGGAATCTGCCGAAACGGCTGACTTTATAAACCATTTTAGAGCCGCATTTATCGCAGATGACGTCGCTTTCCTCGTCGGGAACTTCGACTCTGACACCGTCGAGCTTCTTTTCGGCGGCAGAAAGGTCCTCGGCAAATCCGCCGTAGAAACCGTTCATCGTGTCGAGATAAGATTTGTTGCCCTCTTCGATCTCGTCAAGTTCGCTTTCCATGCCTGCCGTAAATGCGATATCGACGATATTGCTGAAGTTTTCGGTGAGAACGTCGGTCGTTACGTTGCCGAGAGACGTCGGGCGGAGAAGTTTACCGTCCTTTTCAACATAACGGCGCTCGATGATGGTGCCGACGATAGTTGCGAAAGTTGACGGTCTGCCGATGCCGTATTCTTCAAGCGCTTTGACGAGCGAACCTTCGGTATAACGGGACGGCGGCTGGGTGAATTTCTGCTCGGGTTCGAGTTTGCGGAGATCTGCAGGGTCTCCGATCGCAAGCTCGGGCAGACGTTTGGACGATTTTTCTTCATCGTCACCGTAATTATAAACGGCGGTAAAGCCGGGGAATACAAGTTTGGAATCCGATGCGCGGAAGATATATTCCGTGCCGGAATTTTTGCCTTTTGCGGAAACGTCAACGCTCGTGCCCTGATAGAGAGCGGCAGCCATCTGGGATGCGACAAAGCGTTCCCATATCATTTTATAAAGACGGTACTGCTCGGTCGTAAGGCTCTCGCGGAGAATTGCGGGGGTGAGGGTAACGTCGGTCGGTCTGATCGCTTCATGAGCGTCCTGCGCAGATGCACGGGTCTTGAAAACTCTGGGCTGAGCAGGATAGAAGTTTGCGCCGTAAGTTTCTTTGATGAAGTTTTCGGCGGAAATACGGGCTTCGTCGGAAACACGCAGTGAGTCGGTTCTCATATATGTGATAAGACCGACTGCGCCTCTGCCTTTGACATCGATACCTTCATAGAGGTTCTGCGCGATGCTCATTGCGCGCTGAGGACGCATATTGAGACGTGCGGAGGCTTCCTGCTGGAGCGAAGAAGTTGTAAACGGGGGGTTGGGCTGACGTACACGCTCGGTCTTTTTGACGGAGGAAATGCTGTACGCCGTGCCGTCAAGATCGGAAAGAAGTTTATCCATTTCTTCTTTGCTGTTGATCGGGAGTTTGCCGTCGGTCGTTCCGAAGAAATTTGCGACCCATTCTTTATTTGCTTTTGCGAAAACGGCTTCGAGGGTCCAGTATTCTTCGGGATCGAACGCTTCGATCTCACGCTCACGGTCAACGATAAGCTTCGTTGCGACGGACTGAACTCTGCCTGCGGAAAGACCTGTTTTGACTTTTTTCCAGAGGAACGGGCTGAGTTTATAGCCCACTATTCTGTCGAGAACACGTCTTGCCTGCTGTGCGGAAACACGGTTCATATTGATGCCCTTGGGGTTTTCGACGCCGGCGATAACTGCGGATTTTGTGACTTCGTTGAAAGTTACGCGGATATTATCCTGCGGATCGAGACCCAGCAGAGTCGCAAGATGCCATGCGATAGCTTCACCTTCGCGGTCAGGGTCGGTTGCGAGATAGACATGCTTGCTTGCGGCAGCCGCGGCTTTGAGCTCTTTGAGGACTGCGGATTTGCCGTCTTTTCTCGAAACGATATATTCGGGCTCGAAGTTGTTTTCGACATCAACGCCGAGACGGGACGACGGAAGATCACGGATATGACCTTTCGACGAGAGAACTTCATATTTTGAACCGAGGATCTTCTTTATCGATTTGATCTTATTCGGAGACTCGATTATAAGCAGGTTTTTTGTGGGTTTTGCGGCGACTTTGGTCTTCTTTGCCGTCGTTTTCTTTGCAGTAGTCTTCTTTTCTGCGGCGGTTTCGGTGGTCTTTGTTGCCATTTTCAGTTACGGCTTTCGCAACCGCGAAAGCTTCCTTTCTTGCGTTTTTGGTTTGTTGTATATTAAAGATTTATTTTTCTGAACTGTTTCAAAATCACTCGTTTTTAACGAATATCGCTGCATTAAGTGCATTAAATGCGCTTTGCGCTATTTAGCTCGCAACTTTGTTGCGTATTTAGCTGCATTAAGTGCATTTAGATGCACTTGCGCTATTTAGCTATGCGAAGCATTATTTAGCTGCGAACTTGTTCGCAATTTAGCTTATTTTATAGTTTCCCAGTCCCGTATCGCAAACGAGATCGAGAAGCTCAAGTTTGCCGATAACCGTAACGATATCCGAAAAAGAGAGGTCGGTAAGAACATCGCAAAGTTTATCGACGGATACGGAGGTATTTTTTCGTATAACGTCATAAACCCGTTTTTCGGTTTCGGAAAGATTATCGTATTCGGACGATATTTTGACGGTTTCGGGCACCGCCACGGGTTCGGGCGGTTTTTTCGGCTTTTTTTGAGCCGTCTCGGGAACGGTACCCGTAAGAAGAATATCTATATCATCTTTGGGAAGCTCGGGAAGAGGTTTTTTGGATTTTTTCTTCTTTTCTTCCTCTTTTTCGCTGTAGTTCATTTTTACGCTTGATCTTCTCGTTATTGCGATATTTCCGCCGTGCTTTTTATTGAGAAAATCGATCAGATCCTGCGTATTTGTAAGCATTGAAGCGCTTTTGTCGCTTATCAGACGGTTCGGGGCGACGCTGAACGGAGAATCGATCGGACCCGGAACCGCAAAGAGCGGAACGCCCTGATTCATTGCGCAACGAACGGTTATCATCGAGCCGCCGTCGGGCTCGGACTCAACGACAAGTACCGCATCCGAAAGCGCAGAGATGAGTCGGTTTCGCATATGGAAAAGAAACGAGCGCACACCCGTTCTCGGAAGATGCTCTGAAATAACGGCTCCGTTCGAGCAGATCATTTCGTAAAGCTCTTCGTTTTCTTTCGGGTAAATTACGTCAACTCCGCCCGCCACGACCGCAACCGTCGGATTATTCATATAAAGCGAACCCTTGTGCGCCTGCGTATCGATGCCTTTTGCCATGCCGCTGACGATCATAACGCCTGCCGACGAAAGCTCATACGAGACCACAGAGGCGATCCGTTTGCCGTAAGCAGTCGCCTGACGTGTGCCGACGATGCCGACCGACGGCTTATTTTCGTGAAACGGATGATTGCCTTTGACGAAAAGCGCGCACGGAGATTTTTCAAGATTGCGGAACGCCAACGGATACTCCATCGACGAAAAAGGAATGATCTTTATTTCGTTGCGCGCGCAGTAATCGACGATCCTTTTCGCGGCATCGAGGTTTTTATCGGAATAACGCTCGGTCTCTTCTTCTTTGAAATTAATTCCGAACGCGCGTTTGTCGCACTTATAGACCTGCTCTGCGGCATTGAAATTCGCAACGGTCTTATAAAGCAGCGAACTGCCGTCACCTGCGGATAACATCATCCAGACGGCATAAATTTCTTCATTTTCGTATCTCATATCGGTCATCCTTTCAGACACCGGAAAAAGAGTTATATTTTTCTTCGAAAAGTTATATTTGACTGTGCCGTATTTAGCTCGCAACTCTGTTGCGAATTTAGCTGCGAAGCAATTTAGCTATGCGAAGCATTATTTAGCTCAGCTCTGCCGAAGGTCAATTGTTCACCGCAAACATCAGTATCCCCGCGGCGACCGCGGCATTGAGGGATTCGACGTTGTTGATGGGTATATAATACGTTCTGTCGCAAAGGGCGGCGACTTCTTTCGACATTCCCCTGCCCTCGCAACCGATGATGAGCGCCGTTTTGCAGTCGAGATGCTCAACGGAGCGCGCGTTTTCATCGAGAGCCGAGCCGCAGACCGTAAAACCGTCATTTTTAAGCTCGGGAATATACGAAACAAGATCGTTTTTTTCGACGTATGCTCTGCACACGGCTCCTGCGGTCGAACGCACGACTTTCGGAAGATACGGATTTGCCGTCCCGTTGCCGCAGACGACACCGAAACCGAAAGCAAATGCGGTGCGGATCATCGTTCCGACGTTGCCGGGATCCTGTATGCCGTCGAGTAAAAGCAATTTTTCGGGGCGCGCGACCTTGCGTTTTTTAACGACTGCGATAAGCTTCGATTTTGAGCTTTCGCCCGAAAGTTTTGAAAGTACGCTGTCCGTGACCTCGTAGACTTCTTCGACGGTATTGTCGAACCGCCGACAAATATCCGTGTCGGTCGAGAAGATCCTGACGATATCCTCGGACGCCGTATCGTTTATGAATTTATCGCCTTCGAGCAGAAATTCCTGCTCCGTGCCCTCCGTTTTGAGAGCGGCTGTTTTTATTATAAGCGGATTTTTTACGCTTGAAATCAGTTTGATCATAGTTTTTATTAATTATACCTTACTGCATTAAACTGCGAAGCAATTTAGCTCGGCTCTGCCGTATTTAGCGTGCCGCAGGCACATTTAGCTATGCGAAGCATTATTTAGCTGCGATTGCGCTATTTCGTAAGTTTATTGATATCCTCATTCGAGCCGATGACGACGAGCAGTCTGCCCTCCGCAAGAGGAGCCGCGGGGTTGGGAGAAACGTCAATAAAATCCGATTCGGGGTCTTTGACCGCAACGATATTTATGCCGAATTTTTTACGTACATCAAGCTCGATAAGAGTTTTTCCGACCCATGAAGACGGCATTTTGATCTCCATGATCGCGTATTTATCGGAAAGTTCGATAAAATCGAGGATATTTGACGAACGCAGGTTCTGGGCAAGCTTTATGCCGAATTCTTTTTCGGGAAATACAACGCTGTCTGCGCCGATCTGACGCAGTACTCTCGCATGAAGCTCGCTTTTCGCTTTCGCAACAACGTACGGAACTCCGTGCGTTTTGAGAAGAGACGTTATAAGTATGCTCGCTTCGATATTTTCCGACATGGCAACTATCGCACAGTCGAAATTACCGATACCGAGCGAACGCAGAACCTTTTCGTCCGTACAGTCGCCTGCAACCGCGTGCGTTACTTTTTCGCTGATATCTTCAACGATAGACATGTTTCCGTCCACCGCAAGAACCTCTGCACCGAGCTCACTTAATTTTACAGCCAGACTTGAACCGAACCTGCCAAGCCCTATTACAGCAAATGTTTTCATATCCTGTTCTCTCCAAAACTTATAACTTATATCTTAACACTTATCACGTATCCGAAGGTTATATCGTACGAGCGAAGCGAGTATATCTCATTTGTTTTAACAAATTATCGCCATAAAGCGATATTTGACTTCGTCAAGCGATATATGCCTGCGGCATTCGATATGGAAATGCTTTGTATTTCCGTTTAACACTCAACACTCAAACTATCCCACGGAGATCTTCGCTTCGGGGTAGCGTATGACGTTATCGTTAACATGCTGACGTTCAAACAAAACGACGGATGCCGTGAGAAGACCGACCCTGCCGAGAAACATAAGGCACATCAGAATAACGAGCGAGACGGGGCTGAGAGACGGCGTCAGACCGAGCGTCAAACCGACGGTACAGAAAGCCGAAGCGCACTCGAAAACTGCGGAAAGAAACGGGACATCTTCAATGACGGATATCGTAAACGAGCAGATAAACATGAGAGTGAGCGATAAAAATACGAGCGCGAAAGCGCGAAGTACGGTATCCTGCGAGATCCTGCGCTTCATAACGATCGCTTCTTTTCTGCCGTAGAGAACGGAGACTGTCGCAAAAAAGAGGACAGCTATGGTGTTTGTCTTGATACCGCCCGCAGTCGAGCCTGAAGAGCCGCCGATAAACATGAGGATTATCATAATTACCTGCGAGCCTTCGGTCAAAGCCGCAAGATCAACGGTGTTGAAGCCTGCCGTTCTCGGTGACACGGACTGGAAAAGAGCCGCCAGGATCTTTCCTTTCGGTGAGAGAACGCCGAGAGTTTCGGGATTGTCGAACTCAAAAAGAAAAATCGCAAGAGCGCCGATAATTATGAGCGAAGCGGAAAAAATAATGACTATTTTCGACTGAACGGACATCTTCTTGAAGCTTTTGCCCGAAAATATCTCTTCCCAGACCAGAAAACCGAGGCCGCCGACCGCTATAAGGAAACATAATGTTAAATTAACAACAAGATCGTCGGCATATGCGGTAAGTGACGCAAACGGTCCTTCGGGCGTTCCCATAAGATCGAAGCCTGCGTTACAAAAAGCGGATATCGCAATAAAGATGCCACGCCATATGCCGCCGGACAGCCCGTAATCGGGAATGAATCTGAACGCTAAAATAACGGCTGCCGCACCCTCGAAAGAAAACGTTCCGATAACGATATGTTTAAAAAGCCTTACAACGCCCGACATATCGTTGAGGTTGAACGTCTGCACAAGCATCATTCTCTCTTTATGCCCGACATTTTTGTGGAAAACGAGTGTGAACGCCGTTGCGACAGTCATAAAACCGAGACCGCCTATCTGAATGAGCAAAATAAGCACGACCTGACCGAAAAAGCTCCAGTGCGTAAACGTGTCGTAAACGACAAGCCCGGTAATGCATGTCGATGAAACGGCTGTAAAAAGCGAATCGAAAAAGGGCGTAACTTCACCCGACGCGGACGATACAGGCAAAGACAGAAGGACCGCGCCGAGAATGATTATTATAAAAAATCCTGCGATAAATATCGCTGATGGGCTTAATTTTCTGAAAAAATTTTTCAACACGCAGGTCCCTCCGTTTAAAGAATATATTTAACCTTTTTCGGGGATAATATTTACGTCGGTTCCGCCCCGAAAAAAGGCGCATTAACCTTATTATAAGATATTAAGGTAGTATCTTATTTAATATACCACTATTTTCACGAAACGTCAAGACGGTTTAATAATTTTTTTTGGAACATTATTTCTAAATTTCAAAATTTTTATTGAAATCGGAGGAAAAGTATGATATACTTTATGATGAAGAAATGAGCGCATCGGCGATATGTGTGCCGCACGAAAAAGGCTTCTTCGGCGCAGAGATATACTGCTCCCCGTATCGGTCGGGCGTCAGCGAAAAAGATATACTTCTGCAAAGAGACAGATCGGATGCCGTTTCGAAATACGATCTTGAGCGGTCGGTCATCGCATCGGTTCCCGTGGGCGCTTCGGTAGCGTTCGGATTCGACGGTCTTTGCTATCCGCCGCAGGAGTCGGTTTTTCGCTTGACGGAGCGCGCTCTCGAGATAATGTACGACCTTAAAAACCCCATAACCGTCATAACAAAAAGCGATCTGATCCTTCGTGACGCAGGGCTTATCGCGACGATCGCGGGTCGGTCGGGTGCCACCGTTATAATCCCCGTTTTCTGCGAGGATAACGTGAGCGAAGTCTTCGAGCCGGACACAGCATTACCGTCAAAACGGTTTGAAATAATGACGAGGCTTTCGTCTTCCGGAATACGCTGCGGAATGATGCTGAGCCCGATAATACCCTACATTACGGACTCTGCGGCAGCCGTAAAAAGACTTATAAAAAGAGCCGCCGATTCGGGCGCAAAATTTATTTTCTGCGAGCCGGGGCTTCACCTTTCGGACGGACAGAAGCCGCTTTTCAAAAAGGCTTTAGACCTTTATTATCCCGATTTTTTACGGTTTTACGGCACTTTTTCGGGCAACCTGTTTTCCGTTCCGAGAAGAGCGTTTTTAACCGAAGAGATAGAAGAAGAATGTAAAAAGAGTAAACTCGACCTTACCATAAAAAATATTTGCTGAAACCTTTATTGTCACTCTGAAAGATACAATAAATACAGCCGAAAATGTTATAATAAATGAAATAATTGTGAAAGGAAGCTTTTTTGTATATAAAAAAGCACGGTTTGACTCGATGAAATATCTGCGTTTTCTCTCCCCCGAAAATGAAATAAAATACGGCAGGCTCGACCCCGAAAACGAATCCAGAGTTATAGTTCTCGACAAGGATTTTCTCGACGGCGGCGCCGACACCGAAGAGGAATACGAAATAACGAAGATCAAAATCCTCGCTCCGACCGTACCCTCAAAAATAATCGCCGTCGGTCTCAACTACTACGATCACATCAAGGAGTTCGGCGACCGTCCCGTTCCCGAAAACCCCACTCTTTTCAACAAATTTCCGCACACCGTCATCGCAAATAACGACGGCATAATCTGCCACCCGATAAGCGAACGTATCGACTTTGAAGGCGAGATGGCGATCGTTATTTCAAAGCACTGCAAAGACGTAAAAGCCGAAGATGCAAACGATTATATTTTCGGTGTAACTTGTCTCAACGACGTTACCGCAAGAGATATCCAGCGCGCTGACGGACAGTGGCTTCGCGGCAAAAACCTCGAAACTTTCTGCCCGATGGGTCCTTTTGTTGCGACGGGTCTCGACTACGGTAATCTGCATATCCAGTCCCGTCTCAACGGCAAAGTTATGCAGGACAGCACGACTGCCCTCATGATGAACTCCGCGCAGAAGCTCGTCGAATTCATTTCGCAGGCATTTCCGCTTGAAAAAGGCGATATTATCTCGACCGGTACCCCGAAAGGCGTAGGCCCGATGGTTCGCGGAGACGTTATCGAAATCGAGCTCGAAGGCGTCGGAACTCTCGTAAACATAATGAAATAAAAAACGTCTTACTTAAATATTTAACTAAATACATATTATTTTGGAGATCAAAATGAAAAAAACTGTTTTTTCTCTCATACTTATCGTTCTTCTGAGCGCGCTTTTATGCTCCTGCAGTTACGAGCTTAAAGCCGAGGGTTTCGAGCTTCTCGGAGAAGTTGACTGGGAAGATGCGAAAGACTTTTCGGAGGGTTTTGCCGCCGTCAAAAAAGACGGTAAATGGGGCTTTATAAACACCGACGGCGAGCTTATTATCGACTGCGTTTACGACAGTGTCGGCTCTTTTTCCGAAGGACTCTGCGCCGTTCAGACCGGCTATGAATGGGATTATATCGATGCCGAAGGAAAGACCGTTATCGACGGCAATTTCGAAGCGGCGAACAAATTTTCCGAAGGCAGAGCATCCGTAATGCTCAATTATAAATACTGCATCATCGATACCGAAGGCAACAAGCTCTGCAACCCGACTTTCGATATCATCCGCAATTTCTCCGAAGGCCTTGCTGTGGTCGAGCTTGATAACTGGTACGGCTACATAAAAGCCGACGGCACGCTTCTCGGCGACCTTACTTACGGCGGCGCATCGGACTTTTCGGACGGCGTTGCGGAAGTTTTTACTGATTATTTAAGCGGTTATATCGGTACTGACGGAAACTACGTTATCGAAGAATCTTTAGATGACGCTTCCGATTTCTCCGAAGGTCTTGCGGCGGCGAAAAATGCCGACGGTCTCTGGGGCTTTATCGGTAAAGACGGCGCATACGTTATCGAGCCGCAGTGGAAAGAAGTTTCCGACTTCTGCGAAGGTTTTTCCGTCGTTTCAAACGGCTCCCTTGCAGGCTACATCAACGCTTCGGGCGAATCGGTGACCGATCTTGAATATCAGTACGCATACGATTTTTCCGAAGGCAGAGCGAAGGTCGCAACGATGGGCTCTATGTTCCTCGTTTTCGGTTTTATAGATGAAAACGGTGAATACGCAGTCCAGCCCAACTACACCGAGGCGAAAAATTTCTCCGAAGGCTTTGCGGCTGTTAAAAACACTTATGAAATGTGGGGCTACGTCGATAAAGACGGCAAAAACGTGCTCCCCTTTGAATATGATATGGCATACGATTTTTCCGACGGCATCGCAAGAGTGCAGATCGGCGAAAAATACGGATTTATTAAGAAAACAGAAGGCTGAAAATGAGCTGTTCAATTAACGAAACAAACAATAAACTTATCAATAACGGCTATGACATAGCCGTTATCAATAACAGCTACGATGTAGCTGTTATTGGTGCCGGACATGCCGGAGTTGAAGCGGCGCTTTCGTGCGCGCGTCTCGGCATGAAGACGATACTTTTCACAATCAACATGGATGCGGTCGCAAATATGCCCTGCAATCCGTCGATCGGCGGCACGGCAAAAGGTCACCTCGTCCGTGAAATAGACGCTCTCGGCGGCGAAATGGCGAAGAGCGCCGACAAAATCTTCCTGCAGAGCCGAATGTTAAACCTCGGCAAAGGCCCTGCGGTCCACTCTCTGCGTATTCAGGCGGACAGACGCGAATATCAGAAAGTTATGAAGCACGTCCTCGAAAAGCAGGAAAATCTTTCGCTCAAGCAGGCGGAGATCGTCGATATTCTGACGGAGGACGGCGCAGTTACGGGCGTTGTTACGCATCTTGGGGCTGTATTTAACGTCAAAGCGGCAATAATCTGCACGGGAACATACTTAAACGGCAGAATAATCGTCGGCGACCACTCTTTCTGCGGCGGCCCCGACGGAATGTTTGCGGCAACGAAGCTTACAAAGAGCATCGAAGACAAGGGCGTTTCGATGATGCGCTTCAAGACGGGTACCCCCTCTCGAATCAACCGCAGATCAGTCGATTTAACGAAGCTTGAACGTCAGGACGGCGACGAGAAGATCGTCCCGATGTCGTTCGAAAACGAAGATAAATTTATCGGTGAAAATACCGAACCGTGCTGGCTCGTTTACACAAACGCAAAAACGCATCAGGTAATAAAAGACAATCTTCACCGCTCCCCTCTTTATTCGGGAAACATTCACGGCATCGGTCCGCGTTACTGTCCGTCGATAGAGGACAAGATCGTCCGTTTTGCCGATAAAGAACGTCACCAGCTCTTTTTGGAGCCGACGGGAAAAGATACCGAAGAGATGTATCTTCAGGGTATGTCGTCGTCGCTTCCCGAAGACGTTCAGATCGAGATGATCCACACTCTGCCGGGCTTTGAAAACGCAGAGATCATGCGAATCGGCTACGCTATCGAATACGACTGTGTCGATCCGCTCGAACTTCGCGCAACGCTCGAATTCAAAAAGATAAAAAATCTCTACGGCGCAGGTCAGTTCAACGGCACATCGGGCTACGAAGAAGCCGCGGCGCAGGGTCTTATCGCAGGCATCAACGCTTCTCTCAAACTCAAAGGCGAAGAACCGCTGATCCTCGACCGAAGCACGAGCTATATCGGAACTCTCATCGACGACCTTGTAACCAAAGGCACCCGTGAGCCGTACCGTATTATGACATCGCGCTCCGAATACCGTCTGCTTTTACGTCAGGACAATGCGGACGAGCGTCTCATGCCCTACGGCAGAAAAGTCGGACTCATAAACGACGAACGCTGGGCGCATTTTCTCGAAAAATGGGATAAGATCAAGTCAGAGACGGAGCGTGTCGAGCATACATATCTCTCTCCGAACGGCGAACTGAAAGAATTTCTTGCCGAACGTAATTCCTCGGCGGTAACGACGGGCATTTCGCTTGCCGATCTTCTGCGCCGACCCGAAATAACATACGAATCGCTCGAAAAAGTCGATCACGACCGCCCCGATCTTCCGCTTTCGGTAAGAGAAGAAGTCGAGATCACCGTAAAATACGACGGATATATAAAACGTCAGACCGAGCAGGTCGAGCAGTTCAAAAAGCTTGAGCAGAAGCGCCTTCCCGAAGATTTCGACTATACATCTCTTGCAGGTCTGCGTCTGGAAGCAAGACAGAAATTAAACGCCGTCAAGCCGTCCAACATCGGTCAGGCAGGACGAATTTCGGGCGTATCGCCTGCGGATATCGCAATTTTGCTTGTACACTTTAAATATATTTAAATAAACTGGAGAATAATATGCGCGCAAGAAAGAAAAAGAATTGCGATGCGCGTCTTGAGCGCTGCTCGGACTACATCGTTGAAAAAATAGAGATACCCGAAGGCAACGAAAAACCCGTATTCCTCGAAATAGGTTGTGGCAAAGGCAAATTTGCGGTTGAAGTCGCAGAAAAAGAAAACTGTCTTTTCTATGCGATCGAAATCATGAAAGATATCATGGTAATGGCGATCGAAAAAGGCGCCGCAAAACAGCTTGACAATATCAAATACATAATCGGAAGCGCCGACGATCTTCTTGAGATCTGCCCCGAAAACAGTATCGACACCATTTTCCTCAACTTCTCCGACCCGTGGCCGAAAAAACGCGCCGCAAAGAGAAGACTCACTCATAAAAACTACCTCGACAGATATAAAAAACTGCTTAAAAAAGACGGCATAATTGCGTTCAAGACCGATAACCACCCCCTCTTTGAATTCTCCGTCGAAGAGATAAAAGAAAACGGCTTCGAGATCTTCGACTACACCGAAGACCTCCACGAAAGCGGCATCTATAACCCCGCAATGACCGAATATGAAGAACGTTTTACCGAACTCGGTCAGCCGATCTATCACCTCAAAGCGAGAATGAAGCAGTAATTTTTACTTTATGGAACAAACGCTTGATTCTATCCTCACCTGGTTCTCGGGTTTTCCCGAATGGGCGCTCTGCCTGATCCTTTTCGGGCTTGCGCTGGTTCAGTATATCTTTCCGCCCGTCCCGTCCGACACGTTGCTCGTCGCTCTCGGGATCCTTGTTTCGCAGGACGTTTTTCATAATTTTCTGGGTTTTACGGCATACTCTCTCGGCGCTGTGATCGGTGCGATGGGGCTTTTTTCCGTTGCGTTCGTTCTCGGCGACCGTGTCCGCAAAATCAAACTGATAAACAACCTCATCGACGACAAAACGTACGATAAAGCGAAGCGTGTAATCGAAAAATACGGCGGAGGCTCATATTTTCTTTTACGGTTTATCCCCTCGATGCAGTGCATAACGATAATCGTGATGGGTCTGATGAAAGTAAAAAAACGCAGAGCCGCTTTTTATCTTTCGTGTGTGACGGTCCTTGCGTGCGCCGTTTATTATCTGCTCGGCTTTTTGCTCGGATCAAACATTCCGATGCTTCTTCGAGTTCTCGATGCGCTCGGAACGGTCGGCAAAGTCCTGCTTATCGTCCTCATTGCTGTAATTATCGCAGTAATAATAATATATAAATATAGAAAGTCCAGATCAAAATAAAGAAGAGAAAGGAAGCCTTTCGTGATCAGCGAAAGCATTGGTAAAACTCAATGTTTGACGAAAATAAAAAGACACTTCCCATCAGCGGCAACGCGATCGTCGGTCAGTCCGGCGGTCCCACGGCGGCAATAAATGCGACCCTTTCGGGCGTTATCAAAGGTCTTCGCAAATGCGATAACGTAAAGCGTATTTACGGTATGAAGCACGGCATCGCAGGTCTTTTGAACGACGATATCGTCGATCTTGCAAGCCATGTAACGAACGACAGCGACCACTATGCGCTCGAATGTACCCCTGCGGCGGCGCTCGGTTCCTGCAGAAAAAAACTGCCGTCCGACCTTGACGACCCAATCTATCCGCAGATCTTCGAGATTTTCCGTCGCTACGATATCCGCTATTTTCTCTATATCGGCGGCAACGATTCTATGGATACCGCCGATAAACTTTCACGCTATGCGGCGAAAGAAAACTATGAAATTTACGTCATGGGCGTTCCCAAGACGATCGATAATGACCTTGTAGTCACCGACCACACTCCCGGTTTCGGCTCTGCGATCAAATATATCGCAACGACCGTCGAAGAGATCGCGCGCGACTGCTCGATCTATGCGGTTCAGGCGATAACGATCGTTGAAATTATGGGACGTGACGCAGGCTGGCTTGCCGCAGGCGCCGCTCTTCCGAGAATTTCGGGTCAGGTTTGCGCAGACCTCGTTTACGTTGCGGAAAGCACTTTTGATTTTGACGAATTTATAGAAGACGTTAAAAAAGAGCTCGAAAAGAAGCCTAACGTCGTAATCGCCGTCTCCGAAGGCATCAAAACAAAGGACGGAAAATACGTCGGCGAGAGCGAACAGAGCGGTTCAGTCGATATTTTCGGTCATAAATACCTCGCAGGCGCGGCGAGAGTTCTCGAATCGTGTATCAGAGCGAAGATAGGCTGTAAATGCCGTTCTATTGAACTGAGTCTGCCGCAAAGATGCGCAGGTCATTGCCTGTCAAAAACCGATATCGAAGAGAGCGTTCTCGTCGGTGCAAGTTGCGCAAAACACGTAGCCGCAGGCAATTCGGGCGATTTTGCTTTCTTTATACGTGACAATAACGCCGACGGCAGTTATTCCGTTTCCGTTGGTTTCTGCCCCGTTTCGAGAATCGCAAATCAGATCAAAACCATTCCTCACGAATACATAAACGAACGTGGAAACAACGTCACCGACGAACTCCTTCACTATCTCCAGCCCCTCATTCTCGGCGAAGTTCAGATCCCTATGAAAAACGGTCTGCCTGTGCATTTTGTTATTGATTAACAGCTGAATTCGGCAAAGCCGAGCTAAATTATGCTTCGCATAGCTAAATTTGCCTAACGGCAAGCTAAATTGCACGTTGTGCAGTTAAATTCTCCTTGCGGAGAGCTAAATTGTGCTTCGCACAGCTAAATTTTTCTTACGAAAAGCTAACGGTCAGCACCCATTTTAGCATTGTTAATGCTAAAATGGGTGCTGTTTTTATTCATAAAAAATTATCCGAAGAAATAAGTTATAATCAAAACTGATCCGAAACGGACAGTATTTGTCACTTTAAAAGTTATTGAAAATGAAATATTTTTATGTTATAATAAATAGAGAACAGATAAAAAGATAAAACCGTAATTATACTATAAAAAACCTTATCTTCAAATATATTTTTAATATTATATAATAAATCACAAAAAAGAGAATAAATCAATATTTTTATTATATATGAAAGGAGACGTTATGCGTAAGCGGAAATTTCTCGAAAACTTCTCTTTCGGAGAGAAGATCGCGCGGATCTTAAAATTCTGGCTTCTTTATTTCAGCGGAATGGATACTATCGCGGCGCTGATCTGTTTTATTCTGATGTTCTTTATGTATTACGTCTTAGATTTCAACGAACCCGAAAAGATCTCTGATCTGATGGCGATACTGCGCCCGATTTTTCTCTGGGTATTCTGCTCGATGGTTTCATTCGAAGACGGAGAAAGAGACACATTAAATAACAGATACTCTCTTCGAGACAGAATTATCCTCGCTTTCGTTTTTCTCATCGAAAAAATAATCTCACTTTGCATAACCCCTGATATAAACAGCTATTTTATGCGCGAACTCGCGACTTCAACGATAATTTTCTACCATATAATAGTCGTCCCTTGTCTGATAATTCCGTATTATCTCGGGCATAAACTCTCCGCCGCGGCAAATCCTCAACTTATGGATATGTTTCTGCGAGACGAAAACGATCTCATTATAAAAGAAAAGAAAGAAGCCGAGACCCCAAGCAGAAAAACGGGCACATGGCGCGATTCGATAAATAATAAAGAATGATATTTGTTTTTATAAACCGCCAATAGAAGCTTATTCTACAGATGGTTGCTTGAAATCAGCCACAATATATGGTATAATATAAACACAAAAAAGGACCGCCCGACCCCGAAAAAAAGAAAGATTTTCGGAGGCGGACAGAGCGTCAAAGCAACGAAAATTAAATATTTAAGTAACACCGTTTTTCTGCCTATTTCACTCTTTTTAGTTTTCATAAAAAACAGCACCCTTTCGGACTAAAAATCCAAAGAGTGCTGTTTTTATTTATTCGATATTTAATTTATCAATTAAAATTCAAGTTTGCTTTCGATGAATGCCTTGAGGTCTTCGATCTTGATTCTTTCCTGCTGCATGGTATCGCGGTCACGAACGGTTACACAGCCGTCGGTCTCGGAATCAAAGTCGTAGGTGATGCAGAAGGGAGTACCGATCTCGTCGAAACGTCTGTAACGCTTACCGATAGAGCCTGCATCGTCAAATTCAACGTTATAATATTTAGCGAGATCCGCAAAGATCTTTTCTGCGCCTGCGTTGAGCTTCTTGGAAAGGGGAAGAATAGCGGCTTTGACGGGCGCGAGAGCGGGATGGAGATGGAGAACGGTGCGAATATCGGGCTTTTCGGGGTCGGTGGAGATATTTTCTTCGTCATAAGCTTCGCAGAGGAATGCAAGCATAACTCTGTCTGCACCGAGAGAGGGCTCGATAACGTAGGGAATATATTTTTCGTTTGATTCCTGATCGAAATATTCGAGGTTTTCGCCGGATTCGTTGGTGTGAGACTTGAGGTCGAAGTCGGTTCTGTCCGCAATGCCCCAAAGTTCGCCCCATCCGAACGGGAAGAGGAATTCGAAGTCGGTAGTTGCCTTGGAATAGTGAGAAAGTTCTTCCTTTTCGTGGTCACGAAGACGGAGGTTTTCGCTCTTCATGCCGAGGTTGAGAAGGAAGTTGTGGCACTGGGTTCTCCAGTATTCGAACCATTCGAGGTCGGTGCCGGGCTTGCAGAAGAATTCGAGTTCCATCTGTTCAAATTCACGTGTACGGAAAGTGAAGTTACCGGGAGTGATCTCGTTTCTGAAAGATTTACCTACCTGGCCAACGCCGAAGGGGATCTTTCTTCTGGTGGTTCTCTGAATATTTTTGAAGTTAACGAAAATACCCTGAGCGGTTTCGGGACGGAGGTAGATCTCTGTCGAAGAGTCTTCGGTAACGCCCTGGAAAGTCTTGAACATCATATTGAACTTACGGATATCCGTAAAATCGCTCTTGCCGCAACCGGGGCAGGGAATATTATGTTCGCGGATATATTCGGTCATCTGCTCGTTTGTGAGAGCTTCAACGGTCATCTGAATGCCGTTTTCAGCGTTCCAGTCTTCGATGAGTTTATCGGCTCTGTGGCGCATTTTGCACGCTTTGCAGTCGATAAGGGGGTCGTTGAAGTTAACGACGTGGCCGGAAGCGACCCAAACACGGGGGTTCATGAGGATAGCGGAGTCAAGACCTACGTTGTAGGGAGATTCCTGAACGAATTTTTTCCACCATGCTTTTTTAACGTTGTTTTTCATTTCAACGCCGAGAGGACCGTAGTCCCAAGCGTTTGCAAGACCGCCGTAAATTTCGGAGCCTGAATAAACAAAGCCTCTGTTTTTACAAAGTGCGACGATCTTTTCCATTGTTTTTTCGGTATTATTCATATTCTCAAGTCCTTTTACTGTGAAAAATATAGAATTTATATTTTATTTATTTTATTTTAAATTAATTGTTTTCAGTTGCGTTATCCTCATTGGAAAGAATTTTTTCAAAAGCATCCGCATCGATTTCTTCAATATTGTCCTCTTCATTTAAAGATGCTTCTTCATCCGATGCATGGATAACTGCGGTTGCGATGACTTTCGTTTCGCCCTGAATACGCATTACATGAACACCCGAAGATGCTCTGCCGTAAACGGGGATATCTGCGATCTTGACACGGATAATTATACCGTCGGACGAGATGATAACAAGGTCATCGTCTTCACTTACGCAGCGAACACCGACAAGATTACCCGTCTTTTCGCTGATCTTATGGACGCGGACACCTTTACCGCCTCTGTTCTGACCGTTAAACTCATCAAAATCGGTGCGTTTGCCGTAGCCGTTTTCGGTGACGGTGACAAGCGTGCTGCCTTCTTCGACAACGACCGATCCGACAACTTCTTCGCCTTCGCCGAGTTTGATGACTCGAACGCCGCGCGCCGTTCTGCCGACGACACGTACATCGGTTTCGCTGTAACGGATAGCCATGCCCGCGCTGGTAGCTACGATGATATCTTTTTCGCCATCCGTAAGACGAACGGAGATAAGGCTGTCGCCCTCGTCAAGCTCGACTGCGTTAAGGCCCGCTTTACGGATATTTTTGAAGTCGCTGATCTTGCAACGCTTGGAAATACCGTATTTTGTGACCATATTGAAGTAACCTTCAGCATCAAGCTCACGCATCGGGATCATCGCAGTGACCTTTTCGCCGCTGTTAAGCTGCAAAAGATTTACGATATTCATGCCCTTTGCCTGACGGTTCGACTCGGGGATCTCATAGCCCTTGAGGCAGTAAACCCTGCCTTCGGAGGTGAAGAACATTATGCGGTCATGCGTCGAGCAGGTGAACATTTCTTCGACAACGTCTTCTTCTCTCGTCGTGAGCGCAGTGACACCTCTGCCGCCGCGTCTCTGAACTTTATAATTTTCTTCGGAAAGACGTTTGATATAGCCTCTGTTTGTGAGGGTGAAAACGCAGGTCTTTTCTTCGATAAGGTCTTCGATATCGATCTCGTTTTCAACTTCCTGGATCTCGGTGACACGTTCATCGCCGTATTTTTCCTTGATCTCGGTAAGTTCGTCACGAAGAACTCCGATAAGCATCGATTCGGAAGCGAGAAGCTGCTTATAATATTCGATCTTCTTTTCGATCTCTTCGTATTCAGCCATGAGTTTCTCTTTTTCGAGACCCTGGAGCGCTTTAAGACGCATTTCGAGGATAGCGGATGCCTGAATTTCGGAAAGACTGAATCTTTCCATAAGATTTTCCTTCGCATCATCGTAGGAATTACGGATGATCTTGATAACCTCGTCAATATTATCCTGCGCGATTATCAAGCCTTCGAGCAAATGCGCTCTTTCCTGAGCCTTGCGAAGATCGTATCTTGTTCTTCTTGTAATGATATCTTTCTGATGTTCGATATATTCGTCAAGAATATTTCTCAGCGAAAGGATTCTCGGCTGGGACTGATTATTGACGAGTGCGAGCATATTGACGGCAAAAGTCGTCTGCATCTGGGTCTGCGTGAAGAGTTTGTTTAAAACTACCTGAGAGTTAACGTCTTTTCGAAGCTCGATAACGATTCTCATACCGTTTCTGTCGGACTCGTCTCGGATATCGGAAATGCCCTCGATGCGTTTTTCACGTACCTGCTCTGCGATCGTCGCAATAAGCATACGTTTATTTACCTGATACGGAAGCTCCGTAACGATAATTCTTACTCTGTCTCTGCCGAATTCTTCAAATTCGGTTCTCGCTCTTACGGTTATATGGCCTCGACCGGTCGCATAAGCGGCTCTGATGCCTTTTCTGCCGAGAATGATACCCTTTGTCGGGAAGTCGGGACCCTGAATACAGCCGAGAAGGTCTTCGAGGGTCGCTTCGGGGTTATCGAGAACGAGGATCGTCGCATCAATGACTTCGTTGAGGTTGTGAGGAGGTATATTTGTCGCCATACCTACTGCGATACCGGACGAACCGTTAACAAGAAGGTTCGGGAAACGGCTGGGAAGAACGCGCGGTTCTTTTCTCGTTTCATCGAAGTTCGGATCCCAGTCAACGGTCTCTTTTTCGATATCCGCAAGCATTTCGTCCGCAATGCGGCTCATTCTTGCTTCGGTATAACGGTATGCTGCAGGGGGGTCGCCGTCCACGGAACCGAAGTTACCGTGACCATCGATAAGAGGATATCTCATTGAGAAATCCTGCGCGAGACGAACGAGCGCATCGTAAACGGAAGAGTCACCGTGCGGATGATATCTACCGAGAACGTCACCGACTGCCGTAGCGCACTTACGGAATGGCTTGTCTCTCGTCAGTCCGTCCTCATACATTGCATATAAAATTCTTCTGTGAACGGGTTTGAGACCGTCACGAACATCGGGCAACGCACGTCCTACTATAACGGACATCGCATACTCGATATAGCTCTGTTTCATTTCTTGGACAAGTTCGGTTGAAGTTATGACCTGATCCGGAAACATTATATCTTCGGGTTTATAATCCACATTTTTTCTTTTAGCCACAACAACTCACCTCTTAATAGTCCAGATTTATCGCATATCTTGCGTTTTCTTCGATATATTCTCTTCTCGGTTCGACCTGCTCGCCCATGAGGATCGTAAAAATTCTGTCAGCCGCGGCAGCGTCTTCGAGCTCGATACGGCGAAGAGTACGTTTTTCGGGGTCCATTGTCGTTTCCCAAAGCTCCGTCGGGTTCATTTCACCGAGACCTTTGAAGCGTGAAATATCTATTTTAACGTTCGGGTTGCCGCCGCGCATTTCGTTACTGATCATATCTCGCTCTTCGTCGCTGTAGGCAACTCTCGTTGTTTTGCCTCTCGAAAGCTTATAGAGCGGAGGAACGGCGGAATAAACATAGCCCTGCTCGATGAGCGGACGCATAAATCTGAAAAAGAACGTAAGAAGAAGCGTTCTGATATGCGCACCGTCAACGTCAGCATCGGCCATGATGATTATTTTATGATAACGGAGCTTTTCAGCGTTGAAATCGTCACCGATACCTGCGCCGAGAGCGGTAATTACGGGCGAAAGCTTATCGTTGCCGTAAATTTTATCTGCGCGCGCTTTTTCGACGTTTAGCATCTTACCCCAAAGAGGCAGGATCGCCTGGAAACGTGAGTCACGACCCTGGGTCGCGGAACCGCCTGCAGAGTCACCCTCTACGATGTAAATTTCGGTAAGAGCGGGGTCTCTTTCGTTGCAGTCACGAAGCTTATCGGGCATCTGACCGGAATCGAGAGCGGAATTTCTTCTTGTTTCTTCTCTTGCCTTGCGCGCGGCTTCTCTTCCTCGCTGAGCAAGGACCGCTTTATTGATGATCGCTTTTGCGACATTCGGATTTTCTTCAAGAAATACGGATAACTTGGTGCTTACGAGACTGCTGACAACGCCTCTCATTTCGGAGTTACCGAGCTTCGTTTTCGTCTGACCTTCAAACTGCGGTTCGGTAAGTTTGACGCTGATAACGGCAGTCAGACCCTCTCGGACGTCTTCGCCCGAAAGATTTTCGTCTTTATCTTTTAAAAGTTTATATTTTCTCGCATAATCGTTAAGAACGCTCGTCAGCGCCGCTTTGAAACCGACATCATGCGTACCGCCGTCAACGGTTCTGATATTATTCGCGTAAGAATAAAGTCTTTCTTTATACGAATCGTTATACTGAAGAGCAACTTCTGCGGAATTTTCTTCGTTATTCTGGGAAATATAGATTATCTCGTGAAGACCTTCGCACTGATAAGATTCGTTTAAGTATTCGACGTAAGTTTTGATACCGCCTTCAAAAAGAAGGTCGTGAACGACAGGCTCGTCGCCGCGTTCGTCCGTCAAGATTATATGAACGCCTGCACTCAGAAACGCCTGCTCGCGAAGTCTTAAAAGAAGTGCTTCAAAATCGAATTCGGTCGTTTCGAAAATAGTTCCGTCAGGGAAAAAGCGGCAAGTCGTACCTGTTTTATCGGTCGTTCCTATCTTCTTTACGGGTTCGTTCGGAACGCCCTTGCTGTAACGCTGATACCATACGTCCTTACCGTCGTGAACGGTTACTTCGAGCCATTCGGAAAGAGCGTTAACTACAGATGCGCCAACGCCGTGAAGACCGCCCGAGATCTTATAGCCGCCACCGCCGAATTTGCCGCCCGCATGAAGGATCGTATAAACGACTTCGAGCGTGGAGATACCCATTTTCGGATGAATACCCGTGGGGATACCTCGACCGTCGTCGGTAACGGTAACGATATTTCCTTTTTCGATAGTTACGTAAATGTTTTTGCAGTAGCCTGCGAGCGCTTCGTCTATTGCGTTATCGACAATTTCATAAACAAGGTGGCAAAGACCGCGAACGGAAGTGGAACCGATATACATACCGGGTCTTTTTCTTACCGCTTCAAGGCCTTCCATGACTTGTATCTGATTTTCGTCATAGGTCTGCTGCTGAGCCATTACCTGCTCTGTGTTTTCTGCCATATTAAAAAAACCATGCCTTTCTTTTAACGGAAAATTTTTCCGTTAATTTTCGGGTGTCGCCGTTTTAACGGCTGAATAATCGTCTTCTGTTTATCGTCGCTGCGGAATACTGGGAAAGATAAACCGTTGTCTCTCCGTTTCTGCGGCAAACGATAAACGTCTTCGGGATATCCGAAGAAACATTGACTATCCTGCCCTTTTTCTGCGCTTCGGTCAGGTAGTCTCGGGTTATATACGAGGTCGTCGTCGTTTCGATATCGAACATACCGACAACTTCCTCTTCATCTATCAGATAATCGGAACCGATATAAATATACATTAATACCGACCTCCGTAAATTGATTATAACATAAAATCAGAGAAAATTTTCTCAATCTTTTAAACAGGCACCGAATGAACGGAACCGTTTTCGACAAAAATAAGGTTTGAATCCGTGAGCATCGGGATCGGGTCGCAGGAAGTTATGATGACCTGCTTTCCGACGATCTTTCCCGTTATGTAGTTTCTTCTGCCCGTATCGAGCTCTGAAAAAACATCGTCAAGAAGAACGAGCGGATACTCACCGACCGTATCCGAAAGAATTTCCGCTTCCGCAAGCTTGAATGACATAACGCAAGACCTCTGCTGACCCTGCGAGCCGTATATTTTGACGTTTTTTCCGTTGAGATACGTCTCGAAATCGTCTTTATGAGCACCGACCGAGGTGTAACCGAGCTCTCTGTCGCGCTCGCGGTTATTTACAAGCTCCGTATAGAGATCGTTTTCGTCTTCAGCCTCAAAAGACGGGGTGTAGCGAAGCGTCATATTCTCCGCACCGCCCGAAATTTCGTTTGCGATCGGAGCCGCATGTTTTTCAAGTTTCGAAAGATAGTTTTCTCTGGTCTTCGTAACAAGAAACGAGAGCTTTGCAAAGCGTTCGTCCCAGATATCGAGCGTTAAGGTATCGCCCGATTTCAAAAGAGCGTTGCGCTGCTGCAAAACCCTTGAAAACTGCGAAAGAAGAGTGTAATAGACGGGTCTGATCTGGCAGACCGAAACGTCCATGAACCTGCGGCGGTTATCGGGACCATTTTTTATGAGAGTCAACTGTTCGGGATAAAAAAGAACGGAGTTGAAATTACCCATAAACTCTTTCGGTTGAACCTTGCAGTCGTTTAAATAAAGTTCTCTTCTCTTTTCGGAAAAGAAACGGACTTCTGCGGTCTGCGTGCGACCGTTTTTTTCGAATTCCGCAAAAACAGAGGCGAATTTTTCGCCCGAAAGTATCATTTCCTTATCCGATGCGCCGCGAAAGCTTCGACATTCGGAAAAAAATCTGATAGCTTCCATTATGTTCGTTTTTCCCTGCGCATTGTTTCCGCAAAGAATATTCACGCCCTCGTCGAACTCGACACGCGCGGACTCAATATTGCGAAAACCGCTCAGAGTTAAAGTTTTCAGGATCATAAATTATTTTCCGCTCAGGCGCATGGGCGCAAGAAGGAAAAGGAACGAATCGCCCTCTTTGGGCAGGAAACAGATAGAAGAAAGCGGCGAATTGAAATTCATTATGACCTCTTCGCATTCGCAAGCGCTCAGAACGTTCAGAAGATTTCGGTTATTAACACCTATCTCGAACGGCGAACCGCAGATATCAGCTTCGATCTCATCGTCGAAACTGTGTCCGTCCGCAGTGCGGCAGGTGATAAAAATTCTGTTATTTTCAAGGCTTATGCGAACGGGAGCTTTCATTTTTTCGCTGATAAGAACGGATGCTCTCTCAACGACTTTTTTCAGCTCCGCTGTTTTGACGGTAACGGTATATTTGAAGCCTTTCGGAAGGATCTGCGAATAGTTCATGTAAGTTCCGTCAACGAGGCGCGAGATCATGCGGCTGTTATCGAATTCAAAAACGATATGGCGACCCGTAAGACCGATACGAACCTGACCGTCTTCGTTTTTCATGATTTTTATAAGCTCATTTAAAACTCTGCCCTGAACGAGGAACGAACTTGTCTTGTCGCACTCGTATTTTTCGGTTCTCATTGCAAAGCGGAAAGAGTCTGTGCAGACAACTTCGAGAAGACCGTCATGAATATTGAAATACGCACCCGTATAAATGCCTTTTACGTCGCTTTGCGAAACCGCAAAAATAGTCTGACGGATGACCGAGTGAAGAACTTTCTGATCGATCGTAAAATAATCGCAGCCTTCAGCCGCAGGTCTTTCGGGGAAAGTATCAGCATCGATATAAGGCAGGATATATTCCGAACTGCCGCCCGAGACGGTAACGGTCTTATTATCGTTTTCGGTGAAAGTTACACTGCCGGGCTCCATGCTTCTCATAATATCAAGAAGCATCTTTGCATCAACGGCAACTTTACCGGGATCGGTAACGTCTCCGTCAAGCGTCGTTGTTATACCAAGGTCCATATCAAAACCCGTTACGGTTATTTTGCCCGTCGAATCAGCCTGAATAAGGAAGCACGAAAGGACGGGGAGCGCGTTCTTCGCGGGAATGCTTCGGGAAACGATCCCGAACGTCTCGTAAAGAACAGATCTGTCGCATGAAAATATCATTATGGGATAACCCTTTCTCTTTTGATATAAAAATTTTAATTGACTCGGAACGAGGCTTCGCCTCTTCCTCAACCCGTTTGAGGTCCGATCGACTCTCTTAAATAACTAACGAAGAATAAGTATATTTTCGTAGTAATAAGTAGGGGCTGTTCAAACAGTTTAAAACGCCGTTTTTTGCCTTTATTTCAAGATTTTGGCAGGTGTGGACGAAGTGTGGATAAAAATCGTTCTACATTTGCGGATGCGAGAATTGTTCATTCTGTGCGTTCTGTGGACGTAAATCTTTTTATTCTGTTGAAAACTTTTTTCTCTTTCGGTTTATTCTGTCGAAAGCTGTTGTCGATTCTGTTGATTTATCAAACTAAAATCCGACCGTGGAATTCAACTACTCATTTCAGTATCTTTAAAATTGTTGTAAAAACACTTTTCAGAAATATTTTTAGAAATTAAAAAAATAAATTGTTTAGAGTTTTTATTTAAAGAAAAATGATTTTAAAGTATAACGCAAGAAAGATTTTTACTTCTCAAAGATAGAAAATCGCAGATTTTCTATCTTTCCTGTACATTCTTGATAACACTGTCTATCCTGTTTTTGAGCGTATTGTTTGTTTTGATCTTCGCTTCGATCTTTCTGATTGAATGGTGAACAGTCGAATGGTCGCGGCCGTTGAAGTTCTGACCGATCTCGGGAAGAGAGAGATCCGTAATTTCGCGCATGATATACATTGCGATCTGACGGGCGAAGGTTACGTTTTCGATACGTTTCTTACTGAGGATATCTTCTTCGGAAACACCGAACTCGTGGCTTACTTCCTTGAGGACTTTATCGAAAACAACGGGAATGGGCTCGTTTTCGCTCGTTATATCTCTTACTGCGCTGCTTGCGATCGCGATCGACGGGGGCAGATTGGAGATAAGCTGGAAAGCCATGATCTTTTTGAGAACGCCTTCGAGCTGACGGATATTGTTTTTGATCTTCATTGCGACGAAATCGACAACATCGTCCGGAAGTTCCATGCCGTATGTCTTCGCTTTCTGCTTGATGATGGCAACTTTCAGTTCGTATTCGGGAAGATAGATATCGGTGATGATGCCCATTTCGAAACGGGAACGGAGTCTGTTTTCGAGAAGAGCGATATCTTTCGGGGGACGGTCCGATACGAGTACGATCTGCTTGTTTGCTTCGTAAAGAGCATTGAACGTATGGAAAAATTCTTCCTGCGTCGAATCTTTATTTGCGATAAACTGAATATCGTCGACAAAAAGCACGTCTACATTGCGGTATTTGTTTTTGAATTCGGGCATAGTCTTGTTTCGGATATTGTCGATAAGCTCGTTTGTGAATTCTTCACCGGTTATGTAGATTGTTTTGTAATGCGGGAATGAAACTGCGATCTCGTTTCTGATCGCTTTGATGAGGTGGGTCTTGCCGAGACCCGTATTGCCGTACAGAAAAAGAGGGTTATATGCTTTTGACGGATTTTTTGCAACCGCGTAGCATGCCGCGTGAGCGTGTTTGTTTGAGTCACCGACAACGAAAGTGTCGAAAGTATACTCGGGGTAGATGGGTTCTACCATGCTCTCAATCTGGACTTTGGGCGCTTCGGGTTTCTTTACGCTTTGAGATACCTGTCTGTCTTCGGGGGTTATGACATTTATCGTCATTTCGAAACCGACCATGTCCGAAAGCTCGTGACTGATAAGGTCTTTATACTTGGACATGATGATATCGCGCTGGAAAGATGATTCTACCATGAGAATGGCGGAGTCGTCTTCATAGGCTATCGGAACGATCGGACGTATCCAGAGATCCATTGCCGATTCGCTGATGTGTTTGGTAAGGCGTTCCACAGCGGCAGACCACAAATTTTTGAAGGCTTGCATGAATATCATCTCCTGTTAATTTTTTATATTTTAACGCGGAACGGGACGGCCCGTCCGCAGTCGAAAAAAGCTATTCTTTATAAATAGAAATACTTACAGTATATAAAGATATATTTATTATAGCATAAAAAGCAAATTTAATCAAGCAGTTTTAAGTAAAGTTCATGTTATTTTTCGAAAAAAATTTTAATTAAGGTATTGACAATGTGGTTTGAAATGTTATATAATATAGCTAACACTGTCATTATGCCCTGTAAAAGGGTGTTTGCCCATGAAAACGTTTTTTCAGAGGGAAAAAGTGTAATATGTGAAGACCCCGGAAAAGGAGGTTCGGTCAGATGTTAAGAACATATCAGCCCAAAAAGAGGCAGAGAAGCAAGGTTCATGGCTTCAGAAAGAGAATGAAAACTGCAAACGGCAGAAAAGTTCTCGCAAGAAGACGTGCGAGAGGCAGAAAACAGCTTTCGCTGTAATCGTTAAAGTATGAAATATACGAAATCTATCAAGGACGACAGGGTCTTTCGTCAGCTCTACAAAAAAGGCACAAGCCTGGCATCTCCGAGCGTTGTGGTATACTATCGAAAGAACAGACAGTCAGTCAATCAATTGGGTCTCACAACCACAAAAAAGATCGGTAAAGCCGTACAGCGAAACCGTGCGAGAAGAGTTATCAGAGAAGCATACAGGCTGCTCGAACCGATGATGAATCGCGGTTACGATATAGTTCTCGTCGCGCGCTCAAAGACCCCGTTCGTTCTGATGGATGAAGTAAAAACGGATCTTACCCGTGCTTTTACAAAAGCAGGTCTGATCGCCGGAGAACAGGAAAGATGAAACTTTCACAGCTCCCCGTCAAAGCGGCTGTTGCGCTCATTAAGATCTATCGAAAAAATATATCTCCGTTTAAACCCCCGTGTTGCCGATTTACACCGACTTGCTCGGAGTATGCGCTCGAAGCATTCAGGACTCACGGTTTTATAAGGGGGTTTTTTCTTTCGTTGCGGAGAATTTTGCGCTGCCACCCGTTTTGTAAGGGCGGATACGATCCTGTCCCCGAGAAAACAAGGAGATCAAAACTGAGCAAATGGAAAGTCTTTTAGACATAATCTATATCCCCCTTGCGTGGATATTCAAGCTTTGTTACATGCTCGTAGATAACTACGGTCTTGCTATCATCCTTTTTGCGTTCATCGCAAAACTCTTAATGCTCCCTATCAGTATCAAAGGCGAAAAAGGCAGACTGAAAATGCAGGCTGTCCAGCCCAAAATGAACGCTCTTCAGCAGAAATACAAGGGAGACACCAAAAACCCGAAATATTCCGAGGAATTACAGCAGCTTTACGCTGAAGAAGGTTACAATCCCATGTCCGGATGCCTTCCGACTTTCATTCAGCTCCCCATCATCCTCGGTCTCTGGAACGCGATCCGTCGCCCGCTTACCTATATCGTAGGCCTTAACAAACTGACGAATTTCGCGATAGTGAACATCCTTAATTCCAGCGGTGTTCAGAAAATTATCGATGCGCTCGGTAAAACCGACCTTGCGGATTTTGACGCTGTTACCAAATGGCTTCAGACAAATGAGATCCGCGTAGCGCAGGCGCTCAACGACCCCACTGTATTTGAAACGGTAAAATCGGGTCTTGCAGATTACGCTCTCAAGTATCCCGACAAAGGTTTTATCACCGACTTTACCACTCTTAACCTTAACTTCCTCGGTCTTGACCTCAGTATGACTCCAAGCGAGTATATCAGCGAGGCAGGTTCTATTTTTGTTTGGACGACTCTTCTTCCGATCATCTCGGGCATCACTTCCTTCCTCGTAAGTTACCTTACCCAGAAGATCAACGCACAGCCCACTCCCGACGGTCAGAAGACAAATATGAATCTTCTCCTCTATACCATGCCCCTTCTTTCTGTCTGGCTCGCATTCTCGTTCCAGACCGGCGTAGGTATTTACTGGATCGCGTCCAACGTTCTTTCTATAGGCCAGATCTTCCTGCTCAAGGCTATCGTTAAGCCTTCGAAGCCCGAAGAAAAACCGAAAAAGGAAAAGAAACTCAATTATAATCAAATCGAAAAAATGAAGCGTATTGAAGAAGAGAAGGAAAAGCAAGGCGCTATTATCGTCAACGAAGAAGATACCGACAACAAATAAGCGCATACCCCTCCCCTTTCTTTTCAATCCGTTTGAAAGGATAAAAATCAAGTGGAAAAGATATTTACGGGCAAAACGATCGAGGAAGCTGTCGACGCGGCGGCGCTCGAACTCGGTCTGTCCAAAGACAGCTTTTCTTACGAGATCGTTGAACTTCCGAAAAAAGGCTTTTTCGGTCTAGGTTCCGTTCCCGCCAAGATCAGCGTTAAGTACGAAATTTCTGCAGAAGACAAGGTCGAAGAATACCTTTCCGGTCTTTTTAACATTATCGGTCTTGAAGGCTGCAAAACCAGCATAACAGTTGAAGAAGAGAACATCAATATCAAAATCGACGGCGAAGCTGCTGATATTTTCCTTAAAAAGCAGGGCGAAGCTATCGAAGCTCTTCAGATGATCATCGCACTTTCCGTAAATCACGATAACGACAGCAAATACAAAGTTACCCTCAATATCAACGACTATCGCGAAAAATCCAAAGAACGCCTCGAAGCTCTCGCTATGCGTATCGCAAAGCAGGTTCAGAAGTCTCACAGACGTGTAACTCTCAACCCCATGAGCGCTTATCAGAGACGTATCATTCATACCCGTCTTCAGGAAGAACAGAACATCACCACCTTCTCCGTTGGCAGCGAACCGAACAGAAAAGTCGTCATCGCATATCAGGGTGAAGACGGTGAACAGCGTCCCCAGAGAAAACCCCAGGGCAAAGGCGGTTATAAGAAGAATTTCAATAAAAACAATAACCGCAATCATTCCGAATCCGAAAATAACGAGAACGGTGTGACCGAAATCTCCTTTGTTGAAGGCGAAAAGAGAGCTCCCCGCGTTAAGACCGAAGAAAACGCTTCTTCCAACGAAAACCGCGGCGGCTACAACAAGAAACCTTACAACAAAAAGCCCTACTCCGACCGTCCCCGTCAGCCCCGTGAACGTAAACCCGTTGAAAATACCGAGGCTGCACAGACCGAACCTACCATAGAGCTTCGCGCAGGAGAAAAACGCGCACAAAGAACTGAAAAATAAATTTTTCAGTTCTTTGAAGAATAATCATTCGATTATTCTTCTTCAATAAATAGGAATTTACATTCTTTGAAGTAAATTCCTATCGGAATTTCTTCTTTGAAAAAAGGAATTTACGTTCTTTGAAGTAAAAACCTATCGGTTTTTCTTCTCAAAAGGAAGATTAAACTGAAAAATAATTTTTTCAGTTCTACCTTACCTGTTATTTTATTATTCAAAACCCTTTATTTAAAGGAAAAAAATTATGAAAAACGAAACGATCGCTGCGCTTTCTACTGCTCCGTTCAAGGCTGCAATAGGCGTAATACGCGTGTCGGGCGAAGAAGCCCTGAAGGTTGTCGGGAAGATATTTTCCCGTGATCTTTGCGAAGTTGCGTCGTCTTCGGTAATACATGGGAATATCGTCGATGGCAATGAAACCGTTGACGATGTTCTTGTTTCCGTATTCCGTGCGCCGAGAAGCTTCACGGGCGAAGATATTGTCGAAATTTCATGCCACGGCGGTGTTTACAACTGCTCGCGCATTCTTCGTCTGCTAATCAAAAACGGCGCGCGCCAGGCAAAAAACGGAGAATTTACAAAACGCGCTTTTCTTAACGGCAAACTTGACCTCTTAAAAGCCGAAGCAATCATCGACCTTATCGACAGCGAAACGAAAGCCGAGGCAAGGGCGGCAGTCAGCCGTATGAAGGGCAGTCTTTCGGACAAGATAAACTCCATTAGAGACGGCCTTATCAATATTTCCGCACAGCTTCTTGCATTTATCGATTATCCCGATGAAGATATCGTCGATACCGATCCCGAAACGCTCAGAGAGCAGATCACCTGTTCCTATTCGCAGATCGAAAAGCTCCTGAAATCTTACGATTCCGGCAGACTGATCCGCGAGGGCGTAAAAACCGTAATTGCAGGCAAACCGAATGTCGGCAAAAGCATGCTTATGAACCGCATTTTAGGCGAAGACAGATGCATCGTCACCTCCGTTGCGGGCACAACCCGTGACGTTATCGAGGCATCCGCAGAGCTCGGAGGCGTTAAATTACGTCTTTTCGATACTGCAGGCGTTCGCGATGCGGACGATGAGGTCGAGAAGATCGGCGTTGAAAAAACGCTTGGCAAGATCGGCGAAGCAGAGCTTATTTTATGTGTTTTTGACGTTTCGGACAGTGAACTTTTCGATGACGAAGAGTTGTCGGCGGCAATTATGGCGTCTGATGCGAAAAAAATAGCCGTTTTTAACAAAACTGACATTGCGACAGCTCCCAATATGACCGACGAAGAGCTTTCAAAATTTAATGTCAAGGTCAATATCAGCGCAAAAACAGGCGACGGAATGGATCTTCTCGAAAAAGAGATCGCAAATATCTTTCCGCTCGGCTATGAGGGCGAAGAAAGCGTTATGCTTTCGAACGTCCGTCAGTACGAATGCCTTGTCGCCGCGCAGAACGAACTTTCCCATGCGCTCGAAAATATCGGTATTACGGCAGACGCACTGCTTTCTGATATCGAAAGAGCCGTTGAAGCGCTCGGTGAAATGACGGGAAAGACCGTATCCGAAGAAATTATCGATAATATTTTTTCCAGATTTTGTGTTGGAAAATAAACAAAATTCGCCGTAAAAGGAATTTTTTATATGATCATACTTGATGAATACAGACTTAAACTCGAAGAATTTAGAAAGCAGGCGGATGATCTCGGTTCCGCAATGAAGATCGAAGAGCTCAAAAAGCGCCTCGAAGAGATCGAAAATCTCGCGGCGGCTCCCGATTTCTGGAACGATATGGAAAATTCGCAGAAGCTTCTTGTTGAACAGAAATCCGTAAAAGAAAAGATCACCCGTTTTAACGCACTTCTCGGCCTTATCGACGATGCAGAGACCCTCGCAGACATGGCTGAAGAAGAGCAGACCGACGAATATGACGACGATCTCGGCGAAACTGCGCGCAATATCGAAAAAGAGTTTGAAAAACAGACTCTCGAAACGCTTCTTAACGGCGAATACGACGCAAATAATGCGATCATAAACTTCCATGCGGGCGCAGGCGGCACCGAGGCTCAGGACTGGGCGCTGATGCTTTACCGTATGTATTGCCGTTTCGGCGAACAGCATAACTATAAAGTCAAGACTATCGATATGCTCGACGGCGATGAAGCAGGTATAAAGAGCGCTTCTATCGTTGTCGAAGGCCCGAATGCTTACGGTTATCTCAAATCCGAAGCAGGCGTTCACCGTCTTGTACGTGTTTCCCCGTTCGACGCATCCGGAAGACGCCATACTTCTTTCGCATCCGTTGAAGTTATGCCCGAAATTACGGATGATAAAAATATTGAAATCCGCGAAGAAGATATCAAAGTCGAAGCGCACAGAGCATCGGGCGCAGGCGGTCAGCACGTCAACAAGACCGACTCCGCTATCCGTATTACTCATATCCCGACAGGTATAGTTGTCGGCTGTCAGAACGAACGTTCACAGAAGCAGAACAGAGAACAGGCGCTCAAAATGCTTAAAAGTAAGCTTCTTGAGATCAAAGAACGCGAACATCTCGATAAAATCGAAGATATCAAAGGCGACCAGATGCAGATCGCATGGGGTTCGCAGATCCGTTCTTACGTCTTCATGCCCTACACTCTCGTTAAAGACCACAGAACAAACTACGAAATGGGTAACGTAAACGCAGTTATGGACGGCGATCTTGACGGCTTTATCGATGCTTACCTCAAATATCTCAAAAACGAAGGTCAGAATTAACTTTTAAAAGGAGTTTTCGTTATGAATATTTTCAGAACAAACGACAGAAAACATTTTGAACTTGATCTTCCCTGGGTCGATCTTCTTATTGCAGGTCTTTTCGGCGCACTCATCACTGCGATCGTTTTATTCTTCACGACCGGAAACGAAGACTGATGGAGCTTACTAATCTTTCCGTCATCCGTGATCTTTGCGAGAGATACGGCTTCGAATTTTCAAAGACGCTCGGTCAGAATTTTCTGACAAATGCGGCGATCCCTCCGAAAATTGCGGAAGGAGCCGATATCGAAGGCAATTTCGTCGTTGAAGTCGGACCCGGTTTCGGCTGTCTTACAAAAGAGCTCTGCAAACGTGCAAAAAAAGTCGTTGCGGTCGAGCTCGATAAGTCGCTTCTGCCCGTTCTTGACGAGACTTTAGCGGAATTTTTCAACCTTGAGATCATAAATGATGATATTTTAAACGTCGATATCTCCGCTCTCTGCGAAAAATACGGAGAAACGAGTGTCGATGTCTGCGCAAATCTGCCGTATTATATAACGACTCCGATCATCATGTCGCTTCTGGAAAGCGGAGCGCCCGTAAGATCAATAACGGTCATGGTGCAAAAAGAGCTTGCAAAACGCTTCATTTCGCTTCCGAACACCCCCGATTACGGCTCGGTCACGGCATCGATCTCATATTACGCAAACGCAAAACTGCTTTTCGGTGTCTCGGCAGGCTCATTTTACCCTGCGCCGAAGGTCGATTCGGCAGTCATAAGGCTTGAGATAATCCCCGAAAGCGAGCGCATACCCGTAAAAGACAAAGAAATTTTCTTTCGTGTTATCAAAGCGGCTTTCGCAATGAGACGTAAAACGCTCGTCAATAACCTTTCGCAGGAGTTCGGCATTTCAAAAACGGACGGCGCGGAGATGCTGAAATCTCTCGGAATCAAAGAAACCGTCAGAGGCGAAGTCCTTTCTCCGAAAGAATTTGCGAAAATTGCTGATGCTGTTGCTGAAAGATAATAAACCTGAAATAATTTCGAAAGAAGGTAGTGCATTATTATGAGGATAAATGGACAACCCTGGTTCGATACTGACGGTAATGTCATTCACGCGCACGGCGGCCATATGCTCCGTCACGGCGAATTCTGGTACTGGTACGGCGAAGACCGCAGGGACGACAATTACGTTTCCTGCTACCGCAGTACCGACCTCAAAAACTGGGAAAACCGCGGCGCCGTACTTACCGTAAACAGCAAAACAATGCCGATGCCTGTCCGCTCCGACCTTACGATCAAGCGTAATGTCGAAGGGGTTGAAGACAGAATCGACGGACTGAATGTTATCCCTGCATCGAAGGGCAAAGTCAATATCGAAAGACCGAAAGTGCTCTATTGCGAGCGAACGAAGACTTTCGTTATGTGGGCGCACTATGAAAACGGTGTCAATTACAGCGCCGCATCGGTCTGCATTGCGACCTGCGACACTCCCGACGGCGACTTTATCTACCGCGGTTCGTTCCGTCCTTACGGCAATATGTCGCGCGACTGCACGCTTTTTCTTGACGATGACGGCGAAGCGTATTTCATTTCTTCTTCGAGAGATAACGCAGACCTTAAAATTTACCGCCTGACAGCCGATTTTATGAATGTTGACGAGGATGTCCGCACGCTTTTTCAGGGTATGCACCGTGAAGCGCCCGCAGTTTTAAAGCGCAACGGCAAGTATATCATGCTCACTTCGATGTGTACGGGTTGGGCGCCGAACCAGTGCGGTTTTTCCGTTTCGGACAGTATGGCAGGTCGCTGGTCAATGCTTGAAAATTTCGGCGACGAGACGACTTTTGACTCTCAGCCCGCTTTTATTCTCACTCTCGACGACGGACGTTATATCTATTTTGCCGACAGATGGGGCGGCCCGGGCGAGAAATATTTCACCTCGACTTACGTTGCTCTTGAGATAAAATTCACCGAAAACGGCGCACCGTATATCGAATACTGCGAAAATTCCGCAATTTAACCGAAAAATATGAGCAAGAACAGGCGAAAACCTATTCTTGCTCTTTTTTATCTTTTACCGAACGGAAACCACAGAGAGAGTTAATCCGAGAGGCTGCATGATCTTTAAAATCGTATCAAGATTGGGAGTCGTTTTATATGATTCAATTCTTGCTACAGATGATTGTGGAATTCCGCACATTTCCGCAAGCTGTCTTTGCGTGATGCCGAGTTCGTTTCTTTTTTCTATCATTGCACCGACTATCAATGCAATATTTTCTGCTTCGGTTATATCTTCTTTGGCTATAGGATCGATTTTTTTAACGTGTTCTTTATAATCATTCCATGTTTTCATGTTTATTTGTTCTCCTTTCTTGACAAATAATCATCTCTTTCACGTTTTGCCTGCTCAATTTCTTTTTTGGGAGTTTTCTGCGTTTTTTTCTGAATTGGTGCAACAAAACAAAGGTATTTTCCATTCTGTAAAAATAAAATATCCTATTATTTCCAGGACGAAGCTCCCAGATATCTTCTTCAATATGTTTTGTTATATTTTCAGGGAGTCTTGTTCCGTTATTCTGGAGAAGTTCAATATACATCGTTGCTTGTTTATATTGTATTCTAGCATCTTTATTTGTGTCTTTTCTGTTTCTCAGATCTTCAAGAAAAAGCCAGACATCCGATGAACCGTCTGATTTTTCGTAAAACTCGATGTTGTACATTATTGTTTCCTAAATATCTTCTTCTATTATCTACTATTATGATAGCATAAATGCTATCAAAAGTCAATACTTTTTAAGAAAAAAAGAGCCGTACAAAGAAAATTCTCTGTACAGGCTCTTTACAGTTTTATTTTATATTCTTCACCGTCTTCAGCATTCTGTCGTAAACGGTCGGTGTTGCCGCGAGTACGGAGCAGCGGCGGTTGAATTTCAGCGGTTCGCCGTCCATATCGGTTGCAATTCCGCCTGCTTCCTTGACAAGAAGCTGACCTGCCGCATAGTCCCACGGGTAAAGCAGACATTCAAAAAACATATCGTTTCTTCCAGCCGCAAGGTATGCAAGGTCGAGCGCCGCAGTGCCGCATCTTCGAACGTCCGAACACTCCATAAAAAGCTCGTGGCAGATCTTAAATGACCTGTCTCCAAGCGTTTTTTTATCGTAAGGAGACGTGCCGAACGCAAGGATCGAATGCTCAAACCCTCTGTTTGTAACGGTTATGCGCTTTCCGTTAAGATATGCTCCCCTGCCCTTTTCGGCGGTAAACATTTCGTTAAGATACGGATCGTAGATCGCCCCGAATATCGCTTCGGAATGCGAAAAAAGCGCGAGCGAAATGCAGGAATGTCTGTAATCATGCACAAAATTCGCAGTTCCGTCGATCGGGTCGATAATAAAACAGTAATCATTATCGAGGATATTATCCTCGTTATTTTTTTCTTCGGCAATATAATACGCTTCGGGGAGCAGTTTTTTGATCTCGCTGATTAAAAGATCCTGCACCGCAACGTCGTATTTCGTTACCATATTCGCCGCGTCACCGTTTTTTTCGGCAACGTTTCCGTCTTCTTCCTGATCGTGCGCCGATAAAATCAGCTTTCCGGCGCGATAAATCAAATCGGTTATCTCTTTTATGATCTTTTCCATATGTTTAAAGTTGATATAACAGCCCGTTGAATGCAAAAACAGCGCACGCAATCCCGACCGCCGTTCCTAAAATCACTGCGGCTTTTCTGCCGAATGACCAGAATACGCCCGGTAACATGTCTTCGGGATTGTCAACTGTAAAGGCTAACCCCAGTCGTTCAAGATACCAGAGTTTCTCTCCGTGCAGAGCGCTGAAATACGCATCCGCAAAAGCGATGATGCCGATGATAAAATACGGGTTGAATTTCTCAAAATATATCGATACGAGCATCATCACGCCGAGAGTCACCGCCCCGACGAGCGAGAAATATCCCAGAGCACGCTGCCAGACCGTCGGATAAAACGGATCGGAAGCATCTGAGAGCCTGTCGAGCTGTTTATTTATTTGATCGTTAACTTTTTCGTCGGCGTCATCCGTCAGAAAATTTCCGCAATCGGGGCAGATATTTTTTTCCGACGATACATACGCTCCGCATTTTTTGCAGATTTTAAGTTCCGACCGACCGTCTTCGAAAAGCTCTTCCGTAGCTTCGATTTTTCTGTCAACCGCAACGGTTTGCGAGTTTTTCGGACGATCGTTTTCATTTTTATTTGACACATTTTCCGTCGCCGTGTGTTTCGCTTTTACCGTCGGCATATCTGCCGTCTTTTCGAGCTTCGCATCGCACGAGGAACAGTAAGCGCTGTCGTCGGAATTTACAGCACCGCATTTTCTGCATGTTTTTATGGTCGTTCACCCTTTCTTTTAAATAAAAATCAAAAGTTTATGATCATATATTTTATCACTTTTTTCTGCCTTTTCGGTAGCTTTTGAGGTGACAATTATTTTTTGATTACGTCCTTGCCGCCCATATACATTCTGAGAGGTTCGGGAATTCTGATGGAGCCGTCTTTCTGGAGGTTGTTTTCGAGGAACGCGATGAGCATTCTGGGGGGAGCAACAACCGTATTGTTAAGAGTGTGAGCGAGATAATTGCCGTCTTTGCCCTTGATCTTGATATTGAGTCTGCGAGCCTGAGCGTCACCGAGGTTGGAGCAGGAGCCGACTTCGAAATATTTCTTCTGACGGGGAGACCAAGCTTCAACGTCAACGGACTTAACTTTGAGGTCTGCAAGGTCGCCGGAGCAGCATTCGAGCGTTCTTACGGGAATATCGAGAGAACGGAAGAAATCTACGCTGTTCTGCCAGAGTTTATCGAACCACATCGGGCTTTCTTCGGGCTTACAAACGACGATCATTTCCTGTTTTTCGAACTGGTGGATTCTGTAAACGCCGCGTTCTTCGATGCCGTGCGCGCCAACTTCTTTACGGAAGCAGGGTGAATAGCTGGTGAGGGTCTGCGGAAGTTTATCTTCTTCGATGAAAGAATCGATGAATTTACCGATCATGGAGTGTTCGCTGGTGCCGATAAGATAAAGGTCTTCGCCTTCGATCTTATACATCATGTTTTCCATTTCCGCAAAGCTCATAACACCGGTAACAACGCTGGAACGGATCATGAACGGGGGAATGTAATACGTAAAGCCGCGATCGATCATGAAATCACGAGCATAGGAAAGGATTGCGGAATGCAGACGCGCGATATCGCCGCAGAGGTAGTAGAAGCCGTTGCCGCTTGTTTTGCGCGCGCTGTCAAGGTCGATACCGTTGAGGTTTTCCATGATATCAACGTGGTAGGGAATATCGTATTCGGGGACGACGGGTTCGCCGAATTTCTGAACTTCAACGTTTTCGCTGTCGTCTTTACCGATGGGAACGGAGGGGTCGATGATGTTGGGGATTACGAGCATGATCTCTCTGATCTTTGCTTCGAGTTCGGGTTCGAGAGCGGAGAGACGTTCGAGTTCGCCTGCGATTGCGGCAACTTCCTTTTTGACCTGCTCAGCTTCTTCTTTTTTGCCCTGACCCATGAGCATACCGATCTGTTTGCTTACGGAGTTTCTCTTTGCTCTGAGCGCGTCGCCCTGAACTTTTGCTTCGCGGTATTCTGCGTCGAGTCTGATAACTTCGTCAACGAGAGGAAGTTTCTGATCCTGGAATTTCTTTTTGATGTTTTCTTTAACGATATCGGGATTAGCTCTTAAAAATTTTATATCAAGCATTTTAATGATCTCCTTAATTTAGTTTATATTGAGCGCTTCAAGCAATGCGTTGAAGTCGTCATCGTTATAGTATTCAAGAGTGATTGTGCCGCCTTTTTTACCGGTCGGCGTGATTTTTGCTTTACGGCCCCACTGTTTCGAGATGTTTTCCTCGATCTCGGCATAGTAGATCTCGTTTTTTCTTACTTTCGGCTGTTTTTCGGTCTTATCTTTCTTTTCTTTCGAAAGATTTTCGATCTGGCGAACGGTAAGATCTTTATCGATTATATCTTTTGCAAGCTGTAAAAGTTTTTCGGGTGAGTACGTTTCCATCAGCGGCAAAAGCGCTCTTGCGTGACCCGAAGTGAGTTTGCCTGCAAGAACAAGGTCGAGAACGTCCTGCGGCAAAGCGAGAATTCTCAACGCATTTGCGACTACGGGACGGGATTTGCCGACCCTCTTTGCGATCTCTTCCTGCGTAAGTCCGTATTCATCGATCAGAGTGCGGTAGCCTTTCGCTTCTTCGACTGCGTTGAGGTCTTCACGCTGGAGGTTTTCTATAAGTCCGATCTCAAGCGCTGTCTTGTCGTCAATATCTTTAACGATTACGGGTATTTCCGTAAGACCCGCCATTCTCGACGCTCTCCAACGACGCTCACCTGAGATTATCTGGTATCTTTCGCCGACTTTTCTTACGATTATCGGCTGCAGAAGTCCGTGCTCTGCGATCGAGGTCGAAAGCTCTGCGATCTTTTCTTTATCAAAAAACTTACGGGGCTGGCTCTTATTCGGCTCTACTTCCGATATTCCGACAAATGTCACCTGTCCTTCTTCGACGGTTATATCTATCGAATTTTCGGCAAACAGATCTTCAAGCCCGCGTCCGAGTCCTGTCTGTTTTTTCATATCATTTTATTCCTTTTTTAACGTTTTTTATTACGTTTTATAATTTCCTCCGCAAGCGCATAATAAGCGGTCGAGCCCTTCGCTCCCCTATCGTAGTAATTGACGGGTTTGCCGTGGCTCGGGGCTTCGGTCAGACGTATATTACGCGGAATGATCGTCGAAAACATCTTATCCGCAAAATATTTCTTGACTTCCGAAAGCACCTGCGCTGTGAGGTTGAGTCTGCCGTCATACATCGTTACGAGGACGCCCTCGATATCGAGGTTCGGATTGTAAAGGCGGCGGACCTGCTTTATGGTGTTTGTAAGCTGAGAAAGACCCTCGAGTGCAAAAAATTCGCACTGAATGGGGATCAGGATCGTGTCTGCCGCAGTAAAAGAGTTGAGGGTCAGAAGACCCAGAGACGGCGGACAGTCGATGAAAATGTAGTCGAATTCCGTTGCGAAACTCAGCGCCTGCTTGAGCCTGCTTTCGCGTTTATCACCGCCGACAAGCGCAATTTCGGCGCCTGCAAGACCGATGCCCGACGGTATTACGGAAAGGTTCTTGAAGCCGGTTTTTATGACAGCCGAGCGGAAAAGCTCTTTATCGATATTATCGGCGGTTATGATGTCGTATGTCGAAACCGACACCTTTTTCTTATTTATACCGCACCCTGTCGTTGCGTTGCCCTGCGGGTCAAAATCGACAAGAAGGACGTTCACATTATGCTTTTCTGCGAGACAAGATGCAAGGTTAACGGCAGTTGTCGTCTTTCCGACACCGCCTTTTTGGTTTGCAACTGCAATGATTTTTCCCAAAACGATGCTCCTTGGTCGTATATTCGGTATTTTTATATTATATCACTATTTTCCGTAAAAATCAAGTATATTCCGCATTTTTTATAAATTTATTTTACGGATTGTTTCATGTGAAACATTGTTTTTTTGACGTCAGTTCGTGTTTCTCGTGAAACACTCCCCTCCCATTGTTATCAAACCCAAAAATCCGACATATAATGACAGTAACAATCATTGAAAGGAATGATAAATATGATCGAGATCTTTTTCGAAGTCATTCTCGCGCTTTTTGCGGCGATCGGTCTTGCGTGCGTCTGCGTTGAGATCGTCAAAATATTCGGACTCGGGCGAAAATTCGGAAGAGCCGAAATGACCGTCTGGTTTGACGAAAAAGCTGATAAACGCGCGCTTTGCGAAGAAATATTTTCGGACGGGCGGCTTGAATGTATAATAAAAGTTCCGGCGGAAAGTCTTTCGGACTTTGACCGCGCGGAACTTGAACATTATATCGAGAACGGAAAGATCGTTCTTTTTTAACTGTTTTTGAGTTTTCTTCTGAGCTCGACCTGAACTTCTTCTTTGAGCGGCTCACCGAATTCGTTTATGAAGTTCGGCTGCTCGTTATGGTCGTCAACAAGAATTATTTTGCTTTCGGCAAGAAGTCTGCCGACTTCATCTCTCATATGCATGACATCGTCGAGTTCGCCGAGATGAATTTTCTTGATGCCTTCGAGAACTGTCGGATCGTCGATGATCTGCGTATCGGTTATAAATCTGACTTTTCTGCCCGAAGAACCCGTCATGTTCTTATAAGCGTAATAGTAAAGATCGTGAAGATCCTGCGGCGGTTCTTTGAGCAGGAAGTCGAGCGTATTGACTAAAATTACGTCTGTTTCGTCGTATTCTTTACGTTCTGTCGCTCCGACATAAAGATCTTTGAACTTTGAAAGAAACGTTGCTCCGTAAGTCTGAATATCTTCAAGCTCCCAGTTGACCGTCTGGATAATTTTTACGCCCGACCTTGCCGACAGCTCTACCTGTTGAAGATACGCGGTAAAAGTGTCTTCCCCCTGCCATGAGCCGTCTGTTTCCATCGAAACGCTTTTATCGGAAAGCGAAGTTATAAGGTCAACGGAAAAGTCGTGAGGCCACGAGGGTGAGTCGGTTATCTGGATTATATCGACGGATGTTTCACGTGAAACAACGTACGGATCGAAAAATCCGCGGTAAAATGCCGCTGAAGTATCCCAGAAACTGCTGATCTGAAGAGCGACCGGAATTGACGGATCGGCGATGCGGAATATCTCCGTGTAGAGATTCGTAACGTCGGTAAGAGTCTGCTGTTTGAAGAGTTTCCAGTCGTATTCGCAGAGGTTTTTAAGCTCGGTTTTTCCCATAACTGCAAGGCTTTCGAACGAATCGAGATCCTTGCCGAAGTACTTGTTGAACAGCTCAATCGACAGATATTTTGCCTCAAGAAAATCGATAAAAGCTTCGATCGCAGAGGGAGAATAGTCGAGATCGGTAAGCGAAGAATACTCCATTTTTGCGAAGCAGTCGGTTCTTATCGACCAGCTTACGATATTGTCGTAACGGTCGGAAAAATGCGCTGCAAAGTAGCCGAGAGTGTTTGCCATGACCGCAAGATTTTTATTGCTGTTGAGCGCGAGGAACGAGCCGCGAGTATCGTCATATCTGAAAACTTCGCCGTCGGCAGTCATCTGATAATCGAGCGTGTCTTTCCAGTCGAGACGCTCAGACCAGAAAAGAAGGCTGAGGCTCATTTTCAGACCGTTTTTTGCGAATACGTCGAGCACCGCATCGATCTCTGAAAAATCAAATTTATTCTGCTCTTTTTCGATATCGCTCCATAAAATGACGACCTCAACGCAGTCGAAACCGCAGTTTTTTATCTCGGTGCAGTACTTTTCGGCGTACTCCGCTGTGGGTATCTGCCAACTGAAAAGCGTTATACCGACCGTACTTTCAACGACTGCAGGCTCGATCGGTTCGATATTTTCGGGCTTGTATTGCTCCACGCCGTCCACAGGCTTTATCGGTTCTTTATAGTTACACGAGGCGGCAATTACCGACGTCAGCATAATTATGAACGCCAGCACCGCCGCAGAGATTCTGTTTTTCAATGTTGATCTCCTTTGAAGCAAGGTTTTTGTGTGTTTTTAATAGTATAACATATTTATCGGAAAGATTCAATAATAAAATAAAAAAATTCGCTTTTTCTATTGCTTTTTTTGCTGTTTTATGTTAAAATTAAAAAAATGACCTTTTAAAAAGGAGAATTCTTATGGCATTTATCAGAGCTGCGTATGTTTACGCTCCGTATCTTCCCAAGGTGACGGAAGAAGACCTCAGGATCCTCACTCATATAAATATTGCTTTCGGCCTCGTTAAAGACGGCCGCATAACCGTTGATCATAATAAACAGTATTTCGTCGAGCTCGACAGAATCAGAAAGATCAAGCCCAAGATCAAGATCGTCCTCTCCGTCGGCGGTTGGGGCGCAGGCGGTTTTTCGGAAGCTGCTTCAACAGACGAGGGCTGCCGTCTTTTCGCACAGTCTGCCGCTGAAATCCAGCGCGAATTCTGCCTTGACGGTATCGATATCGACTGGGAGTATCCCGCGATCGATGAAGCAGGCATCACCGCTATCCCCGAAGACAGAGAAAACTTCACCCGTATGCTCGCATATTTGCGTGAAGAACTTGATAACTGCAAGGCTTTCGACGGCGGCAGATGTATCCTCACGATCGCTGCCGGCGCAGGCAAATATTTCCCCGATCAGTCCTGCCATCTCCCTGTTATCAATGAAATTCTCGACTTCGTCTCTCTTATGACGTACGACCTTGCGAAGTTTGACGGCTATACAGGTCACCATACAAATGTTTATGATCCCGATTCGGACGATCCCCGCTTTGCATGGGGCGGCGCTTCGACTGTCGAATATTTCCACGAAAAAGGCCTGCCGTATGATAAAATGGTATACGGTGCGGCGTTCTATTCGAGACGTTTCAACGGCGTTGAAAATAAAAATAACGGTCTGCATCAGCCTGCAGAGGTTCTTAACCTCTACGGTCCCGGTTTTACCGATCTTCACGATAATTATATCGACAAAAACGGCTGGACACGCTACTGGGACGATACCGCAAAATCTCCCTGGCTCTTCAACGGCACCGATTTTATCACCTACGAAGACGAGCAGAGCATCGCCGAAAAATGCGAATATATCAAGAAAAAAGGCATTCTCGGCATAATGTATTGGGAACACAGCTGCGACGAAACAAGAAAACTCCTCGCAACTATCGGCAAGGGTCTCGCTGATTAATAATAACTCGGTTTGACTTTAATCGTAAGATAATCATAAAATAAGGGAGAAGATACGTCTGACCGCATCTTCTCCTTTAATTAATTTTCGGCTTTGTTTTCGTCTTTATCCCAGAATTTTTCGAGCTTTTCTTTCAATGCTTTTACGCTGAACATATACTCGAACCCCTCCCCGAACCATTCGGGCGGAAAGAGCTTTCTGTATTCCTCTCTCGACCACCGATCGTCGGCAAGGATCACCGTTCCGATATCCGTCTCGCTCCGAATTACCCGTCCTGCCGCCTGCAGAACACGGTTAAAACCGGGATATTCGTATGAATACAGAAAACCCTTCCCCGTCGTTTTGTCGAAATGATCGCGTATGACGTCCCTTTCAAAGCAGACCTGCGGAAGTCCCGTGCCGATCAAAATAACGCCCGAAAGCCTTGTCCCGACAAGATCGACTCCCTCCGAAAAGATGCCGCCCATGACGGCGAATGCGACAAGCGTTTTTGTCGGATGCTCGATAAATCTGTCGAGAAATTCCGTACGCTCGTCTTCGGTCATATCTCGTTGCTGAATGAGCGTTTCTGTTTCGGGATATTTTTCTCTGAACGCTTCGTAAGTCTTCTGCATATACGCAAACGACGGGAAAAATGCGATGTAATTTCCCGTTTTTTCAACGGTTGCGGCGATTATATCAACCGCCGTTCCGAGACTTTTTTCTCGGTCGTTATAACGTGTCGAGATCGAGGAATATATTGAAATCATCAGGTTTTTGCGCGGAAACGGGGATGGCAGACGGATAAATTTCGGCTCGGTTTTTTCTCTGTCTTTTCCGCCGAGCATCTTTAAATAATAGTCTGACGGTAAAAGCGTCGCCGAAAAATAAACTATCGCTTTGCATTTGTCGCACGTTTCGGAAATAAGTCTCGACGGATCAACGCAGAAAAGTTTTACCCTCGTATCTCCGCCCTCATTTGAGGCAAAATAAACGTATTCATCTCCTGCGTTCTCAAAAACGGATAAAAACGCAAGGCAGTCGAAATATAAATTCAGCGATTCTTTTTCGCCGCCGTCTGCCTTATCTTCGATGAAAAGCTTCGTCTTGCTGTCCTTTTTTTCGGCAAGGTATGCGGAATATTTATCACAGAAAGTGAATACGGCTTCATAAAAAGCAGTCGGTTTTTCTATAACGGAGTTTTCGGTAAGAACGGGATTTTCTTTTAACTTCTTTTGATATTCAAGAAGCATCGTATTTAGGCGTTTGAGGCGCTTATTAAGCTCTTTTTTCTCCGAAAAATCAATATTTTTAAGCTCTTTTAGCGAATCGAGAACCGCTCTTTTGCTTATCTGCGCAGAGAACATTTCCCTGCCTCTTTCGGCAAGATTGTGCGCCTCGTCGCATAAAAGAACGTATTCGCCGCCCTGCTCAAAATAGCGCTTGAGACTTGCCCTCGGGTCAAAAGCGTAATTGAAATCCCCTATTATCGCATCGCACCAGTCGGATGCATCGAGAGTCAGCTCAAAAGGGCAGACGGAGTGCTTTTTCGAGTATTCGAGGACAGTCTGCTTCGTTATTATTTCTTCCGAAGAGATCAGATCGAATACCGCATCGTTTATTCTGTCGAAATGACCTTTTGCGAACGGGCATTTTTCGGGCGTGCACTGCTTTTCGTATTCGCAGATCTTTTCTTTTGACGTTATGCTGACGGATTTTAAGATCAGCCCTTTATCTTTCATCAAAAGTAGCGCATTTTCTGCAGCTTTTGCGGTCGTCGTCTTTGCCGTAAGATAAAATATCTTTTCGCAATGCTCCTCCCCCATCGCTTTTACGGTCGGAAAGAGCGCCGAAACAGTCTTGCCTATTCCCGTCGGCGCCTGAACGAAGAGCGTGCCCCCGTCCTTTACCGCTTTGTAAATATGCGCCGCAGCCTCGCGCTGGCCAGGACGGAACTTCTCGAACGGGAAGCGAAGCGACGTCAACGAAAGATCCCGCACCTTATCGTGCTCGCTCTTAAAACGGGTCCATTTTGCGTATTTTTCAACGACCGATAAAACGAACGGCTCAAGCTCAGAAAGCGTTTTTTCGGACACTATGCGACGTATCTGCTCGGTATCTGTATCGCAATACGTAAGACGGGTCGAAATGCGGTCACAATTTTCGTTTTTACAGATAAAATATGCGTAAAAATCCGCCTGCGCCTGATGAAGATACGAAAAATCTTCGTTTATCGCCTCAAGCGGATAGGAAGTCGATTTGATCTCATCGACCGTAAAACCGCCGTCGCTTTTTATGATGCCGTCGGCAATTCCCTGGACTTTTATCGTCATTCCGTCAATATCGAAAACATGAAAAAGACGGACTTCGGGCGTGTAATCGCAGATCTCCTGCTCTTTTTTCTGGAGTTTACGGTGAATGCGCGTTCCGAGAGCCATATCCGAAGACGACGAAACGGCGGCGCTGTCTATATCGCCGCGGCGCAGGATAAATTCAACTATGTTTCGCACGGAAACTGTATATTCGGGCATTTTGGCTCTCCTTTACTTATTATTTTCTGCAACTTACGTCCTTTAAAATGCAACTTACCCGAAAAGGGGTTGACGAAAAATCAATTATGGTTTATACTGAATTCACAAAACGGAGGAGGAACGGCATTGAAGATCCATATCGAACAGAACGATAACTTCAAAGAACCCGAGATCACGATCAAATGCAGTGCCGTCGATCCGGAGCTCGAGAAGCTCATCGCCTCCATCCGCCTTTTTGCCAACACGATAAGCGGCAAAAAAGATAACGCAACGCATTTTATAAGCCTTTCGGATATTTTTTATTTCGAAACAACAGACAACAAATTATTCTTCTATACCGCAGATGACGTCTACGAAACGAACCTCCGTCTTTACGAAGTCGAAGAAAAGTTCAGCAATTCGTCTTTCGTCCGCGTAAGTAAAAGTTTTATCGTTAACCTTAGAAAAGTCGCCAGCATCCAGACCGAAACGAACGGAAGGCTTATCGCACAACTCGTAAATAAAGAAAAGATCATCATTTCCCGTCAGTATGTGGCGGCAATTCGTGAAAAACTCGGTGTCGGGGGCAATTGAGAAGTGAAAAAGAATATATTTGAAAAACTCAAGTTGTTTTTCCGCACATTATTTTTTATTTTGGGTATAATGATAGTACCCATCCTCGTTTTCGATCAGCTCATCCCTCAAAAAGACTATACAATGCTCTGGTGGGCGGTTCTTTTTTCCGCACTCCTCACCGCGATCGATGCGATATTCGACTGGATCCCCGTTTTCAGAGAGAAGCTTTTGCTTAAACGGATATCCTTTTTCGTCGTTCTGATCGTCGTTTTAATGGGTTCGTCGTGGATCATGGGCATAATAACTACCCTGCCCGTTCTTATCGGCGGCATCGTCGGCTGTCTTATCGCCGCAGTCCCCGCAACTATCTATCTTTCCTGGACCGATAAGAAAAATGCCGATAAACTCAACGATTCTCTCCGTCTTTATAACAATCTCGGAGACGAATAATCATTAAAGCCTATTCCCTTTTTTTCATAAATTTTTTTCATTTTCCTCCTTTCTGTAATTGCTGATTACCCAAAAAGCTCCGAAATTTTTTCGGAGCTTTTTTCTGCTCTGAAATTTTTTCGGAGCTTTTTTCTGCTGATTTTTCGAAAGAAAGAAAATAATTATAGAATTACTGGTCGTCCAACGTCTGCGAATAAGCCGGCAAAAATTCTTCCATAAAGATTTTCAATGCAGGAAGAGGATATTCTTCGAGCTTTTTATAGAGCTTCTTTTCCGCCGTTATAAATTCTTTATTGCCTGCATTTATCTCGCTTACGCATTTGATATACGCAGAAAGAGTGTCCGCGGCTTTTACGTACGGCCATTCGGGAGCCGACTCGGAGTCGAGGATCTTTTCATATTGCGGCTGAAGATATTCGGGCAGACGTTTGATAAGTATCTTTTTTGCCTGCTCTTCGATCTGCGCATAGCTCTTGCGGAGAATGGGAGAACCGTATTTTATAGGAGTCGGCATATCTCCCGTGACGATCTCCGAAGCGTCATGATATAGCGCAAGAACGGCCGCCCGCTCGGCATTGATGCCTGCGGAAAACCGTTCGTTAGCTATAAGCGCCAAAGCGTGCGCAAGCACGGCGGTCTCATGCGAGTGCTGTTGGATATTTTCCGGCTCGACATTTCGCATAAGCCCCCACCGCGCGATATATTTCATTCTGTTTATGACTGCGAAAAAAGTGTGCATTCTTCGTCTTCGTTTCTTTCTTTCTGCTCAGCAACGTACTTCTCGATAAGCTTCTGGATCTTTTCGTGAGAGTTGAGGATCGTTGTGACGGATCTGTGCTGATGCGATGCAAGGATGAAGTATGCAACGTATTTCGAAACGTCAACGTTGATAAACCACGGAGCATTGAGCATTTCGGGGCTCTGATAGGTAAGGTTGGTCGCAAGAAGACCGTCAAACATACCTTCTGCATAAGCCTTGTGGAATCTTTCGATGCCTTCCGTAAAGAGCGCATAAGTTGCGGAAAGATAAATCCTCTTTGCGCCTTCTTTTTTGAGGTCGTATGCAAGGCTTAAAAGCGAGTCGCCGGATGCTACGATATCGTCGGAAACGAATACGTCTTTGCCTTCGATTGCGGCGCCGAGATATTCGTGAGCGATGATCGGGTTACGGCCGTTGACAATACGGGTAAAGTCGCGGCGTTTGTAGAACATACCGAGATCGAGACCCATCATGGAGGAGTAGAAAATGTTTCTGTTCATCGCACCTTCGTCGGGAGAAACGATCATGAGGTGATCTTTATCTATTTTAAGATCGGGTACTTTTTTGAAAAGAGCTTTGAGTACCTGATAGTTGGGCATAGCGTTGTCAAAGCCCATGAGGGGGGTAGCGTTCTGAACTCTGGGGTCGTGAGCGTCAAAAGTAAGAATATTCGAAACGCCCATTGCCTGAAGTTCCTGAAGTGCGTGCGCAGCGTCGAGAGATTCTCTGGAGCTTCTCTTGTGCTGTCTGCCGCCGTAAAGGGTAGGCATAATAACGGTGATTCTCTGCGCTTTACCGCTGATTGCGGAGATAACACGCTTGAGATCCTGATAATGATCGTCGGGAGACATCATTACTTCTTTGCCGTACATCGTATATGTGCAATTATAATTTCCAACGTCGGTAACGATATAAATATCGTATCCTCTTACAGTTTCACCGAGAACCGCTTTAGCGTCGCCGGTATTAAATCTGGGGCATGACGATTTTATGATAAGGGACTTTCTTGCATCTTCCTTGTCTTTTGCTTCGGGATGCTCTTCATAGTACCAAGACATGAGATGCTCATCAATCAATTTAGCAAGCTCGCGAGCGCTCTCCATTGCGATTATTCCAATCGGGAAATAGTTGTTCTGAAAATCAAACATAGATATCGGCTGACCGTTCATGTTCAGTTTACCTCCGAAAATTCAAAAATCCTTCTCTTCTTTACCGGATCTTAATTATCCTGATAGTTATTATAATATAAGATACTCCAAAAATCAAGAGCGGTTTGCAAATTGTTAAGAAATAAATTGTTTCTTGTCGTTTTTTGCGAATAGGTGAACTGTGAGTTAAGATATTCTGTTACTCAATTACTTGACATTCAATCTTTTATATGATATACTTTTAGTTAGATAAACTGTGAAAGAAAAGGAATCTAACTATGAAACAGTACGATGTTAACGGTCACGAACCAAGTTTTCTTCCTGACGGTGATTGGGAGCTTGTTTGGTCTGACGAATTTGACGGGACTGAGCTTGATACCTCAAAATGGGATTTCCGCATGGCTATGATGGGTAAAAAATGGCCTGCATGGACCGATAAAGGCGTTTCTCTCGATGGAAACAGTAATGTTGTTTTCACTCTTATCGAAGAAAACGGTATGCCTGTAAGCTCTCAGCTTCAGACGGGCTATAATTTCATGGATGAGCCTGTTGTTAAAACAACGTGCTTCGGCGAGGACTTGCAGTGGAATATCGGCAAGCTTCATGAATCTAAATATTTACATTCCTATGGTTATTATGAATGCCGTTGCCGTCTTCAGCAAAAGCCCGGCTGGTGGAGTGCTTTCTGGATACAGTCGCCAACTATCGGCGCGTCTCTCGATTCCCGCAGAACAGGCACCGAGATAGACATAATGGAAAGCTTTGCTCCCGGCGATATCATTACTCATTGTGTACATTCAGGCGGCTACGGTCTTGATAAACAGAGCTTCGGCACAGGCGAAAACAGGTCCCTTGATAAAGAGGTCTTCCACCGTTTCGGTGTCCTTTGGGACGAAAACGGCTACACATTCTACATTGACGGCAATGAAACGGGCAAAACAGATAAAAATCCGTCAGACGTTACCGAATTTATTTTGATTTCAACAGAGGTTATGGGCTACCGTCATGAGCCCCACGTTCCCTGTAAGGAGGCATTCGACGCTATCGGAGATACGTTTGTTGTCGATTACGTGAGAGTGTTTGATAAAAAAACTAAATAGACCCTCTGTCAGTTAAATTTGCCTTGCGGCAAGCAATAAAATAGGGGGGTATATCTCATGAAAAAAACGTTATCAATAGTTCTTCTTATCTCGTTTATTTTTACCTTTTTGTCGGCGTGCGAAGCCAAAGAAGAGGAATTTGTTCCCGAAATTTCCGTTCGTACATCCATGACAGACTTCAAAAAAGAAGAATGGCTCGTTAATCTGCCGCTGTATGCAATAGATCAGCTTCGATCGGTCGTACAGAACGAACTTATGTAAAATAAATAAATTATACAGAGCAGATAAGGTAAAAATCTTTTTCTGCTCTGTTTTCTTTCAGCCGTATTTATACAATTCAGCTACGAAGTAATTTAGCTTACAACTCAACGAATTGTAAATTTAGCTGCGAACTTGTTCGCTATTTAGCTTAAAATTTTTTTCTTCCCCCCTCTTGACAAACCGTAAAAAATATGATATCATTTTGATATCAAAAAGGTTGGCAACAAAACATTGAAAGGAAAATCATCATGGAAGAAAAAATTTTAACGACTAAAAAGAACGGCATGGCTGTTATGCTTTTAACGATCCTTTTGCTTATCGTCGGCATAGCGGGCATAATTTTCAGCGGAATTCATCTCGACAGCGGCGACAGCTCTGCTGTTTATATCATCACGCTTATCGTATCCCTCCTTATCGTTTGCCTCGGCTGGATCCCTCTTTGCGGCTTACGTATTCTCAAGCCTCAGGAAGCGCTCGTCCTTACCCTCTTCGGTAAATATATCGGCACTATCAAAGAAGACGGCTTCTATTTCGTCAACCCCTTTGCGACAGGCTTTAATCCTGCGGCAAGAACGAAGCTCAATCAGAGCGGAGATGTTAAAGTCGGCAGTATCCCCGTAGCATCGGCATCGGGCGAAGCGGTCTCCGTTGAAATGCCCAGCAAAAAGATCTCTCTTAAAATAATGACTCTCAACAATAACCGTCAGAAGATCAACGACTGCCTCGGCAACCCCGTCGAGATCGGTATCGCGGTCATGTGGCGTGTTACAGACACCGCAAAAGCCGTTTTCAACGTAGATAACTATAAAGAATACCTCTCTTTGCAGTGCGACAGTGCGCTTCGTAATGTAGTCCGCATTTATCCCTATGACGTTGCTCCCAATGTTGATACAACAGGCGACGGTCTTGCCGATGACGGAAGCCTTCGTGGCTCGAGCGATATCGTAGCATCCAGAATCAGAGACGAAATTCAGTCAAGAGTTGAAGAAGCAGGCCTCGAGATCATCGAAGCACGTATTACATATCTTGCATACGCTCCCGAGATCGCCGCAGTTATGCTCCAGCGCCAGCAGGCATCCGCTATCATTGACGCAAGAAAAATGATCGTTGACGGTGCTGTTGGCATGGTTGAAATGGCTCTCGACCGCCTCAACGAAAAGAACGTCGTAAACCTCGACGAAGAAAGAAAAGCGGCTATGGTCTCCAATCTCCTCGTTGTTCTTTGCGGAAACCGCGACGCACAGCCCGTCGTAAATTCCGGCAACCTCTATTGATATGGCTGATAATCAGACAAAAAAGCAGGTCCCTCTCCGCCTTTCGCCGAAACTCTACAACGCCCTTGCCGCCTGGGCAGAGGACGATTTTCGGTCACTCAACGGTCAGATCGAATATCTGCTTACGGAATGCGTCCGTCAACGCAAAAAGAACGGCAAATACGTCTCCGATGAGATCGATATTCCGCCGGAGTTGGATATTGAATAGCGAACGGAGTTCGCAGCTAAATGGCACTTTGTGCCGCTAAATTGACCTACGGTCAGCTAAATTGCTTCGCAGCTAAATAGACCTGCGGTCAGCTAAATTTACAACTCGTTGAGTTGTAAGCTAAATAGCGAACAGGTTCGCAGTGATATTCAACTTCGTTGAGAGATATTGCTACGCAGTTAAATAAAGAGAGGTCATAAAGTGAATTTGCATAAAAAGAAAATGATAGCGCCGATCGTGATTTCAATAATAGTAGTAGTTTATTATGTTTTTTACTTCGGATTATTGATAACACTGCTTGACGGTATATGGAAATATCTTTTGGGCATTATTCCTCTTGTATTGTCGGCAGTTATGATAAAAGTCTGTATAGAAAGAATAAAAGAGATAAAGAAAGGTGAAGAAGATGATATTGGTAAATACTGATTACATCAGCGGCAAAGAATTGGAAATGTTGGGACTTGTTAAAGGAAGCACGATCCAATCAAAAAATATCGGCAAAGACATCACACAGAGCTTCAAAACATTGGTAGGCGGAGAACTGAAAGCTTACAATGAAATGATGAACGAAGCTCGCGCACTTGCAACAAAGAGAATGGTCATGGAAGCCGAAGCTCTCGGTGCCGATGCGGTCGTTAATATTCGTTATGCGTCTTCTGCTATCATTCAGGGTGCCGCAGAGGTCATTGCATACGGTACGGCTGTTAAAATCCTCAATAAGTAAGAATTTTCCGATAAAAAACAGAGCAGAATTGACCTTCGGTCAGCTAAATTTACAACTCGTTGAGTTGTAAGCTAAATAGCGAACGGAGTTCGCAGCTAAATTACTTCGTAGCTAAATTTGCTACGCAAGCTAAATTGTATAAATACAGCTAAAAACAAACAGAGCAGAAAAAGGTTTAAACCAAGATCTGCTCTGTATTTTTTTTATCTTTTAACGTACATGAAGTGCATTAGATGCACTTAGCACATTTAGCTCGGCTTAGCCGAATCTAGCTGAACTTGTTCAATTTAGTTGCGAAGCAATTTCGCTTAATTATTTTTCAGATAATTATTATAGTCTCTGTCGAGCTGATCCTGAACCTTATCGGCTACGCTTTCGAATGCCTCCTGAACGGATTTCGAGCCGCGGACGATTGCTTTGATGTTGTCAACGAGGTTTGCCGATGACGCATATAAAAGATTATCGCTGACTGCGGATTCGAGAGTTTTGATGTAAAGATCGTAAGATGTGCTGTCCCAGAAAACTTCACGCTTGAAATCTTCTCTCCAGCCGTAATTATTGCCCTCGTAAAGAGGCTCGAAAAGCTCGGTCATAACATATCCGATCTCGTCCGTTTCACTGTTTATCGGAACGAAGAGCGCAAAATTCGCGTCGGCATACGTTGCGAGTACTTCTTTATTACCATGAGGACCGCGTGGGAACGGAACCCAGGAAAATTCTTCTTCCATGTTAAGCCCTACCCTGCCGTTATCTTTTGACAGACCGACCCATGAATATTCCGAGAGGAATGCGTACTGTCCGCCTGAGAACATATCGCAGTAATATTCCCAGCTGCCGTTTGTGTTCGGGTCGAGGACTTTTATCTCATTATTAAGCTTCTTGAGCCAATCGGTCGCTGTTGCGGCTTCCTGAGACGGCAGATTGAACGAGAGAGTTCCGTCTTCGTTTTCTTTTGCAACGGTCGCTCCGTTGGCAAAAAATGCCGCGCGCAGAAAATAACTGCTCAGACCCGTTGCGTAAATGGGACGGTCGGGGTCAGATGTCGTGTCTGTAACGGCAACGGCTATCTGTTCGAACGTGTCGTAATTCCAGTTATCGTTTTCCCAGAGCTCGTGAGGGCTGGGCTGTGAATATGTTTTTATTATTCTGGGGTTGAACATCAACGCATCGTTGAAATACGGTGTCGGAATGCCCCAATATTCAGCAACAACGCCGTACGTTCCGTTGCCCCATGTCAACGCATCGAGAAGGTTTTCGTTGCCGAATTTGCCGCTGTGAATGTCTATGCCCGGTATATCGTTGTAATTCGCAGTTATTCCGGCTTTATAATATGAAAAAATGCTTCCGAACTGGCTGTTCATCAGATCGGCATATTTCATTCCCGAAGCAATATACTGGGTGATGGTGCCGTTGCCGACAAGAAGCGTGATCTTGCAGTTGATCTTTTTTTCCGTCTTCTCATAATGCTCAAGAAGCAGGTCGTCAAGCGCATTTTCCATCGATGTGGGTATAAGCGGAGTGTCTCCGTGATGGACAACATCTCTGAAAATGAACTCTTTTCCGTCAAAATCAAGTCCATCGCCGAGCTCCGTTGGGAATTCGGGAACAACTTCATCGTTTTGCGCTCCTCCGCATGCCGAGAAAAACGTCAGCATAAATGCCGAGATCAAAAGAACAGTGATCGTCTTTGTTAAGATCTTTTTCATGACCGAAACCTCTGTTTAAAAATGTTTTTTATTTTTTGATATTATAACATAAAAAATTCAATATGTCTATAGTTTTATAAGAAATATTTCACGTGAAACAAAAAGTCATCTGACGATGAGCTAAATAGACCTTACGGTCAGCTAAATAGTTTCTTCGAAACAGCTAAATTACTTCGTAGCTAAATTTGCTACGCAAGCTAAATACGCAACAGAGTTGCGAGCTAAATAGCACTACGTGCAGCTAAATTTACAACTCGTTGAGTTGTAAGCTAAATAGCGAACAAGTTCGCAGCTAAATTACTTCGTAGCTAAATTGTATAAATACAGCTAAAAACAAACAGAGCAGATAAGGATTTTTCCCTATCTGCTCTTTTGCAATCTACATTAATTATAAAAAATATTCGAGAAATACGTGACCGTGTTTGCGCCGTTGATATAGTGAATGCCGCAGGCAGCCGCTTCTTTGAATACCATGATTCCGTGGCTTTCGACGGACGGCATCATATCGTCGGGGAAGCGGCACGGAGCGTCGGGGTACGTACACTCTTTGCAGTTATCGCAGCCCTCGGAAGAAAGAGCGAGAAAATCGTTGCCGAACATCTCTTTGAAAAGGTTTCTGACCTTTTTCGAAATCTCGCGGTGTCTTACCATAGCGTCTGTCATGCCCTCGAAATCGAAGGAGTCTTCAAGGTCGTACTTTGTTGAAAATACAAAAACATTCTTGTATTTCATGCACTTTTCCTTGCATTCCTCTTCTGTTCCGCAACCGGGAGGACAGCACCATTTCTTGCCGTACAGACCGCATCTGTTTGCGGCGCACATCTCTCGTACCTCATGTTCGAACGGAACTTGATCGATCGTCAGAATTCCGTATTCATGAACGCCGAGTTCTTTGCATTTATCGAGAAATTCCTGGTTCATACTGTTTTACCTTTGATCAGAAAAGAGACAGTATCTTTTCCTCCGACCATAAATCGTTAGGAAAAATAGATATGTCGTCTTTATGTTTTCTTATTATTCGTATCGGTTCTTCGGTATTATCATAAACATGAAGAATATCACAGAGCTCGATAAGGTTCTTTATATTTCCGAGAGATTTAACGTATCGGCTTCTGATCTTATCTTCGTCTACGTTATGTCCCCCCAACGAAACTCTTGCGGCAACACGGGCAACATTAACTGCGGGATCTACTGTAAGAACGAAAATACACTTGATAAAATATCCTTCTGCCTTTGCCTTTTCGAGAATATCCAATTTATAGTGTGAAGACAGAACTGTTTCAAATGTAAAGTCCTCTTTGTTTTTTATTGAATCATATCTCATTTTGTCTGCAAGAACAGCGGCATCTTCGTTTTTCATCCCGGTTGCTGAAACCATGTCGTCTGCGTTTGTATATGTTCCGACAGTATCGAAAAACTGTGTGATCGTGCTTTTCCCCGAACCGTTAGGACCGGCGAAGACGAGGATCATAGGTTTTCTATCTGACATACGTCTTTACTCCGTCGGCGGTTTCGATATAGGCCTTTTTCGTTTTTCTGTCGTATTTTGCAATAGGTTTTTTACAGGTTCTTGCTCTGTTTATGGCGGATCGGACGGCTTCTTTCGCTCTTATATCCATCTCGGCATCATTTTCCGAAATCGCTGTTTTTGTGTTGTCTGTCGATACAACCGTTATTGAACGGTTTCCGTCCAATTTAATTGTTCTGTTCATACTCCAATCCTCCTTTTAATGATTTATTTAACATTCTCAATAATATCTTTAAGCGCACCCTGCTCGAACGGAGTCTTGAAGCCTGCGTCTTTTACAAGGTCGGTAAAATATTTCGAGCCTGCGCTCGTTACAAACTCATCGTAACGCTTGAACGCATCGTCGTAATCCTTTTTCATTGCAATAAGGAAATCGAAAGCGACGGTCTGCGCGAGACAGTAGTCGATATAATAGAACGGACGTTCGTAAATATGGCTCTGATACTGCCAACGGCCGCCCTCTTCCATATAGGTGATGCCCTCGGAGGACATATACGGGCGGAATTTCGATTCAAGCTCGATCCAGAGCGCTTTGCGTTCTGCAGGAGTCATTTCGGGTTTTTCGTAAACGCACTGCTGGAAGTAGTCTACCATCGTGCCGTAGGGAATGAACGAGAGCGCATTGAGAAAATGCATCTTGCGGTAATCGTCGGCTCTTTCTCCGAAGAAAAGCTCCATCCATTTCCACGCGAAAAATTCCATCGACATCGAGTGAACTTCCGCAGTTTCCATGCCGTAGCCCTGAAGCTCAACGGGAAGATCGCCGTTCATCGCCTTGTAAGCCGCGATCGCATGACCTGCTTCATGGGTAAGAACATCGATATCTCCGTATGTTCCGTTGAAGTTTGCGAAAATAAACGGCATTTTGTAGTCGGGAAGATCGGTGCAGTAGCCGCCGCCCGACTTGCCTTCACGGGCAATTACGTCGAAAAGATCGTGTTCAAGCATGAAATCGATAAATTCGCCCGTAAGCGGAGACATTTCTTTGTACATCTTTCTGCCGTTTTCGAATATCTCTTCGGGAGTTCCGATCGGCGTGGGATTGCCGTCTTTTAAGCAGATGCCGTCATCGTAAAGCATAATTCTGTCGATACCGAGCTCTTCAGCCTGCTTCTTTTTCATTTCGCAGACGAACGGTACCCAGTCGTTGAGCACTTGCTCACGGAAAGCGGCAATATCCTCGGGAGAGTAGCAGTTTCTTCTCATTCGGTAATAGCCGAGTTCAACGTAATTCTTAAAGCCCATCTTCTTTGCCATACGGTCACGGACTTTTACCATGCGGTCAAAAATATCGTCGAATTTGTCGGCGTTAGCTTTCATCCATTCACCCTGAGCGCAGAAAGCTTCTTTTCTGATCTCACGGTCGGGGCCTTCCTTGAATTTGCCGAGCTGGGGGATATTGTATTCGCCGCCCATGAACGGAATTTTTGCGGAAGAGAGAAGTTTTTTGTATTCGGTTTCGAGTTTCGATTCTTCAACGCAGTCCTCTGCAATGATCGGATCAAACGATTTCATGGAGATCTCGTAGTTTTTGAAAACGATCGGAGAGAGCGCTTTTTCAAGTTCGGGACGGAATTTCGATGCGAGCATCTTTTTGCGGAAATTGAGGCTCATTTCGGAAAGAACGGGGCGTGTCTCGTTCATCCAGTCGATCTCTTTTGAGTAAAATTCGTCTCTTGTGTCGAGCGTAAAACGGATATATGCAAGCGAAGACTGTGTCGAGATACTTTCGCTCATTGCGATATATTCGTTATAAACGGCGAGCTGTTCGTCGGCGGTCTGCGCTTCGTCAAATCTTTTGAAAAGCTCCTCCGCGCGTGCACGAAGCTCGTCGATATTCGGTCTTTCGTATTTGATATCGGAAAGTTTCATCGTAATTCTCCTGAAAATATTTTAAAATGGCTTAAATGAGCGCTTAAAAATACGATTATTAAACGCTCATTCTGTTGACTTTTTTTTCCCTGTGTGCTATTATTTATACGGAAAATCTTATTCTTCGATATATTCGAATTCTTTGAGCTGTTCCGTAAGATTTTCGCAGGCAGGATCGCAGATAACGAGTTTGATGGGCTTTGCAAGGTCAAGGCTGAAAATACCCATGATCGATTTTGCATCGATGGTGTATCTGCCAGAAATAAGGTCAACGTCGCAAGGGAACATTGAGATTTTTGCAACGAATGCTTTTACTTTGTCGATTGAATCAAGAAGGATAGTCATTTTTTTAGTCTCCTTTTTTATCATGAATTTTTAATTTCGTTTATATACTGACCGTAGTCTTCAATATATTTTTCGCATCGGCTCTCGATCTCTTTGCGGTCTTTCTGCGAATACGGGTCGTCCTTTGCGAAAAGTCTGTAGCCCGAATCGGACACTGTCCGAATGCAGTAGAGCGCATCTTCGAAAACAGCCGTGTTTTCTTTATTGCCGCCGATCTTTTCGAGCGCAATATCGTAAATATCGCTGTGATTTTTCGATTTTCCGACTTCGTCCGTCGTTATAATAAACTCGAAAATATCGTCCATTCCGAGCCTGATAAGCGCAGGCATCATAAGGTCTCTCGCAGTCGCCGTAGCGGCGCAGAGACGTATCCCTTTCGCCTTTAAAAGACGCAGAAATTCGATCGCATAGGGCTTTGCCGAAATATCGTTTTCGTATGCGGGACGGAGAACTTTCTCCCTGTAGTCCTGCGGAAATTCGAGCTTTTCGGATATCCCTAGCTCTTCGCAGACAAGCTCCATCGTTTTATCCGCATAAAGGCCGAAAGTCTTTTTTTCTAGCTCTTTTGGGATCGTGTAGCCTTTCGATTTCAGAAAATGCAACGCGATATTGTTGCGCCAGTAAAACATTGAGTCGAAGATCGTCCCGTCAAGGTCGAATATAGCGTATTTATAGTCCATTAACGGAGTTTTCTCCTTTGTTTTTTTAAAGTATAACAGATAATTTTTCATAAGTCAAGGTTTTATTCGGATAAAGAAAAATTTTTTTATCCGCAAGACCCACAGAATAAAAGGTAGTGTTTTTATGACATTTTCGATCCATACTCTCGGCTGTAAAGTCAACTGGTACGAGAGCGCCGCATTGAGCGGAATTTTTATCAAAAACGGGGCCGTGCTCGTCTCCGAAGACGAAAAATGCGATGTTTTCTGCATCAATACGTGCGCCGTCACCGAAGAAAGCGTGCGTAAATCCCGTCAGATGATCCGTCGGGCAAGAAGAAAAAACCCCGATGCCGTCATCGCAGTCTGCGGTTGCGCAAGTCAGACGGAACCCGATTTTGCGTCAAAGCTTCCCGAAGCCGATATCGTCATCGGCAATAAGGAAAAAACACGCATTTACGAATATGTCTGCCAATTTTTGCAGACCCGTGAGCGTATTATAAATATCCCCGAAATGGATAAAGAAAAATGCTTCGAAAATATGAATTCCGAGCGTATCGGCACGACCCGTGCGGCGCTTAAAGTTCAGGACGGATGCAATAATTTCTGCTCCTACTGCATCATCCCCTACGCACGCGGCAGGATCAGATCACGGGATATCGACGATGCTGTCCGCGAAGCCGAAAGCCTCGTTGCGGGCGGGTGCCGCGAGATCGTCCTTGCAGGCATTCATATCGATAATTACGGCAAAGATATCGGCACTTACGATCTGACCGATCTGCTTTTACGTCTGGGCGAAATTCCCGATCTTATTCGTGTCCGCCTCGGCTCGCTCGAACCCGTATTCGTCACCGAAAAAAATATCGAAAAAATAAAAAATATCAAAAATCTCTGCCATCAGTTCCACCTTTCGCTCCAGAGCGGATGCGAAAAAACTCTGAAAGCGATGAACCGTCACTACACTCCCGATGAATTCGCTGCTGCCGCCGATCTTTTACGCAGAACTTTCTCCGACTGCTCGATAACGACCGATATAATCACCGGTTTCCCGGGCGAAACGGAAGAGGATTTTCTGCAGTCGCTCGATTTTGCGGTCAGAATGAAATTCGCAAAAGTCCATGTCTTCCCGTATTCCGAACGCAGAGGCACACGCGCCGCTTCAATGGACGGAAAACTGCCGAAAGATATCAAAGAAGACCGTTGCCGCCGAATGATCAAAGCCTGCGCTCCGAACGAAGCCGAATTTTACGAAAACCTTGTCGGCAAAGAAAAATACGTCCTTTTCGAGACCGAGAAAAACGGCATTTTTACGGGCTATACCCCCGAGTACGCCGAGATCAGAGTAAAGTGCGAAAGAGATATAAGAAACCTTATTTTCCCCGTCAGAATTATAAAGGGGCAGGCGGATCATGCGGAAGGGGAAGTTATATTAAGCTAAATTGACCTTCGGTCAGCTAAATACGGCAGAGCCGAGCTAAATTGCTTCGCAGTTTTAACTTGGGGACAGCCAAATATAATTTTTCGCTTAAAAATATAACTTTGTGCCGTTTTGGACACAAAATATGTATCCCTTACCTATTGAAAATATTAATAAAATGTGTTATAATAATCAGTAAAGTAATTATATTCGAAAACTTTGGAAAATCAACAGAAATAAATAAAAAATACGGAGAGTTTTTATGGTTTACAGAATTTATTCGGAAAAAAAGAATGCATACGCAGTTGAAGCGAAATCCGTCGCTTCCGACCTGCGCAGAACTCTCGGCGTGGATGTCGAAAAAGTACGTTTCTTCAACAGATACGATGTCGAAGGCGTTACAGCCGCAGACTTCGAAAGAGCGAAGACTCTCATCTTCTCCGAGCCCAATGTCGATGATATTTTCGACGAGCTCCCCTCTTTTGACAAAGGCACTAAAGTTTTTGCGACCGAATATCTGCCCGGTCAGTTTGACGTTCGTGCGGATTCCTGCTCGCAGTGCTTCTCTCTTCTCACGGGTAAGGAACGTCCCACCGTCAGAAGCGGCAAAGTCTACGCCATCATGGGCAATATCACCGAAGACGATTTTATCAAGATCAAAAATTATCTTATAAACCCCGTTGAAGCGCGCGAAGCATCTTTCGAAAAACCCGAAACTCTCGCCGCTGAATACTCCATTCCCACCGAAGTCGAGACTCTCGACGGCTTTACCGAGCTCGATCGCGAAGCTCTCGCAACTTTCCTCCGCGGTTTCGGCCTCGCAATGGACCTTGACGACGTTGCATTCCTTCAGGATTATTTCAAAAATACGGAACGTCGTGACCCGACTATCACCGAGATCAGAATGATCGATACTTACTGGTCCGACCATTGCCGTCACACAACATTCTCCACCGTTATTGACGAAGCGGATATCGAAGTTCCGTACGTCAAAGCCGCATACGATAAATATCTCGAAATCAGAGAAGAGCTCGGCTCCAAAAAAACGATCTGCCTTATGGATATCGCAACCGTCGGCGGCAAAGTTCTCCGTAAACGCGGCAAACTTCCCGATCTCGACGTTTCCGAAGAGATCAACGCATGCTCCGTCAAGATCAAAGCGAAGATCGACGGCGAAGATAAAGATTACCTTCTCATGTTCAAAAACGAGACCCATAACCACCCGACCGAGATCGAACCTTTCGGCGGCGCGGCAACCTGTCTCGGCGGCGCAATAAGAGACCCGCTTTCCGGCCGCGCATATGTTTATCAGGCTATGCGTGTTACGGGTGCGTCCGACCCCAGAGTTCCCTTTGAAAAGACGCTCAAAGGCAAGCTTCCCCAGAGAAAGATCACAACCACCGCTGCCGCAGGCTACAGCTCCTACGGTAACCAGATCGGTCTTTCCACCGGCCTCGTAAACGAATTCTACCATGAAGGCTACGTTGCAAAACGTATGGAGATCGGCGCTGTTGTCGGCGCCGCTCCCGCTGAAAACGTAATCCGTGAATGTCCCGAACCCGGCGACGTTATCGTCCTTTTGGGCGGCGCTACGGGTCGTGACGGTTGCGGCGGTGCTACCGGTTCTTCCAAACAGCACACCCTCGATTCCATCACCGAGTGCGGCGCTGAGGTTCAGAAAGGTAACCCCGTAGAAGAGCTCAAGATCCAGAAAATGTTCAGAAGACCCGAAGTTACCCGTCTTATCAAACGTTGTAACGACTTCGGCGCAGGCGGCGTTTCCGTTGCTATCGGCGAACTTGCCGACGGTCTTCTCATCAACCTCGATAAAGTTCCCAAGAAATACGAAGGTCTTGACGGCACCGAGCTCGCTATTTCCGAATCTCAGGAAAGAATGGCTGTCGTTGTCGATAAAAACGATGCAGAGACCTTTATCAAATATGCCGCAGAAGAAAACCTCAATGCGGTCGAAGTCGCTGTCGTTACCGATACAAACCGTCTTGTTATGACATGGAACGGCAAAGAGATCGTCAATATCTCCCGTGACTTCCTTAACTCCAACGGCGCCGAAAAGCATACCACCGTTAAAGTTCCCGCAAAAGAAACTGCCGCAAAAGCAGTTGATTTCGACGGTTTTACGGAAAAAATGAACAAGCTCGTTTCCGACCTTAACGTATGCTGCCAGAAAGGCCTTGTCGAACGTTTCGACGGCTCCATCGGCGCGCGCTCCGTCCTTTGGCCGTTCGGCGGTAAAGATCAGCTTACCCCTTCTCAGGTCATGGCGGCAAAGATCCCGACCCTCAAGGGCGAAAGCGGAACCGCATCCGTTATGGCTTACGGTTTCGACCCCTACCTCTCTTCCGAAAGTCCGTTCAAGGGCGCTATGTTTGCGATCATCGAAAGCGTTGCAAAGCTTATTGCCGCAGGCTGTCCGCAAGATAAAGTATGGCTCTCTCTCCAGGAATATTTCGAGAGCACAAAGAACAATCCCGAACGTTGGGGCAAGCCTTTCGAAGCTCTCCTCGGCGCACTCACCGCACAGACCGAGCTCGGCATTGCCGCTATCGGCGGTAAGGACTCCATGTCCGGCTCCTTCGAAGATATCGACGTTCCCCCGACTCTCGTTTCCTTTGCTATCTCCGTTGCAGACGCCGATAAAGTAAAATCCAACGAATTCAAGACCGATGATGGCTATATCTACGCTTGCATTCCCGAATATACAAAGAACGGTCTTCCCAAATTCGCTTCCATCAACGAAAACTTCGCTCTCATGCATGCAGTCGTTAACAGCGATTTCTGCAAATCCTGCTCCGCTATCACTTCCGGCGGTATCGCAGAGGCAGTCTTCAAAATGGCTGCAGGTAACGGCAAGGGCGTTGAACTTTCTTCCGGTCTCACACCCGAACAGCTCTTCACTCCCTACTACGGCGGTTTCGTTTTCGAGACCGATACCCCGATGAGCGGATTCAAGAAAGTCGGCCGTATCAATTCCACCAAAACTATCACCTACAATAAAGAATCCGTCTCCCTCGAAAGCCTCGTCCGCACCTGGAAAGCAGTTCTCGAAGACGTATTCCCCCTCAATTCCGACGAAGCTCGCGGCACCGCAAAAACGTACTCCTGCGAAAAACGTCCCGACAAAGCTCCTCTTATCAAGATCAACAGACCTAAAGTCGTCATTCCCGCATTCCCCGGCACCAACTGTGAATACGACTCCGCAAGAGCTTTCGAGATCGCAGGCGCAGATGCTGAGATCCTTCTCATCAGAAACCGCTCCGCTCTCGATATTTCCGGCAGTGTTGAACGTCTCGAAAGAGCTATCAAGTCCGCTCAGATCGTTATGCTCCCCGGCGGCTTTTCCGGCGGTGACGAACCCGACGGTTCCGGTAAATTCATCGCAACATTCTTCCGTAACGAACGCATCAAAGAGCTCGTCAATACCCGTCTGCAGAGCGACGATTTCCTCATGCTCGGTATCTGTAACGGCTTCCAGGCTCTTATCAAGCTCGGCCTCGTTCCTTACGGCGAGATCAGAGATATCGACGAAACTTCCCCCACCCTCACCTTCAACTCCATCGGCAGACATCAGTCGCTTTACGTTGATACCCGTATTTCTTCCGTCGATTCTCCCTGGATGAAGAACTGCTCGCTCGGCGAGATCTATTCCATTCCCGTATCTCACGGCGAAGGTCGCTTCGTTGCATCCACCGCTATGCTTGCAGAACTCGCAAGAAACGGTCAGATCGCAACCCAGTATGTCGATAAAGCAGGCAACCCCACCATGGATATCCGTTACAACCCCAACACTTCCGTTGACGCTATCGAGGGTATCTTCTCTCCCGACGGCAAGATCTTCGGTAAGATGGGTCACAGCGAACGCCGCGGCGACAACATCGCAAAGAATATCCCCGGCATGAAAGATATGAAGATCTTCGAAGCAGGCGTTGAATACTTTAAATAAGAATTCAGAAAAGACAATTATGGATAAAATTTTAGTAGTTGCATCTAACAACAAAAATAAAATACGTGAGATCAAACAAATTCTCGGCGATATGTTCGACCCCGTCTCTCTTTCAGAGGCGGGTGTCGTATCCGACCCCGAGGAGACAGGCAAAACGTTCCTCGAAAACGCTATCATCAAAGCCCGTGCCGCAGCAGAGGCGAGCGGAAAACCGTCCGTTGCGGATGACAGCGGACTTTGCGTCTTTGCTCTCGACGGCGAACCGGGTGTCTACTCCGCACGCTATGCCTGCGAGGGTGACCACACCGCAAATTCTTCCGACGAAGCGAATAATAAAAAACTCGTAAGCAAAATGCAGGGCAAGACCGACCGCCGTGCAGTCTTCAAGAGCGCCATCGCTCTCGTTTATCCCGACGGAACAATGGTTACCGCAGAGGGCGAATGTCCCGGCGTTATCATCGATGAAGCAAGGGGTACGAACGGTTTCGGTTATGACCCGTATTTTCTCGTCGAAGAATATAACAAAACTTTTGCCGAACTCGACGGCAGCGTCAAAAACGTCATAAGCCACAGAGCGCACGCTCTCGCGGCATTAAGAGAAAAATTAACTGAAAATAATTAAGGAAAATATTTTATGACAAGTAAACAGTGCGCTTATCTGCGCGGCCTCGCATCGAAAGAAGATGCGATCCTTCATATCGGCAAAGGCGGCATGAACGAAAATATCGTAAAACAGGCAAACGACGCTCTCGAAGCCCGTGAGCTCATCAAGCTCAAATGCCTTGAAAACTGCGAACTTTCGCCCCTCGAAGCCGCAAACCTCCTCGCTGAGGAATGTTCTGCGGAAGTCATCTGCGCGATCGGTTCGAAAGCCGTTTTATACAGACGTTCCCAGAAAAAGCCCAAGATCGAGCTTCCCAAATGAGGATAGGTTTTTTCGGCGGCACTTTCGATCCGCCTCATAACGGTCACCTTTCGGCGCTTTCGGCATTTACGGCTGAATGCTCCCTTGACCGTGTCCTCGTTATGCCGACGGGCACCCCTCCGCATAAGGCGGCAGGCAAAGCTTCCGATACGGACAGGCTCGAGATGGCGCGTCTTGCGTTCGAATCAGTAAAAAATGCCGAGATCTGCGATTACGAGGTCAAAAAAGGCGGCAAAAGCTATTCGGTCGAAACGCTCGAATGGCTGAAAACGCAGTTTCCGAACGACGAGATCGTGCTCTATACGGGCTCGGATATGCTTTTATCGTTTCATAAATGGTATAAAGTCGAAAGAATTCTGCAGCTTTGCGAAGTCTCTTCTTTTTCGCGGACAGGTTCCGACCGTAACGAACTCGAAAAGCAGGCTCTGTTTTTGAGAGAAACGTACGGCGCCAAAGTGACCGTACACGACTTTTCGCCGCAGATCGTAAGCTCGACCGATGTCCGCAATGCGATCGCAAACGGCGATGATATTTCCGATCTCGTCCCGAAAAAAGTTGAGGAATATATAAAAAACAATGCTCTTTACGCTCCGTTCGACCTGAAAAAGGCGGAAGAAATTTTGCGGTCACGAGTTAACGAAAAACGCTATGCGCACTGCCTCGGTGTTGCAAAAACGGCTGTATATCTTGCCGAAAAATACGGTGCCGACCCCAAAAAAGCCGAGATCGCAGGTCTTCTTCACGATATAACGAAAAATCTCTCGAATTCCGAGCAGATCGCATATTGCCGCGAAAACGGTATTCCTCTCGACGATAACGAACTTCTGGCGCCGCAGGTCATTCACGCAAAGACAGCGGAATTTTTCGTCCGCACCGAACTCGCGCTTTCCGATGAAGAGATCCTCTCCGCGATCCGTTATCACACCACCGGCAGGGCCGAAATGACGCTTCTCGATAAAATTATCTATGTTTCCGATTTTATCGAGCCGACACGCGATTATTCCGACGTCGATCATTATCGCGCGCTTGCGGACGAAAACCTCGATACCGCACTTCTTGAGGGCCTCAAATGGATAATCTGCAACGCGGTGACGAATAATAAGCCCATGCACCCCGCCGCGATCGAAATGTTTAATAATCTTGTTAATAATAAATAGAAAGGAAGCCTTGAAATGATTGAAGAAATGGTAAAAAAGGCTGTAAACGCCCTTGATTCCAAGAGCGCCGTCGATATTAAAGTCATCAAGATCGACGAAATAACCACCCTTGCATCGTATTTCGTTATCTGTAACGGTACCTCCACCACTCAGGTCCGCACCCTTGCCGATGAATGCGAATATCAGATGGATCAGGCAGGCTATAAGCTCGGCCACCGCGAAGGCAAGCCCGAAGGCGGCTGGATCCTTCTTGACTACTACGATATCATCGTTCATGTCTACACCAAAGAAGCGCGCAGCTTCTACGATCTCGAACGCTTCTGGAAAGACGGCACCGAGATGGATATCAATAATTACCTCGAAAAATAAATCACACCGTTTTAGGGAGATAGATATAAAATGCGTTACGATTATACCGCCATTGAGAAAAAATGGCAGAAAAAATGGGAAGATGCGCACGTTTTCGAAGCTAAAAACGACTACACTCTGCCCAAATACTATGCTCTCGTAGAATTCCCCTACCCCTCCGGTCAGGGTCTTCACGTAGGCCACCCCCGTCCGTACACCGCTCTCGATATAGTTTCGAGAAAGCGCAGAATGGAAGGTTATAACGTCCTTTATCCTCTCGGTTGGGACGCTTTCGGTCTGCCCACCGAAAACTACGCTATCAAAAATAACATCCGCCCCGAAATCGTTACCGAAAAGAACGTAGCGCGTTTCCGCGATCAGATCAAATCCCTCGGCCTTTCTTTCGACTGGTCCAGAGAGATCAATACCACCGATCCCAACTATTATAAATGGACTCAGTGGATCTTCCTTCAGTTCTTCAAACGCGGCCTTGCGTATAAGAAAGAAATGACCGTAAACTTCTGTAAGTCCTGTAAGATCGTTCTTGCAAACGAAGAAGTTGTCGGCGGCAGATGCGAACGTTGCGGCGGCGAAGTAGAGCATAAAGTCAAGAGCCAGTGGATGCTCAAGATCACCGAATATGCAGACAGACTTATCGATGACCTCGAAGGTCTCGACTTTATCGAAAGAGTAAAGACCCAGGAGATCAACTGGATCGGCCGTTCTCACGGCGCAGAAGTCGATTTTGATACAACTTCCGGCGATAAGCTCAAAGTTTATACCACCCGTCCCGATACTCTCTTCGGCGCTACCTATATGGTAATTTCGCCCGAACATCAGTATATCGAAAAATGGAAAGACAGCCTCGGCAATTACGATGAGATCATCGCATACAGAGCAGAAGCCGCAAAGAAGAGCGATTTTGAACGTACCGAGCTCGCAAAAGACAAGACCGGTATCAAGCTCGACGGCGTTCGTGCCATCAACCCCGTAAACGGCAAGGAGATCCCCATCTTCGTTTCCGACTACGTTCTCGTTTCCTACGGCACCGGCGCTATCATGGCTGTTCCCGCGCATGACGAACGTGACTGGGATTTCGCAAAGAAATTCGATCTTCCCATCATCGAAGTAGTCGCAGGCGGCAACGTACAGGAAGCTGCATTTACCGACGTTGCAACCGGCAAAATGGTCAACTCCGGATTCCTTGACGGTCTCGAAGTTGCCGAAGCTAAAAAAGCTATCACCGAATGGCTCACCGAAAAGGGCATCGGCGTTGCAAAAACAAACTTCAAGCTCCGTGACTGGGTATTCTCCCGTCAGCGTTACTGGGGCGAACCCGTACCCCTCGTTTACTGTGAAAAGTGCGGCTGGGTACCCCTCCCCGATGAAGAGCTTCCCCTCCGTCTTCCCCCCGTTGAAAGCTATAAACCGACCGATAACGGCGAATCTCCGCTCGCAACCATGACCGACTGGATCAACACCACCTGTCCTCACTGTGGCGGCCCCGCTAAACGTGAAACCGATACCATGCCCAACTGGGCAGGCTCTTCGTGGTACTTCCTTCGTTACTGCGATCCTCACAACGATACCTGCATCGCTTCCAAAGAAGCTCTCGATTACTGGATGCCCGTTGACTGGTATAACGGCGGTATGGAGCACGTTACCCTTCACCTTCTCTATTCCCGTTTCTGGCATAAATTCCTTTATGATATCGGCCTCGTTTCCACACCCGAACCCTACAATAAGAGAACTGCTCACGGCATGATCCTCGGCGAGGGCGGCGAAAAGATGTCCAAATCCAGGGGCAACGTTATAAACCCCGACGATATTGTACGCGATTTCGGTGCAGATACGCTCCGTCTTTACGTTATGTTCATCGGCGACTTTGAAAAATCCGCACCCTGGTCCGAAAACGGCGTTAAGGGCTGCAAACGCTTCCTCGACAGAGTATGGGGCCTCGAATCCATGCTTACCGACGGCGACGAATACACTTCCAAGCTCGAAATGTCTATTCATAAGACAATCAAAAAGGTCTCCGAAGATATCGAAGCAATGAAGTTCAACACCGCTATCGCAGCGCTCATGAGCCTCCTCAACGAGATCTATGACGTTAAATCCATCAACAAGGCAGAGCTTAAAGCGTTCCTCACCCTCCTTTCTCCCTTCGCTCCTCATATCAGCGAAGAAATGTGGGAAATGATCGGCGGCGAAGGTATGCTCGCTTCCGGCAAATGGATCGAATATGACGAAGCAAAAACCGTCGCTTCCACCGTCGAAATCCCCGTTCAGATCAACGGCAAGCTCCGCGCAACCGTCGTTATCCCCGCAGATGCCGATAAGGATACCGCGATCAACACCGCAAAAGCCGATGAAAAAGTCAAAGGCTATATCGACGGCCATACCATCGTCAAAGAGATCTTCGTTCCCGGCAGAATGGTCAATATCGTCGTAAAATAACGATATACATATTTAATTAATCGAATTGTCAAACATTCTTTCATTTTGACGGTTGACAAACAGCCGTCAAAGTGATATAATAGATAAGCTCGTAAAGCGAGCAACCAGTTTCCTGAGACAACAGGCGACGGTTTTCCGTCTTAATGTATGCCTGTCGAGGAAGAGATTTTAATTTTCATATAATTATTGAAATATTATCATGCTCTTTCAAGACAGCGCTGTTTTGAAAGAGCATTTCTTTTAAATTTCTTCAGGAGACGAAACGGCATTAAAGTTACATTTGGGAGGTGACAAAATCATGCCTAGCAACAAAATCCTTGAGGAGAAAAAGCAGATTGTCAACGAACTTACCGATCGTATCAAAAACGCTAAATCCGGTGTTATCGTAAGCTACATGGGTCTTAACGTTCAGGAAGATACCGAGCTCCGTAGAGAACTTCGTAAAAACAACGTAGAATACGCTGTTGTTAAGAACACTCTCACCAGAATGGCAGCTAAGAACGTTGGTTATGACGCTCTCTCTGATGTTTTCAACGGAACCACCGCTCTCGCTACCAGCGAAGACTTCACGGCTCCCGCGAAAGTAATCTGCGAATTCGCTAAGAAACACGAAAACCTCGTAGTTAAAGCAGGTTTCATCGACGGTGAAATCCTCGATGCTAACGGTGTCATCGAACTTTCGAAGATCCCCTCCAAAGAAGGTCTTATCGCAAAACTTCTTGGCAGCATCCAGGGTCCCCTTTACGGCCTTGCTTACGTTCTTCAGGCGAAGATCGACAAAGAAAACGGCGGCGAAGCTGCTGCAGAATAATAAGAACGCTATGCGTTCTTGGAACTTTATCTGTTCTTCGAACAGACTCAGTTCTTAATGCTTCAGGTTCTTTGAAAGAAATACTTCGTATTTCTTCGGGTCAATACGGAACCCTCGGAGTTTCCCGAAATCCGCAAAAATCGCTTAATATAGCGTAAAAACTCGGGCGGTGCTGTGTTAAAGATGAATACGGTCACCGAAAGCCCAAAAAATTAATTAATATTTTTTTTAAAATCACCAGGAGGAAAATTAAAATGGCTACTGAAAAGTCTCTTAAAATCTTAGAAGATATCAAATCTCTTACCATCCTCGAACTCGCTGATCTCGTAAAAGCTATCGAGGAAGAATTCGGCGTATCTGCTGCTCCCGTTGCTGCAGTTGCTGCTGCTCCCGCTGCTGACGCTGCTCCCGCTGCTCAGACTGAATTCGACGTAATTCTTACTGACGCTGGCGCAAGCAAAATGGCTGTTATCAAAGCAGTTAAAGAAATCACCGGCCTCGGTCTTAAAGAAGCTAAAGAAATCGTTGACGGCGCTCCCAAAGCTATCAAAGAAAAAGTTTCTGCTGACGAAGCTGAAGCTCTCAAGAAGACTCTTGAAGACGCTGGCGCTAAAGTTGAACTCAAATAATTACTCCACAGTATCATACTTTTGGATCTTATTATTTGAAAATTCATACGGAGGTGTACAGTCATGGCTAAATGTGAATACTGCGGTAAAGGCGTAGTTTTCGGATGCAAGGTTTCTCACTCTAACAGACATACCAACAGACCTTGGAAACCGAACGTTCGCCGTGTCAAAGCCGTTGTAGACGGTTCCGTGAAGCATGTTTATGTTTGCACGTCTTGTCTGCGCTCCGGCAAGGTCACACGCGTATAATTTAAAACATAACTGAAAAACGCGAAGAATTTAAGGCTTCCCTTGATTCTTCGCGTTCTTTTATATTTTTTTATTTGATTTTATTTTAACGAAAGAAGGTCTGCTTTCATGAAATTTACTGATCTCGGCAAACTCGGCAAGATCAATGCTTCCTCTCTCGCCCTCGGTTGCATGCGTATCAGCGGAAAAGATAAAAAAGAAGTCGAAACTATCATCGGCACCGCTCTCGATTGCGGCATCAATTTCTTCGACCACGCCGATATCTACGGCGGCGGAAAGAGCGAGGAGATCTTCGGCGCGGCTTTTTCCGCTCCGAGAGACAGCGTTTATATTCAGTCCAAATGCGGCATCAGACCCGGCTTTTTCGATTTTTCAAAAGAACATATCATCGCATCCGCCGAAGCAAGCCTCAAACGCCTCGGCACCGATTATCTTGACGTCCTCCTTCTTCACCGCCCCGATACTCTTATGGAGCCCGAAGAGGTAGCAGAAGCGTTCACTACCCTCGAAAAGAGCGGCAAAGTAAGATTTTTCGGCGTTTCCAATCAGAATCCCTATCAGATGGCTCTTCTTCAGAAATATTTGCCACAGAAGATCGTCGCAAATCAGCTTCAGTTCGGCCTTGCGCATACCGGTATGATCGATTGCGGCCTTACCGTCAATATGAAGCATGAAAACGGCATCAATCGCGACGGCAGCGTTCTCGAATATTGCCGCCTTAACGATATCACCATCCAGGCATGGTCTCCCGTAATGTACGGCTTTTTCGAAGGCATTTTTATCGGCAGCGATAAATATCCCGAACTCAATAAAGAGCTCGAACGCATCGGCGAAATAAAGGGCGTTTCCCCGTCCGCAGTCGCTATCGCGTGGATCCTTCGTCATCCTGCGAATATTCAGGCGATCATCGGCACCACCACTCCGTCCCGTATTAAAGATTACGCGACCGCCTGCGATATCACCCTCACCCGCGAAGAATGGTACTCTCTCTACCGTGCCGCAGGAAATATCCTTCCCTGATCGCAAAAAATTGATATAAATATAAAGAACTCAACGGTCTTTCCGCTGAGTTCTTTGTTATTGACAAATCAAAAATAAAATGTTATTATAAATAAAGCTTTTATGCGTTCTTTTTATCGTCTTTGAAACCTTCGCCCAGAACTTCCGCAACATCGCCGATAATTATAAATGCTTTCGGATCAGTTGATTTGATCAGAGTTTTAAGTTTCTGCATTTCGAAGCGTTTGACGACGATCATGACCATTTCTTTGTCCATTCCGGTGTATGCGCCTTTTGCTTTGACGAGAGTTACACCGCGATCCATTTTTTCCATGATCTGCGAAGAAAGAAAGGTCGGGTCTTCCGTAAAGACCTGAACGAGTTTCGCTTTGTCGAGACCGTTGCTGACTTTATCGAGAACTATGCCCGTTATATAGATCGTTACCGCCGCATAAAGCATTGCATTGAGATCTTTGAACGCGATCGCCGCAATAATAACGACTATCGCATCGATTATCGTGAGCATCGTGCCGTACGAAGCGCCGTGAAATCTGCTCGTAACGAGCTGACACATAAGGTCAGTGCCACCCGTCGAAACACCGCGCATATTAATAACGCCGACACCTGCGCCTGCAAGAACACCGCCGAAGATCGCCGCAACGAGGATGTTTTCAGTATATTGCGGTAAAAATACCGACGTAACGTCCGTCATTATGTAAAAAATAAACGATGATAAAAGTATCCTTAACGTCGTTTTCTTGCCCACCATTTTAAACGAGAGCAAAAAAAGCGGTATATTCAGAACGAGCGACATCGTACCGACGGGAAGATGCGTAAAATAATTGATGATAGTCGAAATACCGACCATGCCGCCGGGTGCAATGCGGTTCGGGAGCGTGAATGTATTGACCGCGATCGAATATATGAAGCTGCCGATTATGAATGATGCAATATCTTTCAGAAATTCTTTTGTTTTCGTGCTCATACCCTGCCCCTTTTTAAAAAATCTCGCTGTCTTTTATGATCTCGCGGAAAAGTTCTTCGATTCTGTCGTCGTCTCCGCAAAGCCGTAAATAACCGAAAAGTGTTTCGAGCCCCGTCGCCCTGCGGTATTCGTCGGCATCATTATTTTTATTCGGAACGGAGTGCGCATTGCGTCCGCGCTTGAAGATTGCGATCTCCTCTTCGGTGAGGATATGCTCGATCTTCAGAAAAGCTTCGCTCTGCCCTTTCGAGCTTACGAATTTAGTTGCCTCTCCGTGAAGCTTTCCGTTCGGTTTGTTTCCTTTGCGTACAAGCATTTCTCGAACGAGAAGCTCATACACGCAGTCTCCGAGATATGCAAGCGTCAGCGGAGAATACATCGCCGCTTCGCGCCTTTTTTCAGCTCTCTGCTCGTCGGTCATTAAAGATCCCTTCTGTTTTCAATCGCAAGAGAAAGCGTCATTTCATCAGTATATTCAAGGTCGCCGCCGATCGGTATACCGAACGCCAACCTCGACACTTTCACTCCGAGAGGTTTTATAAGCCTTGAAATATAAAGAGCGGTCGTGTCGCCTTCGACGGTCGGGTTAGTCGCCAGAATGACTTCCTTGACCTCTCCGTCCTCGAGCCGCGCGATAAGCTCTTTTATATAAATATCGTTGGGTCCGATACCCTCCATCGGCGAAATAACACCGTGAAGAACATGAAAAAGACCCTTGTAATCCTTCGCTTTGTCTATTGCCATAACATCTGTCGGCGTTTCGACAACGCATATTATGCTCTTGTCACGCTTGACGTCCGAACAGACCGAGCAGATCTCGCCGTCCGTCAGATTTTTGCAGATAGGACAGTTATGGATCTTCTTTTTTGCGTTCAATAAAGCGTTCGCAAACTCCTCGACCTTTGCATCGGGCATTCTTAAAACATGAATGGCGAGCCTTGCCGCCATCTTTGAGCCTATGCCGGGGAGCCTGCGAAAACAGTCCGTCAAAATATCAAGCGATACTATTTTGCTCATATAAGACCGGGAATGTTGGGAAGATTAGCAGCTTTTGTAAGCTTTTCCATCTCTTCGTCGTTGGTTCTTTCAACGGTTTCGATAGCTTCGTTCATTGCCGCAACAAGCATATCTTCAAGCATTTCGATATCTTCCGCTTCACCGGAAACAACTGCAGGATCGATCTTTACGGAAGTGATCTGCTTTGTGCCGAGTATCTTCACTTTTACCATTCCGCCGCCTGCCGCAACTTCGTATTCGCGCGCGTCAAGCTCTTCCTGCTTTGTCTTCATGTCTTCCTGAAGTTTTGTGATCTGTCTCATCATAGCCTGCGGATTTCCGCCGCCCTGGTTGGGAATTCTAACTTTCATCTTAATTTCTCCTTATTCCATTCTGAACATTGGGTTCGTTTCTATATTATCGTAAGCATATGTGCTTCCGACGTATTTTACTGTGTCGTCGCCGCGCTCGACCGTTATTTTTCTGCCGTATTTATGATCGGCTTCAAATGCGGCTCTTATCGCTTCGATATTTTTCTTCAGAGTGTCAACGTCCGTCTGCTTCGCCGTTATGATAACAACGTCATTATTGCGGTAAACGGCTTTTGCATAGAGTTTTAACAGCATCTGCGTCGGCAGATCCCTGATCTTCGATGCGATCTCGTCCAAAGTTGCAAGCTCTCTCCACGGCTCATCCGAAGAGTCTGCCTGCGGCGCTTCCTGTTTCGGCTCTTCAAAATCGACTGCCTGTTTCGGCTCTTCTTTTTTGATCTCCGCTTTCGGTTCTTCGTTGACGGTCGGTCTTTCCGCTTTTTGTTCGACTGCGGCTTTCGGTTCCTCTGCCTTCTGCATTACGGGAGTTGGAGCCGGTGCAGAGGCCGGTGCCGGCGTGGGATTTGTCGGCATCTGCGGCGCAGGTCTTGCAGTCGCAACGGAAGCGGGATTTGCGTAAATTGCGGCAAGCCTCTTTTCGAGTGCTTCGATTCTTGCCGTCAGCGCATCACTGTTTTCCGAAAGATTCGGTCTCGCCAAAAGAAGCAGGCAAATTTCGACTTCAGATCTCGGGTCGGAGCCTCTCGAGAGCGCCTGACGTGTCTGACGTAAAGTCTTCAATGCGTAAATTAAAAATTGCTCCGAGAAAAGCGAGCTTAAATTCTTTATTTTTTCAAGGTCTTCTTCCGATGCGTCGATTACGGTCTCGGGGTTTGCCGTCGATCTTGCCGCAAGGATACGTCTGAAGACCTCTGCGAGTTCGTCCGTAAAAACAGCCATATCTGCCGACGATGCATACATTTCGCCGACAAGCGCGTAAAGCGCGTCCGTATCCGATGATGCGATATATCTTACCGCATCGTAAAGCTTCGATCTGCCGATAACACCGAGCGATTTTTCGATCTCTTCGGGAGATTCGAGCTCAAGAACTCTGTCGAGAATCGAAAGGCCGTCACGCATCGAACCGTCCGCAAGGTCGGCAACGAGAGATATCGAGGCTTTGTCGAGAGTTTTTCCCTCTTTTTCGAGTACGGATTCGAGCACGCCCGTTATCTTCTTGACCGTCAGACGGAAAAAGTCGAAACGTTGGCATCTAGAGAGGATCGTCGCAGGAACTTTGTGCGGCTCAGTCGTCGCCAGAATAAATACGACGTGCTCCGGCGGCTCTTCAAGAGTCTTTAAAAGCGCGTTGAATGCGCCCGTCGAGAGCATATGGACTTCGTCGATTATATAAACTTTATATTTCGCCGTGATCGGCGCATATGCGATATCGTCGCGTATATCTCTTATGTTTTCAACGCCCGTGTTCGACGCCGCGTCGATCTCCGAAACGTCAAAAATACTGCCGTCAAGGATACCTTTGCAGACAGAACATTCGTTACACGGCTCGCCGTCTTTCGGGTTCAGACAGTTTATCGCGCGCGAAAAGATCTTCGAACAGGTCGTTTTACCCGTGCCGCGCGTACCCGTAAAAAGATACGCATGACCGATTGCTCCGCTTGCGATCTGCCTGCGGAGAGGGTTTGTTATATGATCCTGACCGTGAACATCCGAAAAAGTCAGCGGTCGGTATTTTCTGTAAAGAGCAAATTTCTGCATAATTTTATCCGTAAAAAAAATAAAAAGACGGGTTACCTGCTGTGCCCTTTGTATGTGCTTAATGCTGCTCGGTTCCCCGCCTGACATGGTTCGCACGCAAAGTCACGCAGGACCCGCCTTAAACATTATTATACACTATTTCTCCCCCAAAATCAAGGGGGTATACGAAATTTCATATTATTTTCACTATCATATATCAATAAAAACGGAGTTTAACATGAAACGAATCGATAATATTTTAGCAAACTCGGGCATTTGCACCAGAAGCGAAGCCCGTAAGATCATTATATCGGGCAGAGTGAGCGTAAACGGCAAAAAAATCACCTCCCCCTCCGAAAAAGTTGACGAAAATGCGCCCGTTTTTCTCGACGGAAAGCCCGTAAATTCCGAGCCGCTCATTTATCTCATGCTCAATAAGCCCGAAGGCTACGTCTGTGCAAACGATGAGCCAGACAGCGTCCTTAACCTCGTCCCGAAAGAATATTACCGCAAAGGTCTTTTTACGGTCGGCAGGCTCGATAAAGATACCGAGGGTCTTCTTCTTATAACGAATGACGGCGATTTCGGCCATTCCGTCGCCGCACCGTCAAGAAATATCACGAAAATTTACTTTGCAGAGCTTGAAAGAGAGGTCACCGATGACGATATCAAGGCTTTCGCTTCGGGTTTAACATCTAAAAACGGAGACTCATTCGCCCCTGCCCTTCTCGAAAAAGGCGAGGGCAAAAGCGCATATATAACCGTCAGCGAAGGCAAATTCCACGAAGTCAAGCGCCTTTTCCTTATAACCGATAATAAAGTCCTCTACCTCAAACGCCTTAAAACGGGTGGCCTCTCACTCGACGAAAAGCTCAAAAAAGGCGAAATGCGTATGCTTACCGAAGAGGAAAAAGCGGCGATATTCGAAGGGTAACTATATCTCAAATTTTCGAAAAAAAAACAAAAAATCATGGAACTTTTTTACTTTTTTGTCGTCTAATTCGGTAAGTGAAATATTGTTTTCATTTGGATTTCTGAAAGTATATTTATGTGGAGGATAGAAAATGAAGAAAATAAAAATATTTATTTGTATAATCGCAGTTTTGTCAGTAATTTCGATTAATAATTTGCCATTATACGGAGAGGCTGTTGACATATTCTCTTATGAAAAATATTTCGCAAATGAAAGAGAATTTAAAGATGAATCTATTGGATATACTCATGATTATTACATTTATTATTGTCAAAATTGGCTATACAGGCAGGACGTCAGAAATTGGAAAACAAAAGTTTTGCTGAAAGAAAAAACAACATATGTCTATCCTTTCCGAGATATTGTTTATTGCGTCATCAATGACAGTCAAATCATAACCATAGACTGTGACGGGAATAATAAAAAACTGATTTATGATGCTGAAATTCCTATTGATGTTTTTTTCGGTAACGATGCCATTTTCTTCTTTTCAAGCGGTAACGATATCTACCGTTATCATATAGCCTCCGACACACTTGAACTGATACTTACCGAAGAAAACTGCTCATTTCAACCCCTCAGCAGCGACAGAATTCTTTTGCATAAGAGTATCTCACACACTGAAAACGATATTTTTTCAAAATCAGTAATAACGTATGAATATGTGATCAGTCAAAAGCAAAGAACAGAATATGTTTATCCCGATTATGAAGAAGATTTCAGCGAAATTCAAACAACCTCAAATATATCGTCAATAAGCGGAAAAACAATTTTATATAATGAGCCTTTACACGTGTTTTCTCCCGGAATTTGCCGTTTCCAGAGATTTCATGTAATAGTATAAGCACACCTTCAAGCTTGCCGAAGACGGAACATATTATTGGGTTTCGAGCGAACCGATAGAAAATTAAGATGTAAAAACGATCGTATGTTATAAAAAACAAAAGGGGCTGTTATAAAATGAAAAAAATATTGATCCTATTTATTTGTACGGTTCTCTTGTTTTCTTTTTCAGCCTGCGACAACAATCCTCAACAAGATCAGCCGAACACGGATATTCACGAGACCAACAATCAGGGAAATGAGGACGAAAACCTTTCGCAAGATAACTCTTTTGAATCAAAGTTATTACCGTCTGCTACGTTTTTAGACAGGGGCGCATCTTTTGCTGTAATTGATAATGAAATAAAAAGTTTAACCGGATTCTATAACGGAGAGACCTATAAAAATCAAGTGTTTGCAATAAAATGCGATAGATTTGCGTTTTTAAAGGATGGTTCGGTAATTGATTTATGGGGAGATTATGCGGAAGAAAACAGAATCCTCGCTATTAAAGATTCCTTTGAACCTGAGTCGTGGGATAGACTTCTTGAAGCTCTTCCTCACGATAACACGGAAGCATTGTTAACCGATTTAAATAAGTCTGTTGGCATCACAAATATAATAGAATATGTTGATAACGGATATTATCACGTATTTGATGCAATGGGAAATGTCTACCGTATGTATTCAGATTATGCGGTATCCCTTACTAAATTGGACAATCCCGTACTTAATACAGACGGAACGCTGAACTGTCCGCAATTTCCCGAAACAGAAGAGTGGACGGATATTGTTGACTACCGAATGGCTTCAAACTTCATTTTGGCGTTAACATCCGACGGAAAGCTTTTATCTTCGGGAATTGAGTTTGAACACGAAAATATCGTTAAATTTGATATTTGGGATGTCTGTACCTGGGATGCATGGGACACTAACTACGGAGATCTCCCTATTGCTCTTACAGCAGACGGAAACCTTATATTCGGAGAATTGACGAGTCGTGATCAGGTTCCGCAGGATATTCTGAAAAATTGGGATAAACAGATCGAAACAGCGAAAACTTTTACGGACGTTGAAGATTTTACTTTCTACGGACCGAATGATGATCTTTATATCATTGTTCAAAAAACCGACGGATCGATTTGGGCAACACAGTATATAGACGTATTTTCGGAATATGTCAATTACCCCGATGGAGTAGAGATTTCACACGAAGAAGAAATACTGGCGGAACGCTTGTGCTCAAACTGTGGGACAATTATTCCGCAGAACGTGGAGTGCCCCGAATGCGGTGCACCGTAAAAATACTTAAAATCAAAGAGAGCAGATACGGAAAAGATCCATATCTGCTCTGTTTTCTTTAGCTGTGTTTACACAATTTAGCTACGAAGTAATTTAGCTGCACGCAGTGCTATTTAGCTTACAACTCAACGAGTTGTAAATTTAGCTGACCGAAGGTCTATTTAGCTGTTTATTTATAAACAAACTGTGTCTTTTGTCTGCTTCTATTGACAAAAAACCGTAAAAGTGGTATTATAATCAGTAATAAAACCGATGATTGAGAGTAGTACCCGAAAAACGGCGTGCAGAGAGAGTTGCGGACGGTGTGATCGCAGCGGCGGACGCTTCGGCGAATGGGCTCATGAGGGCAAACCGAAAGTTTTTATCAGTAGGGGCGACGGATGCCGACCGTCAAAGCGGCAGAGCTATGAATGTTAAAGCAGAGTAGCCGAAAAGTGCGCGGAAATTATCCGCGAATAAGGGTGGCACCGCAGGAGAAGTCTCTTGTCCCTTTGTTTTAAGGGATAAGAGCATTTTTTTATTTTTAAATAATTTTAATGGAGTATGATTATGGACCTCAGCGCTCTGATTGAAAGCTATAAAGACTGTCCGTGCGGCAAGGCGCACACCTCGGTCATCAAGGCAGTCGAGATCGATAACGGCGTAGTTTTCGAGGCAGGCAAGATCCTCGCCGAAAACGATTTCCCGAAAAATATCCTTCTCGTTTCCGACGAACCTGCATTCGCCGCCGCGGACGGCATCATGGAAAGCCTTGAAAAAAGCGGCTTCAACGTAAAAGAATATATTTATCCGATCATGAAAAAGCCGCTCGTGTCGCAGGTCCATTTCATTCGTGACCTTTCCGTCGGCTGTGACGGTATCCTTTCCGTCGGCACGGGCTCCGTCAACGATATCTGCCGTTACGCCGCATTTCTTGAAAATAAAGCGTTTGCGATCTTCGGCACCGCTCCGTCGATGGACGGTTTTGCGTCTTCCGTTGCACCGATCGTAAGCGATGAAGGCTTCAAAGTCACTTTTTCAACAAATCAGCCCTCGGTCATCATGGCGGATACAAAAATCCTCGCCGCCGCTCCTGCCGAGCTGAAAGCCGCAGGCTTCGGCGATGTTATAGGTAAAAAAATAGCACGTGTTGACTGGGAAGTTTCAAGGCTTATTACGGGCGAATATTTTTGCGAGAACGTCGCTTCGCTCGTTGAGGGCGTTGTCGATACGCTCGTTTCGCTTGCCGACAGACTTTTGCTTAACGATGAGGCGGCGGCAAAAGTCGCCATGGAAGCGCTCGTTTTGTCGGGTCTTTCGATGTCTCTTGTCGGAGTTTCCCGTCCTGCTTCGGGCGCCGAACATATGATCGCTCACTTCTGGGAGATCAAACAGCTCGAACTCCTCGGAGATCACGATTACCACGGCAAACTCGTCGGCATCGCAACCGTCAAAATAGCGGAAGAATACCGCAAGCTCGCAAAGATCAAAGAAGTTTTCCCCGGCGAAGAATTTATCGACTGGGCGCCCGTCGAAGAAGCGTACGGTCCGAATCTTTACCCCGACGTCAAAAAACTCAACGAGATCCCCATCACCAAAGATATCGATCCTGCGATTTTGCGCGAACGATGGCGTGAGATCCCCGAAATTATCAATAGATTCGTGCCCGAGACCGACGAACTTATCAGACTTATGAATCTCGTCGGCGCAACGGTCGATCCCGCCAAAGCGGATCTTTCCGAAAAACTTGTTTCGGACGCGATGAATTACCACGCATATATGAGAAACCGCATTACTCTTTCGAGAATGCGCCCGATGTTAAAAATATGAATTGAGGTTTAAATAAAATGAGTAACGTTCCTTATAAAATCTACCTTTCCGAAGACGAGCTTCCCAAGGCTTGGTTTGATATCCGTCCTTTCATGAAAGAGCTTCCCGCTCCGATGCTCAACCCCAAAACAGGCAAGCCCTGCACCCGTGAAGAACTTTCCGAGATCTTCTGCTCCGACCTCGTCGATCAGGAACTCAACACCACCGAAGCTTATATCGCGATCCCCGAAGAGATCAGAGCGTTCTACAGAATGTTCCGTCCCTCCCCCGTTGTCCGCGCGTACTGTCTCGAAGAAATGCTCGGCACTCCTGCCCATATCTATTATAAGTTCGAAGGCTCCAACACCTCCGGATCCCATAAGCTCAACTCTGCCGCAGCGCAGGTCTACTATGCGAAAAAGCAGGGTATTAAACATCTTGCGACCGAAACAGGCGCAGGTCAGTGGGGTACGGCTCTCGCTATGGCGACCGCTTTCTTCGGCCTCGATCTTCAGGTCTATATGGTTAAAGGCTCCGCAGAGCAGAAGCCTCACAGAAAAGCCGTTATCGAAACTTACGGCGCATCTGTCATCCCCTCCCCGTCCGATACAACCGAAGTCGGCAGACGTATTCTTGAAGAACATCCCGGCACCAGCGGCTCTCTCGGCTGCGCGATCTCCGAAGCCGTTGAGTACGTTATGACCCACGAAAATTCCAGATACGTTCTCGGCTCCGTTCTTAACCATGTTCTTCTTCATCAGTCCGTTATCGGTCTCGAAGCTAAAGCGGCTCTTGATAAATACGGTATTTCTCCCGACATCATCATCGGCTGCGCAGGCGGCGGATCGAACCTCGGCGGCCTTATCGCTCCCTTTATGGCTGATAAGATCGCAGGCAAGACCAATCCCGAAGTTATCGCTGTCGAACCAGCGTCCTGCCCGTCTCTTACCCGCGGTAAATACGCTTACGACTTTGGCGATACCGGCAAAATGACTCCGCTCATGAAGATGTACACCCTCGGCAGCGGCTTCATTCCTGCGTCCAACCATGCAGGCGGCCTTCGTTACCACGGCATGAACTCTATCCTTTCCAAGCTCTACCACGACGGCTACATGACCGCACGTTCCTACGAGCAGACGAAAGTTTTCGAGGCTGCCGTACAGTTCGCACGTTGCGAAGGCACCCTCCCCGCACCCGAATCTTCTCACGCTATCCGCGCCGCTATCGATGAAGCGCTCAAATGCAAGGAAACAGGCGAGCAGAAGACCATTCTCTTCGGCCTTACGGGTACCGGCTACTTCGATATGCCTGCATATACACAGTTCAATAATGGCACTATGTCCGACTATATCCCCACCGACGCAGAGCTCGAACACGGCTTCGCTTCGCTTCCGAAAATTGACTGAATTGCGAACGGCGTTCGCAGCTAAATACGGCTTTGCCGAGCTAAATTGCACTGCGTGCAGCTAAATAGTGCTTCGCACAGCTAAATTTTGCAACAAGTTGCAAAGCTAAATTACTTCGTAGCTAAATTGTATAAATACAGCTGAAATATGAAAGAGCAGATATGGAATTTTCCGTATCTGCTCTGTTTTTTATCCTAATTTTCAATCGGTTCGCTTGAAACCCAAAAATAAGTTCCGTCTTCGGCAAGCTTGAAGGTGTGCTTATACGGTGCTCCGAAATTAAGGACCACTTCGTCATATTTGTCGAAATTGATCAGTTCCAAGCTGTTGAACTCGTTTGGTTTGTATTCATCAGGGATTTCAATACTGTTTACAAACTCCGAATCTCCGTAAAACAAGGCTGATTCCCTATTGATGATCGTTGCATTAAAATATTTATCATATATTACAAGGTAATTCTCTGATTTTTCTGCTGAATCAGGAACACAGAACCAACATATCGGTATTTCTCCACCACGATTAGGATCTCTCCATTCATATCGTCCGTTATTAAATGATGGAAGAAATTTATCATCAGGAGCTAACGGCTGTTCGTGGGTCAACTTGACATCCTTGCCGAAAAGATCTCGTGCCATTTGTTCAACTTGTTCGGTTTCGAGATAACACACACGTCCGTCATAATCTTCTGTTGGTTCATCGATTTGCTCATATGCCCATGTTTGCTTGATCTCGTCAGCTTCAATGGGTGCGAAAATAGCATACAGTTTATGATGATTTGCAAGTTCTTTTTCTGTTACACGATACGTTCTGTATGTATTCAGAAAGTAATAATTATCCGTGTGAATATTAGGATCGCCTATGTCATAAGCATCTGTAAATCGAATTTTAAACATATTATACGTTTCCGCTACAACAGTGTCTTCAATATCGATCGGCGAAAAGACTTCCGTTTCGGGAACGACCGCCGGGTCATACGGCTGTTCGGGTGGTAGCTGCTCTGTCTGATCTGCGCAGGCTGAAAACGAAAGTAAAAGCGTAAACACAAGTAAAATCATCGTCAGTTTTCTCATTTTTATCTCATCCTTTCTTAAAATGTGGTTGGGATTATATTTTATCATATATTAATTTCTTTGTCAATATGAAACGGAAACCATAAACACAAAAGCAGATACGAAATCCGTATCTGCTCTTTGTTTCGGTTTATCAACGTTCGAATTTAGCTGACCGAAGGTCAATTTAGCTACGAAGTAATTTAGCTTTGCAACTGGTTGCAAAATTTAGCTGTTTCGAAAAAACTATTTAGCTGAAAGAACCGTTATTTAATCGGTTCTTTCGTCGCTTTTCCCGCTTTTCGGGGGTAGCCTTTGGGCGTTTTTCTGATCTTTTTGATGATGACCATATTACGTTCGTCTGAGCCGAAAAGAATGGGTGTGTCGCCGCCGAGAATATCGATTGCCGCTTTTGCCTCTTCAAGCTCTTCTTTTGCCGCTATCGATTTGAGCGCAAGCATATAACCGCCCTCGCGGACGAGCGGCAGGCAGAGTTCCGTCAAAGAAACGGTTCTTGCAACGGCGCGAGAGAAAACGATATCAAATCTTTCTCTCAGCTCGCCCTTTGCCGCATCCTCGGCTCTCATGTGGCGCGTTTTGCAGTTTTCAAGCCCCAGTTTTTCGATGACGACACCGAGAAAATCAAGCCTTTTTCGGAGCGAATCGATAAGCTCCATTTTAATGTCGGGGCGCATTATCGCCAGCGGAACGCCCGGAAAACCTGCTCCCGTGCCTACATCTGCGCACTCCGCGCCGTCTTTTATGTATTCCGAGCGAAGCGGAAGAAGACTGTCGATAAAATGCCTTTCAACAATCTCGGACGGATCCGTTATCGCCGTCAGATTCATTTTTTCGTTCCATTCGATGAGCAGATCGCAGTAATCCGAAAACTGCTGAGCCTTTTTTTCGTCGATTTCAATGCCTGCGGCAAGAAATTTTTCTTTTATAAATTCTTTTGTCATATCACTTTTTTTCGGACGCAATGATCTCGTCCACTCTTCTTATCATGCTCTGCGGATCACGTTTGTCGAAGATCAGACCGTAAAAGCCGATCGCTTCTGCGGCGCGGATATTCGCTTCGCTGTCGTCGATAAACAGACATTCTTCGGCTTTCAGTCCGAATTTTTCGAGCAGACGGATATAGATCTCGCTGTCGGGTTTGAGCATTTTTTCTTCCGAAGAGATGAGAATTCTGTCCATCAGGTCGAATGCAGGGCTGTTTTTGCGGTATTCGTGGATCGAAAGCGCCGCATTTGTCAGCATATACATGCCGAAACCGCGCTCTTTAAGCTCTTTTACAGCTTCGTAAGAGCCTTCGATCGGCAGAAAATATTTGTACCAATTATAAAGAACGTCCCTGCAGAGCCCGTGATATTTTTCGGGAACGCGCTCGCAGATGCCTTTGAGCGCAGTTTCCTCGTCCGTAACACCCTTGTCGAGCTCGAGCCATTCTTTATTCGAGAAAAGCTCGGTGCAGAGGATATCGAGAGCCTCTTCGTCTTTAGTGAAAAAGCTCGCCATTTTTCTCGGGTCAAAGTCAAGAATGACGTTGCCCATATCAAAAACTATATTTTTAAGCATTTCTCTCCCCTTTTCGATCAGGCGTTCGTGTCTGTACCGTTGTTTGCGCCGCAGCACTGTTTGTATTTCTTGCCGCTTCCGCAGGGGCAGGGATCGTTTCTGCCGACTTTCTGCGATGCTTTTTTGACGATCGGTCTCGGTTTTTCGCCGGAGTTTGCCGCCCTCGCCTCGTCTATTTTAATGTTGCTTTCGCGCTTGATCTCTCTTCTGATAAAACGTAAACGCAGACAGTCTCGAACGGTGTCGAACTTGATCTGATTTACCATTTCGTCGAACATATCAAAGCTTTCGAATTTATATTCGGTCAGCGGATTTCTGTTGCCGTAAGAACGGAGCGAAACGCCCTGACGAAGATCGTCCATCGCATCGATATGCTCCATCCAATGCTTGTCAACGGTGCCGAGAAGAACGTATCTTTCGATCTCACGCATTCTTTCGGGTGTATTTTCAGTCTCGCTTCTTTCGTAAGCGATCTTGAGACGTTCCGCAAGGAGATTGGTGATGTCTTTTTTCTTTAACGTATCGAAGTCCGCAGGGGTGAAATTTAGGTCATCTTTTGTCAAAAGCATACCGTCAAAACGTTCGTGAAGACCTTCGAAATCCCAGTTATCGGGAATGTCGTCCGCAAGACACTGTGCCGCCGCATTTTCGATGATATCGTCGCCCATTTTGAGGATATACGAGCGCAGATCTTCGCCGTTTAAGACTTTGCGGCGCTGATCGTAGATAATTTCTCTCTGCTGGTTGATGACGTCGTCGTATTCGAGGGTACGTTTACGGCGCTGGAAGTTGTTGCTTTCAACTTTTTTCTGCGCATTTTCGATAGTGTTGGATAAAATCTTTGCGTCGATCGGCTGATCTTCGGGAATATTCAGCATTTCTGCGATCGAGGCTACTCTGTCGCCGCCGAAAAGTCGCATAAGCTCATCTTCGAGCGAGAGATAGAAACGGCTCTCACCGACGTCGCCCTGTCGGCCTGCACGTCCGCGAAGCTGATTGTCGATTCGTCTCGATTCGTGTCTTTCCGTGCCGAGAATGAAAAGACCGCCTGCCGCTTTAACTTCTGCGGCTTCTTTTTCTGTTTCGGGCTTGAACTGAGCGTAAAGTTCCTGATATCTTGCTTTTGCGGCAATGATCTTCTCGTCGTCGGTCTCCGTAAAACCGGTCGCCGCGGCGATATATTCGTGCTCAAAGCCCTCTTTCTGCATCTGCGATTTCGCCATATATTCAGCGTTACCGCCGAGAATAATGTCGGTACCGCGGCCTGCCATGTTCGTCGAGATCGTTACAGCGCCTTTTTTGCCTGCCTGAGCGACGATCATAGCTTCTTTATCGTGGTATTTTGCGTTAAGAACGGTGTGCGCAATGCCCTCACGCTTGAGGATCTTGCTTATAAGCTCGGATTTTTCGATGGTTGTCGTGCCGACGAGAACGGGCTGTCCTTTTTCGTGGCACTCTCTGATCTGTCTTACGACCGATGCGTATTTGCCTGCCTCGGTCTTGTAGATAACGTCGTTATGGTCTTTTCTTACCATCGGCAGGTTCGTCGGGATCTCGATAACGTCAAGATTATAAATATCGTTGAATTCGTCCTCTTCCGTCATCGCGGTACCGGTCATACCGGAAAGCTTTGTGTAAATTCTGAAATAGTTCTGGAAGGTGATCGTTGCGAGCGTCTTCGATTCGTTTTCAATCTTTACGCCTTCTTTCGCTTCGATAGACTGATGAAGACCGTTGGAATAACGTCTGCCGTACATCAGTCGACCCGTAAATTCGTCAACGATAATAACTTCGCCGTCTTTTACGACATAGTCGATATCTCTCTGCATCGTGCCCCACGCCTTGAGCGCCTGGTTAACGTAATGCTGGGTCTCGACGTTTGACGGATCTGCCCAGTTTTCAACGCCGAACGCTCTCTGCGCCTTTTCCATACCCTTGTTTGTGAGTACGGCGTTTTTGTGCTTTTCTTCAACTACGTAGTCCGCATCGATATCATCGTAGCTTTCTTTCGATTCCATTTCCTTGATCTTGAACTGCTTGAGCCTTGCAACGAAAGCCGATGCTTTTGCGTACATTTCGTCGCTCTCTTCGCCGTGACCCGAAATGATAAGCGGAGTTCTCGCTTCGTCGATAAGAATGGAGTCGACTTCGTCGACGATCGCAAAATTATGACCGCGCTGAACCATCTGCTCTTTGTATTTTACCATGTTGTCACGCAGATAGTCAAAGCCGAACTCGTTATTCGTGCCGTACGTAATATCGCAAAGATACGCTTTCTTTCTCTCTTCGGGCTCGATATCGTGAGCGATAAGACCGACCGTAAGACCCATAAAACGGTGAACTTTACCCATCCATTCGCTGTCTCGGCGAGCAAGGTAATCGTTGACAGTGACTACATGAACGCCCTTTCCGGAAAGCGCATTGAGGTATGACGGGAAGACTGCCGAAAGAGTTTTACCTTCACCCGTCTTCATTTCTGCGATACGTCCCTGATGAAGGACCGTGCCGCCGATAAGCTGTGTGTCGAACGCGCGCTGACCGATAACTCTGAATGCCGCTTCGCGGACTGCCGCAAAAGCTTCGCAATGGATATCGTCAAGAGTTTCGCCTGCCGCAAGACGTGACTTGAACTCGTCCGTCTTTGCGCGAAGCTCCTGATCGTTTAATTTTTTCATCTCAGGTTCAAACGCGTTGATCTTTGCGACGAGCGCGTTGATTTTCTTCAGTTCTTTCTGGCTGTATGAAGCAAAAAAGTTAAAAAGACCCATTTATGCCCTCCGTGTTGTTGTGTTATATATTAATAAGTAAATATCGTTACATTATATTATAGCACATTTTTTCAAAAAAATCTATATTTATATTGCTTAACTATTGAAATCTCTGTGATTTTGTTGTAAAATAAGAAAAAGAAATTAATTTTTCGGGAGGAAAACGGCATGGTAACAAAAATAAACAGCGTGGGTCTCTGGGGGCTCGACGGCTATAAGGTCGAGATCGAAACCGACTCCCGTCCTTCGCAGGAACCCGAGATCGATATCGTCGGTCTTCCCGACACCGCCATCAAAGAAGCGCGCGACAGGATCGTCTCCGCCGTCTCTAACTGCGGCTACAGAATCCCGTCCGCTCATATAATCGTAAATCTCGCGCCCGCAGACGTCAAAAAAGAGGGCACGATGTTTGATCTTCCCATGCTTTTGGGTATACTTTCTTCGACGGGACAGATCCCCGCCCCCGACGAGGGCTACGCATTTTTCGGCGAACTTTCCCTTTCGGGCAATATAAGGCGCGGCAGAGGCGTTCTCTCCGCTGTTATTGCCGCAAAAGAGCTCGGTTTTAAAGCGATATTCGTCCCCGAAGAAAATGTCGCCGAAGGCGCCGTCATCGAAGGAATAGACGTTTATTCGGCGCCCGATGTCCTCACCGTGATCCACCATATCGAAGGTACGCATACTCTGACGCCCGTTCTCCGTCCGCTCGAAGAGATCATAGGCGCAATGCCTCCGACGAGCGACGATTTTGCATATATCATCGGTCAGCAGACCGCAAAACGCGCGTGCGAGATCGCCGCGGCAGGCGGTCATAATATCCTGCTTGTCGGCCCTCCCGGCTCGGGCAAGAGTATGATCGCAAAAAGTCTGCCGTCGATTCTTCCCGATATGTCTTTTGACGAGATCATCGAAAGCTCGAAAATTTATTCCATCGCAGGCAAATTAAGCGAAAAAGAGCCGCTTTGCGTTCGCAGACCGTTTGTGCGCTCAAATCAGAACGTTTCAATGCCCAGTCTAACGGGAGGCGGCGCAGTCCCCACCCCCGGCCTTATTTCACTTGCGCATAACGGTGTGCTGTTCCTTGACGAAGTTGCCGAGTTTTCCACAAGAGTTCTCGAAACGCTCCGTCAGCCGCTCGAAGATAACGTCATAACCGTCAACCGTGTCCGCAAAAGCCTCATTTTCCCGTCGTCGTTCATGCTCGTCTGCGCAATGAACCCCTGCCCGTGCGGTTATTACGGTCATCCTACCGTGCCGTGCAGATGCAAGGAATCGCAGATCGAAAAATATACGGGCAGAATTTCGGGTCCGCTTCTCGACCGAATAGATCTTCAGGTCTCTTTGCCGCCCGTTTCCGCCGCCGATATTGCCGACAGCAAAGGTGCGCTCGCAGAACCGTCGTCCGAGATCAAAAAGCGTGTTAATGCCGCAAGAAAACGTCAGACCGACCGCCTTGCGCCTTACGGTTTTACGTGCAACGCAAAAATGTCTCCGAAAGCCATTCGTGAGCTTTGCGTTATCACCCCCGAGGCTTCCGCGATCCTTAATAAGATCATGGAACGCTCGACCGTTTCCATGCGTTCATACGATAAAATTATCAAAATTGCACAGACTATTGCCGACCTTGCGGGCAGTGATGTGATTTTGCCCGATCACGTTATAGAGGCTTCGTATTTTCGGACTTTGGATAAAAAGTACAAAAAGTGATGTGTCAAATTTTTAAGACAATTACGATAGTTTTCCACAGGTTCTGTGGAAAACCCTGTTGAGAACGTTGAAAACTATGATAATATCCACATTTTTCGACCTGTTCATATCTTTTTTTGCGAAAAAATAAGTTTGTTGCTTTTGTCTAAATAACAGATCAAGAGTTTAGAAATTTTTGGAGCGAGTAAAATGACACTCAAAAAAATAGCCGAAATTTTGGCTGAAAGAAAAATATTGCTGAAAACCGACGAAAAAACCGACAGTTTTTTCTCACAAATAGAAAACCTTTCCTGCGACTCGAGAGCCATTCCCGAGAACACTCTTTTCTTCGCAAAGGGCGTTAATTTCAAACGTGAATATCTCATTTCCGCAATCGAAAAGGGCGCTGTTGCGTACGTTTCCGAAAAAGATCTCGAGGTCGATATTCCGCTTATCCTCGTTTCTGATGTCCGCAAGGCGATGTCGTTCGTCGCGCGCGGCTTTTACGGCGATATGACCGAATCCTACCCCCTCATCGGCCTTACTGGAACGAAGGGCAAGACCTCGACGCTCTATATGCTCGAGAGTATTTTCCGCGAGAAATTCGCAAAAATCGGCGTTCTTTCCACAAACGAAGCCCGTTGCGGCGAAAAAACATGGAAAAAAACGGGTACCACCCCCGAAGCGCTCGAACTTTTTTCGATCTTAAACGGTTTTCGCGAAGAAAAAGCCGAAGCGTCGATCATGGAGGTTTCGTCCCAAGCGTTAAAATACGATCGAGTTAACGGTCTTACTTTCTCCGTCGGCGCATTCCTGAACCTTGCGCCCGACCATATCAGCCCGACGGAACATTCGTCTTTTGAGGATTATAAAGAGTCGAAAAAAATGCTCTTTCCGCTTTGCAGAAAATGCGCGCTCAACCTCGATGATCCGTATGCCGATGAATTTTTAACCACTGCGCCGCGCGAAAATATCATAACTTTCGGCACCTCTTCCGCCGCCGATATTTATGCTTATGATATTACGGAGGACAGGCTCGGCTCGTCTTTTTCCGTCAAAGGCTTAATAAATATTGAAAATATGCGCATTAATATGCCCGGCAGGTTCAATATTCTCAATGCGCTCTGCGCCGTGACTTGTGCGTATGCGATCGGTTTTTCCGAAAATGATATAAAAAACGGTCTTGCAAAAGCCTCTGCATCGGGAAGACTTGAAGTCGTCGAAAAGAACGGCATTACCGTTCTCGTCGATTATGCGCATAATAAATCGTCTTTTGAGGCGGTTTTCGAATATGTCGATAACTTTTACCCCGACTCCAAAAAGATCCTTCTTTTCGGCTGTATAGGCGACCGTGCGCTCGACCGCCGCATCGATCTGCCGAAAGTTGCGTGCCCGAATGCAGATTTTATCGTTATGACGACCGACGACCCCGGCACCGAAGAGCCCGAAGCGATCTTCAAAGAGGTCGAGCCCGAGCTTAAAAAGTTCACGACCCCCTACGTTTTCATCAAAGACCGCGCCGAGGCAGTCGGCTATGCGATCGAAAACGCGAAAAAGGGCGATATCGTCATCCTCGCAGGCAAGGGCGGCGAAAAAACACAGATGGTCAAAGGCAAAGCCGAACCCTATATCGGAGATATGACCGCCGCACTTGAAGCGCTGAAAAACTAAATTGCGCAAGCGCAGCTAAATTCGGCAAAGCCGAGCTAAATAGCGAACAAGTTCGCAGCTAAATAGACCTTTGGTCAGCTAAATTGCTTCGCAGCTAAATGTGCCAAGTGCATTTAAATGCACTTAGTGCACGCTAAGAGCTGAAATATAAAAAAATACAGAGCAGATTTTGGGTTAAACCTTTTTCTGCTCTGTTTGTTTTTAGCTGTGTTTACACAATTTAGCTACGAAGTAATTTAGCTTTGCAACTTGTTGCAAAATTTAGCTGCACGCAGTGCTATTTAGCTTACAACTCAACGAGTTGTAAATTTAGCTGCGAAGCAATTTAGCTCGCAACTCCGTTGCGTATTCAGCTGCGAACTCCGTTCGCAATCAGTCGTTATTCGTAATAACTTCGCCTTCGCTGTGGCTGAGGCGGAGCTCGTCTTCGAGTTCGACTTTGATAACGGTCGCAAATCTGTGCATCTGATCTTTTGCAAGATTGATCCAGAGCTGACCTGCGGAGTGGCGATACTGCAGAGTTTCGTTCGAATGGAGAACGGAAATACGCTTGATCTGATTTTCAATGCCTTTTACGCAGAGATATTCGTCGGGTCTGTCGTAAGAAATGAGGTAAAGCGTTTTTCTGTCTTTCGAAACGGTGCTGCCGCCGAGGAAGTAACGGTAGTTGATGCCCTTTGTCGTGCCGTAAACCGCTTCTTTGTTGTCTTCGATCCAGGAGCCGAGGTCGAGAAGGATCTGTTCCTGTCTGGGATCGAGCGAACCGTCAGCTTTAGGTCCGACGTCAAGAAGAAGATTGCCGCCCATTGTAAGACAGTCGCAGAAAATTCTGATAATCATTCTCGACGATTTGTAGTCGTTATCGTGCTTTCTGAAGCCCCAGTTATTATTGATCGTCATACAGAATTCCCAAGGACGTTTCGGCGCAACAACGGGTGCACCCTGCTCGGGAGTGTCGTAGTCGCCGTAGCCTCTCAGACGGGAGTTGATAACGATATTCGGGTTGATGCTGTGTAAAAATTCGCGGACTTCGGGCGCTTTCCACTGCTCTGCGGAGCGTTCCCAGTCGCCGTCAAACCAGATGAGATCGACAGTTCCGTAATTCGTGAGGATCTCACGCATCTGATTGTTGTTAAATTCAAGGAATTCTTCCCATTTTTCGGGATCTTCGGGACCGCCGACAGGACAGCCGTATATATCGTTCGGATTATAATTTTCGGGGCTCTGACCGTCGGGGTAAATGCTTCTGTATCTCGGATCAGACCAGTCGATAAGCGAATAGTAAAGACCGACCTTCATACCCGCTTCTCTTACAGCTTCAACGTAGGGCGCTATCAGGTCACGACCTGCAGGAGTCTTTTTAACAACGTTCAGATCGCTGTATTTCGTGTCGAAAAGCGCAACACCGTCATGATGCTTTGACGTTAAAACAACGTAATTCGCCCCCGCTTTTTTGAACAGCTCTGCCCATTTCTTCGGGTCATACTTGCTCGCCGTAAAATTCTCGCATTGCTGCATATATCTTTCATAGGAGACGTCGCCGTTATGGAACGACCACGATTCCGACCAGTTGCCGTCACAATATATACCGTAATGAATAAAAATACCGAGCTTCGCCTCTTTGAACCAATCTTGCATCATAATATTTTCTCTCCTATCTTTAAAAAGAGCTTTTCTTTAATTATAACCTATCGTCCCGATTTGTCAAGGGAAATTCCTCTTTAACTTTTCTTTTCGGCACTTTTACCAAAATACGGGTTTTCTAACCCCGTATTTGTGCGCTTGTATCCAATTTATAAATACGTATAAGCGGAAAAACGGAGATCAGAAGCGAGACAAGGTAAACAATGACAGCGGTTGAAAGGACTGTTTGCCATGTTATGCCTGCGAAGTATTCAAGACCGCTG
>JAGASR010000033.1 GCA_017621705.1 Clostridia bacterium | reverse complement strand
ACGACGATGAAGACGATGATGATTAATTAAAGAGGGGTTTCTGTTTAACTATGGATTATAATAAGACGCTTAATCTTCCTGCAACCGACTTTCCGATGAGAGCTTCTCTGCCTCAGAGAGAGCCCTCCATGCTTGATGCTTGGAATGATGCAGGCGTATATGCAAAACTTTTGGAATTAAATAAAGATAAACCTGCGTATGTGCTCCATGACGGTCCTCCGTTCTCTAACGGAAATATCCACATGGGTACCGCAATGAATAAAGTCCTTAAAGACTTTGTTAACAGATATAAGTGGCTTTCCGGCTATAAAGCACCTTTTGTTCCCGGTTGGGATAACCATGGTATGCCTATCGAAAGTGCTATTATCAAAAAGAATAAACTCGACAGAAAGAAAATGTCTATTCCCGAATTCAGGACTGCTTGTGAAAAATTCGCTTCTGATTTTGTAGACATTCAGAGAAATCAGTTTGTACGTCTCGGTGTTCTTGCCGATTGGTACAATCCTTACCTGACAATGGATCCGAAGTTTGAAGCACGTGAAGTACGTGTTTTCGGTGAAATGTATAAAAAGGGATATATCTATAAAGGACTTAAACCGATTTATTGGTGTCCTGTTGATGAAACTGCTCTTGCTGAAGCAGAAATCGAATATAAAGATGATCCCTGTACTTCTATTTACGTTAAATTTAATGTAAAAGACGATAAAGGCAAACTTTCTCAGTACGGTGATCTGTCCAAGATGTATTTCATTATCTGGACAACCACCACCTGGACTCTTCCCGGTAACCTTGCTATAGCTCTCCATCCGATGGAAAGCTATGTTCTCGTTAAAGCTGAAAACGGCGAGATCTACATTGTTGCTGAAGCTCTTATGAGAAAGACAATGCAGGCAGGTAAGATTGAAAACTATAAAGTTATCGCAACTCTTACCGGTTCTGATTTTGAATACATGACCGCTCAGCATCCTTTCCTTGACAGAGACAGCCTTCTTGTTACTGCTGATTATGTAACAATGGAAAGCGGTACTGGTTGTGTTCATACTGCTCCCGGTTTCGGTGTTGATGACTATAAGACAGGTCGTCGTTATAACCTCGATATGATCGTTCCTGTTGACGATAAAGGCCGTCAGACTGCTGATTCAGGTAAGTTTGCAGGTATGAAGTATGATGAGTCAAATAAAGCAATTTATGATGATCTTGTTGCAACCAATTCCCTCTTTGCAAGTGAAGAAATAACTCATACTTATCCTCATTGCTGGAGATGTAAAAATCCCATTATCTTCAGAGCAACTCCGCAGTGGTTCTGTTCTGTTGAGTCTTTCAAAGATCAGACTGTAAAAGCTTGTGAAGATGTTACATGGCTTCCTGCATGGGGCGGCGAAAGAATTACACAGATGGTTCGTGAAAGAGCAGACTGGTGTATTTCCCGTCAGCGTCATTGGGGTCTTCCCATTCCTGTTTTCTATTGTTCTGATTGCGGTAAACCTGTTTGTACCGATGAAACTATTGATTCTGTTGCAAATATGTTTGCTGAACTCGGTTCGAATTCCTGGTATGAAAAAGAAGCTGAAGAACTTCTCCCCAACGGATTCAAATGTCCTCATTGCGGCGGAATTCACTTTACTAAAGAAACCGATACTCTTGACGGTTGGTTCGATAGCGGTTCTACTCATTTTGTCGTTCTTGAAGATGATAAAGATGCAAAATGGCCTGCCGATATGTATCTCGAAGGTGCTGACCAGTATCGTGGTTGGTTCCAGTCTTCTCTTCTTACCGCTGTTGGTGCAAAAGAGCAGGGTGCTCCTTATAAAACTGTTCTTACCCACGGTTGGGTAGTTGACGGTGAAGGTAAAGCAATGCATAAATCTCTCGGTAACTCCATTGCTCCCGAAGAAATCATCAAGCAGTACGGCGCAGACCTTCTCAGGCTTTGGGTTGCATCTTCCGACTACAGAGTAGACGTCCGTGTATCCGACAACATCTTCAAACAGCTTTCTCAGGCTTATCTTAAGATCCGTAATACCGCACGTTATATTCTCGGTAACCTTAACGATTTCGATGCTGATAATCTTGTTTCTGCAGATGAAATGTCCGAACTCGATAAATGGGCTATTTCCAGACTTAACGAGCTTATGGACAAAGTTAAGGAAGCATACGAGAACTATGAATACCACCTTGTATTCCATTCTATACGTAATTTCTGCGTAGTAGATATGTCTAACTTCTATCTTGATGTTATTAAAGACGTTCTTTACTGCGAAGATAAAAACGGTCTTAAACGCAGAAGTGCGGAGACCGCTATGTTCCTTATTCTTGATACTATGGTTAGAATGCTTGCTCCCATTCTTGCATTTACTTCTGATGAAATCTGGAAAGCAATGCCTCACAGATCTACCGATAATGCTGAAAACGTCATGTACAACCCGTTTGTCGGTCATTATGATGAATATCAGCTCAGCAATGAAAAGATCGAAGAGTATCTTGATCTTTCCGTTCTTCGTGACGATATCAACGTTGTTCTCGAAGAAGCACGTACCGCAAAACTTATCGGTAAACCTCTCGAAGCAAAAGTAATCCTTTACTGTGACGATGAAAATTACGAAAAATATGCGGATAAAGCAGATCTTCTTGCTACTGTCCTCATCGTTTCTCAGGTTTCCGTTGTTAAAGGTAACGGTGGTAAAGCTTGTGCTAATAAGCCCGGTATTTCCGCTGAAGTTGCGGTTGCTGATGGCGAAAAGTGCGAACGTTGTTGGTGCTATTCCGAAGAAGTCGGTAAAGATTCCGAACATCCTACTCTTTGCCCGAGATGTGCCGCTGTCGTACGTAACATGGCATGACAAAATATAAGAATTTCTATACTTTTATAAGTTACTTTCTGCTTGCTGCAGCGGGCCTGCTTCTTGATCAAGTGTCAAAAGCATGGGCCGTTGCGGAGTTGAAACCTATTCGATCTGTTGTGCTTATTGATAATATCATAAGTCTGACATATCGTGAAAATACAGGTGCTGCTTTCTCTATTTTGGAGGAACATACCGAGTTTCTTACTGTAATAACGATTTTTGTAACGTTGTTGCTTTCATATATCGTTATTTCCGGAAAAATAAAAAACGCTGTAGCAGAATATGCCTTGGTTTTTATTGCGATCGGTGGGGTAGGGAACTGTATCGACAGAATCTCTCTCGGATATGTTGTCGATATGTTCGAATTTACATTTATAAGTTTTGCAATATTTAACGTTGCAGATATATATGTAACATGCGGCAGTGCATTGTTTATACTGATTTTTCTGTTTTCAAAAGGTGATATTTTCAGATGGAAATAATTGTCAGGGCAGGGGAATCCGGTAAAAGAATTGACAGTTATATAGCCGAACGGTCAGAAATGACTCGTTCGGCTGTTGTTAATCTTTTAGAAAAAGGTAATATAACCATTAATGGCTTATCTGTCGGGAAAAATTATAAAACGAAAGAAAATGACGTAATTAATATAATTATTCCGGAACCGATAAAAACTGAAGTTGAGGCTCAGGATATCCTGATAGATGTAATCTATGAGGATGACGACGTTATTGTTGTTAATAAGCCTCAAGGAATGGTTGTTCATCCAGCTGCCGGTAATCCCGATAATACACTTGTTAACGCACTTTTGGCTCATTGCGGAAGTTCTCTTTCTGGAATAAACGGTGTCGTTCGTCCGGGGATAGTTCACCGTATTGATAAAGATACGAGCGGTCTATTGATGGTTGCTAAAAACGATACGGCGCATTTATCTTTAGCGGAACAAATAAAAGAACATAGCTTTTTGCGGGTATATAACGCTATAATTGTAGGACATTTCAAGCAAACTGAAGGTACAATATCTGCGCCAATCGGAAGACATCCTACAGACAGAAAGAAAATGGCTGTTATTTCTTCCGGTAAGAATGCGAGAGATGCAGTTACGCATTATAAAGTACTTGATGAGCTGAAAGGCCTTTCTCTTGTGGAGTTTAAGCTTGAAACGGGCAGAACACACCAAATAAGGGTCCATTCTTCTCATCTTGGGCATCCCGTATTTGGAGATCCCGTATACTCTAAAACGGCGGATCAGGCCTTGAAATTCGGATCTGACGGGCAGTGCCTTCACGCAAAGAAGCTTGGATTTATGCATCCGACAAAAGGGGAGTGGCTTGAGTTTGACAGCGATCTTCCCGAATATTTCAAAAAAATTATTATTGCTAATAAAATATAAAAAGAGACACGAATTTCGTGTCTCTTTTTTATGCTTCATCAGTTTTCTTTTTTTTGATCTTCTTGGTATTCAATGGATTTCTGTTAAGCGCATCTTCCACCTGTTTATCTGCAAGATGAGTATAAATTTGAGTTGTTCCAAGATTAGAATGTCCTAAAAGTTGCTGTAAAACTCGTATATCAACACCGTTCTGATACATTAATGTTGCTGCTGTGTGGCGAAGTTTATGAGTTGAATAAATCTCGGGATCAAGTCCGCTCTGTTTGATATAGTTTTCAACTAAGGTTTGAACCATTCTTCTTGAAATTCTTTTACCTCGTTTGCTGATAAATAATGCATTTTTATCTTTATTATTAACCTCAGGCCTTACTTTTAAATAATCAACAATAGCATCGATACATGTCTGATTAAGGTAAAGAATTCTTTCTTTATTGCCTTTACCGAGTACTCTTAATGTATTGCCGTTTATATTGGAAAGATTGATTCCGACTAATTCCGAAAGACGTAATCCGCAGTTTAAAAAAAGCGTTATTATAGCGTAATTACGTTCTTTAAACGGGCCATCAATACTTTCAAGAAGCTTGATACTGTCGTCAACAGACAGATGAACGGGAAGATCCTTTGGTTGTTTCGGAGCTTCGAGGTAAGTTGTTGGGTTTTCGGAAATAATTGCTTGTTTGCAAAGATATTTATAGAACGATTTAAGACTAGATGTCTTTCTCATTCTTGCTCGAACGTTATTTTCTCTGCCTTCGCGAACATAATTCAAGTATTCGTACAAATCCGTTAATGTGAGTTTTTCCAGTACGGATGCAGGACAATTCGATGCATCAATCAAATCAAAATTATCCTCATTTGTGATATTTTTAAACTGTACAATAAATCTGAAAAAAGTACGGAGATCAAGATAGTATTCGTATACAGTTTTCTGTGATTTGAGCTCAACATTTATAAGATGATACAAAAAATTACGCGCATACTGGGGGATGAAGTCGTATTGGATCCTTGGAATGAGTTTTTGCGGATTTAAAGTTTCATCTGATGTATTATCTGAAATTTGTTCCGGATCTGAACGTTTAGATTTCTGTTTGGTGGTTGACCTCTGTTTCTGAGCGATTTTATTTTCTTTGATTGAAGCTTTATTGAGTTCAGATAATTCTGTTTGATTTGAAGGAGACGATTTATGATCGAACGGTTCAGAATTGATACGGTTATCGTTAGTGATTTGTCGATCATGCAGATTATCAGATATCAAATCGTTATTTGTGTTTTCTGAAAAGTCATTTGGATAATTATGTTCTGTAGAATTGGCTATAATATAATTCTTAGACAAAACTTCGGTCTCCTTTCTTTTTTACTCCCCCTAATTGCACAAAATATTCATTTTGTGCAATTAGGTATATTCTTTATACCCTGCTGAAATCAGCAAAAATTGTCTTTTATTAGATCATAAGTTTCTTTATAGACATCGATACTTGCTTTTCCGTATGGTAATTCAGCTGTTATCCAACCGTTGTATTTATTATCAAATAACTTATGAATGATTTCTTTTATCGGAAGTTTTCCTGTGCCCGGATCTACAGCTTGTGAATGTTCGGTTGCTGAAAAACGGTCTTTGATATGAACATGTTTGATGTTGTTTCTCATCAATTCAAAACTTTCATATATATCTTCATTATGTATCAAAAAATTCCCAGTATCAAATGTGAATCCTAAACCGGGAAGATTTTTATGATATAGAATTAAATCTTTTGTTGAAGCGCACGGTAAAGTCAAACTGTCAAAGTCTTCGGCGAGAATCTGTATACCGACCCTATCAGCTTCTGAAAAAATCTTTTCTGAATTAAGAAGGATATTCTTTTTAGCTTCTTCATTAGTTTCATCGCTGGAGCTGTTCCAGACAAGCATAAGCTTATTTATTCCTAATTCGGAAATTCTCTCAATATCATCTGCTATATGGTGATCATTTTCTATAAAACAATTTGTGTTTATAAACATAAAGAGATATTTTGAGTTGGAGTTCTTTCATCATTTCAAAGAAATCGTTAGGCATTTTTCTGATTTGGTTCCAATCTGCTTCAACATAACCATATCCGATTTCTTTGATAATTTCAAGCATTTGGCGTTGGTTTAACCCTAATTTTTCAGCAGTCTGAAAAACATTTGAAAGAAATATTCCTATCATATTGTTGTTTATCAGTGTCTTGAAGAATATTCGTCATAAAGACTTTGAACATATGCTTTTCTGCAGTCGTCTATTATCTTCATTGCTTCTTCTCTGCCGTGATACTCGCCTATTTCAACAGTAATTCCCTGCAGTACTTTATAATTAGCAAAGAAATTCGCAATTTCTTTTAAAATAAACGGTTGGAGATGCTCAAGTTCTGTTACGTCTTCATAGCGAGGATCGCAATCCAGAACAGTTATTAATTTATAGTCAACCTGTCCGTTATCAACCATGCTCAGATAGCCGAGAATTCTCGCAGGAACAATACATCCGGGGAAAGTCGGTTCAGAACAAATAACCAAAACGTCGAGCTGGTCTCCGTCCGGTGCCAGTGTGTTTTCTATAATTCCGTATTCTGCGGGATAGATCATCGATGCATAAAGAACACGGTCGAGATGAATTCTTCCTGTTTCCTTATCTAATTCGTATTTGTTCTTTGATCCGAGCGGGATCTCGATAATTGCATGTTCTACGTTTTTGTTCATTTAAATCGCCTCTGAATAAAATTCTGCTAAAATGCGTAAGTGTTCATAACAATTTGTTATGAACACTTATGGTGCGGGCGACAGGACTTGAACCTGCACATCGGTGACACTAGATCCTAAGTCTAGCGCGTCTGCCAATTCCGCCACGCCCGCATATCATAATAATTATTCTATCATAAAATGTTGTATTTGTCAATATTTTTTCTGTTATAAAATTAAAAATATCACCCCAAAAGAGTATTGTAATAAAACAAAAAAACTCTTTTGGGGGATGTTTTTCTGATTAAAGTTTAAGGAGTTCTTTAGGGCTCTTTGTGAGGTTTACAACGCTGTCTTCTTTGACAACAACAAGGTCTTCAATTCTGACACCGCAATTGTCTTCAATATAAATACCGGGCTCAACAGACATAATTGAGTTTACATTGATAATGGTTTCACTCATTGAAGAGAAGCCCGGAGCTTCATGAATTTCAAGGCCTACGCCGTGACCGAGAGAATGACCGAAGTCTTTTCCGTAACCTGCTTCTGCGATTATATCACGTGCAAAAGCATCACACTGTTTGCCTGTAAGGCCTGCTTTTATGTTTTTAAGAGCGTTTAGTTGGGCTTCAAGGACAATATTGTAGATCTTTTCTTTATCTTCAGATATCTCACCTACAGCGACAGTACGTGTCATATCGCTCATATAGCCTTCAAAACAAGCACCAAAGTCCATGGTGATCATTTCACCTTCAACGATCTTTTTATCGGAAGGAACAGCATGACAGCATGCTCCATTTGTACCTGATGCCACAATTGTTTCAAACGCAAGGCCGCAGGCGCCTTTTCTTCTCATATTGAATTCGAGTTCAAATGCAATATCCTTTTCCGTTATACCCTTGTTTTTGTTAGTATGAATATAATCAAGAATATCGGTAAAGGCAGCATCTGTGATCTTCTGAGCTTCGGTGATAAGAGCAATTTCTTCTTCTGTTTTTTCTTTTCTGAGTATAGAAACAAGGGCTTCCCCTGCCGCAAATTCAATTTCGGGCATTGTATCTATGAAAGACTTAGCGGCAGCATAGCTGAGATAGGAATCTTCAAAATAGATACGTTCTGTTTTATCAGATAAGGCTTCAAGTGTTTTTTTTACGGTTGCTGCATGTCCGCCTTCGAAAAGTGCAACCTGAATAGGTTCTTTTACAATGGATTTAGCTGCAATGATATATCTGAAATCGGTAAAGAACCAGGATTGCTCGGGGGTTACAAGCAGAAGACCGTTAGAAGTCGTCATTCCGGTAAAATAACGGCGATTTTCCGGACGAAGTAAAATTATAGCTTCGCCTTTATTTAATTTAGCGGAGAGTTTTTCAATCTTTGTCATTTTAAAATCTTCCTCTCGAGTTTCCTTTTGAATTTTATAAATAAAGTACTTTTAGTTCCAATTGGTTTTACGAGAAAAGCTCGTATTTCTGCCCTATTTGCTGCGCGTACATCTGTAAACAGTTGATCTCCGATAAAGACAACTTCGTCTTTTTTCAGATTCAGAACGGAAACAGCAGAATTAATAACGTGGATACGAGGTTTGAATGCGTTGTAAAAATATCCGACATCGATATCTTTAACAAAACTCATCATTCTCTTTTTCTGATTATTTGAAATAAGGCAGACTCCTATCCCCTCTTTTTTTAACGTTGAAAGCCAAGTCTTAACTTCTTCGGTCGGGATCGGATAGTTATGAGTGACAAGGGTGTCGTCAAGATCCGTAAGTATGCCTTTGATATTATATTCTTTGAGTATTTGAGGGGTTATATCTTTAAATGAATCAAAAGCCCTCGTAAATTCAGGTGTTTTATCTTTCATTGCTACCTTTATAAAAAACAAAAGAATGCCGAAACCGATCGGCATTCCTTGCTTATCTTATGGATTATTTGTATTTGCGTTTTCTTGCCGCCTCAGATTTTTTCTTACGTTTTACAGAAGGCTTCTCGTAAAACTCACGTTTTCTCAGTTCGGTAATTACGCCGGCTTTCTGACACTGTCTCTTAAAACGACGGAGCGCGTTATCCAAAGATTCGTTCTCTTTAAGTTTGATTTCTGACATGTAGTTTCCCTCCCCTCCATCGGTAAAAAAGTGTGTGCTGAATTTGTACCCTAATATTATACACGAATAAATCCGTGATGTCAAGCAATTTTTCGATAAAAAAGCATAACTATTTGTGACATATTTGAAGCAACAAATTTATACACCCATTTATCGGTCAAAAACAGATCAAATATAGTCTTTATGGCTCGGATTTATAAATTCTCTGAGTAAAGAATCTTTCGGTAAAAGAGAAATATCTATCTGTGTAAAATGATTAAGTTTAACGATATATTTGTTCGCAAGGTCAAAATATTCGTTTTCTTTCTGTATAGAGCTTAATAAAGATATTGCCTTATTTTTCATCAGGAACGGCTCATAGGAGTGAGTTGTATTAATACGGATATCTGCTAAACCTGAAAACGGTCTGATCAATGTATCCTCACCTTCGCAAACAACCGGCCACATTGCCATTGTTTTTTCCGGTGCAGTATTCCTTGACCAACTGTCTCTTACAAGTCTGCGGATAAATCGAGCTTCTCTCTTTGTTAAAATATCTTCGTCGTTTATCATAAATCCGCTATGTGGGCTTACATAAATTTCAAGTATGTCATCTTTATTTATGTCTTTATTAATCTTGGGGTTCAAGGCATGGATACCCTCGAATATAACGATACCGTCCGATCCTACATCTATTTCGGTTGCATCATCGGTTCTCATTCCCGTAAAAAAGTCATATTTAGGCAGGGAAGAACGTCCCGTTGAAATCAGACTTTCAATCGTTTTATGGATAAGAGATACTTTGAGGGCCTCAACGACTTCAGCGTTTACTTTACCGTTTATGATTGGCAAATTTTCTCTGTTATGATAGAAATCATCCAACGATACAACTTCGCATCTATGGCCGTAATTTCGTATTCCTTCACAGATTTTGTTTGCAGTTGTCGTTTTGCCAGACCCTGAAGGTCCTGAAAGCAAAATAATTTTATGAGATCCGACACTGTTTACTGTATCTTTGATTTGTTTGCCGTAAAAGTTTTCAGCCTCTGATATAGTTTTATTGGGATCCGCAGATAGTTCATTTGAAATGTAAGTTATGTCGTATGAAACTCGGGATTCGTTCATTTGTTTTTCTCTCCGTTATTTCTTATATAGTTATATGCGAATTTTGTGCCGCATGAACGGTCGATAGATCCGTTTTTGACAATCTTTGTCATTGCGTTTGCTCCGCATGCGTAGACAGTCTGGATATCGTCCATCATATATATATTATATGCACATTCCTTACCTTTTTTCGAAAAACCTATATTTTCATTATTTCCGACCGTATTTTTCTGTCTGTATAAGTAATACGGGAAATACCCCTCTTTTTCAAGCAAATTGCAAGCAGTTGATACCATTTGAGTTACCGCCTCAGGATCTGTATTTGCGTAAAGAGAGCTGTCAAGACCGTAATCCGCTGCTCTTTTGATATACAGAGTATGCACGGTTATATTTGCAGGTGACAGTTCAATAATTTTTTTTAGCCCATTTTCAAACGATTCGGTTGTCTCAAGCGGTAATCCCGCAATAAGATCAATATTAATATCAAAACCGTATTCCTTTGCTAATGAGTATGCTTTGAAAAAGTCCTGAACGGTATGTTTTCTTCCTGCTGTAAAAAGCACTTCCTCGGATAAAGTCTGCGGGTTTACACTTACTCGGTTCACACCGTATTTTTTCATTATGCAAAGTTTTTCTTCTGTTATTGTTTCAGGGCGCCCCGCTTCAACGGTATATTCGAAACAATCCGAAAGATCAAAGCTTTCTCTGATTTGATTAAGTACTCTTTCGAAAAGACAATCCTCAATACATGTGGGAGTCCCGCCACCGATGTAGACCGTTAACGGATTTCTGTGCGGCGCGGTTTCTGCGGTTTTTTTGATTTCACTGCAAAGAGTTTCGATATACGGCGATATATATTTTTTTTCTTTTTCAGTCGAATAAGAGACAAATGAACAGTATTTGCATCTTGAAGGACAGAATGGAATTGAAATATAAAGGCTGTAACTGTCTTCCGAAAGTTTATCAACAGAGCTCTTTCTCATCTCAACCGCTTTGCGGCATATATTTATCTTTTCAGGCGCTACAAGATAAGATTTTTCGAGTACTTCTTCACAACTGTCTCCATGGATATCTGACATCTTTAAATAGAAATTTACGGGCCTTACGCCTATCAGAAGCCCCCATGGAGGCCTTAAACCCGTGGCTTGATGAAAAACATCGAAAGCAACACGAACACAGGCGCATCGAGGGCCGTCATAAAGAGAATCGTCTACTTCTGAATTTGAACGATACAGTATTCCGTTATCATTGTATTCTGCGTATGCTGTATTTCCATCCAAAGAAACAGTCAACTTCTTTCCGTCCGAATCATCCACAACGCTGATTCGAGGATAGAAAAGAATTGCGGTATTTGAAATATCAAATTTATAGTCGTTGTTTATCAGATTGATTATCATAAAAACAATAGTAAATATGGATTGAATTTCTTCTCTTCCGACATAACCGACTGGAAACCGTGTCCGGGATAGATAACAGTATCATCGGTTACTGTCTTTGTGATTTTTCTCAATGAGTTAGGCATATCTGCATCGTTGCAGCCCAACGGGAAATCTGTTCGTCCGATAGAACCTTTGAAAAGAGTATCACCGGAAAAAAGAACATTTTCTGTATAGAAACAGCAGGAGCCTTCTGTATGTCCCGGAGTATGAATAACTGAAAAAGTATCTTCTCCGAAGGTAAATGAATCACCGTCTTTAAATGTTCCGTCTGCGGTAATAATCCGATCTTCGTATCCTGACGGAATACCGTTAGGAGAATGGTACCTGTGATCGGAAAGATATTTCTCATCAAGCTCGTGAATAAATACTTTTGTACCGTATTTCTGTCTGAATAATTCGCAGTCATATGTATGATCAAAATGACCGTGGGTTAGGTAGATTGCTGTAGGGATATTCCCTTCGAGAATACTTTCTGCTTTTGAGAAGCTTTCGGCAGGGTCAATAATTAACGCATGACCTTTGCCGTCAAACAGATAAAAAGAGTTTGTGACATAAATACTGCTTCGAAGTCTCTTGATTTCGCTTTTCATATTATCCCTCTACAATAAGAGTAATCGGACCGTCGTTTACAAGATCAATCTTCATATCAGCACCGAAAACACCTGTTTTTACGGGCGTATGGGTTTTGAATATTTCGATAAACTGATCGTATAACGGTTTTGCCTGTTCTGGACGTGCTGCTGCAATAAATGACGGTCTTTTTCCGTGAGACGTATCTGCGCAAAGTGTAAAATTGGATACTATAAGAACTTCTCCGCCGATATCATTTACAGATAAATTCATTTTATCATTTTCATCTGTAAAAATTCTCATACCACGGCATCTTTCCGCAAGTTGCTTCATATTTTGTTCGGTATCTGTAGTGTATATACCAAGCAAAATTACGAGCCCCTGCCCTATTTCCTCTCGGGAAATATTACCGTTATCATCAATATCAATAACAGCTGATTTAACTCTTTGAACTACTGCTTTCATTTCTTCTTTCCTTTTTCGGGTGCACGTTCTACTGTCATAACGTTATTTATTTTATTGATGCGTTTCATAACAGTATCAAGATGCGAAAGATCCATTACATCTATATTTAAGAATACTTCAATGCATCCGTCGCTTAATTCGTGCGTATTTATTGAGTGCATAACAATTCTCATAGATGCAAGAACCATTGTTATATCTGCAACAAGGTCGATTCTTGAGAGAGCCGTTACGCAGATAGTTGTTGCAAAATAGTCGCTGGGTGCACCGTCCCAATGTACTCTTATAAGACGGTTTCCGTCTACATTCTGCATATGTTTACAGTCTGCTTTATGAACGGCGACCCCGTTGCCCCTTGTTATATAACCGATGATCTCGTCGCCCGGAAGCGGAGAACAACAACCTGCAAGTCGAACAAGACAGTTGTCAAGATCTTCAACTATAACGCCGTTTATAGCTTTACGTTTTGTTGTGATCTCAACGGTTTTCGGTTTTTCGTTTTGTTTCTGCAGACGGATATATTCTTCTTTAAGCTTGGGTAATATCTTGGAAACAGATATTCCGCCGTAACCGATAGCCGCATAAAACTCGTCAAGCTCCGTTAGGCCGTATCGTTTCATGATCGGTTGGAAGAATGTATTTTTATCAACGTTAACAAGATAAACATTCAGTCTGCGAAGCTCTTTTTCGAGAACGTCACGACCGGCTTCGATATTTTCTTCACGCTTTTCCTTTTTAAACCATTGACGTATCTTTGCTTTCGCTTCGTTCGTTCTGACTATATTCAACCAGTCTCTTGAGGGACCTGAAGAAGATTGAGATGTAATAATCTCAACAACGTCGCCATTCTGAAGCTTAGTCGAAAGTTCGGACATACGTCCGTTAACTTTACCGCCGATCATTTTATTACCGACAGCACTGTGTATGGAATATGCAAAGTCTATTATATTTGAATCTGCCGGGAGCTTGATTATATCACCTTTGGGGGTCGAAACAAAAACCTGGTCACTGAAAAGGTCAATTTTGAATGTCTTCATGAAGTCGTCAGCCTCGGAGACATCTGTTTGAACTTCGAGAAGTTTTCTGACCCATGAGAGTTTTTCATCAACGGAACTATCCGAAATTCCACCGCTCTTATATTTCCAGTGAGCTGCAATACCGAGTTCTGCAATACGGTGCATTTCTTTTGTTCTGATCTGAACTTCGAAGAAATGGCCGTGGTGGCTTACCGTTGTATGCAGAGACTGATACATATTCGGCTTCGGAACTGCGATATAGTCTTTGAGTCTGCCGGGAATAGCCTGGAAAATATCATGAATATATCCGAGGACGTTATAGCAGTCGCTGACTTTATCTACAATGATCCTGAAAGCATAAAGGTCATAGATCTCATTGAAGCTCTTATTTTGAGTAAACATCTTGCGGTAGATTGAATAAATATGTTTTACTCGTCCGTCAACAATCGCAGGTATCTGTTCTAAATAAAGCTTATCTTCGATCATCTTTTTGATACTCATGAAGAAATCTTTATCTGTATCGAGATTCTGGAGTTCTTCCATTATCTCTGCGTATCCTATCGGGTCAAGATATCTTACCGCAATATCTTCGATTTCTGTTTTAATGCTTTGAATACCGAGTCGGTGAGCGAGAGGCGCGTAAACCTCAATAGATTCAAGGGCAATTGTCCTCTGCTTCGGTTCTGGCATTGAATCGAGAGTTCGGAGATTATGCAGACGGTCTGCAAGCTTGATAAGGATAACTCTGATATCTTTGGTCATCGCAAGAAGCATTTTACGGAGCGTTTCAAGCTGCTGTTCTTCTTTAGATGAATATTTTATCCTTTCAAGTTTTGTAACACCTTCAACAAGTTCCGCAACTTCAACTCCGAATTTCTTCTTGATATCGTCATAGGTGTATTCGGTATCCTCGATTACATCATGGAAAAGAGCCGCAATGATAGTATCCGTATCGCAGTCAAAGTCAAGCAGTATTTTTGCTACTGCAATCGGATGATTGATATACGGTTCGCCTGTTTTTCTTGTTTGAGATTCATGGGCAGAGAAAGCAAAAGCATATGCCTCTCTGATCTTTTCCATGTTATAGGCCCTGCCTTTATTCTCGAGAGCGTCAAATAGCTCTTTTGCTGAAGGCAACATAAAGATTCCTTCTTTCTCTATTTATGAACTATGCTCCATGTGGCAGAGTTCTGAAGATCTACTTTTTCGAATGAATTATGGTAGGTAATTTTAATTTGGTCGCTTCCGCTGTAGGAAATAAGATTGAGTTCGTTTAAAATATCAAGTGAAAGCATAAATCTTGCATAATTGATATCAAGCCCCGATTCGTTTGATATTCTTCTCGCAAAAGAATAAGAATTGTATTCTTCAGTTTCCGATGATTGTTTTCTTATTTTCTTAAATACGGCTGCGACATGGTCTCTTGTCAAAACTATATCATCGATAACTTTACCGTTTTTTCTGAAATTATCGTAGAATAATTTATTGACCTTATCCTTGCTTTCAATGGATGTTGAAAGTTTGAATTTTTTGATATTGACGGAAAGAGATCTTTTACCGTTGAATACATTGTCGCTTAAAGCGCAAACAACGTCTATCTCATCACCTTTTACGCAATTAAGTCCGTTGAACTCGGTATTGAACATAAGCATTGTTACCGGCTCAAGCTGTGAGTCTTTTTTAGAAACTCTCATTTTAACATGATGGCCGCAACCGATAGGTTCAATATCAGAAACAGTGAGATTCTTCACTATAAACAACGGTGTAGCGTTTCCTGTGCCGAACGGCTCGAGCATACGGATTACATCATAGGTCTGCAACGTTAAACGTTCAAAAGGAAGTTCACATTCCGCCTCTATGACGGGGATGAGCATTTTATCTGTTATGGTTTTATTCGAGTATTCAATAATTTCATTTCTGAAATCATTGTATTTATCTCTGCTCAAAGAAAGACCTGCGGCCATTTCGTGACCACCGTATTTTAAAAGAGACGATGATGTCTTCTGAAGAAGTTCGAAAATGCTTATTCCTTTGACGCTTCTTGCAGAGCCCTTCATGTTTTCACCGTCTCCGCATAAAAGGATGCAGGGTTTACCGTATTTTTCGATTATACGGGATGCAACGATACCGATAACTCCGTGATGCCAGTTGTCAGATGCGAAGACAAGAATCTTATCGTTGAGTCCGCATTCTTCTATCATTTTTTCGACATCTTTGAATATTTCAGATTCAAGTTGTTGTCTTTTTCTGTTTTCTTCGCAAAGCGAAGTTGCGATCTCCATTGCTGTCGCGTAATCTCTTTCGAGAAGCAAGCTTATTGAAGTTTTGGGATCTCCGATTCTTCCTGCTGCGTTGAGTCTCGGTGATATAGTGTATGCAATAACGGATGAGCTGATCTCTTTTTCATTTCCCGAGGCTGTTAATAACGCTTTAAGACCAACGGAAATATGTTCTTTGATCTTTTTTATACCTATGACTACGATTGCTCTGTTTTCGTTGATCAAAGGCATTATATCTGCAATCGTACCGATTGCAACAAGATCCCCGTAGAGATCAAGAACTTTATCTGTACTGCCCGTTAATGCGCATAAAAGTTTAAATACGACACCTACACCTGCAAGCTCTGAAAAAGGATAATTGCCCGACGGACGCTTGGGGTTTACAACTGCAATACAGTCGGGAATAAGTTCGGTTACGGTTCCGTCTTCGTTATGCTTAAGCTTGCATTCGTGATGGTCTGTAATGACAATCTCAAGTCCGATGCTTTTAGCGTAAACGACCTCATCAACAGCAGTCGTTCCCGTATCAACAGTTATGAGAAGAGTGGTTCCGTTTTCGCGAATTCTTTTCAAGGCTTGCTCGTTCAGTCCGTAGCCTTCTTCTGTTCTTCCAGGAATATAATAATCAACTTCTGCGCCGCATGAAACAAGATATTTATAAAGGATCGAAACCGACGTTATGCCGTCAACGTCATAGTCTCCGTAAACGGTGATCTTTTCATTTGAATCGATTGCCTTCTGAATTCTCAAAACAGCGGCTTCCATATCCGGAAGAAGGAAAGGGTCATGAAGACGGGTTGATGAGATATTGAAGAAATCTTCTATTTGTCCGATTTCACGAAATCCTCTGTTGTAGAAAAGACGTGAAAGCAGTTCGTAAAAAGCTTTTCTTGTTTCCTCGGAGGTAGTATTTGTTTTTTTTCTCCTCGGACGGAAATATTCTTCGAGATACTCTGAAAATTCCAAGACCTTTTCGTCATTTTGAGTTTTTAATACCCAACGACTTTCGGGGCGCTTGTTTTCTATCATTTGCATGCCCCCCTGCTCATTTCAAGATAAATATCTTCACAGTTTTCTTGGGTGAGTTCAAGATAATTGTTATTGACATTCATCTTCATTGCAAGTTCTGCGTATTTTTTCGCCTGCTCGGATGTTAACTCGGGTCTTGTGTAATATTTTGAAATAAGTAAATCAATTTTATTTTTGAATTCGTCGACGGATGACATTCCGCAGGCTCTGAGTGTTTCGGAAACATCGCTGATTTTCGACACTCTTTCAAGAAATTGTCCGATGAAAACAGCGCACGCAAAACCGTGGGCGGTATCATGCATGGTGGTTATCATGTATCCCATGGAATGAGGAAAACTCGTTCCGCCATCGTTTATTGCAAGTCCTGCAAGGATCGAACCGAAATAAAGATCTTCTCTTATACTCTCGATCTTCCCTTTGTTTTCAACGAAATCGAAAAGTGCGGGAATTACCTTTTTTAATGCAGCATGTCCGTATATATCAGACCATTCGCCCCCGCGTTTACTGTAGATTGCCTCGATTGCATGACATACAGAGTCCAACGCCGTGGAAACAGTGATATTATCGGGCATAGAGGACGTATATGTAAAATCGCATAAAGCAACTTTGGCATATGACTTTTTAGTCTTTACGGATTTTTTTATTGGAATATCCCCGGGAATTGTCAAAACAGCGGAAGGCATAACTTCACTGCCTGTTCCGGCAGTCGTTCCTATAAGGATTACGGGCAAGGTTTCAGCATCGGACGGAACAGAGAAAACGGTGTCTTCCGTTAGATAATCATTAGCTGCAACAATAGCGACTGCTTTTGCGGTGTCCATGGAGGAACCGCCGCCTATTCCGATTATGAACTCTGCACCGAATTCTTTTACTCTGTTTGAAAAATCGAAAACACTTTTGACAGAAGGATTGTTTTCAGCTTCTGCGATTGTAAGACATGAAATATTTTCGTTTTCAAGAGCTTTCAATGTGTCTGATAACACTGAATTTTTCTTATACATATTCTTTCCGGTAATAACAGCACATTTTTTGCCGTATTCGGAAAATTTACCGAAGGAAAGAACACATCCGGCTCCGGAATATATTTCTGTAGGAGAATACACAGAATACTTCATTAAACAGAGGCTCCTTTCTCAAGAAGAGCATGTTTTTCATCCCAAAGTTTCTGTGAAAGGTCAACATAATAGTTCTGCGGATTTTCAAGACGAATAACTTCATCCCAGACTTTTGCGACTTCTCCGAGGCAATAAGCTCTGGAAGTTTCTATATCGGGTGCATCATATACTCGTTTTCCTCCGATATAGATGGGTTCGAGCAACTGCTTAACAGTGTAGTCTGTAAATGTCTTGCGTTTCCATGTATGATCGGGATCAAAGAGAGTTATCGGTTGAGTAAAGTCAAACTCTTCATCGGCAAGTGCGATCATATCAACAAGCATCTTTCCTGTCTGTTTGGAGAAAAGACGGTAAATTCTCTTATAACCGGGAGTCGTGATTTTTTCGGGGTTTTCGGAGATTTTGATTTTAGATACAAGTTTGCCGTCCTGTTCTACTGCAACAAGCTTATAAACACCACCGAAAACAGGTTCACTCTTTGAGGTTATAAGTCTTTCACCGACGCCGAAATAGTCAACACAAGCGCCCTGAATAAGGATATCTTTGATTATGTATTCGTCAAGAGAGTTTGAAACGAATATCTTACAGTCTGTAAGACCTGCTTCGTCGAGAAGTCTTCTTGTTTGTTTTGTAAGATATGTAATATCGCCGGAGTCTATTCTTACACCCTTGAGGCGTTTTCCCATCGGTTCAAGAACTTCTTTTGCGGTTTTAATAGCATTCGGAATACCTGACTTAAGGACGTTGTAGGTGTCGATAAGGAGAGTACATCCGTCTGGATAAAGACGAGCGTAAGCAGAGAAAGCCTCATACTCACTATCGAACATCTGAATCCATGAATGAGCCATTGTTCCCATAGCGGGAATACCGTAAAGCGGTTCACATGCAGCACATGCAGTACCTGCGCATCCGCCGAGATATGCTGCTCTTGCTCCAAGCATTGCAGCATTTTCACCCTGAGCTCTTCTTGTTCCGAATTCAAAGACAGATCTTCCGCGTGCGGCACGAACTATTCTGTTTGCTTTGGTCGCAATAAGAGACTGGTGATTTATCATAAGAAGGAGCATTGTTTCAAGCAACTGAGCCTGAACTGCAGGACCTTTAACCGTGATTATCGGTTCTTTTGGGAAAATGGGTGTTCCTTCGGGAACTGCATGAATGTCGCACGAAAATTCAAAAGTCCTCAAGTATTCGAGGAAATCCTCGGAAAACATTTTTTTTGAACGAAGATACTCAATATCTTCATCGTTGAATTTGAAATTGTCTATAAATTCGATTACACTTGCGAGACCTGCGGCGATAGCAAAACCACCGTTATCGGGAACTTTTCTGAAAAAAAGATCAAAACAAGCTATTCCGTCTTTCTTTCCGGACAGGAAATAACCGTTACCCATAGTGAATTCATAAAAGTCACACAAAAGTGCGGGATTATATTTTGCAAAACTCATATAAACACCCCTTGATTTTTATTATAACTTATATTATATCAAATCAATCTTTAAAAGTCAAGAAAAACATTGATAATTTCGTAATTTTTTATACGGATTTTATAATAAAAACAGACCGCTATAAATAAAAACGGTCTGCTTGAATTGATTATATAAATTAGGATCTATGTAAACTTAAAACTGTGAAAGATCAATCGTTAAATACGTATTTCTTCATACGCTCGAAAGCTTCTCTGACTCTTGACAAAGGTAATGCAAGATTTAAGCGGATATGTGTTGTTCCTCCGTGTTGTGTACCGTCCTGCCATGTGACACCGACGTCCCAGCCTCTTTTTAAAAGATCGTTAAGAGTCAATTTATGTCTTTCAAGATATTCTTTGCAGTCAATGAAGACCATGTATGTTCCCTGCGGTTTTTCGACAGAGACTCCATTGAAGTTTGATCTGATATATTCTACAGCAAAATCAACATTTCCGGTAATAACCTCACGAAGTTCATCGACCCACTCATAGCCCTCATTCTTATATGCGCCGATAAGAGCATACATAGAAAGTACGTTCATCGAATTGTAATGTGAAAGAGAAGATTCTTTATTGACTCTGTCTCTGAGTCGTTTGTTATAAATAATGTGATAGGAACCAACAAGCCCTGCAAGATTAAAGGTCTTAGACGGTGCATATAAGGCAACGGTTCTCTCTTTTGTGTCATCATTTATTGTCTGGGTCGGAATATGCTTGTGACCACTGAGGATAATATCTGACCATATTTCATCGGACACAACATAAACATCGTGCTTTTTATAAATCTCCATTGCTTTTTCAATTTCCCATTTTTCCCAGACTCGTCCGGTGGGATTATGGGGGGAACAGAATACAGCGGCATGGATGTTATTCTCAACGATTTTCTTTTCCATATCGTCAAAATCCATACGCCACGTTCCTTTTTCATCGTGAATAAGCTGGCTTAATACGATATTATATCCCGCATTTTTAAGGCAAGAAGCAAAACCGAGATATATAGGATTATGGACAAGGACGTTATCTCCTTTTGAACAAAATGTTCCTATTGCAGAAAGCAGTCCGCCGAGAACGCCGTTTTCATATCCGATATGCTCAGGTAACAGTCCTTCTACTCCGTTTCTTGATTTCTGCCATTTGATGATAGAATCAAAATACTCCTCTCTCGGTGTAAAATAACCGAAAGCAGGATGTTCGACTCTTTTTTTCATTTCTTCGCAGACAGTGGGAACGGTCGGGAAATTCATATCAGCAACCCACATCGGGATAGAATCAAATCCGTCTTTCGGTGCTCCGGGGGCCCAACCGTATCCTAATGCATCGACCGCCATTGCATCTTTCCCATGTCTGTCCATTATAGATGTGAAATCATATTTCATATCAATTTAACCTCTTATTCTTTTATGATGAAATAATTATACCATATTTGTAAGTTGTTTTCAAGTATAAAGCTTTTATGTTGTAACATTTAAATATCCACTCGGTTGTCATGTTTTTTTCTTGTAAAATTGTATTACTTTACACCTGAAATGGTTACTTGTTTATATGTAAAGCGTTGAACCATTACAGACCCTGTCTTTGAGGTAAATCGTAAGGTTTCCTTGCTTTACATATGCATACGGATTCTTCCGTTGGTCAATATTGTGGTCTTCCCTGCTGATTAATTTATAGTCCACTATTCTTTTCTTTTAAATATTTCTCAATCGTGCGATTTATAAAAAATAAGATCCGCGGTAGATTTTCTGCGGATCTTATTGAAGTATTTATTTTGCGGTATTTTCAGTAATAAAGAGCGGATCAAGTTTTCTGGGATCGTATTTATTCACTGCGGATTCGTTGAATGTTATAAGCAGTTCATTTTCCCATTCGGTATAAAGCTCCTCAATAATCGGTGTTGCGATTTCGTTGTAGATAAGGGATCTCTTGGATTCGAAATAGTCTTCTTTTTCGTTCTTGTCGCACTTCTGAATTACCCAGAATGCATTGGCAAGTTCGATTACTTTAACATCTCCGATATTCATGGAGAAAACTGCGTTTACAATGTTTGAATCAATGAAGTAATTATAATATGCGTAGTATTCGTAATTAAAAATACCGTTTTTATCAATTACGAGACCGTCTTCTGAAGCCTGTTTGTTGGATGCTTCGTAGAAAGTCTTTTCATCATCTGTAAGTTCGTCCGTTATTTCAAGATAATCTTCGGAATACTGTGCGATAAGTGCTCCGAAATCTTCACCGTCAAGAGCTTTCTGATAAGCTTCGTCAACGAGGTTCTTCTTAGTGATGAGTTCGTCGGTAGAAAGAGTTGCGCCGGTTTCATCAACTTTTGAAAGAGCGATGTATCTGAATCTTTCGTATCCTTCCGAATATTTGTTTCTGAGTTCGTCTTCGGTTATTTCATAAATACCGCCTTCTCCGAAGAGATATTCCATAAGCTGCGTATTTTTATAAGAAATAGAAATAACTTCTTTAAATTCAGCGCTTGTAAGACCCAGAGTTTTGCAGATCTCGGTATATTTTTCAATACCGTTTGAGTCGATCCAGGATGTCTGGAAAGATTCATCAAGCTCTGCCTGCTGATCTTCCGTTAAAGAAAGACCGTATTCTTTGAATTTACGTTCTGTTATGATATGCTGAATATAACTTGCCTTGGTTTCTTGCATTATATACGAGTAGAGCTTAGTGCCGGTAGAGTCAGCCTGTTCGGTTAAAGCTGCGGCAAAATCAGTGACACCGTAATAAGAAAGGTTTGACTGATAATTATCTCTGGTGTAATACGCATAAAATGCATACGGACCAACGGGCATCTTTTCGGTATCTATTGTGGCAATATATGATACGTTGCTGCAAGCGGAAAGAAGAGCAAGCATCATTGTCATGACAACGAAAAGAGAAATTGTTTTAATTCTTTTCATTTGTTCCTCCGAGGTTTATCTTTATATTTAATTTTTAAACCCTTAATTAAAAATCTTTCAAGTATTATATCATAAAATAATAAATAAGTCTATAGTTAAATACAAAATATAAAAATTATTTTTCAACTCTGCCGTAATCAAAGGCTGTTTGCAAATATTTCTATATCTTTCATATAGTCTGATGATTTTAAGGTAAAATACGGTTTTGTTCCTGCGCTGAAAAGTAATTTCCCCTTGAATTTGGCAGTCATTTCAGGAATTTTTTCAAGCGGAAGCTGCTCTGCAAAAAAGAAAAGCAATCTACCGTCGGATTCTTTTATTTCAGATATTCCTTTCGATGCGGAAATTGCTCGAAGTTTTGCAACTTTCAGCAGCTGCATTACTTGCTTTGGCGGATCTCCGAATCTGTCTATAAGTTCATCAATTACATCCGAAGAATCGTCATCATTTTCGATACATGAGATCATTTTATAGACTTCGATACGTGTTTCTCCGTCCGCAATATAATCGTCCGGAATATACGCATCGATCTTGATATCGATCGTACAGTCTCTGCTTACGGGTTTTTCACCTTTTTCTTCCGCAACTGCATCTTCGAGAAGCTTCATATACATATCGAAACCGACTGTAACCAGATGCCCCGACTGTTCTGCCCCGAGAATATCTCCTGCGCCTCTTATTTCAAGATCTCTCATTGCGATCTTAAGACCGGAACCGAATTCTGTAAATTCTCGAATTGTCATGAGACGTTTATAAGCATCAGAAGAGAGTGTTTTGCCTTTTCTGAACATGAAATAAGCATATGCTCTTCTGTCTGTTCGCCCTACCCTGCCCCTGATCTGATGAAGCTGTGCGAGGCCCATTTTATCTGCATCTTCTATAATCAAGGTATTGCAGTTAGGAACGTCGACACCTGTTTCAATGATCGTAGTACAGACAAGAACATCTATATCACCTGCAGTAAGATCTTCCCAGATGCGCGCAATTTCATCTTTTGACATCTTTCCGTGGGCAACGGTAATTCGTGCGCCTGTTTTTTCTTCAAGCAAAGCCGCGACTTTGTAAATCGATTCAATGCGATTATGAAGATAGAAACATTGACCGCCTCTTGAGATCTCGCGTTTAATTGCATCCGTAATTATTCCGAGGTCGTATTCAGATACGTATGTCGTTACAGGAAAACGGTTGTGCGGTGCTTCACTTAACATGGAAATATCTCTGATTCCCGAAAGAGACATATTGAGAGTTCTTGGGATAGGTGTTGCTGAAAGCGACAGAAAATCCGCACCGGGAGACAGTTCTTTAAGATATTCTTTATGAGCGACACCGAAACGCTGCTCTTCATCGATGACAACGAGCCCGAGGTCTTTGAATGCGATATCTTTTTGAACAAGTCTGTGAGTGCCTATTATGACATCTATCTGACCTTTTTTCAGTTTTGAAATTATCTGCTCCTGCTGTTTTGCTGTTCTGAATCGAGAAAGCAGTTCTATATTGATCGGATAACCGTAAAAACGGCGAAGGATCGTGTTGTAATGCTGCAAGGCAAGAATTGTTGTGGGTGCTAAAATTACAGCCTGCTTTGCGTCCATAACGCATTTGAAAACTGCACGCATAGCCACCTCGGTTTTACCGAATCCAACGTCACCGCAAAGAAGACGGTCCATTGGATGAGAGGATTCCATATCCTTTTTGATCTCGTCTATGCAACGAAGCTGATCTTCCGTTTCTTCAAACTCGAAGCATGCTTCAAAATCTCTTTGCCATTCATTATCGGGCGAGAACTGATAGCCCTGAAGTTTGACTCGTTGCCCATAAAGTTCAATAAGCTTTTTCGCAAGATCACGGACTGCCTTTTTGACCCTTTGCTTTGTCTTTTGCCAGTCTGTGCCGCCGAGTTTGTTAAGCTTGATTTTTACTTCAGTATCTGCACCTATATATTTCGAAATCTGATCAAGTCTGTCGCACGGAATATAAAGTACATCGGTTCCTGCGTATTTGATCTTGATATAATCTTTTACAACGCCCTGCGATTCAACCTTATGGATCCCGTCGTATACACCTATTCCGTAATTTGAATGAACGACATAGTCTCCGGGATGTATATCCGAAAAGCTTTTGATTTTTTCTCCGCGTTCATATTGTGAGCGCTGCTTTTTTGATTTTTCGGGTGTTTTTAAATTTTTATAAGAATAAACAACTGTTTTTATATCGGGCGCATTATAGCCAAACGGTATGACACCCGGCATAACGATTAGCCCGTTTAAAATACCGAACTCTTTTTTTATTTCATCAGCATGGCGGAAATCGTTGGCAAGAATTGTAACGCTGTTTCCTGCATCAATGTGTTCTTTAACCTCGTCTTTCAGTGTCATGAGCGAAGTTAAAGAAGTCGGATAAAGTCTGATGTTAATCAATTTATCCAACGGGATATCCTGAACAGAGCATGGTAATGTTTCAATGATTATCGGATTGCACAATGACTGGGTTATATGCTCCAGATCAACATAATAATCCGATTCGAGAAACGCATAACCTTCGTCTATAAGTGTTTTGATATCCTCGTTAATTCTGAAACTGAACCCTTCTATTCTTTCTCGTACGGCCTGCCAGTTGAAAACAAATACCAGATCATCGTCCGAAATATAGTTGAGGATATTGGCTTTACGTCCGAATTTTGCAGGGAAATAGCGATCATGGGACGGGATTATCCCCTGATCGAGAAGATCATAATCTTTTTGAGTATAACTGTTGTTTTTAATCGGTTCAAGAGCTTCTTTGAGACGTTCTGTAAGTGAATCCGAGCATTCCTGTGCGGGAGTGACACGGATCTTGTCTTTCATCTCTGTTCTTCTCTGCGTATTGATATCGAAGAGAGAAATACTGTCGATTTCATCCCCGAAAAATTCTATTCTGTACGGAGTTTCTTCGCTTGGAGGGAATATATCTACAATACCGCCTCTGACTGAAAACTGTCCCGGACCTTCAACTACAGAGAAGAATTCGTACCCCATTTTTATAAGTTTTGACGGAAGTTCATCGAAATTTACTTCGTCACCGCAGATCATTTCGAATTCCGTAAAATCATCGGGATGGATAACGAGAGAACAAAGTGCATCCGCAGGAATGATTACGGATGAGAAGTCTTTTTTTTTGATTGCTGATAACGTTTCTATTCGCTTGTTTTCATCAAAACGGGAAACGCTTTCGATATTTCTGAAATTATAGTCTTTTGCAGGGAAAAGAAGAGATTTGCCGACTTCTGAATCCATTATTTCTCTGACGATACGTGCAGATTTATCGTCAGGAACAATAATAAAAGCTTTCTTTTTCAGTTCATCGCAAAGTAACGCTGAAAAATATGCTTTATGCGTATCAACACCAAATACCGCGACAGATTTTTTTCCTGCCGCGGCATCATAGAGCTCGTGATAACCTTCAAGTTTTTTTAAATAAGAGATCGTACTGTTCAAAATTTCACCTTAATTATATTTAGCCATAGCTTTATCGAGATTATCGGAAACGAAAAGTTCCGCAATATCGTATATATCGGGAAATCTTTCTTCGAGAGCGTCGAGTTCTTTATCGGTAAAATCACCGACAACCCAATCTTTTAGATCCATTTTAGGATTATCTCTGTCAGAAACGCCGATCTTGAGACGGGGAAAATTATCGGTATTCATCAATGTGATAATACTGCGAAGGCCTCGGTGACCTCCGTCACTTCCTTGGCGTCTTATTCTTAATTTATTCGACGGGAGCGCAATATCGTCGCAAAGAACGAAAATACGCTCGGGCGGAACTTTATAAAATCCCGCCGCAGCGAAAACAGCCTCTCCGGAGTGGTTCATAAACGTTTGAGGTTTCAAAAATAATACCTTTTTACCGTTTACGGTTCCCTCTCCGCAAAGAGATTTAAATTTCAGTTTATTGACTTTGATGCCAAGTTTTTTCGTTATATAGTCTACGGCAAGCCAGCCTACATTATGCCTTGTATACTCATACTGTCTGCCCGGGTTGCCGAGACCCACGATTATATAATCCATATTGCTTAAATAAAATTATCAGTCAAAATATACGGTCTTGCCGGTTCTGTAGGATGTATAGATAGCTTCAAGAATTTCACTTACTACGAGAGCTTGTTCGGGAAGAACGGTGGGATCTTTATCATTGACAACAGCATCGATCCACTGTGCCATATCGAGAACAGAAGGATCATCTCCGCTGACACCTTCGTAGAAGTCAACACCGGAAGTGTTCATATCGATCTTTTTAATGTAGAGTTTGGAGTATTCTTCGCCGTTTATACGCATACCGTCAAAGAAGTCAGCGCCTGCTTCTGTACCAGCGAGAGTACAAGTAGCTTCTCTTGCATCAACAAGGTTGATAGCCCAGCTGGATTCAAGAATGATTGTAGCACCGTTTTTCATTTTGATGAAACCGAAAGCGGAGTCTTCAACAGTGTATTTTTCGGGATCCCAGGGGCCCCAAGCATTTGCACAGTTCGGACGTTTGCCGATTTCATAATGACAGTTACCTGTAACGGATTCTACTTCGTAGTTGTTCATCATCCAAAGAGTAAGGTCAAGAGCATGAGTACCGATATCGATAAGCGGTCCGCCGCCCTGTTCTTCTTCGTTCATGAAAACGCCCCATGTAGGAACTGCACGTCTTCTGATAGCATGAGCTTTACCGAAATAGATCTTACCGAGAACGCCGTTGTCGCAAAGAGTTTTGAGATGACGGATTTCTTTTCTCTGTCTGTTCTGATAACCGATGGTGAGTTTTTTACCGGTTCTCTTTGCTGCTTCAAGCATTGCTCTTGCATCTGCAGCAGTTTTAGCCATGGGTTTTTCGCACATTACGTGTTTGCCCGATTCGAGAGCTGCAATGGAAATAGGAGCATGAGATTTGTTGGGAGTACAAACATGAACTACATCAATGGTATTATCCTCAAGCAGTTCTTTATAGTCGAGGTAAACTTTTGCATCTTCTGTGCCGTATTTTTTAGCTGCTTCTTCTGCTCTTTCAATAACGATATCGCAGAATGCAACCATTTCTACATTTTTAAGTTTAGCGAGGGAGGGCATGTGTTTGCCGTTGGCAATACCGCCGCAACCGATTATGCCTATACGTACTTTCTTATCCATAATATTATCTCCTTGTGCAACTCAAGTTGCATTTTTTTGTATTATATCAAATTTTTTAACATTTGTCAATCTAAACAATATAAATAATCTGTAAATTTAAAATACTTGACAATGAATGTGAAATATGGTAATATTATTAAAAGTAAAGAATTTTTGATTAATTCAAAGAGGTGTAAAAATTGAAGGTTCTTTTATATTTTGAAGGAATCGAGAAAATTTCAAAATCCGCAATCGGTAAGGCATTATTAAATCAGCAGAAGGCGCTTGATTCTGTCGGAATCGAGTATACTCTTGATCCCGACGACGATTATGATATTCTGCATATCAATACTGTACTTCTAAACAGCGAAACAATAATCTCCAAGGCAAGAAAAAAAGGCGCTGCTATAATTTATCATGCCCACACCACGGAAGAGGATTTCAAAAATTCATTCATTTTTTCTAATATGATCTCCAAAGTTTTTAAAGAAAGACTGAAGGTTCTTTACAGAAAAGGAGACTGTGTTGTTGCCCCTACTCAGTATGTACGTAACCTTCTTCAGGGATACGGCATTTCCGTTCCGATCGAAGTTGTTTCGAACGGGGTTGACACAAATGAATTTATTATCGATGAAGAAAAAGCAGATAAATTCAGAAGCCACCTCGGTTTCAGCGATGAAGACAAAATTGTTGTAGGTATAGGTCCGTGTATTAAAAGAAAAGGAATTCTTGATTTTATAAAAGTTGCGGAACTGTTGCCCGATATAAAATTTGTCTGGATCGGTGATACATCTCTTCTTTCGGTTCCTATTGAACTTCATAATGTTATAAACTCCGACCATCCCGATAACGTTTATTTTCCGGGAGAACTTTCGGATGAACTATATAAGGGTGCGCTGTCTGCCTGTGATGTTTTCTTTAGTCCTACATACGAAGAAAGAGAAAATATTTTACTACTTGAAAGTTTGTCATGCTCATGCACTGCTCTCGTCCGCGATATTCCTGTTTTTGAAGACTGGTTACAGCACGGTATAAATTGCTTCAAGGCGACGACAAATGAAGAATTTGCCCGAATTATTCGTGATAAAATAAACGGTGATCTTCCTGATGTTTCTTCCTTTGCAAGGCACACCGCAGAAGAAAGAAGTATTGAGCAGATAGGAAGAAAGCTCAAGATGATTTATGAGGCAACCCAAGAAGACGTTATTACCGCGGCAATTCGTAAATTTGCAAAAGAAAATTACGGAGACAGAAAGTTACATATAGGTCTTTTTTCGGATACATATTACCCCGATGTAAATGGTGTTTCTGTTTCAATCGAAACTCTTAGAAAACAGCTTTTGAAAATGGGACATGTTGTTTATGTTATAACTGCAAGTCTGGATACAAAGCTCGTTGGCGGTGTGGAATTCGAAAACGGAGTGTTGCGCATTCCCGCAGTTAAAATAAAACAACTGTACGGATACCGTATTTCACGTCCGATAAGCATACATGCGCTCGAATATATAAAAAATATGGATCTTGATGTTATCCATATTAATACAGAGTTTACAATCAGAATGATAGCCGTAACGGCGGCTCATTTGTTTAAGATCCCCTACTGCTTTACGAGTCACACGATGTGGGAAGATTATACTCATTACATCACCAAAGGTCATTTTGATAAAACATCGAGAAAAATGGTCGGAATGTATACAAAACATGTATACGATGGTGACTGTGAAATAATCGTACCATCAAAAAAGACACAGAGTGTTCTTCAGACATACGGCATAAAGAAACAGATACATGTTGTTCCCACCGGTATTGATACAGCGAGATTAAGTCCTGCAAATGTTGACAGTTCTGCAGTTGATGAGATATTGTCATCGCTGAATGTTAAAGATAAATTCAGGATCATTTACGTCGGAAGACTTGCGCAGGAGAAAAATCTTGACTTTATAATCAACAACCTTCCCGCTGTTTTTCAAAGACATCCCGATGCTGTTATGCTCATAACGGGTTACGGACCGTCTGAGGATGATTTCAAACAGCTTGTTAAAGAAAAAGGTCTTTCGGATAAAGTTTTCTTCCTCGGAAAACAACCTCCCGATAAAATCCAGAATTACTATGCACTCGGCGAACTTTTCGTTACAGCATCTACAAGTGAAACCCAAGGCTTGACGTATATCGAAGCTATGGCGGCGGGGCTTCCGGTAATTGCAAAATATGATAATGTGCTTACGGATGTTCTTGTCGATAAAGTTACGGGGTATTTCTTCGATACGGATGATGAATTCATAGATGCCGTTGATCGATTCCGTAATATGACAACAGAAGAACGTGAGAAAATGAAGGAAAACGCAATGTCCAAAGCGGAAGAATATTCTCTTGAAACATTCGGAGATAAAATCACGAAAGTCTACTACAGAGCAATCAGAAAAAACACAGTTAAGAGAGCTAATAAAAAAGATTAATAAATAATTTCAGATATTGAAAGGAAGTCTATTATGGCAAAGTATAAAATTGGTATTGACCTCGGCGGTACAAATATCGCAGTAGGTATTGTTACGGAGGATGGTGCTATCCTCGCAAAAAAATCCGTTAAAACTGGTTCCCAGCGTCCGTTTGAAGAAATCGTAAAAGATATGGCTGACTGTACTCTTTCTCTTCTTGAAGAAAACAACGTATCTCTTGATGATGTTCTCCATATCGGTATCGGTGCTCCCGGAAGCATAGACACTGCAAACGGAGTCGTTGTTTACGCAAACAACTTCAAATACGGCGAAAACATTCCTATGGCCGAACTTCTCAGAAAGCACATAGATAAACCTGTTTATATCGGCAATGATGCCAATGTTGCCGCTCTCGGTGAAGTTATTTCCGGTGCAGCAAAAGGACTTAAAAACGCTATTATGATAACCCTCGGCACAGGTGTAGGCGGAGGAATCGTTATCAACGGACAGATATACGAAGGACAGCATTCTGCCGGTGCAGAACTCGGTCATATTATGATCGTCCAAAACGGCGAACCCTGCTCTTGCGGAAGAAACGGCTGTTGGGAAGCATATGCATCTGCAACTGCACTTATTCGTCAGACTGCTGAAGCTATGAAAGCTAACCCTGATTCTCTTATGAATAAAGAATATACTCTTGATAACGTCAGCGGCAGAACTGCCTTTGATGCGGCTAAAAAAGGTGACGCTGCAGGACAGGAAGTTGTTGACAAATACATTAAATATATCGCAGAAGGTCTTATCGATATGATCAATATCTTCAGACCCGAAATTCTCATCATCGGCGGTGGTATCTGCAACGAAGGTGACTATCTTCTCAAACCCATGCGCGAATATATCAATAAATATGTTTACGCAGGTTCCCGTCTTCCCGAACAGAAGATCGCAGTTGCGACCCTCGGCAACGACGCAGGCATCATCGGTGCAGCATTCCTCAGATAAGATTATTATTCTTAGATACGGAAACAGACCTTCTTTTAAAAGAGAAGGTCTGTTTTTTGGGCTTATTATAATTGAATTATTATGATTGTTTATTTGAGTTTTTTAATTTTACAAGATCTTTAATTAAAAACGCAATCGTTCCGCATACCGCCACGATAGAAGCTATATATGCAATTTCTCTTTGCATTGAGAGATTATAAATGAATACGATGATTGCTAATACAATAAGTACAATTTCGATGATAATTTTGTAGTTCAGCCTCATAAAAACTCCTTTGGATAATTTTAATTTACTCATCAGACTGTTTTTCGTCTTTTTTATCTGATTTGTTTCTATCCAAACGGTTAAGTATCAATCCTGTGCAGATAACAATAACAATACAAAGATACAAACAAATACCCAACACTGCGGCTATCCCATAATCTCCTAATCCATTGAAAAAGTCGCCACATAACGCACTAAAGAACATACCACCTATGGCAACAACAATTCCGATTAACAAATATTTTATGAATACAATTATGTTATTTTTCATATTATCATTCTCCTTAAAAGATATTAAATAAAATGTATTTGTTAATTATCCATTACATCCCATGGTGTGAGTATCCCGAGAAGAGATTCATTTGCTTTCCCTGTTTCGGTAACAAAAAGAAGATTGACCCTTTCTTTCTTCTTAAAAGCATTGATAACAAGTTCTTCCGCTTCAAAAAGATACATATCTCTCGGTATAAATCTGAAGGAATTTTTATCGCTTTTTGAAAGCGAAGTATACGAAGCAATATCACAAAAACGTGTATTATCAAAAAGAATGTTATCTAATCCGTCGAGAGTCAAAGCAAAAACTGTATGTTTTCCGAAAACACCCACTACCCTTTTATCTTTCATTATCGGAATATAAGAATATCCGAATGATTTCATGATCTTCATTTTATCAAAAACACGGTCATCGGGTTTTGCTGAAAGGATATTGGCTGTCTTTACACAGCGTTCAAAACAAGTCGGGGGTTCTTTGATCTTGGATATAACTTTTTTGAGTGTTTCGATCATTGCACCACTCGGAGATACTGCAAAATCTCCGTCAATTTTCGGGTTATGCGTAAGCAATGCCCTGACTTCTCTGCAATATTTCAGCTCTGCTCTGATTGATTTATATTCGTTAAAACGTTCAAGTTTTGAAACAGCCGTTCCGTCTGCCGGAAGTCCGTAAACAGAAACTGCCGTCTGCTCCAACTGTTTATAAAGATCGAGAAAATAGTCTGTATTATTCATAGAGCCACCTGTCATTTTTACTTTTGATTGTCACAATGGTTTTCGATGTTGGGTGTATAAATGTTATTTGTGAGGCATGAAGCATCTGACGTTTAAAACCGTCATTTTCTGTTCCGTATAAAAAATCTCCGCACAACGGATGCCCGATATGAGACATATGAAGACGTATCTGATGAGTTCTGCCTGTCTCGGGGGTAACTTCAATAAAAGATAGATCATTTTGCGTATGTAGTGTTTTATAATGAGTTATTGCGTGCGCTCCGTTTTCGGATATTACACGTTTTATCGTTGCTTCGTCCGGTCTGATTATGGGTGCGTTGACGGTTCCGCTTTCATCGGTTATTCCGTGAACGAGGGCATGGTATTTTTTTATGACAGTTCCTGCGATCAACTGTTTTCGAAGGGAATCGTGACTGACAGAGTTTTTTGCAATAATAACGACACCCGATGTGTTTTTATCGAGCCTTGTAACACAGCGAAACGGCGAATTTACACCGCTTTTCTCATAATAGGCCATAACTATGTTTGCAAGGCTGTCCTCAGGATGTCCTTTCGAGGGATGAACGGGCATATACGGGGGTTTATCGATAGCAAGAATATCCTCATCTTCATAAAGAATATTCAGGTCGCCGTTAACGGGAATTACAGTACTTTCTGCATCATCGGCAATATTAATCTCAAGTTTGTCCCCCGAAGTCAGTTTAGCCGTTACAAATACTCTGTTTCCGTTCAGTAAAATTCCGTCATCTGCAAATTTAATTTTTTTTAAACATGTAAGAGATATCCGACCGCCCCCGACAAGAAACGTTTTGATAGTCTTGTTTTCCTCAGACGGTTCGATATTATAAATAAATTTTCGTTTCATTTGATTTATTCTAACATATTATTGCAATAATGTCAAGAAAATTTTCATTCATATACTTGACAAAAGATATATTTTTTGATAGAATATACGGTATATTTGAAAAATATACACTTTCATAAAAACAAAAGAATGGAGGAAATTGCATGAAAATATCGTTTTCTACCCTTGCTTGTCCCGAATACAGCTGGTCTGATATTTATTCAATGGCGAAAGATATCGGTTTTCACGGCATAGAGATAAGAGGTCTTGGTGATGATATATTTGCAGTCAACGCGCAGCCTTTTTCAGACAATAAAATTACGGAGACGATCAAAACTCTACAAAGACTTAATTTGGAGATTCCTTGCCTATCCTCCGGATGTGCTCTTAAAAACATTGAAAATACAGAAGTTAATCTCAATGAGATTTCTCAGTATATAGAACTTGCAAAGAAACTTAATACTCCCTATATCAGAATCCTTGCAGACAGAGAACCAATGCCTGTCGGTGAAGTTGATGATAATGCTGTTTGCGAAGTACTTAAAAAAGCTGCCGCTCTTGCGGAAAACACAAATGTAACTCTCCTTGTTGAGACCAATGGTGTTTATTCCGATACAAAGCGTCTTAAAAAGCTTATCGATGCGGTCGACAGCGATCATGTGGCTGTTCTTTGGGACGTACATCATCCCTATCGTTACGCAAACGAAAGCCCCGAAGAATCTGTAATGAATCTCGGTTCACTTATTAAATATGTACATGTAAAAGACTCTGTTATGATCGACGGAAAAGCCGCATACCGTCTTATGGGTGAAGGTGATCTTCCTATAGATCAGATGATGTCTGCACTTAAAGAATCCGGTTATGACGGATATGTTTCTCTTGAATGGGTAAAACGTTGGGCAAAACAGCTTAGCGATGCGGGTATCGTGTTCCCTCACTTTGCTCATTACATGCAGAACTATCTCAAGAAAAAAGACGTACTCCAGTCCAACATCGCCCATACCGGTAAATTTATCTGGCCTAAAGAACATCTTATAGATTATACGTTCCCCCAGCTCCTTGATAAGATCTGCGAAAACTTTCCCGATCAGTATGCATTCAGATATACCGAGCTTGACTATTCGAGAACTTATACCGAATTCAGAGAAGATGTTGACGAATTTGCCCGTGCGCTTATTTCTATGGGCGTAAGAAAAGGCGATCATGTCGCTATCTGGGCAACAAACGTCCCGCAGTGGTATATCACTTTCTGGGCTACAACAAAGATTGGTGCAGTGCTTGTAACCGTAAATACCGCATATAAGATTCATGAAGCTGAATATCTGCTTCGTCAGTCCGATACCCATACTCTTGTTATGGTTGACGGATATAAAGACTCCAATTACGTTGAAATAATAAAGGAACTTTGTCCTGAGCTTGAAACTTGTGAACCCGGTCATCTTGTAAGCGAACGCTTGCCCGTACTCAAAAATGTTATCACAATTCAGAGTGAAAACAAAGGCTGCTTTACCTGGGAGCAGGCAGTTGCACTTTCTTCAAAGACTCCCGTATCCGAGGTTTACAGAAGAGCTGCAAGCATTGATAAACATGATGTTTGCAATATGCAGTATACCTCCGGTACCACAGGATTCCCGAAAGGTGTAATGCTCACTCATTATAATGTTATAAACAACGGTAAATCCATTGGCGACAGAATGGACCTTTCAACTGCGGATAAAATGATGATTCAGGTTCCGATGTTCCATTGTTTCGGTATGGTTCTTGCTATGACCGCATCTGTAACTCACGGTGTTACAATGTGTCCGATCACGGCATTCTCTCCGAGAAAAGGTCTTGCTTGCATAAATAAAGAACAGATCACTGCATTCCACGGTGTTCCCACCATGTTTATCGCAATGCTCGGTCATGAAGATTTTGATAAGACAGACTTTTCTCACATGCGAACCGGTATTATGGCAGGAAGCCCCTGCCCTGTTAAGGTAATGCAGGAAGTTGTTGAAAAGATGCATATGTCTCAGATCACGATCGTTTACGGACAGACAGAAGCATCTCCCGGATGCACTCAGAGCTCTATTGATGATACGATTGAAACGAGAGTTAATACGGTCGGACGTGCTTTCTACGGTGTTGAATGTAAGATCGTTGACCCCGAAACGGGAGAAGATCTTCCCGATAATGTTGACGGTGAATTTGTTGCCCGCGGTTATAACATTATGAAGGGCTACTATACGATGCCCGAAGCGACTGCAGCTGCAATCGATAAAGACGGTTGGCTCCACACAGGCGACCTTGCAAGAAGACTTCCCGACGGAAACTATAAGATCACCGGCAGAATCAAAGACATGATCATCCGCGGCGGTGAAAATATCTATCCCAAAGAGATCGAAGACTTTATCTATACTCATCCGAAGGTAAAAGACGTTCAGGTAATCGGTGTTCCCGATAAGCAGTACGGCGAAGAGATCATGGCTTGCGTAATCAAAGCAGATGAAAGCCTTACCGAAGAAGAGCTTCGTGAATTTATTATCACTCATATCGCAAAGCATAAATGCCCGAAATATATTGATTTCGTAACAGACTTCCCGATGAATGCCGCAGGTAAGATCCTCAAATATAAAATGAGAGAAAATGCGGTTGAAAAACTCAATCTCCATGCAGACAGTAAAATAGTAACAGCATAATTCAAAACAGAGGAAACCGATAAAAGGCTTCCTCTGCTTTTTTTTGCAAAAAAATACGGACAGATTATTCTGTCCGTATTTCAATATATGATTATGTAATTACGCGAGAATTTCGCCTTCAGCGGTGCCTGCGATGCCTGCAGCGTTAGCTTCGTCGGTATCGATATGCATAGCGGGAGCGAAGTTAGCGTTTACACGAACAACAACGTCGCCGAAGATGAGCTTTCTGTTGCCGTTATCGTATTTAACATTAACGATCTGTTTGTCTGCAACGCCGTAGTTTTCAGCGGTTGCGGGGTCGAGATGGATATGTCTCATAGCAGCGATAGCGCCTTCGTCAACGGAATATTCGCCAGCGGGACCTTTAACGGTGATGGGAGCACTGCCTTTGATGTCGCCGGATTCACGAACGGGAACGGTTACGCCGAGAGCTCTTGCATCGGAGAAAGAAAGTTCGAGCTGAGTGTCTTTTCTGCAGGGACCAAGGATGGAAACTTTAAGTTCGCCTTTGGGGCCGCAAACAGTTACTTTTTCTTCGCAGAGGTACTGACCGGGCTGGGAAAGCATTTTCTTGGGGGTGAGTTCGTGACCCTTACCGAAAAGGATTTCAAGCTGTTCAGCATTGATATGGATATGTCTTGCAGACATTTCGATTAAAATTTTGTTCATTTTAATTATCTCCTAACTTAAAATACATTTTCCACATTATAACTCTTATTTCGACAAATGTCAAGGAAATATTTTTTACATTTAAAGTTTGTTATATTTGTACAAGTCCGGACATAGAATTAAGCGAGGTGATTATCATGAACAGCAATATAAAAAAAGAATATTTAAAGACAACATCTGTATTACACAGGGCCTACGCAGAAACTTCCGTGGAAGGTGAAGTTCTTGTACCTGATTATTTTCCAGGCATAATGAGGATCGTAAAAACAGAAACTACTCCGTTTATACGTTCCGATTCGGTAAAAGACGGCAAGATCTCGGTTGAGGGTAATGTTTGCTTCCGTGTTCTGTATATCTGTGAAAACGGTATTCTGAGAAGCTATACGACTGCCATGCCGTTTTCTCAAAATATCGATGTTAAAACTGAAAGGCCTCTCGCCTACTCTGTTTCCGCAAAGATCGAGTATGTTAATACAAGAGCATTGAATCCACAGAAACTTTATTTTAAAGCGACGGTGTCTGTATTTGCCGATGCAATGCGGGAAAACGAAACGTGCGTTGTTAAAGAAACCGATGCTGATAATATTTTTATGCTTAATGACAGCATAACTAATTTCAGAATCATCAGCGAGACACAGAAGCCGCTGAAAGTATCCGATGAGATAATTATAACAAATAAAAATGTTTCGCAGATCATAAGGCACGATGCATATGTGACCGAAACCGAAAGAAAAATCGTTAACGGAAAACTGATCGTTAAAGGCGAATTGATTCTTAAAATACTTTATCTTGACGGGGAAACTTCCGAACTTTTGAATACTATTCATAAATCCGGTTTTTCTCAGGTAATGGAATTAAAAGATGCTGATGAAAACTGTGTTTTTGAAATTAACAGTCAGTTGAGCGACATAAGCGTTTCCTTGAATACCAATTCTTCAACAACTGAAACATCGATATTATTTGATGCTGAAATTTTCATCAAGGCGATCGCTTATAAAAATACGAACGAAGTGATCTGTACGGATGCTTTTTGCACCGAAAAAGAAATGAATATTTCGCTTGAAGAGATCAATGGACAGAGCATCTGCAATGTAAAAAAAGAAATTACCGTCAGACAAACGGTCGAGATCGGCAACTATCAGAAAATTCATGATATATCAGCTTTTGCGGAACTTGAAAAAGCTGATTATTACAGCGAAAACGGTTCCATGATCCTTTGCGGAAAAATGAATTATAATATTATTTTTACAGATAGCGAGGGTGATTACGTATCTGTCGATAAGCAGATTCCGTTTGAGGTCTCCGTTCCTGTTTCTGTTGGCGGAAGCGCCGCGGTCGCAAGATGTATTGCCAATATTTACGCAAATGCGTTTGTTGAGGTTGACGACAAAAATATTGAGATCAGAACTGACGGTACATGTTTCGGAACAGTCTGTGTTTTAACAAAAAAGAATGCTCTTGTGAGCGCAGAATTGACCGACTCCCCTATTGAATGCAGAAGTTCGGGCGTTACAATTTATTATGCAGATAAAGGCGAGAGCGTTTTCTCGATTGCGAAAAGATACGGTGTTGATCCCGAGAGTATAAAAAAATCAAATGAGATAGAAGATTATACAGATAGAAGAAGACCTGTTATAATTTAAAGATCAAGAATAAAAGGACTGCAATGCAGTCCTTTTATTGTTATGATCAACGAATGTGCCAAAAATCGCTACACTTGTGCCATTTATTTTTTTCAGTGCGTTCAAAACATATTGACAACCTTAAAATTTTCATGCTATAATAAATTGTAAAATATATTATGCTTGAAATGAGGTGTTGTTATGATAAAACTATTCTTTATGAATTTATGGGGTAATATTAAAAGATCACCGATCGTTTCGATTATTCTTTTGATTCAGATGATCTTGTTTTCGTATAGCATTTTTGATGTCATTTATACTCAGCAGAAAAGCGAATTAAACAATAATGCTTTTCAAAAGGTTTATTCTAATTACAGTATTTACGATATCGGGGTTAATTCGTATAATCTTACCAAAGATCATCACGATGCTTATCGCGGAAAAAAATTCGTTTCTGTTGACAATACGGGATTTGAACAATTCGAAAAACTTGAAGAAAAAATATTTGAGTTTGAAAATCTGAAATCTGCGATGCTTTGGCAGACAAAAATTACACTTCACGAAGAACTTGAAGGTATAGAATGTAACGAAGAAACAAGAAGCCAGTATTCGTTTTATTTTCCACAAATTTCCGATCCACCCTCATATGCGTTGAATGCTTATACCGTAGACAGAGATTATATCGATATCTTCGATTTGGCACTTGACAGCGGCCGTCTTTTTACCGAAGAAGAATTTACGGTATTAGATCCAACTCATATTCCCGTTCTTCTCGGATATGATTATAAAGACTATTTTTCTATAGGTGATACTTTTGAAGGTTATCTTTTTTCCTCTGATTATGAAGCAAATAAAACAGTCTTTGAAGTTATAGGTTTTATCTCAAAAGGACAACTTTTTATGCCTATCGCTGGTTCATTGAATACTTATGACAATCACGTCATACTTCCGTATGTGTATAACTCCGTAGAAGAATGGCTTGCTATTTATGAAGAAAATCCGGATTATTTTGATACTTTCAAATTATGGACACGATACACCGCCGGACTCGGAACGAGCGGCATGATGCTATCTAAAATGTTTCTGGTTGAAAAAGGAAACGAAGAGGCTTTTGTCGAACATCTTCAAAACGCAATAGACTCTGTTGATGATGAAGATGTCCTTAAAATATATGAATCCAACAAAGCTGCAACTTATAAAAGCGACGAGGTCAATGAGAAATTTATAATTCTCACCGTTCTTGCGATTGTAATGCTTGTTTTTTCGTTGATGAGTATAATTTTCTCGTCTGTAAACAATACATCGAATAATATAAAGGCATACGCTGTTCACCGCCTTATAGGTGCAACAAAGGCACAGACACTTCTTTTTTCTGCGGCTGAAACATTGCTTTACTCTTTGATAGGTTTCCCGATAGGATTTTTATTGCAGTATATCCCGCTTTCGTCTTCGGATTACGTTTTTAATCCAACTGTAGAACCTACGATCAGGTTATGGGTAATAACCGCTGTTATTTTTGTTTTTACAGCGTGTGTTCTCTCTTTGATATTTGTTAATAACAAGCTTAAAACATACAGCGTTGCTGAACTTATAAGAGGACGGGAAGTAAAAAAACATGGACATTTCCCCGTCTACAAGATCGTAACTTTTATAATGTTTTTACTTTCAAGCGTCTGTATCACGTTTATGAATAGCTATAACTGGCAACTTGAGCATATAGACAGATATCAGAATGATTTTTTAGCGGAAGAAACTCCTATGCTTTACGCAACGGTCAAACCTTCGGAAAATCAATCTAAGCTTGTAATCGATCCGAAGATAGACGAAGTTGAAAACTACACGCTTGATGTATTTTTGAATAAAGTGTATGATCCCGAAAATGAACCGAAGATCCGAGGTTGGTACTATAAAGGAGAAGTTGAAAATCCGGAAATAACAGAAGGCAGATTTTTTACGGAAGAAGAGATATCCGAAGAGTGTAATTATGCTGTTGTAGGTAAAAACGTACTTAAAGATTTTGTTGTTGAAAAAGACGGAAAACGCTTCATAACGATTCGAGAAAGAGAGTATGAAGTTATCGGTATAGTCGGAAGAAAAGGACATGATACGACTGTCGACGATTGGGTTTTCCTGACATTTGATACGGTTATGAAAAGAAATTTATTGAAGGTTGCTGAAATTTATATCAAGGGTGCATCTGAGGAAGAAACAACAGCCGTAACCGAAGCAATAAAATCAAAATACGCAGATAAATTCAATTCGGAAGAGTATATGGTTTCTCCGATGATAGATCTGGGACTTTCAAAGGATATTCTCAATATTTTTATTGCAATGGTATTTCTGACAGCGGTTGTTTTCTGTATTTACTATATAGATAAACTCAAGAGTATCATAAATATAAAAAAATTTATCGGATATTCAAAAGATTGGATCTTTTTTGATACAGCAACTCAGTTTATTTTGATTGCCACTATCTCATTTGCTTGCGGAAACGGATTAATGCTATTTTTTGCTCGAACATTACTTAAAGATATTCCGTTGTTCGCGGCTTTTGAGCTTAATTTATCCGTAATTACGATGTCATACAGCATAATAATTTTACTTTCTTTTATTTGTGCTATACTTGCGATAAACAGAGCCTTTAAAGGAACTGCAAGAGATCTGAAAAAGTAATATAACATAAATCCCTATGACAAAAATGTCATAGGGATTGTTTTGTATTAAAGAAAAGGTTACCTTCCCCTATCCTCCATGAGAATAAGGTTTGCAGTGTAATAATTCCCGTTACGGTAGAAAGTAACGACAATTATGTCTCCGACCTTGTGCGTTGAGTTTACGTCCTGAATATCAGCCATGCTTTCGACAGGAACGCCGTCGATTTCTGTGATAATATCGTTTTTCTCAATACCTGCAAGATAAGCACCGCTGTTTTCTTCGACTTCGGTAACGATAATCCCCTGAGGAACTCCGTAATATCTCGAAATCGTTTTTGAAACGGTCGAACCTGTAATACCGGTTGCGGGACGGTCTTTGACATAGCCGTATTCTATAAGATCGGAAATTATCGGTTCAGCATAATCTATGGGAATTGCAAAACCAAGGCCCTCGACATCCGTATCGGAAACTTTAAGGGTCGTAATACCAATGACTTCGCCGTTTGTGTTTACAAGAGCGCCGCCCGAGTTACCTGGGTTAATTGCAGCATCGGTCTGGATCATAGTTTCAGCTGTATTTTCTTCGCTGATAGTTCTGTCAAGAGCGGAAACGATGCCCATTGTAACGCTTCCGGCAAATTCGATACCTAGCGGATTGCCTACCGCAAGAACGACTTCACCTACACGAAGTGCTTCGGATGATCCGAGGATTGCAGGTTTTATATCTTTATCTGGGATTATTTTTACGACTGCAAGGTCATTATTTTCATCTCCGCCGATAAACTCTGCGGAATATTCTGTTCCGTCCGATAAAACTACGTCTATAGTTACATTTTCATACTGATCGAAATAGGAAACGACATGATAATTGGTCACTATATATCCATCATCGTTAAGAATAATACCCGTTCCCGAAGTTGAGATACCGCCGACATTGTATGAAAAGAAACCGTTCTGATATCTCGTTGACGGGACATTGACGAGTATTGCAACGATTGAAGGTTTAACGGAATCGGCAATATTCTGAATAGAAACAGAACTGTCAATTATCGATCCTGCGATAACAGATGATGAAATATTGGAAACAGACTGCTGATTTTTTATTGTCTGTTCGAGTTTTGAAACAGTTGTTTCGAGCTCGGATATCTGTGAGGAATATTTCGCCTCGAGTTCTGTCTGCATCTGAGCGATCTGCTCAGAGTAATCAGTATTTGCGTTTCGATAAATACCGAAAGCACCGACTGTGAGTCCGAGAATTATCACCATGGTCAGAACAACACAAACAATGGCTGTTCCGCCGCTTTTTTTATTGTTATTATTATATTCGTAATCCATAAAAACCTCTGTTTGGAAATAATAAATCTATTTTAGATATATTATACCATGCTTTTGTAAAAAAATATACAGATAATTAAGGTGAAAATATGGCAAAGAGCAATTTAAAGCTCTTTGCCATACGTATTATATCTTTTTAACGCTGATAGAAGGTTCTTTATTCGGATCTGAACGAACTATAACAGACATCAAACCTCCGAAGAGCTTGCAGCGATCAGTATGAAGATCGCATTCATGATCGTTCGGGTCGCCGTTTCCGACACCGATAACCGTTCCGTTTTCAACTTCAACAGAGAGAAGATCATCGCATGAGGCGTTGTATCTATTCTTATTGTCAATTGCTTTGACGGAAAATACGGTGATCTTTTCGATCGTATTTTCACAGCTTTCTTTAGAAATAACGTAATCGGTTGCTTCGTCAGCGGTTTCAACAACGGTTTTGATCTGTTTGCCTTTTCTTAATCCGACAGCTTTAAGTATACCTTTTTCGTAAGGTACGGTAAAGCATACGGTCTGATATTTTTCAACGTTTGCCTTTCCGACGTTTTTACCGTTAAGATAAAGCTCAACGGAATCGCAGTTTGTAAAACATTTGACTTTTACGGGCGTACCTTCGACAACCGAAAGATTCCAATGCGGACAAATATGAAGAATATCTTCATCAGTCCAGTTTGATTTATAATAATAATAAATGTCTTTCGGGAAACCGCACATATCCATAACACCGAAATGGGAGTTCACATTCGGCCAGCGGTACGGTGTGGGTTCGCCTCTGTAGTCAAAACCTGTCCAGATAAAAGAGCCTGCAAGATAGTCTCTTACTGCGAAATTTGACCACCAATATTCGGGAGTACATCCCCAACCTGGATAATAATCACCGTATGCATTTACATAGCATCGTTCTTTATCGTCAAAATACTTGCCTCTTGTGCAAAGTGTGCTTGCATCTTCGGTGCCGAGAATGAGACGATCCGGGCGATTTTCATGTACACGGTCCATTGCCTCTATTCCGCCGATCTTGACGTAGTTCCAGCCGCGAAGATCGGGAACTGAATTTGATCCGTGTTCGGTTTCTCCGTTATTACCTGCATAAATGGTGGGTCTTGTGGAGTCAAGTTTATGGAAAAGTCTGACGATTTTTTTCGCCATCATTTCTCCGACTTCTTTACCCTGGATAGTTCCTTCTTCGTTTGCAATAGACCAGACGAATACGCAGGGATGGTTTCTGTCTCGTTTGACAAGTCTTTCAACCTGATACAAAGTTTCGGGACCGGAAGAGAGAAGTCTGTTCTCATCCATAACAAGAAGGCCGTATTTATCGCAAAGACGGAGTAAATCGGGAGACGGAGGATTATGGGAACATCTGTAAGCGTTGACGCCCATACGCTTTAAAAGCTTTATTCTGTATTCATACAGCGGCTCTGTAATAGCGGAACCTACACCTGCGTGATCTTGATGACAGCACACACCCTTAATTTTGATCTTTTTGCCATTAAGGATAATACCGTTAGTCGGATCGAAAACAACAGTTTTAAAACCTGTATCAAGGCAATATTCATCGCTTCTTCCGAGAGAATCGGTAACTTTGATCTTAACAGTATAAAGATTCGGTTCATCGGGTGACCAGAGTTTCGGATCATCAAAATTCAACTCAAGATTTTCTGCACTTGTGTCGTAAGAAGAAACCATACTGTTGATTGCTTTAGATGCAATAACTTTATCACCGACAGAAACAGTGGCTTCAAGCGTAATTTCGGAATCTTTATCAGAATCATTTGAAATTAATGTATCTATGTTGATCTGTGCTTTGTTATCACGGACAGAGCTTTTTACGAATGTTTCGGTATCTTTAATGTTGATATTATCGGTAACGATAAGTCTTACAGGTCTGTAAATACCGCAGCCTTCATAGAACCAACCTTCGGGATGAGTAGCTTCAAGTCTTGCAGTTATAATATTTTCGCAATCAAAATACAGCATCTCGGAAATATCATATCTGTCTCCGATATAACCGCTTTCATTTCTTGAAACATATATACCGTTTACCCAAAGCTGCATTGAGCGATATGCACCGTCAAATTCAAAATATACACGTTTATTTCTGTATTCATCGGGAATAAAAAGTTTTTTTCTGTACCAACCTACACAGTAATCGGGGAATTCGATACCGAAAGGTCTATATCCGTGTGAATCCATTGTATGAGTCGTTGAAAAAACAGGTGCAAGCTTAACAGTCCAATCGTGAGGCACATCAACTTCCGACCAATCCTGATCATCAAAATCAATGGTTAACGGACGCGCAGACTCCCCTGCTTTGGCAAAAGTTTTTCCTTTAACACCGAAATCGAAATCTCGTCTGAAATCACCGGGATGGCCAAACGCAAATCTCCAACCTTTATTTATATCTATAATAGAACGCATAGCTACTCCTTTTTTTATATTTTAAGTCCATGCATTTTTTCACAGTAATACTGAACGTTTTCCCATTTAGCATCGGGAGCGATTCTGTGGTCGGGACAAGGAATATATCCGCCGAGATCGATAAGTTTTTTAAGTCTTTCGATTTCTTTATCGACAGCAGCGTAATCCTGAGCAAAAACACGTTTATCCATACCGCCGACACCGCGAAGGTCTTTGCCGTACTGCTCTCTCCAGGGTTTGATATTAGCTTCCCATGTACCAACTTCAATGGGGAACATTGTATTTACACCGGCCTTGAGCCAAATAGGAACAAGCTTGTCAATGCAGCCGTCGCAGTCAAGAGAAACAATGTCAACACCGTTTTCAAGAAGAAGATCGCTGATCTTTCTATAATGCGGATAAACATATTCTTCAAAAATTGCGGGATTTACAAGCGGACCGTTCTTAAAGCAAATATCTTCCCAATAATGAGCGAAGTCAACCTTGATTCCAGTTGAGAAAACAGCTTTTGCATTTTCATATGCAATATTTCCTATAGTATCGATAATTTCTATATAAAGATCTTCATCGTCTGCCTGAAGATATGCGAGATTTTCAACGCCGAGCATATCTCGGATGCTACCGTAAAGGCTACCAACATGGTATCCTACGGGATGTTCGGTTACATTATCAAAATACTCTTTATGTTCATTGATCCAATCAAGATTATATCGTTCACTTGAAGGTTGGAGTTTGGGAAGATAGAGTTTTTCCCATGCATCTCTGTCTGTAAGAAGAGTACCTACAGTTGCAGGTATAGAATCGACACCTCTTCTGATCTTCTCAACAAGACCGTTATGGTTTTGAGCAATATACCAACCATCGCCAAGTTCCTCGAGAACTTTTGATTCAAAACCGGGCATAAGACCGCCTGCCGATCCGAAATTTGCGGACCATTCAAACTCAAAACCGAGTTTTTTTGCAACAACATTTCCGTTCTTGGATTCTTCTTCGGTGATATGACCTTCTTCAAACCATTTCTGGATCGTTTCACCCCAAAAACCGAAATGTACAACGGGCATTTTATCGTAATTTTCATAATGAAGGATCGCTTTTACACGTTCTCTGTTGTTCATAATAATACACCTTTCAGCGCAAATTTGTATTAACTATTATAATAACGGAAAAAATGGATTTTGTCAAGAGTTTTACAGAATATTTTTATAAAAAACAAATTTTAAATACATATAAAATGATCGGATTGTTTAAGGTGATAGCTGATTTTTTTCAATTAATTTAGTCAAAATGAATCAGACCTATTTGTAAAATGATGTAACTAAAAAAGCCTTGTATTTTTAATACAAGACTTTTAGGTGGTCGGAGTGACAAGATTTGAACTTGCGACCTCTTGGTCCCGAACCAAGCGCGCTACCATCTGCGCTACACCCCGATGATTATTAAATTTTTATAGGGCAGCTGTCCGCTGCGCTTCCGTTTGCGGTTCCCGAATTTAATGCGACATCAAAGATGTCTTTTAAATTTCGACCGCGGCACCCTCACAGACTCACTTCATCTGTCACTGACAGCGTTCGTCTGTTCGTCCATCTGCGCTACACCCCGATAATTATTTAATTATTCATTTGCTTTTTATTAAGCTTTGATATTATAGCACAAAGTTTGCGAACTTTCAAGAGGGTTTGCAAATTTTTCATAATTTCATTTTTAATTATTTTTTTTGAAGAACTTATCCCCTATCCTATTGAAAACAGAAAAAAATTATGATATAATTTAATAAAACAATTTTTCATCCATTGATCAAAGCGAGGTTTTGTTATGAAAGAATGTCCCAAATGCTTATTTGGTTCCAATCTTGAGTTCACCAGAAGACTCGGCTACGGCGGTCTGTATGCAGAAATGATATATAACGGTCGAATGCTTAATGATGCTTCGGGATTTTATCCTGTCGAACTTGACGGTCTTAAAGGATTCGGACAATCTTCGGACAGAATTCATTTCCTTCCGGGAAAAGAATATAAATGGCACGTCGTTGCAGGATCAAAGATCACGATAAGATTCTTAAATGAATATAAGAGAGAATTATTCCGTTCAAACGACTTTAAAGGAAGTTTTACCTCTGCATTTAATCATCCCTATGGAAGAGTTGAGGTCGTAAGCGACGGTGAAATAAAATATTTATCGCTCAAAGACTCGGATGCGTTATTTGAATGCAGAAAAGATGTTCTTGATAAAATGAAAGAACTTCAGCCTAAAACTCTGCGTTTCCCCGGTGGATGTTTTGCTGAAAAATATAAATGGAAGGAAGGACTTCTTCCTATTGAGGAACGACCTATCATTTCGAGCAACGGAAAAGCCAATCTGTTCAGCGCAAACGAAGGATATGACGGTCATGAGATAAACATTGACGATTATATGAATATCTGCCGTTATATCGGTGCTGAACCTGAATATACGATACGTTTAACGAAGAATGAGCCTCAGGATGCCGCAGATATAGTTGAATACTGCAACGGTGATGCTTCAACCCCTTACGGTGCCTTGAGGGCAGAAAGAGGGCACCGTGAACCGTATAATATAAAGACATGGTATATCGGCAATGAGGTCGGTTTTATATGTGATCCTGAAAAAGCGGCTGAACTGAGTGATGAATTTATCGACGCAATGAAAAAAGTCGATCCGACGATCAAAACAGTTGTCACAACCGGTAATATGGACGATTGGGATGAAAGATTTCTCAATAAGGCCCAAATGGTGGACAGATGTTCTCTTCATTCATATATAACAGAGCAGATTCCCGATTGCGATATCACGACTGCCGCATATGCCGCTGAGGTTATTTTGAGAAATAAGCTTGAACGTGCAAAGAAAAGATACTCCGGTCATAAAATTATGTTTGACGAGTGGAATCTTCAATGGGGAACCCTCGGAAGCGTTGTATCGGGTCTTCATGCCGCAGCTGTAGCTACTTTGCTTATACGAGAACACGAAGAACTCAATATCGAAGGCGCTTCATATTTTGCGTTCGTAAACGAAGGCGCTATACGCGTATATTCGGATCATGCAGTACTTTCTCCCGACGGAGAGATTTTAAAGCGCATGGCAAATCATGCAGGCGGTAAGATTGAACTGAATGATGATATATCTTACATCAAATCAATTCATGACGGATATTCGTATATTTCCGTCTATAATGGTTCTGCAACAGAATTTAAAGCACTTTCTGATATATACGGTGAATACGAATTGCTAACACCCGACGGAGATAATTATAATATAACAGAAGGAAACGGCAAAGTTGATGAACTGCCGCCCTCTTCGGTACTTTTCGTTAAATGTTAAAACGGAGCTTTTATGAATGAATATAACTATGATGTTGTTATAGCAGGTGCAGGTCCTGCAGGTATCGCCGCCGCACTTGAAGCGGCGCGGTCGGGCGCTAAAACGGCATTAATTGAACGTTACGGCTGTGTCGGCGGTAATATGACTCATGGATATGTCGGTCCATTTATGGGCGGTATATGCGGCGGAACGATCGGAGAAGAGATTGAAGATGCTGTATGTATCCGACGAGGAGTTTGCCCTGATTTTGAGAAAGCAAAAATTAAGCTTATTTCTATGCTTGATGATGCAGACGTTGATGTCTTTTTGCAAACTTCGATAATTGGAGTTAAAAAAGAGAATGAAACAATAAAGTCGATTACTACCTTCGGTAAATTCGGTGAAATTGAATTTGAAGCCGATGTTTTTATCGATGCAACGGGTGACGGTGATCTTTCTGTTTTGAGCGGAGCACCGTGGGAAATGGGGCGAGACGGAGATAGTCTTGTTCAGCCCGTAACATTGATGTTTGTAATAACGGGTGTTGATCCCAATCAAAAGCTGATGTGTTGCCATGAAGATCATTATACCGACCTCGGAGACGGACGAGAATATCTTGACCTTTGTCATAAAGCATGTAAGAACGGTGATTTACCGGAGAATGTAAATATCGTTCGTCTGTATGGGACAGAACATCCGACCGAAAGAATGGTAAACGCAACACAGGAAAACTTCATTGATCCTCTTGATCCGAAATCTGTATATAAAGCAGAAGTCTCATTGAGGAGGCAGATCGGAAAGATCGTAGATTTTCTTAAAAACAATATTCCCGGGTTTTCGGATATTTCAATCAAGGGAAGCGCATCAACTCTCGGTGTCAGAGAATCAAGACGAATAATCGGACGGTATATTCTTTCTGAAAACGATCTTATCGAGGGTAAAGAGTTTTCCGATTCGGTCGTTCACAAGGCTCATTTCAGTCTTGATATCCATAATCCCGAGGGACCAGGACAGTCTGTACACGAAGAAAAGTGTCCACCCTCCCCTAAGCCGTATGATATTCCGTTTTCTGCAATGTGTCCGTTAAACAATAACAATCTTATTACTGCGGGACGTTGTATTTCAGGAACACATGTTGCCCATTCATCATACAGGGTAATGAGAATATGTATGGCTATGGGACAGGCTGCGGGTGCGGCGGCAAGTATAATGAGTAAAAATAAAATAACTACCGATAAATTGGATGTCTCTCTTGTTCGGAGGCATCTTATCGACAGAGGCGTTCAGCTTTAAAATGAAAGAGGTTAAATTATGAAGTTAAGTATGTGGTCGAGCTATTACAGCGAACTATCCCCCGAAGACGCAATTCTTGAACTTGAAAAATACGGATATACTTACAGTGAACTTTCCGACGAACATTCCATGATGCTTCTTGAACGCGGAGACGCTACGGAAGTCGGCAAAAAATATAAAGAATTTGCTGATAAACATAACGTTGTTTTTCCTCAGGGCCATCTGAAATTAAGCGCTCGTTTATGCGAAGAAGAAGACCGTGATATTTTAAAGAGACAGCTTGATCTTTTTAAAGCGGTCGGAGTAAAAAATGCGGTCCTTCATTGCGATACACTTCGAAGATATGAAAATATAACAGACGATGAAGCAAAGGAAAGAAACGTTATAGCGTTAAAAGATCTAATTGAGCATATTAAAGACACCGATATCGTCATTTGTCTTGAAAATCTGATAAAAGAAGATTATGCAAATAATGCAGACGGACTCTTATGGTTTATCGAACAGCTCGGAGATGAACATCTCGGAATATGCCTTGATACAGGACATTTAAATCTTATAGAAAATAAAGATCAGGGTGAATTCATCAGAAAAGCAGGAAAACATCTCAAAGCGCTTCATCTTGCAGATAATGACGGAACATCCGATCAGCATCTAATGCCGTCCGCACGCGGTCAAGTCAATTTTAAAGAAGTCATTCTTGAAACAAAGAAGATCGGATATGATGGCATATATAATCTTGAAGTTCCAGGAGAACGGTATGAACCGCTTGAAATAAAAGGATTTAAACTCGATTATATAAGAAATATATTAACATATTACTGGAATCTTGAATAATAAAACAAAGATCCGAGCAGAAATCTGTTCGGATCTTTTTATGGTTATATTCAATTAATCGACGATTACGGTGCCGTCTTCTTTAACAGAGACTTTCATACCGTCTTTTACGTATTGCAGAAAATCATCGCCAAGACTGTCAATAACAGGCATCTGAATATTATCGAGCCAAACATCTGCAAGGACAGCGCCTGCGGCTGCAAGTGAGTCAATCGGTTTCGAAAAAAGCATACAAGCAGGCTGACGGTTCATTGAACAAGCGCAGTAAAGAACGAGACCGCCGGTCGTTGATCCTATAGTCTGCGGAAGACAAAGAGCTTTTCCCGCCATCTGTTTACCGTAAAGATCTTTATTATTCTGATCTCCGCAGGTTGCTGTCTTGTCACCGAACTGAAGAGCTTTCTGGAAAGATGCGAGTGTATTGAGACCACCGTAAGAAACCAAGGCTTCGGCTGTAACAGTTCCTGAGGCAATTACCCTACCCTTAAATTCTCTCATTATTTTTTACCTCCTTTGGTGATCTGTTCGAGTATCTCATCGTCGGTATAATATCTTGCGGTAGTATAAGTACGAAGTTTGTTACTCGAAGTTATAACGGGCATTTTACCCGAAAGAGGATTGTTCATATACATAAGAGGACAAATATATGAAGTTATAACGCCCGTAGCTTTAAGCCTTGCGGCATAATCTGTTTTTTCAAATTCTTCGAGAACTCCCGGAGCAGCGGTAAATACTGTAGGAATAACGACTTTTTTCTTTCCTGATTTCTTGAGCCCTTGTTCAACTTTATCTGTCCAATCTTTAAGCTGCTGAAGAGACATATGAGGGCAACCCATAAAGCAAAGTTTAGGAGTTGAATCGGGATTTTTCCAGACTATAGGGTAGTTTTTATAAACTTTTTCAAGTTCATAGTCATCAATAACATATGTTTTTACGTTTTCGGAAAGAAGTGTTTTTCCCGATTCGACTGCTTCAGGAGTAAGGTTTTCAATATGATAAAGACCTACAGCACCGTTAGATGCGGTTGCTGCCCCGAAATCTTTGAGATATGTGCAAGTCGCATCATTAAGTTCTGTTCCGAGCCATTTATCAAGACCTATGATATAAGGAACTTCTTCCATTACCTTCATACCTATAGCTGAACCAAGAAGCTGTGCCTCGGGTTTCTTTGTTGTTTTGATCTCAATGATCCATGTAGCTTTTCTTCCCTCATCGGTAAGCAGACCGAAGTAAGGAACGTAACCGACAACAGATCCCATAATATCCATGATACCAGAGTTTCTGTTGCAACGCGCACCGAGAACGGAGTTTGCGTATACAACTGCGGAGGATTCTGCCCATGAAAGGATATCACCTTTCTGAGGTTTATTTCCGACTTCATCCATATAGCAAGTGCAGGTAAAAGCGTTTTTATCCATAAGACCGAGCTTTGAAAGCTGATCTTCGTAGTAATCCTGACGAGAATACATAAAATTATTGAATATGAAATTCTGCAGGAAATTTGCAGGTACGTTTTTATCCAAAGGTCTCGGGTCTACGGAAAAGGTCTGTTTTGAAATATCTCCGGAAGAAATAAGCTGTTCCATAAGATCATAAACGGGTCCAAGTGCTTTAAGTCCGAATGAAGTTACGAGGTGATTATGCTTTCCTGTTACGGGAACCATTTTTTCAGCACCGAATACTTCACCGTATTTTATGAGCGTTTTCATTACTTTCGCTAGAGTTTCACCCTGCGCACCGTCAAGGATAGCCTGCTGTTCGTTTGTAAGCTGCATTTATCTTCTCCCTCTCTTTTTATATCTTCATTGCAACATCCCAAGCCTGCCAGATAACAGTTCTGAGACTGCCTACGCTCTTTGCATCACCGATTACATGAACACCTTTAGTCTCGATCGGTGCAGGTATATATCCTGCGGAAACAATAACATTATCACATTCGACAGTTTCGGTGGAACCATCTTTGTGCTTGATAGTTACGGAGCTGTCTGTTATTTCGCTGACAGAGCTTTCAAGATATACTGGTGTATTGTTATGCTTAAAATAATCTCTGAGATAGCTTGTGTTTGCAAGGCAGATCTTATCGGAAACAATAAGATCGTTTTTCATTTCAACAATAGAAGGTTTTTTACCGTTGAGCGAAAGTTCATATGCGATTTCGCAACCCGTGAGTCCACCGCCTATGACAACGACATTTTCTCCGACAATCTTATTTCCGAGGAGGAAGTCAACTGCTTCGATAGCTTTTTCTGCGCCTTTGATGGGAAGTTTTCTAGCTTTTGCACCTGTAGCGACTATTATTTCATCAGCACCGAGAGATTTAACGTCGGAAACTTCCGTATTCATTTTGATTTCGATATTTTTATATTTTTTGATTTCTCTGCAATACCATGCGATAAGTGCTTTATCCTTTTCTTTAAAGGAAGGAGCAGCCGCGGCAATAAATACACCGCCGAGTTTATCGGATTTTTCGTAAAGAGTAACATTGTGACCTCGTTTTGCGCAAACGATTGCTGCTTCCATACCGCCGATACCGCCACCGATAACAGCGACTTTTTTAACAGTCTTTGCAGGTTTGATGTAATATTTATCCGACTGCATTACACGGGGATCAAGCGCACAGCGCGCAATATGGCTCGCATCGTATATAGACTGTGCATTCGCAACGCCGTTGTAATGCGCCATATTAAAGCAAGCATTATGACAGCATATACACGGACGGATATCTTCGAGTCTGTCTTCTATCAGTTTTGTTACCCATTCCGGATCTGCGAGGAACTGACGAGCGACACCCATAGCGTCTATAAGACCGTTTTTAACAGCTTCAGCACCGACTTCGGGTTCCATTCTGCCTGCACATACAACGGGAATATCAACAAATTTCTTGATATGAGCAACGTCTTCAAGATTGCAGTTCTGAGGCATATACATCGGAGGATGCGCCCAATACCAGGAGTCATAAGTACCGTTATCGGCATTAAGCATATCGTAGCCTACGTCCTGCAGATATTTTGCGGCTTTTTCGCTTTCTGCCATATCTCGTCCGAGCTCGTTGAATTCTTCACCCGGAAGCGCGCCTTCGCAGAAATCTTTAACGTATGATCTTACGGAATAACGAAGCGAAACGGGAAAATCGGATCCGCATCTTTCCTTGATAGCTTTTACGATATCGGCAGCAAAACGGTAACGGTTTTCAAAAGATCCGCCGTATTTATCAGTACGTTTATTAGTGTATTTATGGGTAAACTGGTCAAGAAGATAACCTTCATGAACGGCATGGACTTCAACACCGTCTACCCCTGCTTCTTTACAAAGAAGCGCTGTTTTTGCGAATGCTTCGACGATCTGTTCAATTTCTTTTACAGTGATTGCGCGACATTTAACTTTATCAGACCAACGGGACGGAAGTTCACTCGGGCTTGCGCTCTGATAATGGATATTGATTATAGGTTTGATCAGATCGCGTACTACAGGCATATTATGTAGCATTACAAGCGGAGTCGGAATAGCCCAGGAGCGCCCCATACCTGCTGTTATCTGAACAAAAAGCTTTGCTCCCGTTTTATGGATCTCGTCCATAAATTCTTTGAGTTCCGCAAACATCTTTTTGTTTTCATAAAGCCATTGACCCATAAAAGTACTTTTAATGGGTGCAATACCCGGAATGATAAGACCTACATTATTATTTGCTTTTTCGAGAAAGAATTTTGCGGCTTCTTTATCGAAATGGTTTCCGGTATGTTCCATCCAACCGAATAAAGATGTTCCGCCCATAGGACAAAGAACGATCCTGTTTTTAATTTCTACATTGCCGATCTTCCAAGGAGTAAATAACGCCTCGTATTTTTCGTTCATGATGAATTTCCTTTCTGATTTATCTACATATTTTTATTTCTTCATTCCGTCAAGCAATATGCCAAAACAGTATTTAAAATTTTCTACTGCTTCATCTTTGGGCAATTGGCGACCGATAGCATCGGCATTGTAACCGCGTATGAAACACCAGACTGCGTAGCTCATAACATTACTGTCTATTTCTTTGAGATAACCGTTCTTTTTACCGTATTCAATAAGTTTTATGATCTCGTTTTTCCACCATTCGTAATTTTCGCAAGAAACCGAGTCGTTTTCAAAAACATATCTGCTGAAATTCATTTTTACTTCATAGGATAACAGCAATGTTTTAACAACAATATCTACTACCTGAGAAAAAAAATCTTTATCGGGATCATATTTTGCCGCTAGGCTTTCTCTGATTTTAAGGATAGTTTTTTGATAAACTATATTAAGTACTTCTTCAATATTATGAAAACGGTTATAGAAAACTCTGTTTGTTATATCGAGATCTTTGAGAATACTTCGAACTGTTACTTGTTCCGCACCGATTGTCTGGGCGATCTTTTCAGTAGAAGATACGATCTTCAAAGACATTTCATCACAAATCAAAGAGTTATTCTTTTTTATCATTTCGCCCACCTCAATTCAGCACACTGTGTGCTGATTATATCACAAATATGCTATTTTGTCAAGAAAACGGAATCAGTCTTTGTTTTTGAATAAAAAAAAATAACAACTTCGCCATTGACAATATAAAATAAAAATGATACAATAAAAAATAATACAATTTCAGGAGAAAATTCATGGATACATATATAATTACAATTATTGAGATACTCGGAACGATCTCGTTTTCGGTTTCGGGTGTAATCGCAGGAATGAAAAGAAATCTCGATATTTTCGGGACTGTTTTTCTCGGAATAATTACCGCAGTCGGTGGCGGCGTAATCAGGGATATAATAATTAATCAGGACATTCCTGCTGTGTTCAGAAATCCGACATATGCAATAATTGCAACAGTTGTCGCTCTTGTATTCCTTGTTCCTCCGATAAGAAAAGCGATAACCCGTCAAACCCGTATTTACGAACTTACTCTTCTGATAATGGACTCTCTTGGTTTAGGTATATTTACAGTAGTCGGTATCAGATCATCGATGCTTGCAGTTCCTGACGGAGGAATCCTTTTACATATTTTCCTCGGAGTTATAACGGGCGTTGGCGGCGGTGTGTTAAGAGATGTTCTTTCAAAGAGTCTTCCATATATTTTCACAAAACACATATATGCGATCGCATCGATTGCTGGAGCTGTTGTATGTTGTGTTCTGTGGGATATAATCGGTATGCTTCCTTCGATGCTTTGCGGCTCTGTTGTAATTTTTGTTTTAAGATGTCTTGCAGCATACTTCCATTGGAATCTTCCGAAAATTACGGATAACGATGATATTGATAATTCCAAAAAGAAAGAATCTGTTTACGAACCGTTTATCACTACTAAAAAATAAAGATAAAGCAGTATGGATTACCATACTGCTTTTCGAATATGTATTAAATTACGCACGTGCTTTTTTGATGATCTCAATAGCTTTTGCGGAAAGTTCGGTGATCTTGTCCCACTGTTTTTCGTTAATGAAGGAATCTTTAACCATAAAAGTACCGCCGCATGCAAGAATCTTGTTGCAGGAAGCATATGTTGCAAGGTTATCGGCAGAAATACCACCGGTGGGAATAAATTTGATATTGCCGTATGCAGCACCCATAGCCTTGATTTTGTCAAGACCGCCGCTCTGTTCGGCAGGGAAGAATTTAACAACTTCAAGGCCTCGTTCGAGAGCAAATTCGATCTCGGAAGGTATAGAACAACCGGGAGCCATGAGAATGCTATTTTTGATACAATGATCGACTACTCTGGGGTTAAATCCGGGAGCAACAACAAATTCAGCACCTGCATCAGCAGCTCTGTTTGCGTTTTCAACGGTAAGTACGGTGCCTGCGCCGATTATCATACCGTTGTTTTCCTTTTTGAGAAGTCTGATTGCGCCTTCTGCGGCATCGGTTCTGAAAGTAATCTCAGCAGCGGAGATGCCGCCTTTGAGAAGAGCTTCGGAAAGAGGAAGGATATCTTCGGATCTCTCGAGCTTGATGACGGGAATGATACCTATCTGACCGAGTTTTTCATAAATTTTATTCATTTTATTTCTCCTATTGATTTATGTTAAAATATGTGGTACAATGTAGAAAAATGTTTGAATTGGAGCAGATCATAGTTTATGGAAAAGAAAAAAAGGATCTGGGAAATAGATTTTCTTCGTGGAATCGCTTTTTTATGTATGGTTTACGATCATGTTATGTATGATCTGAATGCTATATTTGGTGTTCGGATACATACGATTGACTTAATTGGAGATTTTTCCGCAGTGCTTTTTATGATATTGTGCGGAATATCGACCACACTTTCACGAAACTGCTTAAAAAGAGGAGCCCTTGTTTTCGGAGCTGCAATGCTTCTGACTGCTGTGACGGCGACTGTAGATACTCTTTTTAATATGAGACTGATAATCGTTTTCGGAATTCTTCATCTTTTGGGAATAGCAATGATACTTTCTTTTTTTGTAAAGAAACTTCCGAATATTCTGATTATTATTCTTTCCGTCGGAATATATCTTTTGAAATTTCCGTTTGATAACATAAGAGATATCGGAAACACTTTCTTTGCATTCGGAATTCATGATCCAACTTTTTATTCAAGCGACTACTACCCTCTTATTCCGTTTCTTTCGTTTGTTTTCATCGGAATAGTTATCGGAAAAGTATTGTACAGCAATAAAGAAAGCCTTTTCCCGTTTGAGATCGGGGCAAACCCGCTGTCTTTTATCGGAAAACATTCACTCTTACTTTATCTGATCCATCAACCGATCGTACTTGTAATCGTTTTTCTTGTCCTTAAATTAATGAACCTGATTTAGTGCTTTTCGCTGCAACAGGGTTTAAAAAATGCCCCCGTTTCGATCAAATAGACTCCGTTATCTTCCGTAAAACCGAGTTTGGTGAGAAAATCGCCGAGCTCGGTTAATTTTGTCTTAACAGTTGTCTTTCCTGCAAAATCAAGACGGCTGAGAGCTGCACGGAGAACATCTTCTCTGAACATTTCATCTTCACCGGGGAAAAGATCGAGAGTTAAAATCTCAGCATTCTCAAAAGAATAAATGCATTCCGCAAGAGAGTTTTTACCGTCTGAGAGAACGAAACACTCGATCTCTCCTCTTTTTTCCTGTAATATAGTAATCATTTATTTTACCTCCAGACAGTCGCTTCCGAGAAGCGTACGAAGCTCAGATAAAAGATGAGGTGTTATTTTAACATCGCAAAGAGTAAATCTTGCCTGTTTCTTTTTGTCTACAAACCTGAATTGAACAGGAGAAGGTCCTTTATTGGATGTTAAAATTTCCGCGCACCTGTTAAGGTGAACACCGTCTCTGTCGTGGAAATTGATATAGAGAGTCTTCTCGTCAAGATTCTCTTCTTTTTCTTTTACGACAGGTGCCTGCGATACAAAACTCTTCTCTTCAACTTCATAAAGATCACTCATTATAAGTGAAGCGGTAAGCTGTGCGCCACCTTCTTCATCTTCGCCCTGACCTCTTGACATATCTTCTTTTATGCTTATTCGACCGTCAATCATAACAATATGGTCTTCGATAAGCTTAGACGAATATTTTTCATATGCTTTGGCAAAAACAAGAACTTCGATGGATGAAGAAAGATCCTGAAGAACACAGATTGCCATCTGGGTCTCGTTTTTGGTCATTTTCTTTGTTACTTTTGTGAGAATACCGAAAAGGCGAACTTTATCGTTATTCTGATATTCACTTTCATCAGAGAATATATCTGATATTTTTATTGCGCCCGAACGTTCAAAATCGTCGACATAATCTTTCATCGGATGATCGGAAAGATAAAGCCCTGCTACTTCCTTTTCAAGCATAAGCTTTTCTTTTTTAGAGTATTCCGCGACATTTGGATATGTATAAGATTCATCATCGGAAGTTTCAACATCTCCGAAAAGGCTCATCTGTCCTTCATCACGTTCTTTGAAATATGCTGCAAGAATCTTTCTGATTTCGGGGAAACCGACTTCAAGCTGTTTTCTCGGCTGACCGAAGCAGTCAAAAGCACCGCATCGGATAAGACTTTCAACTGTTTTTGAGTCTACTGAATAACCGTCTAGCATACGTTTGCAGAAATCGTAGAAACTCTTGAAAGGACCGTTCTTTTCACGTTCTTTCATTACATCGGAGATAGCGCCCTGGCCTACATTTTTAACACCCGAAAGACCGAAACGTATCTTATCCTGAGATACAGTAAAAATATCTTCGGATTCGTTGATATCGGGAGGAAGAACTTCGATATTTTGTTTCGAGCATTCATTGATATAGTCAACCATTTTATTGGTTTTACCGAGAACACTCGTCAAAAGTGCAGCCATGTACTCACGCATATAGTGAGTTTTAAGAAAGGCTGTATAATAAGTTACATAAGAATAAGCGGCAGCATGGGATTTATTGAACGCATATTCCGCAAACTTGATCATTTCATCGAAAATCTCGTTTGCAATTTCAGCAGGAATACCGTTTGAGACGCAACCGGGAATTTCAACAGTGCCGTCATCACGTTTTTTACCGTTGATAAAATATTCACGTTCACGGGTCATGACGTCCATCTGTTTTTTACCCATTGCTTTACGTACAATATCTGCACGACCGAAAGAATACCCTGCGAGCTCACGTACTATCTGCATTACCTGCTCCTGATAGACCATGACACCGTAAGTGACTTTAAGAACATTTTCAAGCATCGGGTGTTTATACTGAATGCTGTCAGGATGGTTTTTATTATTGATATACGTCGGGATATTATCCATAGGACCGGGACGGTAAAGAGAGATAATAGCGGTAATATCTTCAATACTTCTCGGTTTGAGTGATATTAGTGTCTGCTTCATACCGCCCGATTCAAGCTGGAAGATACCGTCGGTCTCGCCTCGTGAAAGAAGATCGTAAACCGCAGGGTCGCTAACATCAACTTTTTCAATATCGAAATCGGGGACTTTTTTTCTTACAAGTTTACATGCATCGTCAATAACCGTAAGGTTTCTAAGCCCTAAGAAGTCCATCTTAACAAGACCAACTTCTTCAACGATCTTCATATCGAACTGTGAAACCGTAACACCGTCGTTTACCGCAACGGGAACATATGTATATATCGGATTTTCCGCAATAACTATACCGCATGCATGAACAGACGGGTTACGCGGAGAGTTTTCGATAGTTTCGGACGTATCCATAAGGTCTCGGATTCGTTCATCGGTTTCATACAGGGATTTGAGTTCGGGAACCTTTTCGACTGCCTCGCGGATCGTCATTTTATCGGGGATCATTTTTGTTATACGGTTCGCTTCTGCAGGAAGGAAACCGAGAACTCGAGCAACGTCCTTTACTGCAGCTTTTGCTTTAAGGGTGATGAATGTTACAATGTTTGAAACGTTCGGAAGACCGTATTTTCTTTGAACGTATTCAAAAACTTCGCCTCTTCTTACGGGGCACATATCGACGTCAAAGTCAGGCATCGAAATTCGTTCTGGGTTAAGGAAACGTTCGAAAATCAGATTATAACCGATAGGTTCGATATTTGTAATTCTTGTGCAATAAGCAACTATACTGCCCGCACCCGAACCTCGTCCGGGCCCGATCGGTATACCGTGAGTCTTTGCATAGTTTATAAAGTCCCAAACGATAAGAAAGTAGTCAACGAAACCCATTCGATGTATAATATCAAGTTCGTATTCTACTCGGTCTAGAAGTTCCTGGGTTCTTTGCTCTGGAGTATATCTTTTTTCAAAGCCTTCAAAAGTTATTTTACGTAGATAATCGTAATGAGATAGACCGTCTGTCCATTTAAAAACAGGAAGGAAGTAAACTCTGTTTTTAGAGTCATCGATTTCGGGAAAAACAACATTACACTGTTCTGCGATTTTGACTGTATTATCGATGGCTTCTGGTACAAATTCAAAAAGAGAACGCATCTCTTCTTCTGATTTGAGGTAAAATTCATCGGTCGTAAAGCCCATACCGGTATCTTCTTCGATCGTTTTACCGATCTGAACGCAAACAAGAACCTTTTGAGCATGAGCATCTTTTTTCTTGAGATAATGTGCGTCGTTTGTTGCAACGAGAGGTATACCTGTTTCCTTGGAAATACGGAGAATACCTTCCATTACTTTTTTCTGCTCTTCGATACCGTGATCCTGAATTTCAAGATAATAATTACCTTCACCGAAAATAGACAGATATTCGAGAGCAAGAGCTTTGGCTCCTTCGTAATCGTCCTGAAGAAGGAGCTGAGGAACATCACCTGCAAGGCAGGCAGAAAGACAAATAAGCCCCTCATGATATTTACGGATGAGCTCCATATCGACACGCGGTTTATAATAGAAGCCCTCGATATTACCGAGTGATACCATTTCTATAAGGTTTTTATACCCTACATTGTCTTTACAAAGCAAAACAAGGTGTCCGCTGCTGCCGTCCAACTCTTTTACTTTGTCAAAACGAGAACGTGCCGCAGTATAAACTTCGCAACCTATGATAGGTTTGATACCTGCGGCTTTAGCATATTTATAAAAATAAATCGTTCCGTACATATTACCGTGGTCGGTCATTGCAACGGCAGTTTGTCCGAGATCTTTTATGACCTGAGGCATTTTTTTGACCTTACATGCACCGTCAAGAAGGCTGTATTCGGTATGTACGTGAAGATGAACAAATCCCATTTATTTTACCTTTTTTTTCGTCATATCAGTTATTTTTTTCATTCTGTGGGCAACCCCTGATTTGGAGAGAACAGGATCAAGCTGTTTTCCGAGTTCTTCGAGTGTCATTTCCGGATTTTCCAGACGAATCTCCGCAAGCTTGATAAGGTCGGGAGACATATTGGGATACCCTTTTTTCTTTAATTTATTGATTATTTTAATTTGATTCTGTGCGGCATTTATACTTTTTTCGATATTTGCCTGCTCACAGTTTACAACTCTGTTTACATTATTTTTAAGGCTTTTTTCAAGCTCGGCATTTACAAAATCAAAAACGGACGTCGATGCCCCGATATAAGCAAGGACGTCTTTTATCTGTTCGGATGTTTTAATATAAAGGATCCTTATGCCGTTTCGCATAACGCTTTTGAGGTGAATATCGTATTCCTCGCAAAAGCGGATAAGATCGTCTGCAAGCATCTGATGCCCCGTTCGAATCTCAAGATGATATGACTTATCGGGCGAACAGATAAAACCTCCTCCGATAAATACACCTCTGAGAAATGCTGCGGCACAGCACTCGTTTTCGAATGCGGAGTAATCTATACGAAGCGGGGGACCTACACTTACGTCCCCTATTTTTTTTATTAATTCATCTGTATTTTCTTCCGAAACTTCAACAAAATAAGAAACTGTTTTATTTTGTTTCTCGGTTAGCTCATACGCATCAAAATCAAGCGAACGGAAGATATCTTCATACCGTTTGATAACAAAACTGTTGTCAGAACGGAATATGATCTTTTCACGGCTGAATGTGCCTGAAAAGAGTAAAAAGCCATATAGCTCAGCTCTTTTACAACACAGATCTGAACTTTTATGGCATAAAGTTTCTTTTACGGAAGTAGTATATGACATCAGAAAAATTTAATCTCCGTTTCAAGCATGACACCGAATTTCTCGGCTACCGTCGTCTGTATTATTCTTATCAATTCTTTTACGTCTGCGGAGGTTGCATTGCCTTTATTGACAATAAAACCAGCATGTTTTTCGCTTACTTGCGCACCACCGACAGAATAACCTTTCAGACCGCTGTCCTGAATAAGTTTACCTGCAAAATAACCTTCCGGACGTTTAAAAACACTTCCTGCGCTCGGAAGATCAAGAGGCTGAGAGGATACTCTTTTTGCGGTACATTCGTCCATAACAGATCTGATTTCAGAATAAGAACCCTTTGAAAGCTGAAGAATGGTCTTTGTTACAAAACCACTATCGAAAAAACAAGAATGACGGTATCCGAAATCATGATCGGATCCGCTGACGGTTTTTATATCGCCGTTTAAATCAACATATTCGGTTTCAGTAACAATACAGGACATTTCACTGCCATAAGCTCCTGCATTCATTGTCACAGCGCCACCGACGGTTCCCGGAATACCGAAAAGACGTTCCATACCGGAAAATTCATTTTTAAGAGCGACTGATGCGGCTTTTGCAAGGATTATCCCTGCGCCGCAGATCAAACGATCGTTTTCAAATTCTAATTTTTGAAGTTTATCTGTCTTTACCAAGACATAATCAAGCGTTTCGTCGGGAAAAAGAATATTGGAGCAGTTTCCGATCATTTTAAACGGTACATTTTTATCTTTCAAAAAGGAAACAAGACAGGAAACTTTTTCAGAACAGTCGGGAGAAACTATAACAGGTGCAATTCCCCCTATTTTGAACGTCGAAATATTTTTCAGCAATACGTTTGACTGATAAGATATTGAATTTTTATCGCAGAATTCTGCAATATGACGCATAAAAGCTCCTTTTCCCGACGATCAACGTCGATCGATTACATATTATTCATACTGTCAAGAAGACGTTTATTGAGTTCAGCAGCTGCATTATAGCCAAGGCGACGCTGACGGTTGTTCATTGCGGCAACTTCAATAATGATAGCAAGATTTCTACCGGGTTTAATAGGAATTGTAACGGTCGGTTTCTTGAGACCGAGAAGTTCGTAGTAGTTATCATCAAGTCCGAGACGTTCGTACTGTTTTTGAGAATCCCACGGTTCAAGCTGAATTATAAGGTCTATTTTTTCGGTTTCTTTAACAGCACCCATACCGAAGATTTTCTGGACGTCAATTACACCGATGCATCGGATTTCGATAAAGTGTCTGATAATTTCAGGGGAAGAACCAACTAAGGCTTTAGCTGAAACCTTTTTGATTTCAACAGCATCATCGGCAATAAGTCTGTGACCTCGTTTCATAAGCTCAACAGCAGCCTCGGACTTACCGATTCCTGACTCACCGAGAATTAAAATACCTTCGCCGTAAACTTCTACAAGTACACCGTGTCTTGTAATTCTTGGTGCAAGTTCGTTGTTAAGATATGCGATAAGGGCACTCATAAACTCAGAAGTCATAAGTGATGTGCGAAGTACAGGAACCTTATATTTTTCAGCAAGTGTAAGAATTTCAGGATGCACAGGGATGTCCCTTGTGAAAATAAGAGCAGGTACTTTATGCTCAAAAAGTGAAGTCATTTTTTCGTTTCTTTCCTCAATGGAAAGGTTTTTAAGATAGGTATATTCAGCTTTACCGATAATCTGAATACGCTTTGGGTCATAATATTCGAAAAATCCTGAAATAGGAAGCCCCGGGCGGTTAACGTCAGCAGACTCAATAAGCACTTCCTCTTCAGGAAGATACAGTGTTTCGAGATTAAATTCATTCATTATTTTTGTAAGTTTTACGGT
>JAGASR010000032.1 GCA_017621705.1 Clostridia bacterium | reverse complement strand
CTTTTAACCGCAGTATTTCATCTGCATATTCTTCTATGTGACGATATTGTCTTGACATAAAAATCCCTCCTATGGTAGTTATCTTTATTCTACCATAGGAGGGTGTTTTTTTCAATTGTCCGTTTTTAACGGACTTGTTCAAATATTTTGGGGAGTATTTGTTTATCCGATTTTACGATAAAAGATTATTCAGCTTCTGCTTCTTTATTATGGATAGCTCTGATAGCGTCCTGAATAGCAGCGAGAACGGCGGGATCTTTTTCGATCTCCATACGTCTGATAAGCTGGAAAAGAGCACGAGTGTTTTTCATAAGGCCGAGAGATTCAGCAGCGGTCTTACGGAAAGTGGGATCAGCAGCATCATAAACGACCTGAGCGATGGGGTCGACATATTTATCGACACGGAGCTCGCCGATGATACGCATAGTTGTAAAAATAACTTCTTTATCTTTGCTGAGAAGGCTCTTATCTACGAGGCCGAATTTGCCTGCAGTGATAGCCTTGATAAGTTTTGCCTCAAAATCGGTACGGTTTTCGAGAAGTTTTTTAAGCTTTTCTGCTTTGAGCTCTCTTTCGGTTTTCTGAGCATCGGTCTTGGGAGCTTTCTGAGCCTTAGCTGCTTCTGTATTTTTTACCGCATCTTTATTCTCTGCCATATTAATTCACCCTTTAGTTAGTCTATATTAAATATTATATAACTTATAAGGCGGTTTGTCAAGAGTTTTATTCGGATTGTTTCTATTTTGTCGAAAATAACTAAAAGTATCACAAAAATGAGTAACGGAATATAATAGCGTAGTAAAGAAGAAAGGCAAATAAAATGAAAACAATGAGAAGTTTAACACCCGGTCAAACGGGACACATAGAAAAAGTCAACGCAAAAGGAGCGCTTCTTATGAGATTATCCGAGCTTGGCTTTACTGCGGATGAAGAAATAATTTGTCTGACGGAAAGCCCGTTGGGCGACCCAAAGACGTATTTTGTAAAAGGCGCCGTATATGCCGTTCGCAACGGCGATGCGGAAAATATTATTTTACGGTAGACGGTAGATAGAATGGACAAAAAAACTGTTGCATTTGCAGGTAACCCGAACGTTGGAAAAAGTACGGTTTTCAATGCGATAACGGGACTTCACCAACATACCGGAAACTGGACGGGAAAGACAGTCGAAACCGCAATCGGACATTTCGATAACGGTACGACAGAATTTGACTGCATAGATCTGCCGGGAAGTTATTCGATGATCCCCTGCTCTGCGGAAGAAGAAGTTACGCGTAATTACATATTATCAAATAAAGCGGATATTATCGTTTGTGTTTGCGATGCGACGTGTCTTGAGAGAAATCTGACTCTCGTTCTGCAAATTCTGAACATCACAAAAAACGTCATAATATGCATTAATTTTATAAAAGAAGCAAAAAGGAACGGCTTGACCGTAAACACGAAAAAGCTGTCGGAAATGCTTGATTGCAACGTGATAGAAATCGATGCGAAAAAGAGATCGGGAATAGACGATCTTATCCACGCCATTGCCCGATATAAAAGAAAACCGGAAACAAATGAACCCCCAATGCCTCCTGTCAAAATAAACGAAAAGGCAAAAGAGATCTTCCGGGCATGTGTTTCGGGCGAAACAAAGCCCGATAAGAATACGGCGAAAGCGGACGCTGTTTTAACGGGCAAATTTACGGCATTTCCGCTGATGTTGATATTTTACGCATTGATATTCTGGTTAACGCTTGTCGGCTCAAATTACCCATCTGAGTGGCTCTCAGACATATTCGGGTTTTTACTTGACATTCTTGATAAACTACTCGAAAACTTCGGATTAAACGACTTCTTGAGAGATCTTACGGTATACGGGGTCTTCGGTACGACTGCGACGGTCGTTTCGGTAATGCTGCCGCCGATGGCGATATTTTTTCCGTTATTTACAATTCTCGAAGATATCGGTTACCTACCGAGAATAGCCTTTAATCTCGATAAATGTTTCAACAAATGCGGCTCCTGCGGAAAGCAAGCGCTGACGATGTGCATGGGATTCGGATGCAATGCCGCGGCGGTTGTCGGTTGCAGGATAATAGATTCTCCGAGAGAACGTCTTATTGCGACACTGACGAACAGTTTCGTGCCGTGCAACGGAAGATTTCCGACATTGATCGCAATAATCGCAATGTTTTTTGCTTCAGACGGAACATTTTTTTCTTCGGTCGTTTCTGCGCTGATACTTACGGTTTTTGTGCTTATCGGGATAGGAATGACGCTTATTATTTCAAAAATACTTTCAAAAACAGTATTAAAAGGGAAAAGTTCGTCATTCATTCTTGAAATGCCTCCGTTTCGAAAACCGCAGATAAAAAATATAATAGTCCGATCTCTGCTTGACAGAACGTTGAAAGTTCTTGCGCGCGCAATATGCGTTGCCGCCCCGACAGGTGCGGTAATCTGGCTTTCGGCAAATATTTCGGTTGACGGTCGGTCTGTTCTTTCTATGATCTGCGAATTTTTCGATCCGATCGGTAAATTTCTGGGGCTTGACGGAACCGTATTCACAGCATTTTTGCTGGGGCTTCCCGCAAACGAGATCGTCATGCCGATAGCATCAATGGCATATTCGGCAGAAGGAGCATTATCTGATATTGCAGATCTTACTGCATTTAAGAATTTACTTACGGCAAACGGATGGACTACTGTAACGGCAATATGCTTTACACTTTTCTCTTTATTTCATTGGCCGTGCGCCACGACCATATCTACAATAAAAAAAGAATCGGGATTAGGCTGGGCTGTATTATCCGTAATTTTACCGACAGCAACGGGCTTTATCGTATGCGGAGCAGTATCGTTTATATTAAAAATAATTATATTGTAAAGCAAATTACCATTACAAAAAGAGTCGATACGGAAACCGTACCGACTCTTTTTGATTGAAAATTAACTTAATGAGAACCGCCCTTGTATTTTGCACGTCTGTTGGGACATGTAAGACGGGGACAAAGTTCGCAGTTTTCGTATTCCACTTCGGAAAGGAAATAGACACCGGAAGAGCTTTTTGTGGGATGCATAAGGAAACTTTCGGCGAGAGTAACACCTATCTGAACTTTAACCTCGTCTTCGCCTCCGAACATTTTAAAGAGATTTTTCTGTTCGCTGATCGGCCACTGCTCAAGAGAACCGGGATTGAGAGCCGCAAGATGACCTTCATCGGTAAAAACATCTTTCTTGATCTTCTCGCGGAGCGCCATATTTGTCGAATAAAGATATGCAAGTTTGATGGCATCGGCAATAAAACCTTCAAGAGGATCGGATGCTTTTTTCAAAGACCACTCTTCGAGCTCCGTGCCGCAGGTTGAAATATAAACTGCAACTTTATCAGTTCCGACAAGCATTTTGCGTACATACGGATAAGTTATTTCAACATCACCGAGAGTTACCGTTTCTTCGTTGAGTTTTACGGGAATGATATTAATAAGAGTTTTCGGGCAGGCGATCTCTGTCGCTTCCTCGAGAAGCTCCTGCGCAATATCAGCCTCATCGCTGTCTTCTTCAAAATGAAGCTGTTTTAAAAGTGCTTCGAGAGTTGGATGAGTTTTGTGGTAAAGTATTTCAGACATGACAGCACCGTGCTTTCAGTTAATTTATTACTGTTTTACATGAACATCCATCTGGGGGAACGGAATGGAAATGCCGTTTTCATCAAATGCTTTTTTCATCTGCTCGTTAATATCGAAATAAACGGTCCAGTAGTCGCTGTTTTTACGCCATACACGGCAAGCAAAATCGAGGGAGCTGGAATTCTGTGTAACAAGACGAGCAAACGGAGCAGGGTCTTTAAGAACGAGATCATGCGCAGAAGCGGTTTCAAGAATGACCTGTTTAACTTTTTCGATATCACTTGAATAATCAACCGCAAAAACAAAGTCAACCCTACGTGTTTCATGAGTAGAAACGTCTTTCAGAGAAAGATTGGATGCGACAGAGTTGGGAATTACTACTCGGCTGTTGTCGAGAGTACGAAGATAGGTATAATAAATACCGATCTCTTCAACGGTACCGGAATGTGCGCCTGTGTCGATAAAATCGCCGACATGGAAAGGACGGAAGATCATAAGGATAATGCCGCCTGCAAAATTACCGAGGCTGCCCTGAAGACCGAGACCGATCGCAACACCTGCAGTACCGAGAAGAGCAAGGATAGATGCCATCGGAACGCCGAGGATAGCAACGAAGGAAAGAATTACAATAAGTTTAAAGATAAAAGACAGTGCGCTTTCGGCAAACTTACGGACATCATCGGAAAGCTTCTGAAAGCCTTTGCTTTTAAGAATGAGTTTTACAAGCATCTTGCTGACACTCAAGCCAACGATAAGAACGACAAGAGCGCCGACGATCTTAAGACCGTACGAAGTTGCAAAAGAAAGAAGTGCGTTTAAAATTTGTTCCATAATAATACCTCCAAATTATGGTAGTTTAGCTGTTAAAAAAATTATATCACACTAAAGTCCGATTGTCAATAAAAAACTGTTGATTTTCTTTTGGGAATATGGTATAATTTAATAAAAAAAAGGAGCAATGGTACTGTATGAAGAAGATCGTTTTAACTGTTTTTACCGTTATTTTAACGCTTTTTACGCTGGCCTCATGTTCTTCGGCAAATGAAGAAAAAAATTTCAGCGAGATGTTTGACGATCTTACCGTAAAGTGCGCAGACATTACAGAGAGCTTATATGTCGCCGATACGGAAAAGGCTGTTTCGGAATACGGAATAGAAAAAGATCTTATTAAAAATGCGGTATTTTTACGTGCTCCCGACAGAAACATCAGAGCGGACGAGCTTATAATAATCGAAGCTGTAAGTAAAACAGCCGCCGAAGATCTGAAAACCGCTTTTGCCATGATCCAGCAGGAAAAATATATGAAATGGGAAAGCCTGGACAATACGGAATTTGAAAAGGTGAAAAACTACAAGACCGTAACCCTCGGCAGATATATGATCTATGCTGTTTGCGACGGTGCGGATAAAGTTATAGCAGAATTTGAAGAGATATTTAAGTAAAAAACGCAGAGGAAAACCTCTGCGTTTTATATTTGTTTGACAAAAAAGTCGTGAGTTCTTTCTACCGTAAAGCCTATGGAGGAATAAAGCGAAACAGCAGGTATATTTTCGGCTATGACCCATAAAGAGACTGTCTTATAACCGAGTTTATACGCTTCAAAAAGGCAGCGTTCGACGATCTTCCTGCCTACCCCCTGACCTCTGAGTTTCGGTGCGACAAAAATATCGGTGATCTCCGCATTATAAACTCCACCGCCTGCAAGTACTTCCCCGTTTTCGCGATAGACGAAATATTTATCAGCCGCTTTCGACAGAAAAGAACGGATATTTTCGTTCGGTTCGATAACGACCGGCTCTATCCCCAAACGGCTTCTGATAGGATAAAAAGCTTTTGCCTCGGCGTTAACGAAAGAAAGAAACATACTGTCGTCATACTGTTCAAAACCCGAAACAGAGCGTCTGGCGGTAACGGGAATAGTCATAAAATGAGATGAATACCGTTTCTCAAAACCGAGCGAGGATACAAAAAACACGTTATCGCTGTCTGACGGAAAATCGCAGACAAGGCTCTTCATACCTGCCTGATTTGCCTGCTCGAGAACCGAAAGAAAAAGCTCTTTGCCTATTCCTCGACGTCTGTATTTGGGTTGGACGAAAACGGCGAATTTCGCGCGTTTTCTTCCGTCGAAAATATCGGAGCACGCGATCCCGACAGGAAAGCCGAGAGAATATGCGATATATGCATTTTTAGAAAAAACGTCGAGCAAAGAAAAAATATCTTCTCTTACGGGGTAAGGCGCATGTTCGAGGACGCGCTCGGCATCTCTCAAAAGAATAGGGTCAAATTTTACTATTTTCATAAAGCAATAAGTCAAGGAAAAAGGCGAAAAATTCGCCTTTTTCCTTTATTTTTAAGATTATTCGTTTATCGTTTCGGGCTGACCGCGGGTCATAAAACGAACTATGACATCGGGACAGCAGTCTTTATCATGATCGCAGGAGAATGCGATTGCGGAAGTTCCTGCAGGAACGGTAAATTCGCCCTGAGGTTTGACAGTTTCAATGGTCTTATAGTTTTTATCGGTAATTTCGGCTTTACCGTCAAAACCGAGGATAAGATACTGACCGTCATCGACTTCACAGTTGAATTTAACGGTGCTGCTTGCAGTTTTGAACATAATATTGCTGATAGGTCCGTCGCCATCGACTTTCAGACGGAGAGCCGCTTTACCATCATAAGGAGTATCGAGGCTCCAGTCTGCGCCGCCGGGCTGACCGGGCTGAAGTTCGGAAAGATCGCAATTATATCGCTTGGAAACGGATATCGGATAAAGATCATAGGAACCGTTGCCTTTATCTTCGAGATGCCATTCTGTTTCGGGAAGACGGAACTTAGCTTTCTGTTCTTCCGTAAATGCATTTTTAAGACGGAGCTTATCCCAGTTTTTCATAGCGGTGAGAAGTTCATCGATCTTACCGTGTTTTTTAAGGGTATTGACTCTGATCGTCATTGCGTAACCGCCATCAAAACCTGCGGCTTCGGACATCGCCCACTCAATATCCTCGAGAGTTGAACATTCGAATTTTTTATCTGCAAGACGGATAAGGAACCAGCCGAGCATTCTCGGGAAAAGGTTGCGGCGGAAGAATGCCTGATTACGTATTCTGCCCTCGACCTGACCTGTTCTCATAGCTTCGCCCCACGGTTCACCCCAGTTCATACGGCTGTGAATATGCCAGTTGAAATGCTGCAAACGGCTCGCATCGTTGATAACGTTATGGTCAAAATCCTTCCAGCAATTATATACAAAACGAGTGGTCGCATAAGTGTCGTGACCGGTATAGGAACAACCTTCAAGACCGTCATAGGAAATCTGTCTGAGATTGCATTCGTTAAAGACTTTTGCGATATTCTTACTGAATTCATCCTGAAGAATAATATCGGGGAAAAGAGTTCTGTACGGATAGTCCCAAAGTCTGTAAAGAGTATCGCCTGCGGAGTGTTCGCTTGCGGCAGTTCCGTATGCGCCGCGGACGCAAGACGTCAAAACAGCATTATCGCCGTCTTCTTTATATTCGGAATATGTAATGAGTTCGTCGCCGATCTGAACGGTATTGAGAGTCAGCGGATGGTTGAACTGTTCCGCCTTTTCGATAACGATCTCTGTATCTTCGGCAGAAATACCGTTAACGAGAGACACAGCGCACATTTTAAGAAGGTGTTCGCTTGGAACGGGGGTAACGTAGGGGTCGTTTGTAGTCGTGAAATTGGTCAAGGTGTGAACGCCGACAGAGATACCCATCTCGCCTGCTTTATCGACAAGTTTTCTTGCTTCAGCATTGTTTGCGGCAATATCGTCATTCCATTCGAAATGACCCCAGTTTTTCTGAGGTCCTTCATGGTAAACATACTGCAGACCTGCAACTTTTGCTTTTTCAAGGATAAGATCAAAGGAGTCGGCATCAAAATCGGAAATAAGGTAAGAGCGCATCGCACCTCTTGCGACTTTTCCCCATTCGCCTTCGATGATGGGATGGGGAAGCCCCTGTTCGACTTCGATCTCACCGATACGGCTGAGCGCATCGTCTGCTTTGCAGCCGAAATATGCGATCTTTGCGCCGGGAATCAGAGCGTCGGGATCACCCTCTTTAAGAGGAAGCACGAGGCTGTCTTTGACATTATTGACTTTAAGATATTCGATCAGATCTCTACGTCTGCAGGAAAGCTGAATGATTGCGCCGGAAGTTGTCTTCGCGGCAGTACGGGAGCTGAAATCAAGGTTGCCGACAGAAATACCGGTCGATTCATCGGAATAATCGAACGAAGAGACCATCTTTTCGTTATACTTTGCGGGATAACCCTCAACAGTCTTGATATTCAGAGACTGTGCGCCGAATGCAACACCTTTGCCCTGAATAACGCCGATAACTTCACCGACAACTTCATTTATATTTACAGTAACGGGGCCGAAAATAACAGCATACGTATTTTCGGGAACGGACACAATTTCGAAAGTTACGCAAACATCACTTTCACAGAAAGCAATGCAGACATCGCCGACAGCTGTTGTCACGATAACATTATTGCCGCTGATCTGCGCTTTTTCGGGAAGATAAAGTTCATCATCTTTGCAGACAGTCACGATCGGAGATTTTCCGAGCGCAACTTCTTCGCCGCAGACATTGATGGAAGAAATAAAGCCGTTTTGGTCGAGAGAGATCTCGGTATCACGTGTTTTGAATGCATAAATCATAGTGTTCACGCTTCTTTCATACAATTTTGATTTTGTTGTTATTCGACTCTGCCGATTACTTTTTCGTAAGTTTTGAAATTATACTTATCGGCAAGATCTTCAATATGTTCATTGAATTTTGTTGCCTTGATCGCATTTTCAGCCTGCGCCTGCCATACGGGGATACCCTCACCGACATAATATATAACAAACGCACAGTCTGCGGAAGTGAATACGGAAACATCGCCATACGTTCTTTCAGAAGAAGTTATCCAGTCAAAAGAACCGTCTCCAAGACCGGAAATAGCAGTGTTTTCATAGAGGCCGCCCTTTTTTGCGGAATCAATATCTTTTGAATACTGCTCTGCAAGAGAAGCGAAAAGGTCTTCGCCTTTACCGCCGTTTTCCCATTCTTCAACGATCTTTTCTGCTTGAGAACGGGCATCTGCAACAGCCGCTTTACCATCCAGAGTCGCAGAAGCAGGGATAGCTATACTGCGATAATTATACGTAAGATACTCAGGAAGATCGAGACCTGCAAAGACATAAAGAACCATTCCGTCCGTGCCGGTAATGATAGTGTGATCGCCTATCTTTCTGTCCGATTCATATCCCCATTTCTGGAGGTTTCTGTCGAGATAAGAATGATAAACGTCTTTTACGAAATATTTGCCCTCGGTATATTCGGATTTTTCCTTTTCGGTAAGAACTGTATCGTAAAGGATTTTTTCAAAATCGTTGATATCAGTCAAAGATTCAACGAAGGCATTCGCAGCAGACCTTGCGTCGCTGTAAGACGCGTTATAATCGACTGCCTTGAACTCGTAATAATAATAGTTGAGGCCGAGATAGATCTCGGGGCTTGCCTTTGCGTGTGCTACACTTTCTTCATAAGGTACTTCGAGAGTATCGAGATATTCATAATATCTGTTGCTGCCGAGAAGGTTACGCTCCAGAATAACACGGTAATCGTCAATAGTCATACCTTCGCCGAAATACTCTTCATCGGTAAGACCATTACCTGCGATATACTGTTTGATATATTCGATCTGCTCATCGATCATTGAAACATCGTCCGCAGAAAGAGTTTTTCCGTTAACGCGTGCATCTTCGGCAAGAATAAGATAATTTTTAAGAGAACGAACCGTATATTCTCTGAAATAGTCCGCCCATGTGCTTCCGGTTTTTTCATCGCGGATCTGTTCGTCAAGAGATTTGGAAAAATCTATCTCTTTTGTAGATTCGAGACGTGAAGCATATGTTTTTTTGAAAAGTTCAAGGCTGTTGTTATACTGATACCGAAATTCCTCGAGGCTAACGACGGTCTCACCGACTTTTATGGTGGGTGCATCGTCGGACATTGCGCCGCAAGCGGAAAGCATCGGAACAGCAAGGACAACAACAAGGATAAACGAAATAATCTTTTTTATCATGAATTTTCAATATGATCTTCCCCAAAAACAATAAAAACAAAACCGCAAACCGACGCCGAAATCAGATGGAGCCGAAAAGCCATCCGACCGTTCGGACACCCAGTCTGCGGTCATGCACGGAGAAGATCTATCTCCTTATAAATTGTATTTTTAATTATTTGGTGATGATATCGATAACTTCTTCATTAAGAACGATCTCAGCATTTTCTTTAAGACCGGAAATGTATTCGGAATATTCATTGGAAGCAAGAGTATTCTTAACGATTACGGTCTTGTAGGAATCGCCTTCGCTCTCAAAATAAATGATATGTGCACCGTATTCGGATTCAACGATATCGCAGTCGCCTTCAGCTCTTGCGGAATCAAATATCCATTCGGTAACATCGTCAATAGTGAAGGTATCTTTTGTTACACCGGTAATGATACCGTTGTTGGAAGCGGAGGATGTATCAGCGGAATAAGTAACAGCGAGAGCGCCGAAGCTTTCAGCGGTAGCGTCTCCGGATTTCCATTCGTTGTAGATATCGTTTGCCTTGTTCATAGCAGCTTCGACTGCAGCATCAACAGCAGCATCGTATTCTTCGGAATCTACATGGTTGCCGTCTGCATCATGTTCATGTTCAACTTCTTCAGCTTCAACAAAGATATGACGGATATTTGCGAGATTATAATCTTCAAAGCCGCAGGAAATGAAATAGATAACGTTGAATGCGTTATTTGCTTCGATGACAACCTTGTCGCCTTCAACTCTAGCATCGTCGAAGATCCAGTCTGCAATCTCGGTAGAAACAGCGTTATAAGAGATATTTTCGGTAAGAGAGTAGTTTTCTTTAAGAGAAGATTTTTCTTCTTCGGTAAGAACGTTATCGTTAAGATAAGTTTCGAAAGAAGCTTCATCAGTGATAGCTTCGAGCATTGCATTTGCGGAATTGCGAGCTTCGTCTTTGTAGGATTCATCACCTTCAGCTACATCGGTAGGAACGGTATAGTTGAAAACATAAGAACGAAGAGTTGCGGTGTCGAAGGAATTTTTGTTTTCGTTATAGTAGTTTTCGCACTCATCATCGGTATATTCATAACTTGCAACTTTGTTATTTACATACTTGGAAACGATGGTGGATTTTTCGAGAAGCTCTTTATATTTGTTTGCGGTGATACCTTTGCCGTAAACTGCTTCGAGATAGAAGTCAACACCGTAGCCGAGCTGGCTTACAGCTTTATCGAGAGAATCGATCTCATTATTGAGAGCTTCTTTTTCCTCGCTACTGAGTTCATAGCCGTTAGCGATAGCTTCGTTATAAAGAAGGGTGTTTTCAACGAGCGCAGACTGAGCAATTTCGCTGAAATAATCAGCCCAGGTTGTGGAACCGTCGAGATAAGTCTGTTCATTGAGGTTTTTGTTGAAGTCTACACCAAAAGCAGAGAGATAAGAACTGTACTGATTCTGGAAGTTTGCAATTTCGTTTTTGTAGTAGAACTGATATTCAAGGCCGCTTACGGAGGTTTCGCCGACTTCCATTGCGATCTTGTTGTCGAGGCTTTTAGCCTGTTTTGCAAAAACGCTCCATACGATAACGCCTGCGAGGATCGCAACTGCTAAGCAGATAGTTACGATAACTGCGGGAGAAAAGCTGGAATTAGCATTTTTTGCGGAATTGTTTTTACTGTTTGCCAAATCACTCATCCTATTCGTTTTTTTCTTTTCATTTTACACGGTTTTGATGCCGCAAAAATGAAGATAATCTTAAAATATTGTAAGCGTATGAAAAGCGTTTCCGTCTTTAAACATACTTCTACTATTCTATAATATTTTAAGCGGTTTGTCAAGCTGTTTCGGTAAAAGTTGTAAAAAAATCAAGATTCTGACATACGATAACGAAGCTGTTCCGCATATGCCGAAAAATAAATGAATATATTTATGTAAAAAACAATTTCGGAGGTATATATGACGGCAAGGCTGAGTGACCTGAAGTATAAAGAAGTCATAAGCGTAAGCGGAGGTATGAGACTCGGATACATAGACGACATTGAAATGGATATATCAACCGGCAGAATAATTTCGGTAGCGGTTCCCGGAAGGCCTCGTTTTCTCGGAATATTCGGGCGATGCGAGGAGTACACTGTACCGTGGGAAAAGATAGTCAAGATCGGTGACGATATAATTCTTGCAGATTACGATATTCCCATAAGGACCGTTTTTGCGGAAAAAGAAAACTTCTGGACGAGACTTTTTAAATGAGAAAAGAGGAACAAAATGAAAAAAACAGCGATTTTTATTATCATTACGGCGATCGCGATAAATATTTGCGTGCCGTTTTACGCAGATTCGGGAGAAACGTATACAAGCGCGGTCGAAGCCTCTGCGGAGCTTAACCTGACATCTAAAAGCTGTGTTCTGATGGAAAAGACAACCGGCAAAATTCTTTTCGAAAGCAATAAAGACGAACATCTTCCGCCTGCAAGCGTTACGAAAGTTATGACGATGCTCCTGATCCTCGAAGCGGTCGAGAGCGGAAGAATATCTTTTTCGGATAACGTTGCGGCATCGGAAAGAGCATCTTCAATGGGCGGCACGCAGATATATCTCGAGCCGGGCGAAGTTATGACGGTCGATGAGCTTTTCAAATCGGTCGCCGTTCCGAGTGCAAACGATGCGGCGGTGGCGCTTGCGGAATATGTTGCGGGAACGGAAGACGAATTTGTCAGACAGATGAACGTCAGAGCGGCAGAGCTCGGAATGTCAAACACAAACTTCACAAACTGCACGGGGCTTTTCGACGATAACGGGCATTACACGACTGCTTACGACCTTGCACTTGCGACAAGGGAACTGTTAAAGCACCCGATAATTCACGAATACACGACTATCTGGACAGACAGCCTTCGAAACGGAACTTTCGGACTTGCAAACACGAATAAAATGCTGCGCACTTATCAGGGAATGAACGGCATGAAAACGGGGTACACCCAGCTTGCGGGGCATTGTCTGAGCGGTACCGCAGAGAGAAACGGGATGACTCTTATTGCGGTCGTTCTCGGTGGTCCGTCTTCGAAAGAAAGGTTTGCAGATGTAGCATCGATGCTCGATTACGGATTTGCGACTTACTCGGTCATTGATATGGCACCGGAAAAAGAGATCACGCTCGAAGTCAAAAAAGGAAAAGAGCCGACAGTTACTGCGATACCCGATTCGGGCTTTTCGGCAGTCGTCAAAAAAGGATCGGGTAAAAACACAGAAGTTATCATTGAATTTGAGCCGTCGATAGAAGCCCCGATAGAAAAGGGAACGCAGGTCGGAACGGTCAGCTACAAGATCGGGGATGAGACGGTAAGTGTAGTTCCGATAAGAACGGTAAAATCGGTAGAAAAAGCAGATTTGGGAGATTTTTTTGTTAAAATAATGAAGGAAATCCTCAAATAAAATCCACCGACACAGTTTTGCCGTAAATAAATGGTATTATTCAAGAAAAAGTGATCGGGAGTTTAAAGATGAGTTGGAAGATACGGACGGAAATGGCGATAGGAAAAGACGGTGCGAAAACGCTTGAAAACAAGACGGTGGCAGTCATCGGGCTCGGCGGAGTCGGCGGACACACGGTCGAAACGCTTGCGCGCTCAGGTGTCGGCGGACTGATACTCGTGGATAAAGACACGATCTCCGAATCGAACATCAACCGTCAGCTCATCGCAACGACTGAAAACGTAGGCAAATCAAAAACCGAAGAATGGAAAAAGCGTGTCCTTTCCATAAATCCCGAATGCAGAGTTACGGCGATAGAAATGTTTTATCTTCCCGAAACAAGAGATCTGCTTTTTTGCCATGATATTGATTTTATCGTTGACGCAGTCGATACCGTCACAGCAAAAGTCGATCTTATCGAGCAGGCAAAAGCACGAAATATCGGCATAATCAGCAGTATGGGGTTCGGCAATAAACTTGACCCCGAAAAGATCAGAATTACGGATATTTCAAAAACTTCCGTCTGCCGTCTCGCAAAAGTCATGCGTTACGAGACGAAAAAACGCGGAATAACGAAAGTCCCTGTCGTTTTCAGCGAAGAAAAGACGATCACGCCCCACTTTGCAGATGAAAATAACGACAGCCCAAAACCCTCCCCTGCTTCGGTTTCGTGGGTCCCCTCCGTCGCAGGCATAATGATGGGCGGGTATGTTGTAAAAAAACTGATGGAATAATTTTAAAGAACACTTACGGACTGACCGTAAGTGTTCTTTTGTTTATCTGGAATATTCTTTAAGTTTATTTACAACAGAAACGAATCGTTCACTGTCTCTGACATGATCGTAACGTGAATGAGAAAGTTTGTCGAGCATATGAAAACTCTGAGAATGTTCTTTCATTTCATGAAAATCCTTATTCGGTTCGGGATAGACAAGTTTATTCACAAATATAGAAGTATAAAACTTCCCGTGATCGTTGATAAAAGATCTATCGTATTCAACAGCATGAAAACACATTTTTTCAAGCGAATTAAGTGTCTCATCAAATTTTCCCTGTGCTACCTGATAAGTAGAAATGAGCAGGTAATTATCTGCGATACGATTATGATAAAACATCAGATCATTTCCGTATATCATAAAATAAAGCTGATTTGAAATATTGAGCATTTCGATCTTTTTATCCCAGGTTGACGGATCTCTGGGAAGCACATCAGACGGGGTATAGTTTGAAATTGCATTTCCCAAGCAATCGGTCAATTTGTCGATCTTGTCCTGAATATAAAGCTCGGTATTACCATCGCCGATGCCTATTGCTTTTGCAAATTCACGACAGTATATCATGGGTGTGAGAAACTCAGTTGCCCGTATAGCCTTTTCAACTTGTTTAGTATCATCGTAAATACTTATCAAAATGATAATAGCATCGTATCTGATATTTTCATCTTTACAGTCCTCAATAACATCCGAACAAAGATTTTCGATTTCTTTTACGAGATCTGTATTCCATGTATAGTGCCACAGATGATACAAACAATTAACAAGGTTTTCCTTGAATTCAAAATCAGAAGGATAGAGAGAAACAGCATTTCTTGCTAAAGACAGACGTTCTTCGATTGTACCCACTTCCGCAAGACGAGACATTTCTTTTTTGATACTCGCAATTTCCTCCTCTCTTTCGGAGAGCTTATATCCGAGAAGTTCATCCGTACTTACCGAAAAGAAATCCGCAAGAGCCGGAAGAAGCTCGATATCCGGATAACCGTTTGCCGATTCCCAACGGGAGATAGCCTGCGCAGTAACGCCGAGGACATTTGCGAGAGCTTCCTGCGTTACGTCGTTTTCAGAGCGAAGTCTTTTTATAATTGAACCTATTTTTAAATTCATATATATTTACCGCCTTTTCGAAAAAATATTTTCGTAAGCTTACGGTTATATTATATCATTTTTTTACGGAAAATCAATTATCAATTCGTTGTTGAAAAGGTAAAGGAATACTTTAGTTTTAAATGAGCAAAGACAGAGACCGTGGATCTCTGTCTTTTTTGCTTATCTGTATTTTTCCAGAACTTTGGCATATTCGGGATCTTTAAGAAGTTCCGAACGTCGGTCGTCGACGGTATTAAGATGATAATCAAGAGTCCAGGCAAAAATATCGTTATCCGAACGACCGGGAACTCTGCCGTCAAACAAATGATAAAGTACGGGGTTTTCTTTCATACGCTCCGTAAGTTTTTTCGATGCGCAAAGATTTTTGTCCATAACTGCGGTAATATTGCAGTCCTGTCCACCTCTGTAATAGATATCATTTTCCATTCTGCAGATAAAAGACCAGGCAAGCAAAATAAAAAGATCTTCGTCTGTTTCTTCGAAAGAACGCAAGAGTGCTTCGACATATTTCAATGAACGCTCGGTCTTTTCATCCACAGAAAGATCAGGAGCGAAGAAAACCGTTCTTCCGAGCTTATCTGCAGCGAATTCAGCAAGCTCAAACATATTTTTACGAAGATGATAATAATATTCTTCCGTGTCTTTGGCAAACAACTGCTCCGTTTTCTGACCGCTCGTGACATACCAATTCTCAAACTTTGATTTATAAATATCGAGCGCCTCGTCTGTCTTACCTTCGGCATGAAGAATTTTTGCGCGCATATTCCATGCGTTAAGACGTATCGTCTCATCAGTGCAACCGTCGAGTATCTTATCGCAAATAAAAAGAAATTCGTCCTTATGTTCAAGCAAAACGGACGGATCGTTATCTGCCTCATATCCTCCGAGATTCCACATATAGCAGTGCATTATTCGGTAATATGTAGATTTTTTCTTTACCAAAGCAACAAACCATTGCTCGACAAAATCGAGAAACTATGGTATAATTGTTTACAGAAAGGCGGTGCTTTCATGTTCGATACCAAGAAATTCGGGGGTTATCTCTCGCGACTGCGGAAGAATGTAGACATGACACAAATGGAGCTTGCAGATCGATTAAACTTGACAAGACAAGCGATTTCACGTTATGAGCGCGGAGACAGTTTTCCCGATGTTTCAATTCTTGTCCTAATTGCAGACATTTTTAATATCACACTAGATGAACTGATAGGCTCCGGCGAGCCGACGCGCGGAGAGGCAATGATACTCGAAGGAATAGCAAACGACAATGAAACAGTTATAGCAGAAAACATTGAGGATATTGTCAGTCTTGCGCCTTATCTTAAACCGAGCGTTCTGACAAAGCTTTCCGCAGGTTTATCAGCGCAGGGTATTGATATTTCGAATATCATTTCGCTTGCGGAATATTTGAATGATGACAGCGTGATTTCTATGATGGAAAACGCCAAATTCGAAACAATCAGTATAGATCTTCTCGAAAAACTTATGCCATTTCTGGAGACAAAATCGAAATACACAATTTTTCAGAAAATTCTTGACGGTGAATTGGACTGGAAATTTCTCCGTCCGTTGCTGATCTACTCGGATGGACTACACAGTCAGGTAGAAGCTGCTGTCGTTGAAGGAGCTTTGCCGTGGGAAGCGCTCGATCTAATGCGCGAAGCATGGTGCGAGATATGGGAGCGACAGCGAAAGAATTGTGAAGTATGAAAAAGCGATTTGAGAATTTATGTTTTCTGCTTACATATGCATGGGAAAAATGCAAAGCGTTGTATTTTGTTTCACTTGGAAAAGCCGTATTCAACTCTTTACTTCCGTTAATCGACATCGCGGGACTCGGTCTTGTAGTAGATGCACTGGTGAGAAACAGTCCTCGCCATGAAGTCATGCGGCTGATTCTGTATTTTCTTCTGTTAAATCTCTCCGTTGCGTTGCTTTCACAACTTTTGACGCTGGCAGAAAATATCATTATGCGCAAAGCATCAGACATTACACAGCGCGACTACATAAATGACAGTATTCGAATCGATTATCACTATGCACAGGATCGAAGCATTCTTGACCTAAAGAAAAAGTCTATGGGCGCGAATCCTGCATGGTTCATTTTGTCATTTGGTCAACTCATTAAATGCATCGTTCAATTCGTAGGAATTGCTTATCTTTTTTCGGTTATCAGTCCGCTGTTTCTAAGCGTGCTTCTGTTAACATCTGTTCTTTCAATTTTGTTTATTGTGCGTGAGCGGAGGTTAGATTTTGCATATCGAAACGAATCCACAGAAGATGAACGAGTAATGGATTATCTGTACAAGACCATGACCGATTCCGGTTATGCAAAAGAGGTACGTATAAATCGTGCTGATAGTATTCTTACAAGAAAATATTCAGAACGATATAAAATTCATCTTGAACGCAAAAACAAGTGGGAAAACAAACGTGCATTTCTTCATATATGCAGTTTAATCTTGACTGTTGTACAGTCTATAGCGATGTATCTATATTTTTCACATCAGGTGTTTTCGGAACAAATAGGTGTTGGTGAATATACTGTACTTCTCGGCGCAACTACACTGCTCGCAGGTGTTCTGCTCGAATTCTTCAATTTGACTGTCGACAACATGGCAAAGACTCTTGATTTCACAGATCTTTTTCGCGAATATCAAAATCATGTAACTGAAAACAGTAAAATTTTTGCAAGTAGTGTGATTCCAATGCAGGAAATTGATCGTGAGAATTTGAAAATATCGTTTGAAGATGTAACTTTTACTTATCCTGGTTCGCAGAAACCTGTGCTTGAGCACATCAGCTTCACTATCATGCAAGGAGAAAAGCTCGGCATCGTTGGGCTTAACGGTTCCGGCAAAACCACTCTGATTAAGCTACTTTGCCGTCTATATGACCCTACGCAAGGCAGAATCACATTAAACGACATTGACATTAGAGAGATTCCGCATGATGAATATACCAAACTTATAGGAATAGTCCTGCAGGATTTCTGTTTATTTGCTTATTCAGTGAGAGAAAATGTAGTATTTGACGGTCATTTAGATGAAACACATTTGTACGAGAGTATAGAAAAAAGCGGACTTTCCGACAAGATTATATCTCTGCCGAATGGCGCGAATACTTCTATATACAAAACATTAGATGATGAAGGTATTGAATTTTCCGGCGGAGAGGGACAAAAACTGGCGTTGGCTAGGGCAATTTACAAAAACGCAGGAATAATGATTCTCGACGAACCTACGTCGGCTTTGGATCCGCTGGCTGAGCTTGCATTGTTCTCACGGCTTGCCGATATCGCTGACGGTAGAACAACTCTCTTTATTTCACATCGATTGTCTTCTACAAAGTTTTGTGATCGGATTCTTGTACTGTCGGATGGTAAAATTGCAGAGATAGGTTCTCATGATACACTTATGGAGAAAGACGGCATTTACGCTGATCTGTTCCACACACAGGCTAAGTATTATGAATCAGCGGAGGTGAAGGCATGAGACGAAAAATAAGAATTCTGCTCGCAATTTTACGTTTGATTGCCGAAAAGGAGCCGTCATATCTTCTTTGGTCGCTGCCTCAGATCATTACCAATTCTGCTTTATCTCTTCTTGCGGTATATGTTCCTAAGCGAATTTTAGAAACTTTGACCGGTGTCAGTACATTTGAAAAAATAGTGCAAGTAATTCTGTTCTACAGTATGCTTTTGCTATTTTTGAATATGATCAACAGCTATCTTTCGAATCGTAGCAATCTCGCTGCGGCTAAATTTGCCTCGGAGATTAGATTTGAGATCGGTAGAATTACAATGCAGCTAGAAATGAAGGATATAGAAACCGCATCTCAAAGAAAAATCATTCAAATGGCAAACAATGCAAGCGGATTAACGGGAATTCTCGGAATTGTGAGACAGATGATATCCAATGTTATCACAATTGTAGGACTGGCATGGATTGCGGTGAGACTGAATGTACTATTTCTGCTTGCAATTGCTGTTGTTTTAGCTGTAAAAATACTGTTTTCATATTTGCAGTTCCGTTTTAATATAAAGGCACGAGAACTTTATGCAAAGAATGATCGTGTTGGTGATTATCTTATAGGGCTTGCATATTTTGACAATGGCGCACAGAAGGAACTTCGTGTGAATAATCTGCAAGGATGGTTCATGAAAAAAATCCTGCTATACCGCGAAAAAATGCTGCAACTGCAATACAAGGATTTCAAGCGAAACGCATTATTTGAGTCGATTATGGCTGTGCTAATGGGGGCGCAATCACTGGTTGTGCTGGTAATTTTGGCAGATAGTTATCTCGACGGTACAATTACAATCGCAGACTTCACGATGTATTTTTCCGCAGTGACATCATTGACCGCTGCGCTCAATGCGCTGACGCAGCAGATTCGCTGTTATAACGAGCAAATGCTGAATTTCACAGATTATCAAAAGCTTGTCGATTTACTTACGCAGACAAAAATCGAAGCTACATTAGATACAGAAATACCGACGCAGGCAGAGATTGTTTTCGACGATGTGACGTTTGCTTATCCCGGCAGTGATAAAAACGTGTTGGAACATCTGAATTTCACTATTCAAAAAGGCGAAAAGTTAATGATTGTAGGTGTAAACGGTTCTGGAAAAACGACACTGATCAAGTTAATCTGTAAACTATATCGTCCCACATCGGGACGCATCCTTATGAACGGGAAAGATATATGGAGCATCCCGAACGAGATGTATTATCGTTCAATTGGCGCTGTTTTTCAAGATTATCGAAATTTTGCATTTACATTAACGGAGAATGTTTCGTTTTCTGAGAATACAGACAGCAAACGTATCCATGCAATTTTCCGAGAGATTGGTTTTGGCGGATTCATTGATAATCTACCGAAAGGCATCAACACAAGTCTCACACGACAGTTTGCATCGGATGGAATAGAGCTTTCCGGCGGTCAGGATCAGAAGCTTGCTATTGCTCGCGCGATATACAAGAATGCACCGTTGCTAATATTGGATGAGCCAACCGCAAGTCTTGATGTTAAAGCGGAAAGCGAAATTTATGCAGATTTCGGGAGGATGGCCAAAGGAAAGACAGTGGTGTTTATTAGCCATCGCATGGCGGCGATGATGCTTGCGGAACAAATCTTAGTTCTGAACGGAGGACGGATAGAGGAATATGGTTCGCACTCAAAACTAATACGGAACGGCGGATTGTATGCGAAAATGTACGCAGCGCAAAGTCAAGAATTCATCGCAACAGAAAGCTGTTCTTGAGTGATATTCTTTGCTGTGCGTAAACGTTTGATATTTGCACCGATTGTCATTTTCATAATAAAACCTCCGTTTGGTAAAAATCAAGCCGACGTCTGCTTATGAATATATTATAACACAAAATCGAAAACAGTAAAGGTATTGTCAGGAAACATCAAATAAACCACAGGTTGAAAAATAAGAGCAGTACGACTGTTTCAACTTCAGATAAGAAACTCGAAAAAACTAAAGGAGTACGGACGATCGTTCGTACTCCTTTTACATGCCTTGAGATATTACGATTTTTCAATAAATCAGAATTTAAGCAATCCGCCGAATGTAATTCCAAAAGCTTCAAAGATGGCAAAGACAAGAATGATCAAAAGAAGCACGGGTGCGATATAGATCATAACCTTAAAAAGCCATGCCAGTTTGAAACGACCGGAAACGGAAACCTCTTCGATTACAGTCTTCGGCTTGATAACATAGCAAACCGTCAAACATGTCAAAATAGCAACTATAGGCATCAGGACACTGTTAGTCAAGAAATCGAAGAATGTAAGGATATCCATACCTAAAGGAGCCACTTCGGACCATACACCAAAACCGAGAGCAGAGGGAAGGCCGATAGCAAAGGCTCCACCAAGGACGATAAGGCAGGTTATTTTTCTTTCAATATGGAATTTATCCTGAATTATGGAAACTACGGTCTCCATCAAAGAGATGGATGATGTCAGAGCCGCAAACAGAACCAAAACAAAGAATACCGCGCCAACAATATTACCTGTTACAGCGCCCATATCATTGAAAACTTTCGGAAGAGTATCGAACATAAGCCCCGGACCTTTGTTAAGGCCCTCAATACCGGAATAGCTGACGACGGACGGAACGATCATCAAGCCAGCCAAGAATGCAATACCCATGTCGAAAAATTCGATCTGGTGCGCCGAAGACTCCAGGCTTACTTCCTTTTTCATATACGAGCCGTATGTTATCATGATACCCATAGCCAGAGACATTGAATAAAAGAGCTGTCCCATAGCGGAAACGACCGTCATGATACTGAAGTGAGAAAAATCGGGCTTAAGATAATAAGACAGACCTTCCCATTTTCCCTGTATACCGTTGGAAATACAAACAAAAGCGGCGATACCGATCGAAAGAACGACAAGAACAGGCATCATCACCTTGCTGACGTTTTCAACACCTTTTTCTACGCCGAAAAGAACCACGATTGCCGTCAGAGAAATAAAGATAGCAAAGAACAGCAAGGACTGTCCTGTGTTTCCGATAAAGTTATCAAAGTATCCCTCACGAGATGCTTCTGCCACATTTACCGAGAGGAACACAGTCAGATATTTGATTACCCAACCGCCGATTACCGAATAATAAGGTAATATCAAAGCGGGGATAACAGCTGCAAGATAGCCGATAAACGTACATTTTTTATTTAATTTATTAAAGGCACCGATAGCGGAAAGACCCGTTTTTCTTCCGATTGCGATCTCAGCAACCATCAACGAAAAACCAAAGGTTACCGACAAGATCAAATATACAAGCAGGAATATTCCACCGCCGTGTTGCGCTGCAAGATACGGAAAGCGCCAAAGATTACCAAGGCCTACCGCACTTCCTGCCGCGGCAAGTACAAAGCCTAACTTACCTGTAAAACTACTTCTTTCTTTTTTCATATTCTTTCTCCAATTATTTTTTATGCTTTTATGTGTATCCAATCTGTTGCAGTACCGTTAATTTCCGAATGAAAAATACTCTCAACAACTATAGATATTACATCATATCTCATACTTTATAAAATCGCAGTTTGCAAGCAGAAATTTATTTGCTTCGCCGAATTCGAGGCCGTTTATTCTGCGGTTGATCATTCGGGAGACCATGCCGTGCGCGACGACGAGAACCGTTTTGTCGGGGTATTTTTTTGCAAGCTCATCGAGAGCAGCCCCTACCCTTTTATCGAACTCAATTATGGGTTCTCCTTTATCGGGTGCGGTATGGATATTTTCGGGAAGACAGATAAAATCGATAAACGATCTGTCTTCGTATTCTTTGCCTTCCCAGTCTCCGAACGAACGTTCACGAAAACCGTCCATAAATATCATAGGGGTATCGGGGTGATATTTGGCGATGGCTTCGGCTGTAATTTTAGCGCGCAGAAGCGGAGAAGAAACGATGATGTCAAACTTTATATCTTTTAACAGCTCGGCAGTCTTTTCAGCCTGATGCAAACCTTCTTCGGAAAGACCGACATCGGTGCTTCCGGTATAACGTTTAACAATATTATATTCCGTCTTTCCGTGACGAACGAGATAAAGGGTCATAATCAAACAACAAAGGCTTTCGAAAACGAAAGCCTTCCTTTCTTTTAATTAGAGGTTGATCCAGTTTGTATATATTATTTTCGCAAATTCGCGCCAAGTGAGCGGCGGTGGAAAAGCAGGGTCATCATGAGGGAAATAATTTTTCGGACATTTTATATCGTCGCCTTTTTCGAGATCCCTGAAATATTCGAGAGAAAGCGTTTCGGCATCATATTCGGGATGCCCCGTGACAAAAACTATCTTCAGATCTTTCGTTGCCGCCCAGAGAACGCCTGCATCCTCGGAAACGGAAAGCAGATCGAGGTCTTTGCAGTTTATGATATCTTCCTTATAAACTTCTGCGTGACGGGAATGCGGAGCGAGAAATTTTTCGGGAAGCCCCTTGCAGAGAGGATTTTCGGGGCAGAGAACTTCATGCTCAAAAATTCCGAACATCTTTTCGGGAAGAGGATGCTTCTGAATGCCGCAGTAATGCATTAACGCCGCCTGCGCGCCCCAACAGATGGTATAGATCTTTCTTACATTTACCTTTGCCCAGTCGAAAATTTCGCAGAGCTCATGCCAATACAGAACCTGCGTAAAATCAAGATGCTCAACGGGTGCACCCGTTACGATAAGACCGTCGAAAGTTTCGTCTTTATACGCAGAAAAGCCTTTATAGAAGCGATCCAGATATTCGCTGTCTGTATTTCTGGAGGTATACGAAACAGTATTCATCAGGTAGACTGCGACGTTTGTCTTTGAATCTGCAAACATACGGATAAGCTGAGTCTCGGTGACCTGCTTTGTGGGCATGAGGTTGAGAATCAGGATCTTTTGCGTATTTTCGGGGATCTTGTCCGGATAAGGGCGGACATCTATATTTTCATTTTTAAGTTTTTCGAGGGCAGGGAGCCCATCGGGAACAAATACAGTCATAATAATTTCCGTTAATAATTTCTTTTACGATATTATAACTCTTTTATATACTGTTGTCAATAGAAAAAAAATAAAAAAAGCAGAAATTTCTTTTCGGCATCTCTCGACAAAACTTCCGCATATTCTATCCGTAAATCGCAGAAAAAACGGATTTACTTCCGCCATATATTGTGGCATTCGGTTATTTTACGCACAATATCTTGTTATTTTGAAATATTCTGTCGACAACGAAAAGCAGATTTGCCGACAAAAATCATGTTGTTTTTTCTCCGTATTATGATATTATAAAACAGCACACAAAACAAATCAAAAGAACAGGAGAAAAAAAAATGCAGGAAAAGATAAAAATTGTCATAGTAGACGAACAGCACGATTACCGTAATTCTTGCGCGGAACGTCTTTCGGAGCTTGGCTATGAGATCGCCGCAAGCACCTCAAATCCGATAAAAGCGTTGGATATAATAAAAGAATCCCAGCCGGATGTCGTGCTTTTCGATATCGTACTTTCACCGATCGACGGTATCGCGTTTTTACGTTCGTGCGCATCGTTGCAGAAAAAACCGCACATGATCGCCGTATCGTCGATAATAAGCGATATCGTCATCAGGGAATCGATGCAGTACGGCGCTGAATATTACATAATCAAGCCGTTTGATTTCAATATTCTGGATGAGCGAATAAAACGGATGTGCGGCAGATCGTCATCTGCGCCGGCAGTACAGAATGAAGAACATTTCGATACAAACGAGGTTGATCTGGAGTCGCAGGTCACAAGCCTTATTTTAGAGATCGGAATACCTGCGCACGTCAAAGGCTATCATTACGTCAGAACGGCTATAATAATGGCAGTCGAAAACCCGGACACAATAAATGCGGTGACAAAGATCGTTTATCCGACTATTGCAAAGAAATATCAGACATCGTCGTCAAGAGTCGAACGTGCCATCCGTCACGCAATAGAAGTCGCATGGGACAGAGGCGATATCGATGTTCTGAACGGAATATTCGGTTATTCGATAAACGGGAACAGAGGAAAGCCGACAAATTCCGAGTTTATAGCAATGCTTGCGGATCAGCTGCGACTGAAAAACAAGCAGACGAATGCGAAAATAAGTTTGAGAATATAAGCATAAAGATCTCCCCCACGGAATATAATTGAACTGTATGATAAGTTCAGAGTGAGGGAGATCTTTTTATGTTCGGTCAGATAAACAAAACGGCTGTCCGCCGCGCAAAACGTACTTCTGAAAGATACGAGGACGAGCTTCGAAGAAAAATGCTTGACGCAAAGCGCAGAATGTTTTCGGCGCAGAACTGTTTTAATTACGCCTTATCCGCAGAAGATATCGACCGCTGTATCGAGATGCTTGACAGATGCGCAAAAGAATACTGTGAACTTTACGATAAACTTAAGATGTGCGTTTGTAATAAATAAAGAACCAAATATCAACGCAACACCCAAACAACAGTTGAATTTGAAACAACTATTTGATAATTGTTTTTTTCACTCATACGTGCTATAATATGATCACACCGGTGATAAATATATTGGAGGCACGAATATGCAACTTAATTTAGGCGCAAAAATACGTGAATTACGACACAGAGACGGACGCACACAAGAAATGCTCGCAGATGCACTCGGTGTGACTTCGCAGGCGGTATCGCGTTGGGAGTCGGGCGGAAGTTATCCCGATATGGAGATGATCCCTGCTATTGCAAATTATTTCGGCGTTACCATCGACGAGCTTTTTGGATATGAAAACGACCGAGATAAGAAGATAGAGACGATCGTAAAGCAGATCAAAGAAATGAACGCTCGAAACAACGGAGTCGATATCAATATTGATGAATGTCTTGCTCTTGCAAGGGAAGCGATGATCGAATTCCCTGCGAACGAAAAAGTTATGCTTTGTCTCGCCGATGTTCTTTACAATGCGGGTTACGTTCGTTACGGAGAATATCACCTTATAGATGACGAGGGCTACAACGTTTACGATATTGAAAGGCACCGCGGATATGCGGAGTGGAAGGAAGCTATCGTGATTTATGAAAAGCTCCTTAAAACTCTCGAACCGGGTGAAATGCGTCATAACGCATTGAGGTATCTCACCCAGCTTTATCTTAATATGGGCGAGCACGAACGAGCACTTTCCGCAATCGAATCCGCACCGACGATCTACGGTTCATATGAATGTCTTCGCATAAATGCCTTTGACGGGAAACGCCGTGCCGAAGCCTGCGGCGAAGCATTATTAAAGCTGATCTGTGCAAGTTCGAAATCTATCATCGGAACGATGCTATCCTATGAGCAGAATATGACACCTTCCGAAAAGGTGCAAAGCATAAGGTCGGCAATCACGCTGTTTGATCACGTCTGTACCGACGGTAATTACGGAATTTACAATTCGTATATTGCAAGAATGTACACTCTGCTTTCGCTCTATCTCTGGCTTGATGGCAAGCATGATGAGGCATTTGAGGCATTGGATAAGTCGCTTGTACATTTCAAGGAGTTTGAAGAGCTTTGTGCCAAATCCGAAGCAGCATACACCGCACCGCTTTTGAAGTTAGTAAAAATCGATACCGAAAAACATCGCTTTGACAAAACGCACCCTCATACAGAAGCAGTCAGTCTTGCAGAAGATTGGCCTTGGTGGTCTGTACAGGAATATTGCTTGGTTAAAGATGAAATTCAATCCGATCCCCGTTGGAGTGAATGGGTCAAAAAAACTCAGGAATGATAAAACAGCAGTTCCGCATCATGCGGAGCTGCTGTTGTGTATTAATCGAATTATTGCGTTAGTTTTCAGAATTTTCCGACTGATCTTTTTTATCGGTGACTTTTTCCCAGCCGCTGAGGTTTGAGCGTTCGATAGCGCCGAAGATGCGGTCTTTTACGCCTCTGTATTTAAAATCGAGATCGGAAAGAAGATCTTTCATGGATTCGCGTTCGGTTTCGCCGTTTGCCGGGCAGGGATTGAAAAGAACGGGGATATCGAGCCTTCTGACAGCGTTTTTGACATCTTTTTCGGGAAGAAATACCATCGGGCGGATAACTGTGAGGTCTTTTCTCGAAAGATAAGTGACGGGTTGGAAAGTATTGAGCCTCGATTCATGAAAAAGGCTGAGGAAGAAAGTCTCGATAACGTCATCACGGTGATGGCCGAGAGCTACTTTGTTCGCTCCGACTTCGACCGCAGCATCGTTAAGGCTTCCGCGTCTCATTCTCGAGCAAAGAGAACAAGGGTTGGATTCTTTTCGGATATCGAAAATGATCTTTTTGATCTCTGTTTTTTTGATTATGAACTCGATATTTTCGCGTTCGCAAAGCTCGATAAGCGGAGTGTAATCCATGCCTGCACCCATATCGATCGCAATGCCGACAACGGAAAACTTTTTCGGATAAAATGCGGAAAGTTTTGCAAGAGCGAGGAGCAGGAGCGTCGAATCCTTGCCGCCCGAGCATCCGACAGCGACCTTATCGCCCTCGTTTATCATGCCGTATTCGTCAACGGCTTTGCGCAGTAAAGATAAAATATGTTGCATATTATTTGCCTATAACAGAAGTATAGATTTCTTTGATGAAAGCTTTTGCCATGAGAGAAAAACCTGTATCATCGGTGGTGTTAAGACTGCCGTTGCAGACGATGATGACACCAGATTTGTCGGTCGGATCGATAAAGATCTCCGCAGTGCTGCCGTATGCGGCGCCGCCGTGACCGTAAAGCTTACGTCCGGGAACGATATCGTCTTTAACGACGACCGCAAGACCTTTGCCGACATCTTTATAAAGAGAGCCTGTTGCGGCGGTGGAAAGCATACTGTTAACGGACTCTTCGGAAATTACGGAAACAAGGCCGATCGAGCCGTTTTCAAGAAACATCTGCGCAATTCGGGAAAGACCTGCGGCGCTGATGAAAAGGTTGCCGTGAGCAATACGGTAGTTATCGATATCGGCAACGGATGCAAGCTCGGAAGCGAACTCGTCCATTTCCTGAAGAGTATAGTTTACTTCATTACGCTGGTAAATGGTCGATATATTCGAACGGTTATCGATTTCCGTTGAATAATAACCGGCATCGATAGCGAGAGGTTCAAAAACGTTTTTAGTCATATAGCTGTTGAAAGATTCCCCTGCAACAGACGAAACGATACAGCCGATCATTGCGGAACCGAAGTTTGAAAAATCGTAATCGTAACCGGGTTTATAGGAATAGAAATTGGATTTCGCATGTTCGCCCGCAAGCATATTTTTAAGGGTCTGATATTTGATATCGCCGTAAACAACTTCGTTATATGCGCCGTAGTCGGAAACACCTGCGGTATGGGTCATAAGCTGACGGAGAGTGATCTCGGAATCGGTCTTCGGATTTTTGACGGTATAGCCGAGGAAGTTGCCGATCGGATCGTCAAGATTGAGAAGGCCCTGTTCACAAAGAGACATCACGCCGACTGCAGAAACGAGTTCGGAAACGCCTGCGACACGGATGATCGAATCGGAAGTGAAATCGACGGGCTCTGTGCCGTAATCTCCCCTATCCTGCTTACCGTAAACATAGCTGTGAGAAACTGCACCGTTTTCGATGACAACGACGGACATACCGATAACATTGTAATCATCCGCAAGTTTGAGAAGGTTATCGGGCATAGCTTCATCCTGAAGGCTGACCTGCTCGAGTTTCGGTTCTTCGGGTTCGGGCTCGGGTTCGGGAATAATTTCCGGCTCGGGTTCGGGGATCGGGTCGACAACGACCGGGTTATCGGGAATTTCGGGAATTACAAGATCGTTTTCGCCGACAACGATATCGTTATCCTGCGGAAGTTTTATTATAACAACGATAAAAATAACGAGAAAAGCAAGGACAAAAATGCCGAAAAAGCGTTTGATGGTTCGAATATTCAAAACGTACCTCCGTAAATGCTGAAAATATGATAAAAACCGTAAAATCAAATTATCAATAATATGTAAATTATAGCACAAAAGGTACGCTATTGTCAAGCGTACCCTGTTGTCATTTGTATGGCAATTTTCTATTTTTCGACGATCTGCGCTATCGCATCGACCGCACCTGCGCCGTCGCAGGGAATGGGAACGATACGTATACCGAGTGCTTTTTCCACATCGGAAACGGAAATATCGTCTAAAAACTTATCGTCACGAAGCATAACCGACGGCAAAATGAGCGCATCGCCGAGCTCTTTATCTTTGAGCTGAGCGATTATATCGGTGCCGGTGATAAGACCTGTTACGGTAACGTTCTCACCGAAATAGTCGTTTCTTATAAAATTAAGATCGGCATCAAGGCCTGTAAGTTTAGTGCAAAGCTTTTCGATACGTTCGGGCAGAGTAGATCTCATTATCCTGCCTGAAACGAAAGTCAGCTTTTTCCTATTTGCGCACACATCAAGATCCTCGACTGCGGCATCAAATTCTTCGATAAAAGAAGTCAGCATACCGACGCCGTCTTCGAGTTGCTCGAATTCTTCGTAATAATCGTAATCGGGAACGGGTCTTCCGCTCGTTACGTAAAATTCGTCGGAGCAATAGAAAATACGGGTTCCGTATTCATCAAAGCTTGCATCGCCGAAAGAATCGACAATATCGATAACTTCCGCGCATTCTTCGGGAGAAAACGCAACAAGAGGTTCAAGACCGTCTCTGAACTTCGAGAGACCGACGGGAACGATCGAGACAGATGAAACGGCGGGGAAGAGCGCTTTGAGATCTGCAAGAGATTTTTTGAGGATCTCGCCGTCGTTAAATCCTTTGCAAAGAACGATCTGGCAGCGAAGGTTGATGCCTGCATCCGAAAAACGGTTGAGAAGTTGCATTATATTGCGAGCATTCGGATTTTTCATCATACGGACTCGTACATCGCCGTCCGTCGCATGAACGGAAACATTGAGCGGAGATACGCGAAGATCGCAGATTCTGTCTACATCCTCGGGAGTGAGGTTCGTGAGGGTGACGTAATTTCCCTGAAGAATTGAAAGGCGGAAATCGTCATCTTTATAATACATCGTCTCGCGCATATGCTTCGGAAGCTGATCGATAAAGCAGAAAACGCATTTATTTTTACAGCTCCTGTGTTCGTCCATAAGAAACGAATCGAAAGTCAGGCCGAGATGGCCTGTTTTGTTCTTTGCGTTTACGGTTACTTCTTTTCCGTCACGAAGTACGCAGAACGACACATCGTCGGCTGCGGTATGGTACATATAATCGAGAATATCATTGATCTTACGTCCGTTAACGGAAAGAAGGACGTCACCGTTTTTCAATTTTCCGAAAAACGGACTGTTTTTTGTTATATCTGTAATGTATGACATAATTTTATTTTGTACAGCAAAAGAGGACGGGGGAACCGTTATTTTTGAAAAATAACGATCCTCCCATCTTCACTCGAACATAACTGCAGGAGCAATTACGCTTCTTTCTGTGCCTCTTCCATCTTTATAACTTCTTTGCCGTTATAGTAACCGCAATGGCCGCATACACGGTGGGAAAGATGGTATTCGCCGCAGTGCGAGCATTTGACCATACCGGGCATGTCAAGTTTCCAGACGCTGGAACGTCTCTTATGCTTTCTCTGTTTGGAAATTCTTCTCTTGGGAGCTATCATTTTTTACACCATCCTTTATTGTAAATCGCAAAATGCAAATGCAGAATGCAGAATTTAGTTTTCATCTTCATCAAAAATTATTTCGTATCCTTCGCCGCTGATACCCTCGCAATCTTCTGAGCAGAGAATCTGCATGGGAACCGCAAGGATCAGAGCATCTCCGACAGTTTTGTCGAGATCGATACGACCGTCCGTAAAAGATACGGAATCGTCTTTAGTGCCGTCAGCATCAAAAACGGTGTCTATCTCCGTCTCAATGGAGAGGACCGCATCGTTGCCGCATCTGTCGCATACAGAGGAATAAACGCCGCTGATACGAAGCTTCATGGAAACGATACCGGAAGTGTTGCGTACCTCGCCTTCGGCACGGACATCGGTAAATCCGGGCGCAAGTTCTCCGAGCTCGAAAGCAGAATCTATGCGGAGAGATGACCCATCGCTTTTGCGTACGGACGAGATATCTATGAGCATAGAACATCCCCCTTTATACAAACAGTCACATTTAAGCATTATACCATATTTTCTGAAAATGTCAATAGGGATTTAATGATTTTTTTGTAAAATCTATTTTTTATTTTGGAATTCGGAACGAATTACCGAAACTTGACACAATTCGATTTATATGTTATAATATTGTATACAGACAAATATATACAATACACGATATTTTTTAATTTTATCTGACTTTTTGGGGAGAATTTTATGAGAAAAGACGGCGTCAGACTTAAAAACATAGACCCTATGTATTCGATCGTTCCGCATATAATGGATAAGCGCAGTGACTCGCAGAACTACATAACGATAGATATACCCGTCGAACCGATGGATAAGTATATCCGAGCAAAACGCCAGGAAGGTATAAAAATCAGCCATCTGTCGCTTATTTCGGCGGCATATATACGTACTTGTGCGGAATATCAGCAGCTCAACAGATTTATCGTCAACAGAAAAGTCTTTGCGAGAAAAGAGCTGACAGTGGGCATGGTCGTTCTGAAAGCCGGAACTCTCGAAAAAGAGACTATGTCGAAGCTTTATTTTGACGTGGAGGACGATATCAACGACGTTCAGAGAAAAATGGACGAATATATCGAAAAAAACAGAGAAGAAGAAAGCAACAACAAAACAGACAAGATCATCAGAACCCTCTGTAGCATGACTTTTCTGATGCGTTTTGGAGTCAGCGCTCTCAAATGGATGGATAGGCACGGTCTTCTTCCCAAATCGATAATAGATGCGAGTCCGTTTCATTGCAGTATCGTTCTTACAAATCTCGGAAGTCTGAGAACCAATCATATATATCACCACATCTACGATTTCGGAACGGTAAGCCAGATTCTTGCTATAGGCAATCTCCGAGAGGTTCCGAAGAGAAGAGCCGAAGGAGTGGAATTTGTCCGCTGTATGCCGATAGGCGTCGTTATGGACGAAAGAATCTGCTCCGGAGCGTATTATGCAACGGCATTTAAACGTTTCGCGGAATATCTGGCTGACCCGAAAAAACTTGAGGGCGAACCGAAAGTTATAAACAGAGATTTTTAAATAAAAAACGGAGAACAAACTATGATTTACGATCTTCCTTTTGACGTTGTTTTCTGTCCGGATTATCAAACCGAAACCGTTATAGACGGTTGGCAGGAAGAAACAACAAGAGGATACAAACACTACTTTGCCGAAAAAGACGGCATGAGATATCAGATCCTTGTTTCAAAGGAAAACAGCTGGTATCTGAAAACAATAAATATCAGTTCCGAACCGAAAACCGGATTTGTCGGCGTACGTTTTTCATGGAAAAACACAGAAAAAGACTATACTCTCATTCCCGGTATTTACTACGACGGAAACGCGCAGAGTCTGCTAAATCCGATACCGAAAATAGACAGTGAAAATCCCGTTTTCGAAGCGTCACTTTCCGCGGCATCTTTTCCTACAGTATTGATGAAACAGGAAAATATCGGCTATCATTACGAAATATCTCCCATGTCTTCCGCAGGTTGGAACGGTGTTGCGCTCGATGAGAAAAATTCGTCGTTTACCGTTTTTGCCCCCGCAAAGGAAGAAAAGATATACCGTCACCAGGGATTTAACGGAACACGTCTGCCGTATACATGGAACTGCGGAGACATTATAAGCATCAGATTTTCAAGAAATGAATTTAAATGCGAAACGGTCTGTGACCTTTTCGACCATCATTGGCAAAAAGCGATCAGATCGGACTTCTATCCTGCATATAATACACCGAAGATCGATGAAGACGAAGGCGCAAAGCTTGTAAGAGACTGGGTCTACGAAAAACATTCCGTAATAACACCCAAGGGCGAACCGATGATCCTTAATGCGTTCACGAATGTCGAGGGCTCATGGCCGTACGGCGGGGCTGCGGAATGGAACATAATGATCGGTTGGTGCGACGGCACGATGACTGCGCTTCCGATGCTGAAATTCGGAGGCAAATACCGTGATTTTGCAGTGAAATTCATCGATTTTCTTTCCACGAACGGAAATTCTCCGTCGGGGGTAAAATACTGCGTTTATGACGGCGAAGCGTGGATGACAAAAGAACATAAAGAATACAGCAACGCATACACCCACTGCAGATTTTATTCCGACTACCTTACATATCTCGGCAAGGCGATCCGATTCGAAAAAGAAAACGGATATTCACATCCCGATTGGGAAAAGGATTTCGAACGCGGAATAAAAGCGCTGACGGGTCTTTGGAAACGTGAAAAAGATTTCGGCATATACTGGGATCTCGAAAGCGAAGAACTTAAAACGACAAGACCTTTGACGGGTGCGGGAAGCTTCTGCGTTCTTGCGCTTTCGGAAGGTGTTAAGATATTCCCCGAAAACGAAGAAATAAGAAAATGCTTCGAAGAAGCGTGCGACGTATATTACGAAAGATGCGTAACCACGGGACGATGCAACGGCGGTCCCGTAGATATAAAAGAAGCAGACGACTCCGAAAGTATCGGGGCTCTGACAAACGCTTTGCTCGAAAGATACAAACTTTTCGGCGGTGACGACAATCTTAAAAAAGCAACCGATGCTGCAAAACTTTTTGCTACATGGGTAGTAAATTACGTTCCCCCCTTCCCCTGCGGATCGATGCTTGAGAATGTAAATGTCTGCGGCGGAGTTCTTGCAAACGTTCAGAACAGACACGTAGGCCCCGGAATCTGCACAAACTCCGCAAGATTCCTTTACGATCTCGGAAAAGAAACAGACGACGGAAGATGGACAGACCTTTATTTCCGAGTCAAAGCTGCGGCAATAAACTGCATAACGAGATACGACGGTGAATTTTTCGGTTCAACGTTCGACAGTCCATTTTTAAAAGGTATGTTAAGCGAACAGATCAACGTATCCGATGCGCTCAACAGACCGGGAGAAACATGGAGAGTAAGCGCGTGCTGGCCCGCAACGGCGGTTCTTCTCGGTTGGTTCGAAACGGCGGAAGAGTAAAAATCGGTTTAAGACAAATAAAAATTACTAAAACAGAGCCTGTCCGGGCTCTGTTTTTTTACATTTTAAAGAAGATATCTGTCTGATCTCCATTGACTTTTTGCAGATATTGTGATATAATATATCGATTGTTATCCGACAATAAAAAATTTGACGATAGGAACGTTGAAAAATGGAAAAAAAGAAATACTACATAACGACAGCCATACCTTACACCTCGCAGAAGCCGCATATCGGCAACTCTTACGAGATCGTACTCACCGACGCAGTTACGAGGTTTAAGCGAATGCAGGGCTTCGACGTATTCTTTCTCACCGGTACAGACGAACATGGTCAGAAGATCGAGGACTGCGCTAAAAAAGCAGGTGTCTCCCCCAAAGAATGGGTAGACGGAATTACAAACGACATCAAGAGAGTTTACGATCTTCTTGAGATAAAATACGACGGTTTTATAAGAACCACCGATGAAATCCACGAAAAAGCAGTTCAGAAGATATTCAAAAAGCTCTACGAACAGGGCGATATCTATAAAGGCGAATACGAAGGCTGGTACTGCAAACCCGACGAATCTTTCTGGACGGAGACCCAGCTTGTTGACGGCAAATGTCCCGAATGCGGCAGAGAAGTCGTAAAAACAAAAGAGGAAGCATATTTCCTCCGCCTTTCAAAATATCAGAAACAGCTCGAAGAATATATCGAATCAAACCCCGATTTCATTTACCCCGAAGGCCGCAAAAAAGAAATGCTCAATAACTTCATCAAGCCCGGTCTTCAGGATCTCTGCGTTTCGAGAACTTCTTTCAAATGGGGCGTTCCCGTTGATTTTGATGATAAACACGTAGTTTACGTCTGGATCGATGCTCTCTCCAACTACATCACAGCTCTCGGATTTTTGGGCGAAGACGACAGTCTCTATAAAAAATACTGGCCTGCCGATGTTCACGTTATCGGTAAGGACGTCCTCCGTTTCCACACAATTTATTGGCCGATCATGCTCATGGCTCTCGGCGAACCGCTTCCGAAGAAAGTTTTCGGTCATCCCTGGCTCCTCTTCGGCACAGATAAGATGTCCAAATCCAGAGGCAACGTAATTTACGCAGATGACCTTGTAAACTTCTTCGGCACGGACGCAGTAAGATATTATCTTCTTTCCGAAATGCCGTATACTGCTGACGGTTCGATCACTTACGAAACCCTTATCGAAAAATACAATTCCGATCTTGCAAACACTCTCGGAAACCTCGTTTCGAGAACCGTTGCAATGATCAAGAAATACTCCGGCGGCGTTATCAACAAGACCGACGTTTGCGAAGAGATAGACGAAGATCTCAAGAAGACCGTTATCGGCGCATACGCTCAGGCAGAAGCTTGCCTTGAAGAATTCAGAATGAGCGACTGCATCGAAGCTATCATGGCTATCGCACGCAGATGCAACAAATATATCGACGAAACCACTCCGTGGATCCTTGCAAAATCCGAAGAGACAAAAGCACGTCTTGACGAAGTTCTTTACAATCTTGCGGAAAGCATCAGAATTTGCGCTATTCTCCTCTCACCCATCATGCCCTCCACCTGCGAGAAGATCATCAAGACTCTCGGCACCGATAAGACCGATTACGAGACCGTCAAATCTTTCGGGCACATTGCAAACGGTACTACTGTCTGCGAAGGCGAAAACCTTTTTGCACGTATAGATGCCGAAAAATTCTTCGAAGCATTCGCGGCTCCCAAGGCAGAAGAGAAAAAAGAAGAGATCGTTGCAGAACCCGAACTTCCGCAGATTACAATCGATGATTTTATGAAGATCGAGCTTCGCGTTGCACAGATTCTCGAATGCGAGAAAGTCGCAAAGAGCGATAAGCTTTACAAGCTCAAAGTAACGCTCGGCTACGAAGAAAGACAGATCGTTTCGGGCATTGCAAAATGCTACAAACCCGAAGATCTTATCGGAAAGAAAGTTGCAGTCGTAAAAAATCTCGCGCCTGCAAAACTTCGCGGAGAAGAAAGCCGCGGAATGCTTCTTGCCTCCTCCCATAAGGGTGAAGACGGCAACGACGTCATCAACGTTATTTTCCTTGACGAAAATGCGAAGATCGGCGACAGAATCAGATAATTTATCATTTATACACTGTTTTTACGAATATAATAGACCATCAATAAAAATATATTTATCGGTGGTCTATGAAAAAATATTTTATATTACTGCTTCCCGTGATCGGAATTACGGCAATGCTTTCTGCACCGAACGATGCGGTCGCGGCAGGATCGCAGGCACTTGATTTTTGTCTGAGATCGGTAATACCGTCGCTTTTACCGTTTCTTGTCTTTTCATCGATTGCGGTATCTACGGGGCTTGCGGATCTGTGCGCAAAGATATTCGGAAAGATCATGCATCCGCTTTTCGGAGTCCCGGGAGAATGTGCGACTGCCTTTATTCTGGGACTGATATCCGGATTTCCTGTAGGGGCAAAGACAGCGGCAGAGCTTTATGAGAACGGTAAATGCTCAAAAAATCATGCGGAAAAACTTTTGACTTTCTGCAACGGCGCAAGTCCCGCATTTATCATCGGAACAGTCGGCGGAGTTTTGTGGAACGATAAAAAAATCGGATTCATTCTCTTCGCGGCGCAGACTGTAACACTGATAATAACGGGGATCGTCTTCGGAAAAACAAAAAACGTCAGTGAAGATCCGATCGAAAATGACTGCATAAAACGTAAAAAACAAGAACCGTTTCTTTCGGCAGTCGTATCATCCGTAATGGGTTCTGCCATTACAGCGCTTTATATAACAGCTTTTATCGTTTTTTTTGCAGTTGTTTCGCAAATGCTGATGCATTTCGGAATAATCCCTGCGATTGCTGAGCTTATTTCGCGATTATTTAACGGAACGGGGATAACTCAAAACGATATTGAGATCGTACTCTGCGGCTTCGTAGAATTCTCGACGGGAGTAAAAAAAGCGGCAGAAGAAACGGGACTAAAGCAGGCAGTAATAACGGCACTGATCCTCGGTTGGTCGGGGCTTTCGGTGCATTGTCAGGTTGCGGCATCGGTTTTGCCGCTCGGAATTTCAGTAAAAAAATACATCCTCGCAAAAGCGTTTTCAAGCGTTCTTTTTGCGGTGACAACATTTGCATTTTATATTTTATTTAACAGATAGAATCAAGGGGTCAATGAAAGGAGATCATAAAAATGTCGCTTCGTCATCTTGTAGATTTCAATGAACTTACCAAAGAAGAATGGGACGGAATATATACTCTCGCAGCGGATATCAAAAAAGATCCTGCAAAATATTCCGAAGTTTGTAAAGGCAAAATCCTTGCCACGCTCTTTTACGAGCCTTCGACAAGAACCATGCTTTCATTCCAGACCGCAATGCTCCGTCTCGGCGGAAACGTAATCGGATTTGACAATCCGGCAAACTCTTCCGTATCAAAGGGAGAAAATCTCAAAGACACCATCACAATAATTTCGTGCTACGCAGACATAATAGCAATGAGACATCCGCAGGAAGGTTCCGCACTCGCGGCTTCTGTATTCTCGACACGTCCGCTTATTAATGCGGGCGACGGCGGTCATTTCCACCCAACGCAGACTCTTATAGACCTTTTTACGATCAGACAGAACAAAGAAACTCTTTCCGGTCTGACTGTCGGTCTTTGCGGCGACCTTAAAAACGGCAGAACCGTACACTCTCTTCTCCGCGCGCTCAATACTCTCGGAAAGAACACATACTACCTCATTTCCACCGAAGAGCTCGCGCTGCAGAAACATATAATCGAGCAGCTCAGAGAGAACGGAAACACCGTTTATGAAGTAACTTCTCTTGAAGATTGCATAGACAAGCTCGACGTTCTTTACATGACAAGAATTCAGAAAGAACGTTTTGCAACCGAAGAACAGTATAAAGAACAGAGCGGCCGCTATATTCTCGATAAAGAAAAGCTGAATATGTCGAAGCCCGACACGATCGTTCTTCATCCTCTGCCCCGTGTTGACGAGATCACCGAAGAAGTTGACTACGATAGCAGAGCAATGTATTTCAAACAAGTACAGAACGGTCTCTACGTCAGAATGGCGCTCATCGTAAAAATGCTCGAAGCTCGTGAAGGCGAAGAAACAACCGCAGATATCGAAAAATACATGGATCTTCCCAGAGAGCAGAAATGTAAAAACCACGTCTGCATAACGAAGACCGAAAAATACCTGCCGCTTCTTACATACAAAACTCCCGACGGCGGAACCGCTTGTATGTACTGCGACACTAAAATTGACTGATAATTAAATCGAAACCGGAAATTACGCTCGGTTCAAACGGACGTAATTTCCGTATTTTTACCTGATAAACTTTATTTACGGAGAACAAATGGACAAAAGTCTTTCATCTGAAAAAAAATATCTTGCCTCAGTTATAACTAAGATCGATAATATGGAGCAGGAGTTTGAAAACACATCTGCCGACATAAAAAACCAGATCGCAGAGATGCGAAGAAGAATGTGGGACGACCAGATGCACGGCGACTACAACGCTCACGATCTTTTCGAGCTTACGCAGATCACCATGACGGAATCGGCAGAAGTCAACCGTTATTACGATTTCAAAAAACGCTTGAAAATGCTCGAAAAAATGAGGGCATCACCGTACTTTGCACGCCTCGATTTCATCGAAGAAGGCTCAAAGGAAGAAGAAAGCATCTATATCGGCTATCTTTCGCTTATTGACGGCGCGGACGTTCTGGTTTGTGACTGGCGCGCGGACATAAGCTCGATGTATTACGATTCGCCTCTCGGCAAGACGTTTTATAAAACACAGTACGGAGATATAAACGTCGATCTGACGTTGAGAAGACAGTTCAAGATCAAAAATTCGAAGCTCGAATTTATGTTTGACAGCGATATCGCAATTGACGACAGCGTTTTACAGGAAGAGCTCGGAAAGACTGCCGACCTCAAGCTCAAGACGATCATCACAACGATCCAGAAAGAGCAGAATGCGATAATCAGAGATCTTTCGGGCGATTTACTGCTCGTTCAAGGCGTTGCGGGAAGCGGTAAGACTTCGATCGCGCTTCACAGACTTGCGTATCTTCTTTACAAACACAGAAATTCGCTCAACTCGGGCAATATAATAATATTTTCTCCGAACGGTGTTTTCAGCTCATATATTGCAGACGTTCTTCCCGAACTCGGTGAAGATAAAGTCGTCCAGACTGATTTTTACGACTTTTTTGACCGTCTTCTTTTCCCCGAAACTGCAGAAGATAAGCTGAAAAAACAAAAAGAAGCCGAGATTGAAGGCGAAGATGACGACGAAAACGGCGCATCAGAAAGATACAAAGTCGATTACGTTCCGACGCAGGACGATATGTTCTTCCGTAATCTCACGGAGCAGAACGAAGCCGTAAGAAAATATCCCGACAGATTTGCTTCAATCAAGCTCAAAGGCTCAGAAGAATTTTCTTCATTCCTTGAAAAATATCTTGAAGATCATATCAGCAACGCATCTTTCCACGATGTGAAATTTATCGGAGAAGTCGTTCTTTCCGAAAAGAAGCTCCGCAAGGCATTCTACGAAGATTTTAAGGGTTACAGCAGTGAGATCAGAAAAAATAAGATCCTCGGAAAAACTCTCGACTTTATCGAGAATGAAGGCGGATTCAAAGAAAGAAAACTCGCCGAATTCGTTTCCAAATTCAGAAAACAGGCGGCAAATGCGGCTCAGCAGTTTTCCGAAGATGAAATAAACGAAGAAAAGCTCCGTTTCTGGGCGGCCAATATCGCAAGACTTACAGAAGAGATAAACGGAATGTTCTCCGTTGATGCGACGGATCTCTATTTCAACGCGCTCAGAGAATACTCCCCCGAAGAATACGAAAAGACAGTTGCAACCCGTAAAACAGGCCATCTGAACTTCGAAGATATGCTCTGCATCGTTTATATCAGCCTTCTTACGGGAAAGATCCCCCAGCAGTTCAAGATGAATCAGGTCGTTGTTGACGAAGCGCAGGACTACCCGCCGATCATTTATAAGATCCTTGCAAAACTCTGTTACGGTGCAAGATTTACGATCCTCGGCGACGTCAACCAGGCATTGACTCCGCACCTCGACTCTATTGCGCAGATCGAAAAATATATTCCGGCAAAGAACGTAAGGGTATTCAATCTCAAGAAGAGTTACCGTTCGACCGTTGAGATCAATAATTTTATCAATCAATTCAAAAAAGACCCGATCGCTGCTGAATATCTTGACCGCCACGGCGACGAACCCGAATTTGTAAAAACCGACGATCTTTCAATATCCATCGCAGATAAATTAACGGCGCTTCGAAAGAGCGGTCTTTTCTCCAACGCAGTTATCTGCCGAAACGAAGAACGCGCAAAAGAGATCTACGCAATGCTCAAAGATATGGGGGTTGACGCAAAATATATCAAAAACAATTCCGTCATCGTCCCCGGAAAAACGTATGTTCTTCCCGTTTATCTGACAAAAGGTCTTGAATTTGACGGCGTTATTATCCCCGATAAGAACGAATTTTCCGACAGCAGCGAAGAAAAACAGTTACTTTACGTCGCTTGCTCTCGCGCACTCCATAAGCTCACGATCTTCGAAAACAACTAAAAAGGTGTTAAACAGTATATCATTATCGATATACTGTTTATTTTATTGATTTTGTATATAAAAATATATAAAGAAAAGGGAATGTTTTGTTTATTTTGCCTATTGACAAGACGACTTATTTGTGATACAATATAGCCATAAAAGAGACAAGGAAAAGAGATATACAGTAACGAAACTTGTATTAATAACGCCTCACCAAAGACGAAAACTTTTAATAAGTTTGAGGCTCGACTGTAGAATCGCAATTCCAAATTATTACTCGGAAAGGGAGGGATTAGACCCATGAACGATGAGACCATAAACTTTTCGAGGGATCTTTTCTCTCAGATCAATATCACTCGTTGATAAATGTTATTGGCCGGGGAGAAAAGGTCTCTCGAAAAGAAGAATCGACCAACTGAAGATAAGGATCAAGTTTTCGGTGAAAGAGTTAACAAGATCCGCAATGTATCTGTTAAGACTTTTTAAGTTGCCGTATTCGCATACTTCCCTGCTCGTAGAATACGAGAAAGCAATCAGGCTATAAGTCGGAACGGTCACGAAAAAGTTTCCGCTGATAATATCAGGAGATTTAATAGTACTTTAAGCCAAAAGATATGATCAAAACCCAACTTGATCAAAGAGCGAACGCCAATCAGAGGCGACGGTCTTCAAAAATCTGAAAGTCGAATATATCTTTCATAGACTGTGGAAAACGGTCACGAAAAAGATAAAAAGACAAATAACGGCTCCCCTGTTCGGCGTAACTAAAGGCAAATTAAAAACAAGTCATACAGATGGACAATTTAGTTGACATATATAAAAACAGAATAGAAAAACAGATTTTGATAATTATTGAAAAGAATAATATAAAAATCATTAGCGATTAAAGATCGCATGGATGTTAGATTTAATTTTTCATTAAGTTAGCCTCCTTTATTTAAATAAGATTATAATTGAATAATAAAATATCCCACCGTAAAATAACGGTGGGATATTCATTTTGTTTATCCAATCAGATAAGACAGACAACAACGAGAACTGCGAGGAAGCCGAAGTTGAATGCTGTAAATTTAAGGATATAGCTCAGCGCACAGCCGGGGTTGTGACTAAGATATTCCTTGAAAGTGATAAGACTTGCAAGAGAAGCAATAAGCGTTCCCGTACCGCCGATATTGACACCGACAAGAAGATCGGCGTAATTTCCGGTAAATTGAGAAAGAAGAACTGCGGAAGGAACGTTACTGATAAACTGGCAGGAAAGAACACTCACGAGAAGCGTATTTTTCGAAAGAAGGAAAGAGAAAAGTGCGTTGATCTCGGGGATACGAGCCATATTTCCTGCGAAAATAAAGAAGAAAACAAAGGTCAGAAGCAGGGAATAGTCAACGGCGGTAAGTGCTTTTCTGTCCATAAACATGAGCGCCGCAAAGATGATAACAAGACCGAGAAGATAAGGAATAACATTGAAAACGATCGCAATCGAAAGAGCAAAAAGAACGATATAAATGGCGGTTCTTGCGGCAGGAAGACGGTTTTCAACTTTCTCGGTAAGTTCGATCTTATCTTTTTTAACGGTAAAGCAACAAACGAGAATAAGGATCGTTGCAACAATAAAGGGCTTGAGCATTATCATAACGAATTCCATGGTGGGGATAGAGAAATTCGTATAAAGATAAAGGTTTTGAGGGTTACCGAACGGAGTGAGCATACCGCCAAGGTTTGCGGCGATATTCTGGAGAATGAAAACGAAAGGCATATGCTTTTCGTTGCCCGTTGAAGAAAGGACGATATATCCGAGAGGCAGGAAAGTTATAAGAGCCATATCGTTCGCAATAAGCATCGAACCGAAATACGTAATAAAAACGAGTGCGGTGACTGCGGTTCTGAGATTACCCGATGCCTTGACTATGCTCTTTGCGATTGTGGTAAAGAATTTGATATTTTTAAGAGCACATACGACTGCGAGAGTGCAGAAAAGGCAGGTAAGTGTCTTGAAATCGAAATAAGAAAGATACTGACTGTCCGGCGGAACGATGATAGAAGTTACTGCAGCGGCAAGAGCGGCTACGACAAGAACGATATTATTCTTCAGAAAGCCTGCAGCAGCAGGGATCAGAGACGGAAGACCGTGCGACGGCGCACGACGAGTTATATTCATAAATTTCCCCATTTTCTCCGCTTTTTGCGGTAAAGATATATGTTTAAAATTCAGGAAAAACGTCAAAAAAAACGATCCCTGAAATTTTCGCTCACCGCAAAATTATATCTCATTCCCACAAAAAAATCAATGAAGAATTGATGAATATATGTTGACAATTTACGTCACCCTCCCCTATTTTCTTGCACGAATTTTTTTTGATCATTTATTGACACGACATCTTTTTTGTGCTAAAATGATAACAGTATAAATTAATACGAAAGGGTATTGATTGATCATGCTTTACAAAAAGAATAAAAACGAGACTTTATCTCAAGAGCTTTTCCTTAACCCGACAGAGGAATACAGAGGCGCTCCTTTCTGGGCATGGAACTGCAAAGTAACGCCCGATCTCATCAAACGTCAGATCGGATATCTGAAAGAAATGGGCTTCGGCGGATACCACATACACAGCCGTACAGGTATGGACGTCCCGTATCTTTCCGACGAATTCATGGATCTTATAAAAGTCTGCGCAGAAGAGGCAAAAAAGACAAATACGCTCGCATGGCTTTACGACGAAGACCGTTGGCCCTCCGGTGCCGCAGGCGGTCTTGTAACAAAAAATCCGAAATACAGAGCAAGATATATCAGAATGTCCCGTCAGGACAAACGTAACGAGATACCCGATAAGCAGACTGCCATCGAAACGGGCGATACGTATCTTTTCCGTGTTTACGATATCGTTCTTAACGATAAAGGCGAGCTGGTGTCTTACGATATAATTGATGCAGACGCGGAAGCAAAGGGCAATAAATGGTTTGCATATATTGACGTTAACCGTCCTTCCGGATGGTATAACTATCAGACGTATGTCGATACTATCTCAAAAGAAGCGATCAACTGCTTTATAAATACGACTCATGAAAGATATAAAGAGGCTGTCGGCAAAGATTTTGACGGCGTCGTCCCCGCTATATTTACCGATGAACCTCAGGTCAGCCGTAAAGGATATCTTTCTTTCGCAAAGAGCGAAAGCGATGTAACAATGCCCTGGACAATCGGGCTTGAAGATCTTTACAAAGAAAACTTCGGAGAAGCTCTCGATATCCATATTCCCGAGCTTTTCTGGGAATTGCCCGACGGTAAGATCTCTGTAAACCGCTACCGTTTCCACGACTACGTTTGCCAGCTCTTTACCGAAGCTTTTGCAGACAACTGCGGCGAATGGTGCGAAAAGAACGGTATTTCAATGACCGGTCATATGATGGAAGAACCGACTCTCCGTTCTCAGACTGCAGCGATCGGCGAAGCGATGCGTTCTTACCGCAAATTCCAGCTCCCCGGCATAGATATGCTCTGCGACGGACACGAATACACAACTGCAAAACAAGCACAATCAGCATCACATCAATATGGAAGAGAAGGCGTTCTTTCTGAGCTTTACGGAGTTACGGGCTGGGATTTTGATTTCCGCGGTCACAAGCATCAGGGCGACTGGCAGGCAGCTCTAGGTGTAACCGTCCGTGTTCCGCATCTTTCGTGGATGTCTATGTACGGAGAGGCAAAGAGAGACTATCCTGCATCGATATTCTATCAGTCCGCATGGTATAAAGAATATCCGTATATAGAAAATCACTATGCACGTATCAACACAGCTCTGACAAGAGGCCGTCCGAAAGTAGATATTGCGGTAATTCATCCTATCGAAAGCTATTGGCTCCATTGGGGTCCTGCAGAAAATACTGACTCTATCCGCAGTCAGATGGAACGTAATTTCAGCTCAACTATCGAATGGCTCCTTTTTGCACAACTTGATTTTGACTATATCAGCGAAAGTCTTCTTCCGGAGCAGTTCGGCGGCGCTGAAAATGCCGAAATGACCGTTGGAAAGATGAAATATAAGGCTGTGGTCGTTCCCGCGATGGAAACTATCCGAAGCACTACCCTCTCCGCTCTCGAAAAATTCAAAGCAGCAGGCGGTACCGTAATTTTCATGGGTGACTGCCCGAAATACGTCGATGCTGTAGAATCCGACGCTCCGAAAAAACTCTTTGCGGAATCCGTAAATATAGGTATTTCGAAAGACGAGCTCGTCGGTGCGCTTGAAGATTTCAGAAACGTTGAAATACGTGAAGCAAGCGGTAACATTTCCGACAGACATATCTACAACTACCGTAAAGACAACGATTGCGACTGGCTCTTTATCTGTAACGGCAGACCGGCCGATCAGTACGGTGGATTCCATCAGTCCAAACAATGCAAGATCAAGATCAAAGGCGAATTCACCCCGATGATTTATGATACTCTCCTTGGAACTGTCACTGTCGCTGACTACTCTGTCGAGAACGGCTGGACAACAGTCAACAAAGACTTCTACACATACGACAGTCTTCTTCTCAAGCTCTTGCCGTACGACAGGTCCGTTATTGCAAATATGCCCGAAGCAAAGAAAAAGATCGGTTCTCATTACTGCAAAAAACTTGTCAATTACAATCTTTCCGAACAGAATGTATTCCTTATCGACTGCGCGGACTGGAGAGTAGACTCAAAAGACCTCCTCTCCGACGAACCTTGGCAAGAAAACGAAGAAATACTCAAGATATGCATCAAGGCGACCGAAATGGCAGGCATTCCCAAATATACCGGAGCGCAGCCGTGGGTCGAACCGCAGGAAATTCTTTCTCATTACGTTGATCTGAAAGTTGTATTCAATTCGGATATCGAATATGAAGGCGCGTATCTTGCAATCGAAAATGCGCCGCTTTGCGAAATAATCCTTAACGGCGAAAAAGCAGGCAAGGATATTTACGGATATTTCGTTGACGAATCCATCGAAAAGATCGCTCTGCCGAAGATCGTCATGGGTGAAAATACGCTTCTTATCCGCACCCCGATCGGAGTTCGCACGAAAGTCGAATGGTGCTACCTCCTCGGCGAATTCGGCGTAAAAGTTATCGGATGCGAAAAATCGATCAATGCTCTTCCCGAAAAACTCGGTTATTCTTCTATTGTCCACCAGAATCTTCCGTTCTACACAGGCAATATCGAATATACCGAACAGATCGAAACTCCCGAGTGCGAACTTACAGTCAAGATCTCCGAATATAAAGGTGCTCTCATCAGAGTATTTCTTGACGGCGAAGACAAAGGCGTTATCGCTTTTGATCCGTACAGACTCAATCTCGGCCGCGTAAGCGCAGGCACGCATACTTTGACATACAAACTCTTCGGCACGAGATTTAACGCATTCGGAGCCGTCCATAACTGCAATACTGTAGGCAAATGGTACGGTCCGGGACATTGGCACGAAGGCGGAGACAGCTGGTGCTACGAATACAAACTCAAAGATCAGGGTATTCTCGCAAGCCCGATCGTTGAAATGTTTGAATAATAAAAACTTCAATAACACAAAAAACCGAGGTATTGGCAGTTGTCCATAAAACAGTTAACATGCGCAGCGATTTATATGTCTGCTGTGCCTGTTCTTGTAAAATTTGATTTCCTGTAATAGTATATTAACAAACCGACAAACTTGAATTTGGAGGATTGTAAATGATAAACAATACTGATAGAAAAACAAAGGCAAACAGAATATTATATGAATTGGGGCTATTGAAAAGACTTGAAGAGATTGGAGAACCACATATAATTGGCAGTTATAGAATGGATATGATGGCATGGAACGATTTAGATATTGATATTGAAAATGATACTATGTCGTTGGATAAGATGTATGAATTATCAGCATTCATCATAAATACATTTCATCCCGTATGGTATGAAGCAAAAGAAGAAGTGAATGCTGATGGAAAAAGGGTTTGGTTTCACGGGTTTGAAACAATGATTACAGGGGAACGGTGGAATGTTGATTTATGGTTTTTCGATAAAGAAACTATATCCAATGCAGAAAACTATTGCGACAATATCTCAAACAATATAGGCCAAACACAGAAAGACATCATTGTAAGTATTAAAAGTGAACTAATTTCAAGAGGATTATATTCTTTCGAACAGTACAAGAGTATTGATGTATATAAGGCAGTTTTAGAAAATAATGTAAAGAATGTAGATGAATTTTTACTATTATTCATATAGATAAATTCCAATATATCAAACAGTCACAAGGGCGCACTTTTATACATAGTAAATTGCTATGTAGTGCGAACAATGATAAAAGCCCAGCTGCAAAATGCAGCTGGGCATAACTGTTTTACGGACACCCGCCTATATACCTCGGTTTTTTATTGCTATTAAAATAAATTGAATTGCAGAGATTATTCAACGATTTCAATTTCGGGGAAGAGAACTTTGTACGCCTGGAGCATATCTCCTACTGCGTTTGCAAAGAAATCGTTAACTTCGTTTTCATGAGTTTCGAGAAGCTCGGAAGCGGGAGTTTCTGTTCTGCCGACATTAGCGGAAATATTTCTTACAGCACCGCCCGCGGAGTAGAAGTGGTTATATGCGCAGTTTGCAAGGACATCGAGGAACGCTTCTGCATCACGTTTATCAAAGAAGTTGTTATGAGCCATATAGGTTTTAACATCTTCAAAAGTCTCATAACCGGGAAGCGGTTCAAAGATCTCATTTGCAACGTAAGCCGCTGCTTCGGCATTATGGTTGATAACGGAAGTCGGGAAAGCGATGGTGTAAGTCATACCGTCGAAAATACCCATTACATGATCGGGATCAACGTCGGGTCCGACAGGTGTGCGGAGAACTGCGTAGTTATCAATAGCCTGCGCAACAGAGCCCCAGACACCGAAAACGAATTTGGTCGGGAAGAAGGAATAGCAAGCTTCTTCAGCGCAGAACTTATCAACTACAACGTTGGGATCGGATTCGGAAATCTTATCAAAAGTATAAGCGAGGGGACCGTAGATTACGTGACGAACTTCTTCTGCAGCCGCAAGGAATTCGGGTTCATAGAAACCGCATTTGAGAGAAACTTTACCGTCTATTCTCGCAAGAGCAATACCGTTGGAACCAAGGATCATCTCTGCAAAGTAGGGGGAATGGGAGGTGAGACCGTAAACAGTGGTTTCAGAACCTTCGATAACAGTACATTTTTCAAGCTGTTCGTTGAAAGTTGCCCAGTTCCATACGCCCTGTTCGTAAAGTTCACGGGGATCGTCACCGCCGGATGCAGCGATAAGGTCCATATTTGCAACGAGAGGATAGCCGAAAGAGGAATAAATAAGATCGGGCCAAGCGGCGGGAAGAAGACCGTAGAGATCGTCTTTATAGAATACACATTCGAGAAGATTTGGAGCGCCCCATTTATCGCTGTCCGTGTAATCGATGATATCACCGAGTTCATTCTTGATACCTGCAAGATAGCCTGCTTTTGCCCAGGAATAGATATCAAAAGAAGTTACAAAGCAGAAATCACAAGGGGATTTACCGCCTGCGATACCGCCTGCGAACGAACCTGTAAAATCGCTCCAGTTTTTATATTCGAGGTTAACAGAACAATCGTACTTCGCTTCAACTTCCTTGATTCGCTCGGAAGCAAGATCGGATAAACCGGTACCGATAGGATAACCTAAAATATTTTCGCTGTCTGTATTGTTATTACCGGAATAGAAAGAAGAGAGAACTTTGAGTTCAAGTCCGTCAAAACCGGCTTTGACTTCTTCACCGGAGAAGTCCATGTCGAAAACTTCTTCCTGAGGCTGAGAACAGGAAAGAAGGGTCACGAGCATGATCCCCGCAAGAATAAGAGCAAGAAACTTTTTCATAATTTATCTCCTGTATTTTTTTATTAAAATATTTTTTTGCAGTATTTTTTTGCATTAAATATTTTCGTTACATTATAACAAATTACGCTTCAAAAGTCTACAATTTCCACTATTGAAATTATTGATTTTTTTGTGAAAACAATATCTCAAATATTCATATAATTTATAAGATTCTCACCGCGACAAAAAATATTTGAAAAAGCTCTTGACAAATACCCGTATAGGGTATATAATATAAATACCCCATATGGGTATAAAGAAAGGAAAAATAAAATGGGATGCGATTGTGAAAAGAAGAACTGTTGCGACTGTTCATATAAAAAAACACCGAGGAGTGAGGAACAAAACAAACTTCTCAAGAACCGTCTGAACCGAATTTCGGGTCAGATCGGCGGAATAATAAACATGATAGACGACGGACGTTACTGCGGAGATATTTTAACACAGGTCGCGGCTGTTGAAAGTGCGCTCGAAAGTTTTGCATACGTTATTTTAAAAGAACATATGGAAACATGCGTCTGCGAAAAGATCAAAGAGGGCGACACGGCAGTTATCGAAGAAACCGTTGAACTGATGAGGAAATTGAAATAATGGAAACAAAAAAATATAATGTCACGGGAATGTCGTGCGCGGCATGCTCGGCACACGTTGAGAAAGCGACAAAAACAGTCGAGGGAGTTACGGAAGTAAGCGTAAGTTTGCTGACAAACTCCATGACTGTTTCGGGAAACGGTCTGAGCGACGAAAAGATCTGCTCTGCAGTCAAAGCCGCTGGGTACGGGGCAACTGTTGTCGACGGAGAAAAAAGCGGCGGCAAAAAAATTGCGGAAGAGCCGTTAAAAGATACTGAAACGAGAACAGTCCTGCGCAGGCTCATAGCATCGCTGATATTGATGGTGCCGCTGATGTATCTTTCAATGGGACATATGATCGGGCTTCCCCTACCCTCTTTTTTGGCAGACAATCCTACTGCGGCGGCTCTTTGCCAGATGATAATCTCGGCTCTTGTTATGATGATCAATCAGAAATTCTTCATCAATGGTTTCAAGGGTATTTTAAGAGGCGCACCGAATATGGATACGCTAGTAGCTCTCGGAAGCGGCGCGGCTTTTGCATACAGTACGGCTGTCCTGTTTATGATGACAAAAAATCCGTCACACGAGCTTCTCCACGGGCTTTATTTTGAATCTGCGGCGATGATTTTAGCGCTGATAACCGTCGGCAAAATGCTCGAAGCACGAAGCAAGGGCAAGACGACCGATGCCATAAAGCGTCTCATGGATCTTTCCCCGAAAACGGCAAGGGTTATACGTGACGGCGCCGAAACAGAGATTCCTGCAGATGAACTTATTACGGGTGATATTTTTACGGTGCGTCCTGGCGAGAGCATACCTGCGGACGGTATTGTAACGGAAGGCGAAAGCGCTGTCAACGAATCAGCACTTACGGGAGAAAGCCTACCCGTAGATAAAGCAGTCGGAAGCAAAATAAGTGCGGCGACGATCAACCAGAACGGATTTCTTGTCTGCAAAGCGACCCATGTCGGCGAAGATACGACGTTAAGCAAGATAATTGAGCTTGTTGAAAATGCGGCATCGACAAAAGCTCCCGTAGCAAAACTTGCGGATAAGGTTTCGGGGATTTTTGTTCCGACAGTTATTTCGATTGCGATAATTACACTGATCGTCTGGCTCGCAGTCGGTCAGACTTTCGGTTTTGCACTTGCAAGGGCAATAAGCGTGCTTGTAATAAGCTGTCCCTGTGCGCTCGGTCTTGCAACCCCCGTTGCGGTCATGGTCGGAAGCGGAGTCGGCGCGAAAAACGGTATTTTATTCAAGACTGCGGCATCGCTTGAAGCGGCAGGAAAAACTCAGATCGCAGTTTTCGACAAAACGGGAACCGTCACCGAAGGCAGACCCGAAGTTACTGATATTATAACGGTTTCGGGAACGGAAAACGATCTGATCGCAACCGCGGCGGCTCTCGAAGCGAAAAGCGAACACCCGATAGCCAAAGCGATCGTCCGTTACGTTGAAAAACACAATATAGCAGTTCCCGAAGCAGAAGATTTTTCGGCACTTCCCGGTCACGGCGTTATCGGAACGGTCGGTGGGAAACGTATTATCGGTGGCAATATTGCGCTGATGAAAGATAACGGCGCAGATATCTCCCCTGTCGAAAAAAAAGCAAAAGAGCTTGCGGAAAGCGGCAAAACGCCCCTTTATTTTGCAGCTGACGGAAAACTTATCGGCATGATCGCAGTTGCGGATAAAATTAAAGAAGACAGCAAAGAAGCGATCGAAGAGCTCAAGGAGCTCGGCATCCGTACCGTAATGCTGACTGGTGACAACAGAGCGACAGCAAAAGCGACGGCGGCGGCGATCGGAACGGAGGACGCTATCGCAGAAGTCCTTCCCGACGGAAAGGAAGAGGTCATCCGTAAACTCATGGAAAGCGGAAAAGTCGCAATGATCGGGGACGGCATAAACGATGCGCCAGCCTTGACGAGAGCAGATACGGGTATTGCGGTCGGCGCAGGCACTGATATCGCAACGGATGCGGCGGACGTAGTTTTGATGCGTGCGGGTATAAAAGATGTCCCTGCGGCGATCAGACTTTCGAGGCAAGTCCTTAAAAATATCAAAGAGAACCTTTTCTGGGCATTTTTCTATAACGTTCTCTGTATTCCCCTCGCGGCAGGCGTGTTTATCCCGATAATGGGGCTCGAGCTCGACCCGATGTTCGGCGCCGCGGCAATGAGCCTTTCGAGCTTTTTCGTTGTTTCGAACGCGCTTCGCTTAAACCTTTTTGATATTCATAAAAAACATTCAACGCATAAAAGCCCCGTCGATCTGCCGATAATTCCGGGCAGCATCCTCGGAAACGAAAATACAAAAACAGAAAAGAAAACGGAGGAAACTCAAATGACAAAAACTATCTACATTGAAGGAATGATGTGCGAAAAATGCGCAGCTCACGTCAAAAAAGCGCTTAACGCAGTTGAAGGCGTAAGTGATACCGCTGTTGATCTCGCAGGCAAAAAGGCTGTTGTTACTTTAACAAAAGACGTTGACAACGCAACCCTCAAAGCCGCTGTCGATGAAGAAGGCTACGAAACTGTAAAGATCGAAGGATAATTGTATATTTTATACAACTTTAAATAACTAAATCGGTGTCAATTTGTTTTTTTAACGTTGACATCGATTTAGTTTTTTGATATAATGTAATTGGTAAAATAGATTTTTGATTGGAGGATAGTTTAACGGTTATGAAAACAAAACACACATTATTTGTGCTTCTGATTTTTACATTATCAATGTTTCTCTTCTGCTCTTGCTCCGAGCCGTATGACCCGGCAGTCGTTCCGGAAACGGAGGTTTTCAGTCCGATATATATATCAGAGCCTGAGGTCGCGGAAACTTACGATATGTTTAAACTTCGGTTTGCAGAGGCAATTAACAGGTCTAACACCACAGAAAAAACCGAATACACTATAAATACATATCGAACATACCGTGTAACAGAAAAAGATCTTTCAAATCAAGATAGACTTTTCGCTGTTTTTGCAGTAAAAGACTATAATTACATCAAAGAAACTTGGCCATATGAGCAATTTGATGAACCTAATCCTTATAATCCAGATTATGACGGACGGTTGTACTATCTTGAAACGGAACAAGTTGAGCAAATGGCTCGGGAACTTTTCGGCAAAGAAGTTAAACTCACGCATGAAATACCTCGGTGTCGGGATGATATGCTATGTTATCCCAACTATAACAATGAAAAAGAACGATACGAATGGAAGGGCATCCTTGGTGGCGGCGATTTTGGTAATGATTATTATAGCATACCGACCTCGGCAGAAAAATCGGAAAATTATCTTATAATATATGATAAATACCTTAATGTCGGAGACATTGTTTTCGACGACCAACTCGGGAGCTTTTACGGAGAGTCAACCTTTTACGGAGACTCTGAATTTATCAACGTAATTGAAATTCCCAATAAATACACGGATAAATACAAAATAGTCAACGATAAATACACATCCGAAACATTACCCTCCCCATACCTTAATTACGAAACAAAAGAAGAAGCAATCTTAAAATACGGTACACCGTATAAACATGTATTCAAGCTTGCCGAAGACGGAACTTATTTCTGGGTTTCAAGCGAGCCGATTGTAGAATCCGACAACAGCAAAGAAGATCATTCGTTAATGGAAATACCTTTTGAAGGCAATCTTGAAGCCGCATACGAAGCTATTTGCAACTTTAAACCGTTCCGCAGAACTAACAGTGATACGGTTACCGTATATCAACCGAAGCGTGTCACTTTTGATGATCTGGCTTCCGAATATGTTCTTGCTTTGGCTTATGACATTCTGCCCGAACAAAAAAGAGAAATCATTGTTGCGGATGGAGGAATATATTCAGAAAACTCTTTTGTAAACGGCGAATATATCACGGAAGATATCCAATACACAGTATTTACCGCCAACGAAATGAACGAAGCGGTAAAAACATTGTTCGGTGAGGATGTCCGTGTTGAACACAAAAGCTTTTTGTCGGGTTACGGTATTCAAGGTTTAACATATGATGGAGAAAAATATTTGAAATACTCTCTGGGGTACGGCGGGTCTTACGGATTTTCCGATTACAGCATTGTATCACATGCAGAAACAGACGGAGAGTTCGCATATGTTATCGATAAATTTATATCTTTTGAGTACGATTATAATGAAGATGAAGATATGATCGTCAGTGCCATTTACAGTGATGGCGCTCAAACAGATCTGATATGCGATGGAAATAACGTACCGCAAATATACAGGGTTACGCCTGTAGGCGATCATGAAAATGAAAAAGTTACCTATCTTTACAGCGGACGATTTCCGGGGCTTGTTGTTTTCGGAGACATGATGCAAACCTATAAGCACACCTTCAAGCTCGCCGAAGACGGAACATATTTCTGGGTTTCGAGTGAACCGATAAATGAAGATTAAAATTAAGACCTTACGGAATATCCGTAAGGTCTTTGTCTTTTAAGCTTCATTGACGAGTTTGCCGCAGATATGCTCGGGGCAAAGTTTTAAAAGCAATGTTTCGTGCGCAAATGAATCGATCTCTCGCTTGATATAATCCTCGTCCTGCGTGAATTTTCGGCTCAATTTTGCTGTTATATCGCAGACTGTTTCTTTATCGGAAACGATCTGTACCCTACCGAAAACGATAACGCTTTTGATATTAAGCGCCCATTCACCGTCGGCACGGTAGCCGCTGTCGTAAACGCAAAACGAAACCTTATCGTTCTTTGTTAAAGAATCATTTCTGTGACCGTTTTTTCCGCAATGGAAATAGATGCAGCCGTCGGCTTCGTTATAGAAATGGTTCATAGGCATACCGTACGGGTAGCCGTCATCTCCGTTAACGGATAAAATGCCACGTTTTTCGGTCGAAAGGATAGATATGCAGTCCTCAGCCGAAAGCTGTCTGTTTTTTCTTGTAAGATCTCTGAACATGAATTATTACCTCAGTCACAGTATCGGATATAAACGTCTCTTGCGGCATCACGAAGCGCATCTATAAGCTCCGGAGGCTCGACTGCTCGGACAGTTGCGCTGTTAAGAAAGAGCCACGAGATAAGGCGCTCGGATATTTCGGTTTCGAACGATGCGGAATAAAGCCCGCTTGCGATACCGCCGTATGGAGAGACGACGACAGATTTGCCGAACGTTCCGACAACGGCGTTTATCATTTCTTCATTACAGCGAAGAACGACATTTACGGAGTCGGGCGAATACGAATCAAAAAGACCGCGCGAATAGCACATAAGGTCAAATTCCATATCACCGACGAACTCGCGAACGTCAGTCGATTTTTCGGAAAGAACAGAAATAGACTCCATTCGGTCGATATAAAAGTGGTTAAGTCCTTCAAGTTCGGGGCAGCCTGCGATGAGCATCATCGAGCCGCTCTGGCAGATTACGATATACGGGCTTGCGCAGTAGGTCGTTTTTTTAACCCTGCGGCCGATCGTTACTGCATCGTCGTAAACGAAAGAGATCTGTTTTTTTTCTGCGATCGCGGAGTGAACCATATTGAGATTTTTGGTGAAAATCTCGGGTTGACGGAGCGCGCGGTTGACGGTATACACTCTGCGACGGACACGGTTTTTCTCCTTATCGCCGATAAGAGCTTCGATCTTTTTCTTGAGCTGATCACACTGTTTCGGGCTGATGAACTCCGCGGCATGAACGGCATCCCAGAGCGATGAGATATCGTCATCCGTAAGAACCTTGTTTTTTATATAATAGCCGACAGATTTTGATTTTACGGTTTCTATCTCGATACCGAACTCACGGAGAGCCGCAATATCGGAATAGATAGATTTACGTTCTGCGGAAATATTGTATTTTGCAAGCTCCGAAATAATCGTTTCAACGGAAACGGGATCATTTTCATCGGATTTTTTATAAAGTACTTGCAATAAATAAAGGATCTTTAACTTTCTGCCGCTTTCGTTCATTTCAAATCACCGATTATTTATTTTCTTCGAGGACCTTGTCGCCGTAGAGGTTGAAGCGGAAAAGGAAGCTGTCGTCTTCGGTATTTTCGCAAACGATCTTTGCTTCGCTAATTCTGCCGCCCTCGATAAGGCTGGTAAGACCGATGACTTGGCAAAGTTTGCTCTTGAGGTTGAGTCTGTCACCTTCAGAGGTTACGAGGAAAACGTCGCCTTTGCACTGATCGATAGCTTCCATGAATTTTTTAAAGTCAATATTGCGTAAATTGGTTGCACTCATAATTTAATTTCTCCTTTGGATTAAAATATATATTCAGTAAATGAGAATAGCTTTTTGTTGTGTTTTTCACGAACGGACTGTTACAGACAAGCTGTATAGTGAACTTTTTGTGTATACATTCGGGGCAATTTGTAATGCGATAAACCTTTACTGTTTATAACCTTGTGAACACGGTTTGGAAAGCCTTGCAAATACAGACTTTTAGATTTTTGTGGATTCTGTGGAAAAATGCCGTCGAATTTATCCACAGAGTTATGCACCGCTAAAAACCTTTAATTACCAACGTTTTCCCAAAAACCTGTGGAAAACTCTGTTTATACGTTTTAAAACTTTTGTTTTGAATATTCAAATCTGTGGAAAACCCTGTTGAAAACGTGGAAAACCCTTGAAATCAAGCAATTTTATCCACAGGGGAAAATATTTCCCAAAAAGTTCGGATTACGCAAAAACCGCAGATTTTACGTATTTTTACTTTATACGACTTTTAAATGAATATTCATTTTGTAATGGCAATAAACAGTCGGCTTATGCATAAAAACAGATCTCCGGCACAGGCCACGAAGATCTGTGCAAATTATTTGAGCTTTTTGATCTGCTTGATGAAGCGTCTTTCATTGACGGATTTTTCTCTGCCGTGACGGTGGATAGGTTTGCCGTGCTTCGTTTCAACAGTGGGTTTACCCTTCTTTTCGGGGGCAACGTAGGGAAGACCGAGACCTTTGAGAAGCTTTTCTTTTTCGAGTTCGGTCATGGGACGGTATTCACCGGGCTGAAGTCTGCCGAGAAGAATATCGCCGACTGCAATACGTTTAAGAAGCATGACCTCAAGACCGACAGCTTCGCACATACGGCGGATCTGACGGTTTTTACCTTCGCTTATGGTCATATGAAGCGCTGTTTTAACGATCTTTACGTTATCTGCAACATAGAGATCACTGTCTTCGGTCTCGCCTTTTTCGGAAGCCTGGGACTGGATAACGACGATCGCAGGTTTTGTAAGACCGTCTTCGAGCTGAACACCGTTACGAAGTTTTTCGAGCTGAGCTTCGGTAACGTCTCCTCGAACGGTTACGCGGTAGGTTTTATTGACATGATAACGGGGATGGGTCATACGGAGCGCAGCTTCACCGTCATCGGTAAGAATAAGGATGCCTTCACTGTCTCTGTCAAGACGGCCGACAGGATAAACTCTACCCTTGATTCTTTTTATGAAGTCCGCAACGATAGCTCTTTTTTCGTCTTCAGACTCTCTTTTCATAGAGGTGATGACGCCGCGCGGTTTATAGAAAATAAAATACTGTTTTTCACACGCTTTTATATATATGCGCTTGCCCGAATAAAATACACGGTCATTTTCGGGATCTACATCCATGCCGATCTCCGCAGGGGTACCGTTAACGGTAATTTTACCTGCAGCAACAAGTTCTTCGGCAGCTCTTCTGGAACAAACGCCGCACGCGGCAATAAATTTCTGTATTCTCATAAATACTCCGTTTTAATAAATAAGAAGAACACAAAGGGTTCGGCGCAGAGCGTGTCTCCTTTGTGTTCCTAAACGATAATCGTTATATTAAAGGGCTTTTTTAGCGGTTTCAACGAGAGCAGCGAAAGCAGCTTTATCGGAAACAGCAAGCTCTGCGAGCATTTTTCTGTTAAGAACAATGCCGCTCTTTTTGAGCCCGTTCATGAATCTGGAATAGTTGATGCCGTTTACTTTACATTCAGCACTGATTCTGGTGATCCAGAGGGAACGGAAATCTCTCTTTTTAAGTTTTCTGCCGGTGTATGCGTATACAAGGGACTTCATAACTGCTTCGTTAGCAGTTCTGAAAAGTTTGGATTTGCCTCCGAAATAACCCTTAGCAAGCTTCAGGATTTTCTTATGTCTTTTATGCGTCATGATGGCGCCTTTAACTCTAGCCATTTAATTTTCCTCCAAATAATAAGTAATTCTCCGAGACTATCACTGAAACTTCGATTAATACGGAAGAAGTTTTTTGATTGTGGGAGCGTTTGCGGGGCTTGCGTAAGTACCTTTACGAAGACCTCTCTTGTATTTAGTCGTCTTTTTGGTAAGGATGTGACGTCTGTTAGCGTGATTTATCTTTACTTTACCGCTTTTAAGAACGGTGAAGCGCTTAGCCGCGCCTCTGTGCGACTTAAGTTTGATCTTATTTGCCATTTTTTAGTTCTCCTTTATGTGAATAAATAAAAAGCTTACTTTGAGGCTTTAGGTGCCAGAACCATTATCATATTGCGACCGTCAAGTTTTGCCGGTTTTTCGATAACACCCAACTCTTCGCATCCCTGAGCGAAACGAGCCATGAGCTCGGTACCCCATTCGGGATGAAGGATCTCTCTGCTCTTAAAACGAAGGGCAACTTTAACTTTATCTCCGTCTTTAAGGAAACGAAGCGCATGATTAAGCTTTGTGTTAAGGTCATGATCTGCGATCTTGACTGTGAGCTGAACTTCTTTGACAGAAACGGTTTTCTGGCTCTTTTTCTGTTCTTTTGCTTTTTTGGCCTGTTCGAAGCAATATTTGCTGTAGTCCATAAGTTTGCATACCGGCGGAGTTGCCTGAGGTGCAATCTTTACGAGGTCAAGGCCTTTCTGAATTGCCAGTTTCTGTGCTTCTTTGGCAGAAAGAATACCCAACTGCTCGCCATCGTCTCCTACGAGACGTACCTGAGCATCGCGGATATCTTCGTTTATCTGCATAGTTTTCGCGTTGATAAAGGATCCCCCCAAAATTTTTCTATTTCTATAAAAAACAACGGCAGACAGAATCTGTCCGCCGTAATCTGAACGCATTGCGTTAGTTACGATATTGACCCGCCGATAATGATCGGACAAGGTGAGACAGAGTCTTCTTCATTGTGCTCAAATATTATATCACACTTCAGTGCATTTGTCAATACGTTTGCTTTGTAAAATTTCGGTAAACTTTTCGCTCGGGTTAAAGATAAGAACGGAAAGCGTGCCCGTTTCGGCATCCGTATAAACAATATTCATACCTTTTGAGCCGAAAAGATCGCCGTTGCAACGCATGATATTTTTTATGCCTTTTTCTTTGAAAGAGCCTGAAAGCATATCAGACTGAATATCGTGAATATTGCCGATAGGAATCATGCAAAGAACAGTATCCTTCGATCCGAGTTTCAGTACTACTGTTATAATATCCTCATTTATTATGTAAGTATACTTATAAAAACCGCGTCGAATATAAGAATAAAGTGCAACACTCATTCCGATAAGGACAAGGATCTCATAAATGCCTTTAAAACTGACCCAGCTGAACCAACTCGGCACAGAGAGGAGGCAGAACGCAACGGTCAACATTAAAATTATGACCCAGAAACTTGTTTTTTTTGAACTGTAATTTTCGCTGTACATTATTTTACCAACTCCCCTATCAAAATGTTATTGAGCGGAGAATAATCCTTGATTTTATTACCCGAAAGGTTGAGATATTCGAGCTCAGTAAAAAGCTCGGAAAGTTTGCCGATCTTTTTGATATAGTTGCCGCTGAGATCAAGCGAACCCATATTCATTACGATATTCAGATCGTCGATAACGTAAATTCTTGAAGACGAAAGATCGAGATATTTAAGAGACGGCAAAGATGTGCTGAATTCGAGAGCTTCGAAATCGTTCTCGGAAAGATCGAGATATTCGAGAGACGGAAGATCGTCTATCATGTTGACATATTCGATATCCGCATTGGTCATGGTAAGTTTTTTGAGTGCAGGAAGACCGTGAACTACGGGAGACGCGATATCGACCTTATTGATAAACATTTCCTTCAGATTCGGAAGATCGGTAATAAGGGAGATATCCGTTACCGACCGGCAGCCGTTAAGCTCGATATATTCGAGTTTCGGCAGATTCTTGATAAGAGGCTGTTTTACGGGCGACGAGAGAATACGAAGACTGCAAAGCTCCGTCATGCCTGCAAAAACAGACCATTCGCTCTGCTGCATACCGATGAGAGTAAGCTCTTCGAGAGAAGTAAGAACGGAAAGCGGAGAAATATCTTCGACGAGATTGAGTTTGACTGAAAGTTTTTTAAGCTCGGAAAGAGTTTTGAGCCCGTCAATATCGCAGACTGTAGTTGCGGAAAGATCAAGATCCGTAAGAGCTGTTGCATACGAAATTCCCGCAGTCGAAGATAACGGACAGCCCGAAGCATCGAGATAAGAGAGCTTTGTAAGACCGTTAAGATCAAGAGAAGTAATTTCATTATCGGAAATATCGAGAGATCCGAGGTTTTTGAATGAAGATACAAAAGATGAATCCGTGAGGTTATTATCGGACGCATTGAGTTCGGAGAGCCATTCGGCTTTCGCCAAAACAAAAACAGAAAGCTCGTTTTCGCTGATATCGAGTTTGCCGAGCGACGGATAATCCGCATTCATATAAAGAGCGGTCATAGCGTTATCCGAAAGATCTGCAAACATAAGCGAAGATAAAGAGCCCAATACAACAGTCGTCGCATTATTCGACGAAGCGTCGAGCGATACGAGTTCGGAAAGTGCCGAAACCGCAGAAAAGTCGGTTATTGCATTATTTGAAATGTCAAGATAAACAATACCGTTAAGTGCGGCAACAAACGAAATATCCGTAATTCCGCAGTTCGAAATATCGAGAGAAACGAGGTCCGTAAGACCCGAAACAGTCAATGCCTGCGAAGCGGGGATATTTTCCGCGGTGAGACTTTTAAGTGTAGTCAACAAAGAGAAATCAACATTCGACGAAAGTACGGAATCGGAAACATCGAGGGTTGAAAGCACGCGGAGTGCGCGAAGATAATTAAAATCAAACGAACAGTTTCTCGCCGTAAGTCTTTCAAGCTTCGGAAGAGCCGCAAGCGGAGAAAGATCCTTAACGGGATTTCCCGAGATATCGACGTATTCAAGCTCAAGCATCAAAGAAAGACCGGAGATATCGGAAAGAGCATTATCTGCAACATTGAGATATTCAAGAGAAGTCAGCGTCCAGACAGGAGAAAGATCGACCTGAACGACATCATCGGAAACGTTATCCGAAATATCGAGAGAAGTCAAACCTACAAGCTTTTCGGCCCCGCTGAAATCGGATATTGAGTGGCCTGAAACATTGAGTTTTTTAAGGCTCGGGAAGCGTGCGAAGTCAGAGATAAAATTGATCTTTGGACGACCTGCGGCTTCGTCTTCTTCGGTGTAGGAAAGGTCGAGTTCTTTGACAGTAAGAATATCAGAAACAGTAACTATGGCATTTTCGGGAAGACCGAGTGCCAATTTTACTTTTGATTCGGCGGCGCCGTCAATAAAAATAATGGGCTGAAGAAGAATTTCGTTTTTGACTTTATAGAGGGAAGCGATAGCGGCGGTGATCTCAATATCGGAAGTCTCTTCGTTATTATATAACGCGATAACATCGTCAAGAGTACGCTTTGCGGTAGCGGAAAGCTCATATTGAGAGACATCTTCAATGAGGTCTTTGAGAATCGTCATCTCAAGATTATCGTATATCTCGATATCTTTTTCGGTGCACGCAGTAAAGGTCACAAGCATTACAGCCATGACCGACAGGGATATTATTAACGCCATGATCTTTTTGATCGAGCTCATAAGTCACCGTTTCCTACCATATATAGTATAATTACTTGTATTATACCACAAAACCCGTTTATTGTCAAGTCATATGCTTTTACGGGCAGTTTTACCATTTTTCTGACAAGGAAAAGACTATGAAGCAACTTAATGTAATGTGTTTTCACTTTACACTTGTATTTTTAACACATAAGCAAAAGAGAGAAATCCTCCCCTTTTAGCGGAAAGGATCTCATTTTTTCATATAAGAAAAGGTTTTTGGGATCGGTTATCGGCCTGGAAAGAATAATTACCGACATATTTTAAGTTTTTTGCAAAGAGTAAAAGCGCAATCATACGGTGGGAAGGGAAAGTTTTATAAAGAGATACTGTCTGACCGTCAATATCAACATCGAATTTTGCAATAAGCTTAAGAGATAAAAGAGAGCCAAGAACATCCGGCATTTTTTCGTCGGGAATACTGCATTCCCTAGCGAGATGAGCATCTTCAAAAAAATAATATGCTTCTTTGCTGTGAATAAACAAAACCGCCTTCATAGTTTCGGGAGACGAAAGACATTCGAAGATCTTTCTCATATCTTCCCCGTCTCCGATAGTTTTTTTCCAGCCACACTCGGGCTCTGGAAAGACGGAAAAGTAAGGTGCGTCTCCGTTTGAAATATTTGTAAAACCGTAATCGTTAAGAATATATGATTCGTTATTCGTCGGTGCAGAACTTTCGTATGATTCCCCAACGGACGAGCCGAAGAGCCCTTTTTCGATATTCCAACAGAGATTTCTGACAAGCTCGAACGTATTTTCGTATTTTTCTCTGCGTACAAGACGAATCATTGATGTCGCAACATCAGGCTTATAAACCTTTTCGTTGCCGAAAAGCCTGTCGAGAGAGACGTCAAGAGTATTTGCAAGCAGAACAAGAAGCGATCCGTCGGGGTATGTTTCACTCGTCTCCCATTTTGAGACTGCCTGGGAAGACACACCGAGAAGATTTGCAAGCTGCTCCTGAGTCATATTTTTCTCGATTCTGAATTTTCTGATATTTTCCGATAAACTCATTTTTTCGTACCTCCTATCAATTTAGCAGGACCTCCGAATGCATAATCGTTAGCGCTTACGCCGCACGTATGCTCACAAGCGAGAGCGATAAGGAAAAGGATCCTGCCTTCACCCGAAGAAGAATAGACATCGAGTTCTCCGTCTTTCATATGCGCGGTCTGTTTAATGCAAAGACCTATAGAACAAGCTTTATTGAGAATATCGGTAACGCGTTTTTCATCAGCATTCAGCAATGAAGCTGTATATTTTGCGGTAAAACTCACGGGAAAAGACTCGGAATGGACAAGTCGGCAGACACCGAGGGCGACTTTATCGGAAAGAAAAGCAAAAAGCTCGGAAATACGGCATAAAGCTTCATCTATTTCGAGTATTGCAAAATCGGATTTATTTTTGTAAAGAGAACATGAAAGATTCAGATATTCGGAATTGACCATGAAATTATACATATTTTCGTTACAGATAACGCATCTTGGCATTGAGTGACGGACTTCGGGAATAACAGATCTTTCATTGGAATAATCGCCCATTCTTCCAAAAGCGGAAAGGAATATATTATTATTAAGATCGAATGTTTTGAGAACGGCACTGCATCTGTCTAGACCGTCAAACTCTCTGTCGATCGCCTTGGCAATATCGATCTGCTCTTTTTTCTCAATACCGAGGAGATGATCTGCGCTGACTTCAAAATATTCAGCAATGCGGACGAGCATTTCAAGATCGGGGGTAGAAAAACCCGTTTCCCATTTGGAAACAGTTTTATTTGAAATATCGAGAGCCTCCGCAAGGGCTTCCTGAGTCAAGCCTTTTTCCAAACGGAGGGCAGTAAGTTTAGCGCCAAAATTCAATTCACTCATATTAGTATCCTCTAAATAAAATTCAAGTCCGGCCTTGTGAGTATATTATACATGAAACCAATCGTAGAGTCAAGCGAATAAAAATATGACAATTCTCCGATTCAGAGACAAGAAAACAAGCCCATCAACCAATGATAGAACTTGTTTTCTGAAAATATTTAAATCAACTTTTCGGTCTTTCCGCCTTCGGTTTCCCAATCGGTCAGAGCATCAATATCGATCGTTCTGCAGCCGACATGGACTTTTCGGCCGCTTGCAGAATGGAAGATATAACCCTTTCCGTCTTTTATGACCATTCTCGGCCAGCCGACCCATCTGCTGTCATATCTGTCAATCGAACGTCCCTGAGGAACAAAGCAAGGATTTCGGTGATAGTATTCCCAATTTTGAAGATCCTTTGAACGAGCAAGTCCGACGACATCCCACCACTCACAGTTAACAAATGCGTTTTCATCATCAAAATCGTTCTTTGGAGCATGCCAATGACCTACGCCCTCGTACCATAGATACCACGTATCTCCGATCTTATTGATTCCTCTCGTTCTGACATGAGCGAAATCCCAACCGTTCTCTGTTTCGGGACGGAACGGAGCCATATCCGCACCCTTTCTCCAATGAATAAGGTCGTCACTGAAATAAAGAATACCTCTGTCGCCTGCTTTTTCGGTATCGGAACCTTGCTGAAATGTTGTTAAATACAATAAATATCTGCCTTGAAGCAAATTACACTCAACAGCATCAAACTCATGCATTGGTTTATCGGAAGGAATGACGGGATTTTCCTCACAAAGAACGAACGGACCGAGAGGAGAATCCGAAATCAGGGCATATACGCCGATCCATTTGGGAAATGCTTGCGCAGAGAAAAAGAGTACAAATTTACCGTCCGCATTTTTCAAGCAAGCGTTTGGATACAGATTTTCGCCTTCAACACCGAGTATTCCGTGATCGATAAGAGGTTTAGGCATAACAGTCCAGTTGACGAGGTCCGTTGATGTCGCAACACCGATAACACGTTTTGAAGAACCTTCCTCGTTTCCCTTCATTCCGCACATACAGTACATATACCAGACACCGTCATGTTCAATAACGGCACCGGGGATTATCTGCTGTTCGTAATATGTGCCGTCTTCGCCTGCAGTTACAGCGGGAGCATCGGGCGCTATGAGCCAATCAAGAGAAGTATAAAGGCATGAAATCAAATTGTTTTCCGAATCATCAATAGTAAGAACAGCTTTTTCCGCCATATAGTGACCGTACCATTCGCCTGTTCCGCCCTGCAAGTACATTTCCCTGCCGTCATAAAGAACACGTGCATAATTACCCCTGCGAAGGAATACGACTTTTCCTTGAGGAACATGATCATCGGTTTTCAGTATCTGTTCGCCATGGGGAGATTTAATTGCCATTTTAACACCGTCTGCGGATATTCTTAAAATAGCATGGTTTCTGTTTTCAAAATCCTGGGCGTAATCTATTTCGATCTGTCCGAGAACGTCGCCTTTCCATTCAAGGATCAATTCATAGTTAAAGCAATTTTCCCTTACTGTTTTCATTTTTCATCCTCTTTCTACTGATAAGAAATATTAAAGTGATAAGAAATATTAAAGCGGCAAAACTTTTTCAAGGACATCTCCGATTGTATCTGCCATAAGCGAAAAGCCGAGATCTGTCGGATGGCATCCGTCAACAGTACACATATCGGCATATTTTCCGACGAAGAACTCCTTACCGTCGATAAAATAAACATTTTTATCGCCAAGCTCTTTTGCTCTTTCGTAACTGTTAATAACGATCTGCCTGCGTTGCTCTGTCCGATCGCCGTTTCGGTAGTCGGGACGAGTTATCATGATATACGGAATATCGGGATGTTTTGTGCGGATCGTCTTGTAAAGTTCAAAATGAGTTTTTTCAAGATGATCGGGATCGGGTGCATTGTGGTCATAATCCGAAACGAAAGCAGACATCGAAAGCGTCGCCATATAATCACAAATTATTTTTTCAGCTCTTGCGCTGCCCGAAAAACCGAGATTTATATAGTCGATATTCAAACGGCGTGCAATTATATTCTGATAAATATTTCCCGGACGAGATGAACACGCACCTTGAGTTATCGAGCTACCGTAATAGACAACGGGAAGAATCGGAAGATAGCTAAGACCGCCCGAAAGGGTAGAATCATCGTCAATGCCGATAAAAAGGTCTTTGACGTTGCTGTATGACGGCATATTAATCGTAAAATAACGCATCTTTTTTGTCACGAACTCGACAGATGCCTCATAGCCGTCCTGCATATCGTAAGGGGTTGTAAAAGCGCGGTAATATCCGAGATCCTCAACAGCCGGATCGATCTCGCCCTCCGACCTATCTATGTAAAGGTCAAGACCTGCGGAACCCGACAGAGGCATATGGTAAAAACGAGTGATACCGGGCATAGAAACACGGATAGCGATACGCTTCGAATCGGTAGAAAAACGCACCCTGCCGCCTGCGGTATTGAGATAAAGACCTGCAACACCGCCATTCGTATTTTTCGCAACATCATCGGGCATACGCTTATACTGCGGTTCGGTGCGGTAATTGTAAAGTCCGTAGACATCAAAAGGAGCATTTCTTGCTTCGATATATTTTAATTCAGCCATAATATTCACCCCAAAAGTTTTTTTAATTATACCATAAATCAAAAACAAAGTAAAGACCTAAAAAAGTCTCAACAGACAGATATCCGTTGAGACTTGTATATTATTTGGCTTTTGTTGTTTTACGCTTTGCGGGAGTTCTGCGTTTTGAAGGAGCTTTTGGTTTTGGTGACTGTTTCGACTTTACGGGAACTGATTCAGCCGTCTTTTTGATAAAGAGGTTTCCGTTTGCCGCTTCTGCGACCCAAAGACCGTCTGCAATAAGTTTATCCCAGTTTGTTTTTAAAGTTATAACGGTCTTGCGGTATGCTTTTGTTTCGTTTTTATCGATATAACCGCTTTCTATAAGTGACTGCAGGGCTGCGGTGACCTTTTCCTTATCTGCCGAATAATGATCGGCAACGCTCTGAACGGTATTGCGGAAAGTTATACTCTGGTCGGGTTTAAGATTATGTTCAAGATACCGTATATTTTTAAGTATCATATCGTAATACGGTTTAAAGATATCGAGATCTGTTGGAAGTTCGACCCACCACGACGCCGTGGATTTTAACTGTGAACTGCATGCGCCTTTTATGCCATACACACCGACCTGCTTGCGGCAAATTGCTTTAAGGAATGCGACGACGGAATAAAAATGAGCATCACCCGTAAAAAGAATAAAAACGTCCGTCTTATCGTCCGCATAAGCTTTCTGATAGATATTGTCGAGCATGATAAAGTCCGTAAAATCCTTTTCCGAATGAGGATTGGGGTTTTTGGTATCGACAATTTTATTTGTATATTCTCTGATCTTCGATATTTCTTTACTCAGAGATTCGTTTGAAAAATCCGCAAAAAAAGTTATTTCTCTTACATCTGCGCGCTCGTTTATCATATCGAGCCATGCGCCTATGTCGGGCTTTTTATGATAGATCTTTTCCATTGAGATATACCAATGCTCGTAATCTATAAAGGCTGCGGCGCGCATTCTTTTTTTCTTCATATATTTTCTCACCCACCTTTCTGTTAAATTTTCAAGGAACTCATCGCATTATTTCAACGATAAGAAGATCCCCGTCTCCGGATCTGATAAGACCGTCTTTACCGGGAACATATTCGTTGCTTACGCCTATCGGAAACTCGGACGTAAGATCGAAATTATCAAGGGTATATTTAAGCCCCTCTATATAAACGCCGCAAGATCTTCCCTGCGACGGAAATACCGATATGTATTTTACTTTTTCATCAAACGGAAACTCTTTTTCCGTATTTGCGCGGATAAGACAAAGGCGTGTAAGACCGTCGCTTATAACACATTCCGCGCCCTCTTTTTCGATAAAGCGGAGAACGGATATCGCACCGAGCGTGTGGTCAAGTCTTCCGCCGAGACCTCCTGCAAGATAAATTTTTTCATAGCCTTTTTCAAGAGCAGTCCTTGCGGCGTAAAGGGCATCCGTATCGTCCTTTTCAGTAGGTAAGGAAATAATATCGAACAAAGAAGAATCATCGGGACGTTCCGCAGAATCGAAATCGCCGAGAACGATATCAGGGCGAACCCCTACCCTGTTCGCATAATCGATGCCGCTGTCCGCACAGATGATAAAATCACCCTCGGAAGGTTCGAATGGCAAACGGTCACTTTCGGACCAGCAGTAAATTATCGCACGTTTATTGCTCATACTGTATGCTTGCCCTCCTTGAGATTTTTATCTTCCCAGGGTTTGTAAACGCCGAGCTCTTCATACATTTTGCAGTAGTTTTCATGGCGAGACGGCTTTATCTTACCCTCTGCAAGAGCAGAAAGAACGGCACAGCCTTTTTCTTTTGTATGCGAGCAGTCCGTAAAACGGCAATCATCCGTAAAATCAGAAAAATCGGGAAAACAGTCTGCAAGAAAAGCACGGTTTCTGATATCGTACGATTCAAAAGAAAGGCTCGAAAAACCGGGAGTATCGGCGATAACACCGCCTGCAACATCGAAGAAACGGGATGTTCTTGTTGTATTTTTACCTCTGCCGAGTTTTTTGCTGATATCGCCTGTTTTAAGTTCGAGAGTTGGATCGAGACGGTTGAGAAGAGTCGATTTACCGACACCCGAAAGACCGCTCATAACGCAGATACTGTCTTTGATTTCCGCGCGGATAAGCTCGAGATCCGACTCGGATTCGACGGAGACACGGAAAGTTTTATACGGAAGATCGGAATAAATATCGAGAAGACCGAAAGGATCGTCAAGATCGGATTTACTGAAAACAATGATCGGCTCTATATTATGATAAGCCGCAACTGCAAGCATCTTATCAATATTATACAAGCTCGGATCGGGAGATGCGACTGCAACGACAAGAAAAAGTTTATCGATATTCGCAACGGGAGGACGGATAAGCGCATTTTTTCTCGGCAAGATTTCCGTTATGATCTCATTTTCGATAACGACTTTATCGCCGGTCAAAAGCACTGTATCGTCTTTTCTGAAAAGGCCTCTCGCCTGACAGGAGATAAAGCCATCTTCGGTTTTAACGGAATAAACTCCGCCGACACATTCGTAGATTACCCCTGTCATGCGGTATGTCCTTTCATTATTATAATATTATTCGCCTGTATCATAGTAATCGTCAAGAGCGGTGCTCTGATCGTTCTGAGGCATATAGGTTCCGTCGGCAATAGCATCGGCAACACTGCCAAGACTTACGACGATGATAATCTCCTCGCTTACGTCAACAATAGTTTCTTTTTCGATACTCTGAGAAATTACATAGCCTTTTTCGACGAAATCGTCATATTCGTAGCGGACGGAGAAATAGTAGAGCTGAGAATTGAGAAGGGTCTGACGTGCGAGCTCTTCTTTATAGCCGACGACACCGGGAACATAAACTCTCGTTGCTTCGGTCGTGAACGAAACGTATATTTTTACAGTCGTTCCGACAGGTACGGTTGTTGCGGACGCAGGCTCTGTGCGGATAACCTTGCCTTCATCGACAGTATCGCTCTGTGTCTGAATCGTTTCATAAAGAAGATCGCTCTGTTTGAGCTTAACGATAGCCTGCGCTTCTTCCCAACCCTTCACATCGGGAACCGTAACGGTTCGCTTACCGTTACTTACAATAAGCTTGACCTTTGTTCCGCGACTGAAATTTCCGGATTCGGGAGACTGTTCGACAATAAGACCGGCACCGATGGTATCGTCATATCTCGATTCTTCGGAAAACTCAAAGAACGTATTATAACGAGGATCCGCCATAACATCGGAAGCAACTTTTCCGACGAAGCTCGGAAGCTCTATAAGATCATCATTAAGCTGATTTACGACCGTGATCATAACGCCGTAACCGAAAAGAACAAGAACAACAGCAAGAAAGATACCCGAGGTTACGGCAAGAAATTTATTTCTGATGATTCGCCATTTTCTTGCTTTGGCTGAATTTTTCTTCTTTTTCGTATTCTTTTTCGGTGCAGGTTCGGGTTCTTTTTTTACTTCTGGTTCCGCTTTTTTCTCTTCTTCAACAGGTTTTTCGGGAACTTCGGGAGCAACTGCAGGCTCGTCCGGATAATCAAAGACCCATTCCTTATTATCTTCAAGGATCTTGATATCGACAAGCATTTCCTTTGCATGCTGATAGCGCTGCGCAGGATCTTTTTTCATTGCTTTGAGGATTATCTGCTCCATACCTCTCGAAATATTGGGATTTACTTCTCTCGGTTTTTTCGGTTCGGTCTGGACCTGTTTTAATGCAACGGAAACGGGAGTTTCGCCCGTAAAAGGCAAAACACCGGTCATCATTTCGTAAAGCATGACACCCGTGGAATAAATATCAGATTTATCATCGACAGGCAAACCTTTCGCCTGCTCGGGCGAGATATAGTGAACGGAGCCTATCGCGGTATCGGTCATGGTTATGGTCTCGAAATTTGAAACGTGAGCGATACCGAAGTCCATCACCTTGATCGTCCCGTCATCAAGAAGCATGATATTCTGCGGCTTGATATCTCGATGAACAATGCCGCGTTCATGAGCATGACGAAGAGCGCGAAGGGTCTGTTTGATATAGCCGAAAACTTCACCTATAGGGAGAGCACCCGTAAAATCCATATATTCTTTGAGTGTTCTGCCCTCAATATATTCCATGACGATATACTGATTATTATCTTCAAAATTAACGTCATAGACATCAACGATATTCGCGTGAGAAAGCATTGCAATCGCGCGCGACTCGTTAAGGAAACGGCGACGGGAACGTTCATCGGTCAAAAACTCGGGTTTGAGGACTTTGATTGCAACAAACCGATTTTCAAGAGAATCGACCGCTTTATAAACGACGGACATACCGCCGACACCGACCGTTTCAAGAATTGTATATCTGCCGCCTAGGACAGTATTTATCATTGTATCCAAGAACAGCCTCCGATTTATATTTCGGCGACAACGACAGTGATATTGTCGCTTCCGCCACGTTCGTTCGCAGCGGCAACAAGGAGCTCACAGAGTTCCGAAATATCAACGTCAAGTCTGAGAAACTCTTCCAGTTCGTGGTCCGTGATCATATTTGAAAGACCGTCGGAACAAAGAAGAAGTCTTCCGGGAGAAGTAAGATCGATAGCCGAGACCTCGACAGAGACCTCGGGATCGACGCCGAGTACACGGGTAATAACGTGCTTATAAGGATGACTTTTTGCATCCTCCTCGGTTATTTCGCCTTTATCTATCATTTCCTGTACGACAGAATGGTCCTTGGTGAGCCTGACTATGCATTCCCCGTCAAAGAAATACGCGCGGCTGTCTCCGACGTGAGCAACGTAATCCGAGCCCTCGTAAGAAAAAACAGTAACGATCGTTGTGCCCATGCCTTTAAGGGACGGTTCAACGATAGATCTTGAAAATACGGCTTCATTGGCTCTTTTTACGGAAGATTCGAGCATGGTCTCGATATTTCTCTCTTTCAAAGAAGCCTCATCTGCAATACTTATCTGTTTCTGGAAAGCCGCGATCGCGGTTTCGGAAGCGACGCTTCCGCCGACATGTCCTCCCATACCGTCACAAACAACGGCGCAGAAATTTCCTCCGCCGAATTCGGTGTAGGCAAATGCATCCTGGTTCGAGGAGCGGACTCTGCCGACATCAGTCTTTCCGGTAATAGTCATAGTTGTTTCCTCCGATGAAGAAGATAGTTCCGATGTTGAAAAACAAAGTTACTTAAATTTAATATCAAATCAATTATTTTCGCCGGCTTCGGTCTTATGCCTGAGCTGACCGCAGGCAGCATTGATATCACTACCTAGGGTTCTGCGGACTGTGACGTTTATACCCTTGGCTTTAAGAGTATCGTAAAAACGTCTTATACTTTCCGGCGAAGACGGCTCAAAGCCGCGCTCCATAACGTAATTTACGGGTATAAGATTAACGTGCGCAAGCATTCCGCGAAGAAGCTTCGCAAGAGTTTCTGCATGGCGAACGGAATCGTTGACACCCTTGATAAGCGTATACTCAAAAGATATACGTCTGCCCGTTTTTTCGATGTAGTTATTGCATGCATCGATAAGAGTTTTAACGTTCCATTTACGGTTGACGGGCATTATTTTATTTCTCGTCTCGTCGTCGGGAGCATGGAGCGAAACTGAAAGAGTGAGCTGAAGTTTCTTTTCGGCAAGATCGTTTATTTTGGGAACGATGCCGCAGGTCGAGACAGAAACATGACGCAGACTCATCGCAAGACCTCTCGGATCGCTGAGGTTTTCGAGAAACGTAAGGATATTTTCATAGTTATCCATCGGTTCGCCGATACCCATTACAACGAGCGACGATACGTTGCATTCTCTGTTTGCGACAGCTACCTGCGCGAGCATTTCACCTGCCGTAAGGCTTCTTTGAAGCCCTTTTAACGAACTTGCGCAAAACGCACAGTTCATTCTGCAGCCGACCTGAGAAGAGATGCAGACGGAATTTCCGTGTTCATATTTCATGACAACGGTCTCGACGTGTTCGCCGTCTTCGAGAGTAAAAAGGAATTTCACCGTTCCGTCGGAAGAAACGAGTTTCTTTTCGATTTTGAGAACGGGAAGAGTCGCTATTTGCGAAAGTTTTGCACGGAGATCTTTTGAGATGTCCGTCATTTCGTCAAAGGAAAGAACGCCTCTCGAGATCCAACGGAAAAGCTGTTCTGTCCTGTATTTGGGTAAACCGTTTTCCGCAACGAAAGCGGAAAGTCGGTCAAAATTCAAAGAAGCAATATCTGTTTTCATCTTCGTCTGTTATTGGATATCAAAATGAGTCGCAAAAGCTGTGCAAGTGAAACAGCGACAGATGCGACATAAGTCATAGCGGCAGCATTAAGGACTTTTTTGGCTTTCGGAAGTTCGTCCGAATTAAGTGCGCCGCAGGATTCAAGCTGTTTTAACGCTCTTGATGAAGCGTTAAATTCAACGGGATGGGTCAGTACCTGAAAAGAAACGACGACAGCAAAAAGAACAATGCCGACGTCAATAAGAATGCCGACCCCAAGAATCAAGCCGAGAATAACGAGCGGCATTGAAAGAGACGAGCCGAAATTCACGACGGGAAGGATAGAATTTCGCAGTCGTATCGGGAAATAATTTCCGTAATACTGCAAAACGTGCCCTGCTTCGTGCGCCGCAACGCCGAGCGAGGCGACAGATGAACCGTCATAAACACCCTCGGAAAGGCGGATTATCTTTTCTTTCGGGCTGTAATGGTCGGAAAGCTGACCACCTACGCGACCGATAGAAACCTCATTGATTCCCGCTCTGCGCAGGATCTCATAAGCGATCTGACTGCCCGTCATTCCTCTTCGTGATGCGATTTTCGCATATTTGGCATACGTACTTTTAACGGAAGCCGAAGCGATCATCGAAAGGATCATCGCGGGAATGACAAGGATCACATACCAATAATCAAAATAAGGCAATTTTTACCTCCGCAAATTATCAAACATCAAATGCAAAATTTCTGTTGCCGCGAAGAAGATCTTCGTCGGACATTCTCTTTTTGCCTTCGGGCGCAAGATCTGTAACACGGATCCAGCCGTCGGCAACTTTAACGGTAAGTTTGCCGTCCTGCGGTCCGTCGATCTCTTCTGCGGCAAAGATCTTTACGGTCTTTCCGCCTGCCGTTGCGGTAGCGCAGGGAACGGGGCTTAAACCTCTTACTTTATTTATTATATCACGTTTTGTTGCGGAAAATGATAATTTTTTCGTTTCGGAAGTGATGAGCGGCGCATAACAGCTCTCACCTTCCTGCGGAATTCTCTTTACTGTGCCTTTTTCGAGGCCGTCGAGCGTTTCGCAGATAAGTTCACCGCCGATAAGAGCGAGACGGTCGTGAAGAGTTTCGACATTATCGTCATCGGTTATCGGGGTTTCGCGCCAAAGAAGCATATCGCCCGTATCGAGACCGATATCCATGAGCATGGTGGTAATACCGGTTTTCTCTTCGCCGTTGATGATCGCAAAATTGATGGGAGAGGCTCCTCTGTATTTCGGAAGAAGAGATGCATGGACGTTGACACAACCGTATTTCGGATAATTGAGGATATATTCGGGCAAAATTTTACCGTATGCCGCAACAACAATGACCTCGGGCTGATATTTTTCGAGGATCGGCATAAGTTCGCCGTTTTTTACTTTGTCGGGCTTATAAACATCGTAGCCTTTTTCTTCGGCATACGCACCGACTGCAGTCGGGAAAAGTGCATAGCCTCTGCCTTTCGGCTTATCGGGCTGAGTTACGACCGCACAGATCTCGTGACCTGCGGCGATCAGTGCTTTGAGGGATTCGACCGCAAAATCGGGCGAACCCATAAAAAGAACTTTCATTCAGATCAGTCCTTTCTGTTAAGATTAATCTCTGTCTTCGATATATTCGACAACGTGTTCGCGGAAAAGGATACCGTCGAGGTGGTCGAGTTCGTGGCAGATGCAGACTGCGGTGATACCGTCTCTTGTCATTTCAAACCATTCGCCTTTTTCGTTCTGTGCCTTGACGGTAACTACTGCGGGACGTTCGGTCTTTCCCCATACACCGGGAACGGAAAGACAGCCTTCCGTTTTATTCTGAACACCGGACATTGCGGTGATCTCGGGGTTGATAAGAGCGACCATTTCGTCTGTTTCACCGTCGATGATTATAGCCAGACGTTTGAGGACACCGATCTGAGGTGCGGCAAGGCCGAGACCGTCTGCTTTTACGAGGGTATCTTTCATATCTTTGACGAGAAGTTCGAGACGACTGTCGAAAGAAGTTACGGGTTTACATATTTTAGAGAGACTTTCGTAGCCCTCTGTTACTATTTCACGCAATGCCATAAAAATTCTCCTGTTTAACTGATATTTGAAGGATTCATATCAATATCCGCGCGAATATCTCTGTTTGCGGGATCTTTGATAAAGGAAAGGTAAACTTCCGATAATATTTTTCTTTGCGCGCGGTTATCGACGCATTTTATTAATATACGTACTCTCGGGCGTGTGTCAACCATCGGAACATAAGTCGATTTTGCGGGAATAACACGAAGCGGCAGACTGCCTGCTTTTTCCTGTGCGGAACGGAGAGCCGTTTCAAACTTTTCGGCTGCCGAAAACGCTTTTTCTTCCGTTTTTGCGATAAACGAGATCTGACAGATATCGCAGAACGGCGGATAAAGCATCATTTTTCTAAATGCGGTCTCGTTTTTATAGAAACCGACGTAATCCTGATCGAGAGCATAACGGAAAACACGGTGTTCGGGATAGAATGACTGAATAATTGCTCTGCCGGATTTTTCGGAGCGGCCTGCTCTGCCGACGACCTGGGTCATCAGAGAGAACGTTTTTTCAAGCGCACGGAAGTCTGACGAGAAAAGCATCGTATCCGCAAGAAGAACGCCCACGAGCGTAACATTCGGAAAATCGAGCCCTTTGGTTATCATCTGAGTTCCGAGCAGAATATCGCATTCGCCTTTGGAGACGGAAGAAAGGATCGCGTCTCTGCTTCCTTTTTCGGAGACAGTATCGGCGTCCATTCGTAAAATACGTGCGTTTGGGAAAAGCTGAGATAATTCTTCCTCTGCTTTTTGAGTTCCTGTTCCGGAATATTTCATGGTTTTGCCGCCGCACTTTGAGCAGTACTGCGGAACAGGGATCGAATATCCGCAATAATGGCAGACAAGTCTTTCGTCTTTTTTATGGTACGGCATCGCAACGCCGCAATACGGGCAAACGATAGGTTCTGCGCAGTCGAAACAACTGACAAAAGTATTATACCCGCGATGGTTCATAAAAAGGACTGTCTGCTCCCCTCTTTTGAGATTTTCTTCGATCTCGGAAAGAAGAAGCGAGCCGAATGGGGAACTGTTGCCTTTCATGACTTCGTCATGCATATCGACGAGCACGACTTTCGGCATAGGCTGACCGTTATATCTGCTTTTTATTTCGGAAATACCGATTTTTCCGCTTTCGGCAAGGTAAAACGACTCGAAAGACGGAGTGGCAGATGCAACGACAAGAAGTGCCTTCTTTTTATTTGCAATAAATGCGGCAACTTCGCAGGCGGCATATTTCGGAGTCATTTCCGATTTATATGCGTTTTCCTGCTCTTCATCGATAATTATCAGACCGAGATCGGGAGCAGGTGCGAAGAGTGCGGAACGGGTGCCGACGATTACTTTTTTATGCCCCGATTTTATGAGAGAAAAAGTATCCTTACGTTCGGCTTTAGTCAATGCGCTGTGAAGGACCGCAAGATCGTCACCGTAACGGTCGTAAAGACGGGTTACGATCTGATAAGTCAGCGCGATTTCGGGAACGAGCAGTAAAGCCGTTTTACCCGAAGCGAGGACATCGTCTATAAGCTTTATATAAACAAGAGTTTTGCCGCTTCCCGTAACACCGAAAAGAAGATGCGCGCCTCCGGACGAAAAACCTTTTTTGATATTTTCGTAAGCCGCATTCTGTTCGGGGCTTAATTCCGCAGGGCCAACGGGGTGACGGACAAGACCGCAAAGCGGATCTTTTATTGCTCTTTTTCTGTTGACTTTACGGGTAACGATCTTTCCGAACGGCAGGACGAGCGATATCGCGTCCCAATAAGTGCAGAAATAGCGTTCCCTGATATAAAGTGCGAGGCTGAGACGGTCAGGCGAAAGTGATGACATATCGGGATCATCTTCACCGACTGCGATGAGAGAACGGAGCCTGTCCTCGGGGCAATCCGTACTGTCCGAGACAGCCATTATCATACCTTCCGCCTCTTTTTTATGACCGAACGGCACGGTACACAAAAGCCCTGCCTTTACGGTATCTTTAAGCTGTTCGGGAACGAGATAAGTGTAAAGCGAGTCCGCCGACATCGGCAGGCCCTTTATCGCAACGACAGCATACATGGCGGAACCGAGCGGCATTATTCTTCGGTATTGCGGATTTCTCTGAAGCTTGCTTTGCCGTCAGCAATAGACATAACAGCCTGCTTGATGGGCTTTTCTTCGAGTTTTTCGCCTGTTTCTTCTGCTTTTTCAGCAAGGTAACGAGCCTGTTTTGCGACTGCGATTACGAGAGAATAACGGCATCTGTTTTCGCCTTTGATGAGATTGCTTACACTGGGATACAACATAATATCTTACCTCCGATTAAATTCAAAAAAGTATTATTCACCAATATTTTCATTGACACGTCCGCTGATCGTTTCGGGAGAAACGGCGCTTAAAACGACGTGCGTACTGTCCGTTACGATAACGGATTTTGTTTTACGGCCGTAGGTTGCGTCTATGAGAAGTCCTTTTTCCTTCGCATCCGAGATTATACGTTTAACGGGCGAAGAGTCAGGCGAGACGACGGCCACGATCCTGTTTTCGGCAATACTGTTGCCGTAACCTATATTTACAAGTTTCATAGCAAGATCACTCAATATTCTGAATCTGTTCTCTGATCTGTTCGATTATGGATTTGAGTTCGAGAACGATCTTTGTAACTTCCATATCACCGATCTTCGACGAAATGGTATTTACTTCCCTGTTCATTTCCTGAATGGAATTGTCGATATATTTACCGATCGGTTTTTCTGCCTGAAGATTTTCTTCAAGAGTTACGATATGAGAACCGAGACGGACGACTTCTTCGTCGATCGCAGTCTTATCTGCCATGATCGCAACTTCGGTAAGAAGGCGCTGTTCGTCGATTTCAGTATTACCCAAAAGTTTTTCGATACGTTTTCTGAGACGTGCACTGTATTCTTCGGTCAAAGCAGGAACTCTCGAATTGATGAATGCGACACGTTCTTTTATCATTTCGCATTTCTGTGCGATATCCTCGCAAAGACGTTTGCCTTCCGCTTCACGCTGACGGATAAGAGCATTTACCGCTTCTTCGACAACGGGTTTGACAAGCGCCCAAAGCTCTGCGGCATCGCTTTCGGTCTGGGTAAGGGTCACAACATCAGGAAGACGAAGGACCGTATTAACGGAAACATCGTTATGAAGGCCGAATTCTTTTGCGACCTCGGAAAGCTCGGAAAGATAGCTCTGAAGAAGAGAGCGGTTTACGGTTACGGTCTTATCGGTCTCTGCCGCAGAAAGATCGAGATTTAAAGTAAGATCAAACTTACCTCTTGATACACGGGTCGAAAGATAAGAACGGATATTGTCTTCAAGCTGCATATATGCGCGGGGAATTCGCGCGTTAAATTCAAAATAACGGTGATTTACGGACTTAATTTCAACGGTAACGGCAGCGCCGTCGACGATCGCCGATGCACGGCCGAAGCCTGTCATACTTTTAACCAAATCTGTCCCCTCCGATTCTGTTTGTTATATTTTATGGTTATGATATATCTTTGAAAAACTGCATACTTACAGAGATAGTATATCATTATATATTTTACCCCTTTTTACCTGCTTTGTCAAGTTTTTCAAGGTAAATTATAATTAAAAATACATATGTTCACTATTTTGACACAAATCTGCGTAAAAATAAAACTTGACCTAACCATTTTTTGAATGTATAATGTTAATAACGAATGAATATGATTATATCAGAAAGAAATTCGGACATAAAGGACGGTCTATTTTTATGATATGTAACAAATGCGGACATGATGCGGCGGAAGGTTCAAGGTTCTGCCCTGCATGCGGACATACTTTTTCGGGAAGAGTGATCGCCGTAAAAGTATTAAAAGCAATAATTGCGCTTGTTTTCTTCGCGGTACTGCTTGCGACGGTATTCATGTTCGGCAGTTATTTCGGAAAAACGGAAACGGGAAAACAAGTCGAAACGCCCGACATCGTCGCCGTGATCTCAGAAAAGATCAAGGATATTGCGTACTTTCCCGTTGAGCTCGAATTTACGCAGGACGAACTGAATTCGATGATAAAGAAAAACGAGAAAGCAATAAAACCGTTAAAAGATATGAAGCTGACTTTCCCTTCGGACGGCGGAGCAACAATTTCGGCAGTTATCGCAAAGGACGATATATCGAAAGTTTTCGGCAGTAATATACCCGATGTCGTGGTGATGTTTTTGCCCGAACAGGTCTCGCTTTTCATTCAGGCAGATCCGTCGGTTCAAAACGGAAAACTGAGCACGGGAATAAAAAGCATAACGGTCGGCGGACTTACCCTCGGAGCGGAAACACTTTCTCATTTCGGTGCGGATGAAATGATATCAGATCTTGTGACTTCCGCTATAGGTTCAAAATACGGGCAGAAAGTAGAACTTACGGGTATCAGTATCTCAACATCAAAAATAGGCGAACCTGTTCTGAAACTCGGGATAAATTATTTTATAGCGAAATAGAAAATAATGAGAGCAGAAAATCTGCTCTCATTATTTATTTGCGAAAGAATATACTGTTGATAATTTCTCCCGAAACGGAACTGATCGCACAAGCCGCAATACCGATAACGAAAACTATCCATCCCGGGTGCCATAAACCTTTAAGGATCCCCAAAAGCAGAAAGATAAGAATACATAAGATCATTATAATCGAGCAGATGGGACCGTTGAGTTCGTACCAGTCAAGGGATCTTCCACTGCTATGCCAAGTGTTTTCTCCCATATCATCCGAATTTTCTTTTTCGTCATTAATTTCATTTTCAGCATCGCCGCGGACAAGAGTATCCATTGAGCAGTCAAACATATCGCATAGCTTTATAATAGTTTCTACATCGGGGAAAACAGAATCCGTCTCCCAACGTGAAACAGTCTGTCTTGTAACGAAAAGTCTTTCCGCCAGTTCTTCCTGAGTTATATTAATCTGTTTTCTGTAATAACATAAATTTTTTCCGAAGCTCATATTTTTCCTCCTGCGTGTTATGATAAAATTATAGTTCCGAACTATCTTAAAGTCAAGCAACCGACCTAAAAACAATGTAACATTCCGTGTTACATTCCGCAATATACGCAACATTATACGTTACTTTCGGAGTAAAACATATGAGAGTCGACGAAAAACATCGACTCCCCTAAATTATACCGTTTTTTTTGTAAAAATGCTCTTTTTAAAATATCTGCCCATAAAAAGAAGCAGGATCACACCGATTATCGGGAAGATAGCAGCAGTAAGCATACCGACCTTCATGCCGACCTGCTCACCCGTAAGAGAAAGAGTCTGCGCAAGAGAAAGACCCCATTCGCTTTCGGCGACCGTATCGACAACTATGCCGAGCATCTGCGGTGCGATAGAAGCTCCGAAGTCTCCGCCTGCGGCAAGAAGCGCATAAGCGGCAACACCCGGAGCGGGCGTAACTTCTTCCATGAATATAAGTGTTCCGGGCCAGAGCATCGAAGTGCAGACACCGGTAAGAACACACGCGACGGTTGAAAGTATCGAACTCGGAGAAAGGCCTGCGACAAGATAGCATACAACAGAGCCGAACATACCGAAAAGAAGAACGGAATAGATATTTTTACCGTATTTTCCGTACCATGTTCTGACGGCACCGAGAAGGATCGCAAAAAGAGCCATACCCGCAACGTCACACCATGCTTTGGGGATAGAGAGCGCATTTTCCATATAACCCGAGATCCAGTTTGTCATGGAGTTTTCCGCGGCGCTTCCGAAGAATATACAGAAAACGCAGAGCATGAGCGCAAAATTTTTCTTTTTCGCTTTTTCGGCAGAAGTATTTTCGTTTGAAATATTGATATCAGGCATCGGCGCGATACTGAAAAGAATAAACGAAACAACAGGAGCAAGTGCCCAGAAAACGGTAAGGATCATCCAGTTTTCTCTGCCGAAGAAAGTAAGGAACAATGTGCTTATAACGACGACGGTGACAACGCCCCACGCATAAAGAGAATGAAGCATACTCATATCTCTGCCCGGATCATCGGAGGGAATTGCGGCAACAGTCGGACTCAGAAGACATTCCGAAAGTCCTGCGGAGATCGAGAAAATGACCGTACCGACAGCAAAACCGAGATATGCAAATTGCGGAAAGAACGTCGGTACGAGAGCATAAATAAGCAAACCGAGGGACGTTATGAGCGGCATGATCTGAACGGTTCTTTTGATATTGAAATATTTCGGAAAGAACGTAAAAATAAGATCAATGCAAAGCTGGGTGCAGAAATTTATGAGGACAAGCGTTCCGAGAAGGGTAAAAGAAATACCGTACATTTCGCGGAACGTCAAAAAGAGTATCGGAGGAAGGCTGAAAACCGAGGACATGGAAAGATACGCAAAATAGCATGCTCTTTT
>JAGASR010000031.1 GCA_017621705.1 Clostridia bacterium | reverse complement strand
AGAAAAGAAAATGTTGTTGTTCTTTCTGCCTGTGCAACCTTCCGGTTCAGAACAGATAGATAATCCCCAAGATGAAACATGATCGGCAGCGTAATCCTTTTCTTTCCACGGAACGGTTTTCTTGTACCCGTCGGTAGATGCTATTTCATGAAGTAATGCCGCAATACGGTATGCGTTTTCAAACGCTTTCTTTTCCGGCAACGCGGAAAAATACTCTTTGATCTTGAGGCAAATATCACCTAATCCTCCAGTTGACCTGTATCCGATCAACTCATCAATCGAAACATCAAAGATTTTTGCGAGATCGGGAAGAAGCTGAATATCCGGACAGCATTGTGCTGATTCCCATTTTGAAACCGCCTGGTTGGTTACACCGAGGGCGTTGGCAAGATCTTCCTGTGTAAGCCCTTTTTGTTTTCTTAAAAAGGCTATCTGTTCATTTATTTTGATCGTGTTCATATTTATTAACCTCATAATGTGTATTTGTAGCTACACCTATATTATAGCAAAAGATTTCATCAAAAACAATAACGTATAAGTTTAACGGATAAATATTTTTCCAACTTCAGGTTGGAATATTATTATAAAAAATGCTGTCCGAAAAACAGACAACATTTTTTGATATTCAATTATTAATTCAATCTATTGCTTTAAAATCAACGGTGATCTCACCTATTCCGCCGCTTATATCGATCTCGTTTGAACCGTTTCCGTAATACTTTCCGTTTTTGACCGCATCGACGGAAATCTGTCCGATTCCGTTTTCGGCATCTATACGGTAATCATTTTCAGAACCGAGAAGAGTTATCTGGGCCTGACCGATACCGCAATCTATATCACTTTCACCAAGGATATAACCTTCGAAATCAACCGCACCTATACCCATATCGAAATCAAGATCGTAAACTGTGCTGTCGGTAATTCTGATCTGACCGACACCGCCGTCTATTTCTGTATTGTCGGAAATATTAAGCGACGAGATATTAACCTCACCTGCGCCGAGGGAAAGTTTAAGTTTTTCCGCATAGAAGCTTTCGACAGAAACTCTGCCCGAACCCGTTGTTATATCCGCTTTTTCGAAGACATAGCCCTCGGGAATACAGATAACAACGCTAAGGTCTGACGGATAGTTTTTCCAGAAATTTTTCTGTTCGGATACTGTGAGTTTATCACCGGATTCTTTGACCGTCAGATACTTATAATTGCTTTCAACGGTAAACTCATCCCCTGTTTTTATTTCAAGAGCACATGCACCGAGTTCGAGTTTTAACGATGTTATACCGCCACTTACAGCATACGTCTGAACTTCTCCTACCAAAGATTCGTTGCCGTTAAGAAACGCTGTAATAGCTGAAAGACCGAAGAAAACAGCACCTAATATTCTTACTGCAATAAAAATCGCGAGAGCGATAGCTACATATTTGATTGCTTTTTGCCAAGAAGTCATTTTATATCACAGCCTCCGAAAAGACAAGTGGCGTTTATGTAAACCGTCAAAGCATTAGGATCATTATTTTTCTGTCTTTTATTGGAAACGCCGCCAAAGAGAGAATTGGAATTAACTTTCACGTTAACGCCTTCGGGAAGAATAATATCGACTCCGCCGAAAACTGCGCAAACATTTATCGCGCAATCTTTTTCGATATACGCTCTTGAAATATCGCATTTAACGCCACCGAAAACCGCGGTTATTTCAGATCCGTTAAAAACTTCATTGCTGAAATTAACGTCCTGCCCGGAAAAAATTGCGCAGACATTTGGAAGATTAACTCCTGCTTGTTTAGCCGCAGATATCATAGCGGCACTCTTATTACCGAAGATACCGCTCCATATAAGTTTAACGCCAACAACAACGATAACAGCAGGAAGCGCAAGTTTCCAGATAAGTTCAAAGTTTAAAATATCCTGCGACGCAAGGAGCAAAAGACCGCCGATTACAAGACCGATAATATTGCCCGTCTTTTCCTTTTCGGAGAACAGACCGATAAGACACGGAACTATAATAAACAAAGTCCACCAACCGTCAAAGAAAATATTAACATTGATAACATTTGCGGCATTCAACGCAATAAGAACACCTGCAACTATAAGAACAATGCCCCATAAGATACTGCTGAGTTTTTTCAATTTAAACACTCCTTTTATTTATGCTTTCTTAATTGCTTTTAATATTGCTCCGATTTTAGGCGGAGTTCCGTAAAGCAAAACACCGACACGGTATATTTTTGCGGAAATTATACCGATAAATACAACTGATAAAGTCAAGACTGATATACAGATTGTTATCTCATACCAGGGAACCGTACTCATTGCAATTCTTGCAAACATGGCAATCGGCGCCGTAAACGGAATATATGAGCAGACTTTCATAAGAATATTATCCACCGTTCCGCTTGCGAATGAAAAGACAACAACCATAAAACCGAAAATAAACAGAAGAGTTATCGGCATTACAGCTGTGTTGATATCTTCAAGCTTTGAAACAGTAGAACCGACTGCTCCGAAAATAAAAGCGTAAACAAGAAAACCGAGAACGAAGAAAACAAGCATATAAATAATAAGCTCTATCGGTATATCAAAGAATGATGATACCATTCCGAATTCATCCCAGTATGTTCTGTTAATATTAAAACTTACAAACGCTGATCCGAAAATACATACAAGTTGTGTAAAGCCTGCAAGACACGATGCAAAAACTTTTCCGAACATCATACTTGACGGCTTTGCGCTTGTTATAAGCAATTCCATAGCACGAGAGCTTTTCTCTGTTGCAACATTCGTAGAGACCATCTGTCCGTACAGAAGGATGACCATATATAAAGCAAGAATCATTATATATGTATAAAAATAATTTACCATCTGATCTTTACCAAGTGTTACAGTCTCATAACTGACATATGCATTGAGGACATCGAGAGCTTCTTCCTCGGAAAGACCACTGTTCATAAGAGAGTTCTGCTGATAAAGAGTTCGAAGGAGCTCGCTTGCCATTTCGGAATTCATATCATACATCGAAAGATTTCCGACGTAATATGTAAAATAATTAAGATCGTCAAGGACAAATGCACATTCTGCCTCGCCCGATCGTATTTTTTCTTCGATTACTGAAATATCATCTTCAGTAATCTCAACATTATAACCCCAAAACGAATTTGAGAAAGCTTCTTTTATCATATCCGAATTTTCACCGTTATAACGAAGAAGCATTATAGATCCGTCGTTTCCAGATTCAACGTAAACGTCTTCCGAGGATTGATCTTCATCGATATAAATACCTTCCTGAGATGATTCGGGAATATCCGGATCATTTGATTCAAAAATTTCGGCGACTCTCGGAAAGAACATAACCAATGCAATAATAAGAGAAAAGAAGACCGTGACACCTACAAAAATCTTATTTGTAAGATAATTTTTCAGTTCAAATTTAAATATTTTACCAAACTGTCCCATACAATACCCCCTATCTCTGATCATCCGCATACTCAACGAAAATATCGTTAAGAGTTGGTTCATATACTTTAATACCGTCGATATCGTAATTTTCAATAAGACGCTTCATCATTATCCGCTTTTCATCGGGAGAAGAGAGAGTAAGTAACACACTGCCGTCTTCCTGCAATGCGGAACAAGAAGACATCTCGGAAATAAGCTTATCTTTATCTTCAAGATCAACAACAAGTTTATTTCTCGGATAGTTTCGTTTTATATCGTGCAGTTCCCCTGTTAAAACGTTCTCTCCACCGTTAAGAATCGCTATACTGTCACAGAATTCTTCTATGTAGTTCATCTGATGACTTGAAAACAGGACTATTTTACCTTTTGATATCTCTTCTTTTACAACATCCTTAAGCAGCATCGCATTGACAGGATCCAGTCCGGAGAAAGGCTCGTCAAGAATTACAATCTGCGGATCATGAGCAAGTGCGGTAACAAGCTGTATCTTCTGTTGATTACCTTTTGACAAAGTATCAAGACGTTTTTCCCGATACTCCGTCATACCGAGCCTTCCGAGCCAGTAATCAATATTTTTGACAGCATCTTTACGGTTCATTCCGCGAAGTTCCGCAAAATAAATAAGCTGATCGATGATTTTCTTTTTAGGATAAAGCCCTCTTTCCTCGGGAAGATAACCGAAATGTATTTTTTTACGGTCAATCGGTTGCCCGTCAACAAGAATTTCACCTGCGTCGGCAGAAAAAACGTCCATAAGAATACGGATAGTTGTTGTCTTGCCTGCACCGTTCCGACCGAGAAGACCGAAAGCTTTACCGCCATCGGCAGAAAAAGAAATTCCTTTTAATACTTTGTTTTCACCAAATGATTTTTCAATATTGATTAGTTCAAGTTTCAATGAGATCACCTCATTTTATATTTTTTTACCCATAAATCTCTCCGGAAGACATCCGAAGTTTACAGACCGCACAGCATTCAATATTTCGTCTTTGCGTTCTTTGGCATTCGGTAAAGTACACACGACATCATTCAGATCATACGGACCGTTTCTGAAATGGCCGACAACAGCGCCTGCAAACTCACCGTCGATAAGAAGATATTGAAGCGGCTCATGGTCATATTCGAAATCTTCAGTCAACTTTTTCATCTGTTCTTTTAAAACAGGTTCAAAGGATTTATAGAGAACGTCGTTTCGATGTATTGCATATATAAAATTTAAAGCTTTCGGGGAATAGGAATCAAGAATATCAAGATCGGATCTCAGAATGTATCCATTGTCTAATTCAGCAAATACATTTTCACCGACAAGCTCTGTCGTTGCCGCCTTGATATCTTTTTCAGGTATCTTATAAACAGACTTTGCCATGCCGCAATCGAACCAAACCATACGGTATGCGTAACGTTGAAGAATTATCTTTAATGCTTCTTTTTTAGTATACTTTTCAAGCTCCGCATCAGGAAACATTTCCTCAAACCGATACCATCCCCTGTTCCATTCGCCGTCATACTGGTCTTCGTAAATAAGAAAAGCTTCCTGCAATCTATGAAGTGCGGGAGTTATCTCTTTAACAAGCAAGCCTGTCTCCTCTTTTATCTGCTGGATAGTATACGGTCCCGAACGTTCGATAAAATCTAAAACTATTGTTTGAATCGGGTTCGGAGATAAAAGAGGTTTACGGTAGAGCGCCGAAAACAGTTCAATATCCTCGGGAATTATCCATCCGAGGTTTCCGGATGCAAATCTGCCTTTTATGAGCTGTCTTTCACGCTGACGGTATCGGTTGAATTCGATATCGTCAAAAGAAGCTCGGAAAGAAATAGACGGAGGCTGACCGAACCCATTCCAATAAACATTTTGTCCCGGTTGAAGATCACGGTACAGCTGAATATATTCTTCTTCACTTGCCCGAGAATACAGAAACTGGCGTTCCATCCGAAGTGATCTGATCTTATCTTTCATAAATAATTACCTGTTTTCAAAATAATGTTTAAGGTAATGACCCGTATAGGACTGTTCACATTTTGAAACTTCTTCGGGGGTACCCGTAACAACTATCGTACCGCCCTTATCGCCGCCCTCGGGTCCGAGGTCGATAATATGATCTGCACATTTTATGACGTCAAGATTGTGTTCAATGACTACAACGGTGTTACCCGTATTTGCAAGTTTCTGAAGAACTTCTATGAGTTTATGAACATCGGCGGTATGAAGACCTGTTGTCGGTTCGTCGAGAATATAAACCGTTCTTCCCGTTGAGCGTTTGGATAGTTCTGTTGCAAGTTTAACACGCTGTGCTTCGCCGCCAGAAAGAGTTGTCGAAGACTGACCGATCTTGATATATCCGAGACCTACGTCATAGAGAGTCTGAAGTCTTCTTGCAATATTGGGTATATTTTCGAAGAACTTTAAACCCTCTTCAACAGTCATTTCAAGTACTTCATAGATATTTTTGCCTTTAAACTTAACTTCAAGCGTTTCTCTGTTGTATCTCTGTCCGCCGCAGACATCGCACGGAACATAGATATCTGGTAAGAAGTGCATTTCGATCTTTACAATACCGTCGCCCTGACACGCCTCACACCGACCGCCATCGATATTGAACGAAAATCTGCCGGATTTATAGCCTCTCGCCTTTGCATCGGGAGTTTGTGCAAAGAGTTCTCTGATATCATTAAAGATACCCGTATAAGTCGCAGGATTGGATCTCGGAGTTCTGCCTATGGGGCTCTGGTCTATATTAACGACTTTATCAATAAGATCAAGGCCTTTTATCTCTTTGCATTTTCCGGGAACTTGTTTTGATTTATATAATGCAACTGAAAGTGATTTATAGAGTATCTCGTTGACAAGACTCGATTTACCCGAACCAGAAACGCCTGTAACACAAGTAAAAAGAGAGAGCGGGATATCGACATCTATATTTTTAAGATTATTTTCTGTCGCACCTATGACGGAAAGATACTGTCCGTTCGGTTTTCTTACTTTTTTGGGTATAGGAATAGATTTTACGCCCGAAAGATACTGACCTGTGATAGATTCACGGCAATTCATAATATCCTGCGGCGTACCCTGTGCAACGACATAACCGCCATGCACACCTGCACCGGGTCCTATATCGACGACATGGTCCGCTGCAAGCATTGTATCTTCGTCATGTTCAACGACTATAAGGGTATTTCCGAGGTCACGAAGATGTTTTAAGGTTGCAAGTAATTTCGCATTGTCTCTCTGATGAAGACCGATAGACGGTTCATCAAGAATATAAATACAACCCATGAGAGATGAACCTATCTGAGTTGCAAGACGGATACGCTGAGCTTCGCCGCCGGAAAGAGTACCTGCGGAACGTGAAAGAGTAAGATATTCAAGACCGACAGACTGTAAAAATCCCAAGCGAGAACGGATCTCTTTAAGGATCTGATCGGCTATAGTTTCATCTCTTGCGGAAAGCTTTAAATTATTGATAAAGTCAAGAGAATCTTTGATCGACATATTCGAAAGATCATTGATATTAACTCCGCCGACCGTAACTGCAAGAGAAAGTTCGTTCAGTCTTGCACCGTGACATTCGGGACAGGGAATATTCTGCATCAGAGATTCCATTTCTTGTTTTACATAGTTGCTTGTCGTCTGTTTATAACGTCTTTCGAGAGTCGGGATAACGCCTTCATGAAGATCGCTTCCGTATAAAAGATCATCAAGTGCTTCTTTTGAATATTTGGATATCGGATCGGTGACGGAAAGACCGTATTTTTTAAGGATTTTGGTATAAAGGCGGAGTGCGATGCTGTTCGATGCAATATTTCCGAACCCCTGAGCGTTTATCGCATTATCTATAAGGCTCAGATCTTTATTCGGTATAACAAGATCGGGATCTATAGACATAATAAAGCCAAGTCCCGAACAGTGTTTACATGCACCCATCGGGTTATTGAAGGAGAACATTCTGGGGGTCAGTTCTTCGATTCCGATATCATGTTCGGGACAGGAATATCTCTGAGAATACATCGTTTCTTCGCCGTCGGGAACAGATATTATTATAAGACCGTTGGATAGACGGGATGCAGTCTCACAGGAGTCGGTAAGACGTTTTCTGACTTCGCTTCTGATAACAAGTCTGTCAACAACTACTTCGATATCGTGTTTTTTATTTTTATCGAGCGGTATCTGTTCGTTAAGATCATAAATTATACCGTCTACTCGCACACGGACATAACCGCTTTTTTTATACTGTTCAAAAAGATTCTGATACTCGCCTTTTCTGCCTCTTATAACGGGCGCAAGGACCTGGATCTTTGTCTGTTCGGGCATTGAAAGTATAGAATCAATAATACGGTCAAGCGGTTGCTGTTTTATCTCGACACCGCATATGGGACAGTGAGGAATACCGACTCTCGCATACAAAAGACGGAGATAGTCGTGTATTTCTGTAATTGTGCCTACTGTAGAACGAGGGTTTCTCGAAGTTGTTTTCTGGTCAATAGAGATAGCGGGAGAAAGACCTTCGATATAGTCAACATCGGGTTTTTCCATCTGTCCGAGGAACATTCTTGCATAAGAGGACAGAGACTCCACATAGCGTCTCTGTCCTTCAGCATAGATAGTATCGAAAGCAAGGGAACTTTTACCCGAGCCTGAGAGCCCCGTAAAAACCACGAATTTATCACGGGGAATCTCTATATCAATATTTTTAAGGTTATTTTCTCGTGCACCTTTTATTAAAATATTATCACGCATAATCAGTTACCTTTAAGTTTTTTGATCTCGTCACGCAGTTTAGCCGCATATTCAAATTCGAGCTGTTTTGCGGCTTTCTGCATTTCCTCGGTAAGTTTTTTGATAAGTTTTTCTTTTTCCGATTTGGACATTTTCTTGATCTTATCGACACTTTCTTCGTCGAGCTTTTTAACTTCATCAACAACGGTTGTTATTGCAAGAGGATCAGAAACAGCTTTAATGATAGTCTTCGGAATAATTCCGTGCTCTTTATTGTATGCCATCTGTATTTCTCGACGTCGCTCGGTTTCTTTAATTGCATTTTCCATTGAAGGAGTTACACTGTCGGCATACATTATTACTTTACCCGATGCATTGCGGGCAGCTCGTCCGATTATCTGAATAAGAGAAGTCTCGTTACGCAAAAAGCCCTCTTTATCGGCATCTAAAATTGCTATAAGAGAAACCTCCGGAAGGTCGAGACCTTCTCTTAAAAGATTAATACCGACAAGAACATCAAATTCGCCCATACGAAGATCACGAAGTATCTCAACACGTTCAAGTGTATCGATATCATGGTGCATATAGCGAACTTTTATATCAAGACCCGAAAGATAATCCGAAAGAGATTCTGCCATACGTTTCGTTAAAGTAACGACAAGAACTCTTTCTTTCTTTGCCAGACGTTCGTTTATTTCACCGACAAGATCATCGATCTGACCGTCTGTCGGACGAACGGAAATTTCGGGGTCGACAAGACCTGTAGGTCGGATAATACACTCTACGGTCTGCTCAGAGCGATCTTTTTCATACTGGGCGGGAGTTGCCGAAACATAGACGACCTGATGAATCTTCTTTGTAAATTCATCGAAATTAAGGGGTCTGTTATCGTATGCGGAAGGAAGTCTGAAACCGAAGTTGACAAGATTTGTCTTTCTTGCCCTATCGCCGCCACTCATTCCTCGAACCTGTGGAACAGTGACATGGCTTTCATCTATTATCATTAAAAAATCTTTTGGAAAATAGTCAAGAAGAGTATACGGGGTTGATCCCGGTGCTCTTCCGGATAAAACTCTCGAATAGTTTTCTACGCCCTTGCAGTATCCGAGTTGACGTAAAAACTCTATATCATAAAGCGTTCTTTCTTTGATACGCTGGGCTTCAATGAGTTTTCTTTGCGCGGTAAATTCGTCAATACGTTCTTCAAGTTCTCTGTGAAGCTCTGCGATGGCTCGTTCCATCTGTTCTTGATCGGTAACGTAATGCATCGCAGGATATATGGAGACGTGTTTCATCGTCTCGGTTATTTCACCCGTTACGGGATTTATTGCACAGATACGGTCTATTTCATTATCGAAAAATTCTATTCTTATAAGTTTTTCATTTTCTGCAGACGGGAAGATTTCAAGTACATCCCCTCTTGCTCTGAATGTGCCGCGAGCAAGGTCGAAATCGTTTCGGTTATAGCGTATCTTAACAAGATCTTCCATAAGTTCGTCACGATCGTAAATCTGACCGACACGCGCGGAAACAGTCATATTTTTATACGCATCGGGGTCACCGAGAGTATATATGCAGGAAACGCTCGAAACAATGATTACATCATCACGTTCAAACAACGCTGAAGTCGCTGAATGACGAAGTCTGTCTATCTCATCATTTATACTCATATCTTTTTCGATATAAGTATCGGTATGAGGAAGATATGCTTCGGGCTGATAATAATCATAATAGGACACAAAATATTCGACGGCATTGTTGGGAAAGAACTCTTTTAGCTCACTGCAAAGCTGTGCGGCAAGGGTCTTGTTGTGTGCAAGAACAAGAGTAGGCTTCTTCGCGTTTTCTATAACTTTTGCCATTATATATGTTTTACCGCTCCCCGTAACACCGAGGAGCGTTTGCTCTTTATATCCTTTTTTTATACCGTCTGAAAGTTTTTCTATTGCCTGAGGCTGATCGCCTGCAGGTGAAAAAGGTGAAACTACCTGAAACATCGGAACTCCTTAATAATTATAAGTCTTCATAAATCCGCTCTGAGCCATCGATACAAAATCTCCTTCAGCAAAGACAAGATGATCGATAACTATTATACCCAATTCTTTCAATACTTTTTGCGCAGATTGAGTTGTTGCGATATCGTTGTTTGATGGAATGGCCGTAGCCCCCGGATGATTATGGGAAAGAACGACAAAAGAAGCGTTGACTCTTAACGCAATCTCTGCAACTCGACGGAAGCTCAATCCCGTTGAACGGATATCGCCTCGTGATATTTCTTCGCAGGTTATGACCGTCATATTCGCATTAAGACATAGCAAATGAGCAACTTCGTTTCTCTCTCCGATATAATACGGTCGAAGAAATGCGCCGAGTTCTTTAACAGACATGAGCTGTTCGAAACCTGAGGATTTTTCCGTCTCATACATCTTAAAAACATCGATAAACATTTTAAGATATGCGGCGGTCGATTTACCGACTCCGTCAACAGCCATTAAATCTTCCGGATCAGCTTCAAGAACCCCCGTTATAGAGCCGAAACGGTCGATTAATTTATGTGCAAGAGGATTGGTATCTTTTCTTGCAATGGCATAAAACAGCATAAATTCAAGGACCTGATGAGGTGCCATGCTGTCAAAACCGCCTTTGAGATACATATCGCGAAGACGTTCTCTGTGATTTTCGTGAATATTTTCTGAAGCCATAACAAGATCAATTCTTTTCTTTTTTTGTTATACTTTCGAGCTCGAGTTTAAAAGTATCGATGTCCTTAAAATCTTTATATACGGAAGCAAAACGAACATATGCAACGTCATCAATATCAACGAGTTTTTTCATTGCGAGTTCGCCGATCTTCTGGGACGGGATCTCTCGTTCTGATTCAAATATCAGATCCTGCTCTATATCTGCAACCGTTTTTTCGAGAACAGCATACGGAACATCTCTTTTTACACATGCACGACGGAAAGAGGTCAGAAGTTTCTCTCTGCTGAATTCTTCTCTTGTTTTATCTCTTTTAATAACGATAAGAGGTGCGTGTTCTACCTCTTCATATGTTGTAAAACGTCTCTGACAGCTTGTACATTCACGGCGACGGCGAATTTTCTCGTCAACCGGACGGGAGTCCAAAACTTTACTGTCAAAATATCCGCAATACGGACATCTCATTATGACCACTCCTTGAGGATTTTATTTGTGTGTTGTACGGATCTCAAAATATCCGTTTCATCGGAATAATTACCGGAATAGACCTCAATGACATAGTTTCCGGAATAACCGACTGAGTTCAGGTATGATATAAATTTTTCTGTTTCAAAAGTACCGCATCCGGGTAAGAGACACGGATTTTCTTTATCAAAATCGTTAAGATGAACAAGACAAAGCTTATCGGAAACAACCCTGATAAATTCCAATGGGTCATAACCCATCATATGCGACTGTTTGACATCAAAAGTAAAAGCAACATCATTGCCGAGTTTTTCGGAAAATCTTCTTATATATTCGATATCACCGCAAACGTGATTTCTAACATTCTCCTGCGAAAAGATTACACCTGTTTTCTTTGCACGCTCATAGAGAAGGCCGTAGCCTTCGCAGTAACGTTCAAAAGATGCTTTGAAAGTAGAAAGCATTCCATGAAAATTAACGATCTTTGCACCGAGCATATTGCATATTTCAAAATAACGGTCATATATACGGATGCCGTCATCTCTGCGTCTCGGATAATCTGAAAAAAACAGATAACTTTCCGCAAAAGAAGTAAAAGGATGAACAGAGCCGACACTTATACCGTAAAACTCAAGTTTACGGTTAAGTTCTCGGATAAATCCGTCAGACATCTCACTATCGGTATTGATAAACAATTCGACAAGCGAGACACCTGTTTCGGATATATCTTTGATTATGTCTTCTGTTAGCCTTGGATAGTAACAACCGGTGGAAAGACCGAGATTATTCTTCATCGCAAGCCGCAAGAGCCTTGAGCGCGATAGCGCATTCTATACGCTTTCTTTCCATTTCACAGGAAACTTCATGAGGTTTAAGTATATCTCCATGGCAGTTGAAGTTATTCGCAGCACAGCCACCGGAACAATAATACTTAGCCCAGCATTTTTCACACTCGGGTTTATTGAGAACCGTGGACTTTTTGAAATAGTCCACGAGTTCCTGTTTCGTTTCGAAATTATCAAGAACGTTACCGAGTTTAAAATCGTCCATGCCTGCAAATCTGTGGCAAGGGAATATATCGCCATCGGGAGTGATCGCAACGTATTCGGTACCGCAACCGCAGCCTTTAACACGCTTAACAACACACGGTCCCTGCTCAAGGTCGATCATGAAATGGAAGAAATTAAAGAATTCGCCTTTTTTCTGAAGATCAGACATATTGTCGGTAAGGGTCTGATATTCTTCAAAAATACGTGGAAGATGCTCGGGATTGATCGCAAGAGGATCGTTTTTGTCTAGAACAACAGGTTCAACAGAAACCTGATCGAAACCGAGGGAACGGATATGTTCAACGTCAGCGGCAAAGTCAAGATTCTGAGAAGTGAAAGTACCTCTGACATAATAATCCTTACCGTTGCGGTTTTCAACGAGTTTCTTGAATTTGGGAACGATCCTGTCATAAGAACCGTTACCGCCAACATCATAACGGACAGCATCGTTTACGCTCTTTCTGCCATCAAGAGAAAGAACAACGTTTGACATTTCACGATTAATGTAATCCATAATCTCGTCATTGAGAAGGATACCGTTTGTAGTCAAAGTAAAACGGAAGTTTTTATTATGTTCTTTTTCAAGAGAGCGTGCATAGTCGACTGTCTGCTTGACGACATCGAAATTGATAAGCGGTTCGCCGCCGAAAAAGTCGATTTCAAGATTATGTCTCGTACCGGATCTTGCAATAACAAAATCTATAGCTTTTTTAGCTACCTCGAAAGGCATATTCTTTCTGCCGTGACCGAAGTCGCCGCCTTCCGCAAAGCAATATTTGCAGCGAAGGTTACAGTCATGGGAAATATGAAGGCAAAGAGCCTTTATGGGATAATCATCGGGAAGATTGATTTCGTAATCACGTTCTGCGAATAAAAGATCTTCTTCGAAAAGTTCTTTAAGCTCACTAAACGCCTCTTCGACCTGCTCCTCACCGTAAACAGAAACGAGCTTGTCCTTAAATTCAGCAGGGCAAGCTTTCTCGGAAAATATTGTTTTAGGTGAACAGCAGTCTGCGCGGTCGCCATCGCACACAGCGTTAATGAGTCCGCAAAGTTCATAAGCGGCCGGCTCAAGAACATGAACCGAGCCGCTTTCAACGTCCAGAACGATATTTACGTCGTTTTGAGTGTAAAGATGAAGCATTTATTTACGAGCTTCGTTCTCACATTTCTGGTTGGCGACGGTGCAAGAAGTTTTGCAAGCGCTCTGGCAGGAAGTCTGGCATTCGCCGCAGCCGCCTTTGCAAGCAGATTTCTTAAGAGTCTTTTTGATAAGGGTTTTGATCTGTTTCATTTTTATATCTCTCCTTAAGTATTTTTAACGTATATTTACAGCAAGTATTCCTCCAAGTGTACTGAAAATAATACTTAAAACAAGCATTATCAGGGTTGAGACCGAAAATAACGCCCCCGAACCGAAAACAAGGGAAAATACCGCATATAAAACAAAGAAACATGTACCGGATATAAATCCGTTGATAAGTCCTGCCGTTCTCAAACGAAGGACCGAAATAAGTCCGCATAAAAACGCAGACAAACTAAAAACAATATATGCCGCAGCCGAAACAAACGATTCGGAAACGGGGGTCAGCGTAAAGAATAAAGCGAATATCAATGATAGAATGACAGAAACGACAGCGCCGCAAAGTGCACCCGTCAGAAATCTGATGGCTTTATCCCCTACTGAATATATACTGTTTTGTTTTTCCATATGAGACCTCCATAAAATCAACCTTTAATGTTATGTTTGATTATATGAAAGCCTCTCTGAAATAATAACTCAGGAATCGGAAATTGTATCTTTAGACTGAATAGCCCATTTTTTAATGGAAATTCTGTTTTTATCAGCGCCGGTTTCGATGATATAAGTATCTTCATCCTTGATCTGACGAACTACGCCGGTGATGCCGCCGATAGTGGTGATCTGGTCGCCGATCTCAATGCTATTACGCATTTTCTGAGTTTCTTTTTCCTGTTTGCGCTGGGGTCTGATAAGGAAGAAGTAGAAAGCAACAATAATAAGAATAAAGGGAAGGAAGCTTACGAGCATTTCAAGGAAGCCGGGCTGAGCGCCTGCTCCGCTTTCGACTGCACCATCAACAGCATCGGTAACGGTATCACCGTTAATATAGCTATCTACGTTATCAACAGCCGAATCAAGAAGGATCGCAAGATTCGCGGTAAGTTTAGAAAGAGACATTAATAGTCCTCCATTTCGATATTATGTTTAAATTATACTATACACAGAAAGAAAAAGCAAGAGAATATTATGACATTTTTCCGATAATTTAACTTTAAAAGCAAATTTATCACTTATTCGGATATTACTTCTTTTTCAACAACCTTATTATCTTCGGGCAAAGATTTGTTTTTTTCTTGTTTATCCGGCTTTCTTGAAACAAGAAGAACCATTTTAAGAATAACGGCTGCGCTGAAGAAATCTGCGGCATAAGCAAAAAGATCAATAGTTATATTATACGGATTTCCCGGAAGGAAATACATAATAAATTCCGCAAGGTGCATTGATGCGAGGAACACAGCGCACAAACCGAATGCTATAAAATATCTTTTTGCAAGAATACCTGCCATAACTTTAGAAAAGTTCATAAAAGAAAGGACAAGGAAACCGAGCAGAAGAATGGTATGGGTTCCGTATGCCTTGGAAAGTATCTCATTAAGATCCATAAAGCGTGTAAAAAGACGTATAAGGAAGAAAGCGGTTATGGAAAGAGATAATACAGACATAAAAGAACTGCCGGCATATTTTTTCGGTGCAGAAACAAAGAGAACGATAAATATACTTGCAAGGACCGCACATATCAAAACATATACAGGTACGTCCATAAAGATATCTGAAACAGATGCATAATTGAACTCAACATTAAGTTCATTGAGAAAACCTTTTAACGCATTTGCCAATATAAATACGGCGGCGCAGAGCCAGAGAATCTTATCAACGTTTGAGATACCGCCCAAACGCTTTCTTGAAGACTTCGACTCAGGTTTGATAAGAAAAATCTCGGAAAGAAAAAACGCGATGACAAGGAAAATATAAATATTGCAAAGCAACGGGATTACGCTTTCCGTATAATAAAATCCGCTCGACGGCTCGATTGCAAACATAATCTCGAGAACGCGGAAGATAAGACCGAAAAGACCGAGGGGAAAAAGCATTTTGGTATAGTATTTTGTTTTCATCAGGGAATAATATCCTTTTTGATCTTAATTTCAGTTTATCAACTCTGATTATTATACCTCTTTTCGCTCGAATTGTCAAGTATTTTTATAAAAATAAAAAGCTATATTTATCATTTTGAGAAAAACCGATTATTTAATAATGAAAATATTCAATGCGGTATTGATTTTTATGTTTAAATCTGTTAAAATAAGCATATATCGTCAACATGGAGAATGAAATGAACTCTTCAGAAATAAAAAACCTTTTAAAAGATAGAAAAATCGGACAGATTATTGAATTAATCAAATGTGATCCGACAGTCGGACCTTCTGTACTGTCTGCGATACTTATGCTCGCAGAAGAAGCAAAAGAAAAATACAGGGAAAAAGGCATTTCAGATAAGATTTATAATGATACAATGGCCGACATATCCGTCTGGACTGAAAACTATTACAGAAAAACAGGATACTGCGGTATTGAAGAGATCGGTTGGATAATGAATCATCTTAATTTGGAGCTTTTCGCCCTCGGAAGACTGCAATTCAGACCTGCTGAGTTTTACTATAATGACAGTTGGACGGATCTTGCCGATAGTCCCCTCACAATCGGAGATAAAATAATGGAGATACATATATCTCAGGGTTGTCCTCTTGCCGAAGATGAATGCAACAGTTCGTTCTTCGAAGCACCCGAGTTTTTCAAAAAATACTTTGACTACGATTTTGACTATTATACATGTCATTCATGGCTTTTGTCTCCAATACTCAAAAGCATATTACCCGAAAGCAGTAATATAATCAAATTTCAGAATCGGTTTACGTTAATAGCATCGGATCAAAACGACGGTCAGGCAGAAGAACGTATTTTCGATAAACAGTTCGGATCAAACACAAACTCATCTCTCGCAAAAAAGACATTGGAACTAAACCGTAAAGGCATCAAGATAGGAGCCGGTATCGGTATTATTCGCAAGGAGGATATAAAATGAATGATTTGACAACAAACATAAGTATACCGGCAAAAAATGATCTTAAAAAATCAATAAAAGCGGTATTCTACATTCTTTGCACTTTTCCCGTTATTGCAGTATTTGCAGTTATTCCGACATACGTATATGTTATCTTTTCGTCAATTCTCGGTCTTCCGATAAGTGAATCAAGTGAATATATTTTCACGTTTGCCGTTCCGCAGATACTTTATCCTGTTTTTACGCTGATCGCTGCGTTTTTCATGATCGGTTTTTCCGGGAAGACTAAACAACAGCTTATAAAATTCAATGATCCTCCGGCTGTAGATGTTCTTCTCGCACTCGGAATCTTTCTCGGAATGGGAACAGTCGGTACTTATTTATCCGATTTTATAACGCAAATTATAATAATGCTCGGAGTTCCTGTCCCCGATATGAGCGAATATATCGCGATGCCGAAAAACACATGGGAATTCGCGCTTTATATAATATCAATCGCCATTATGCCGGCAATTTGCGAAGAAATAATTTTCAGAGGAATTATCTGCGGCATCTTTAAAAGTTATAATAAAACCGCCGCAATTGTTTTTTCAACCATTGCATTCAGCCTTGTCCATTCCACGGTTCAGCAGATCCCGTTTGCATTTATAATGGGATTATTTCTCAGCTATCTTTACGTTAAATATGATTCACTTATACCTTGCATACTCCTTCACTTTTTAAATAACTTTGTAAGCTGTATTTTCATGATGCTTTATGAAAATATCGCTATGGAAACATATGAAAAAGCCGTCATGATCTATGATATTTCAAGCGTTGCGCTCGGAATAATCTGTTTGATTATGTTTATTGTATTAAGGTTAAAAGAAAAATCATCCACCAATTACAATATTGTACCTGCTGTCAGCGGAAAAGATTTCACGGTATCTGCGGTTTTTTCTATTCCGTTCATTCTGTTTTTCATAATCTTCCTTTTCCAGACAGTGATGGGAATATTATCATACTATTATCAGTGAACAAACGGTGGATAAAAATGAGCAACTATTTTGAAGCTGAAAACGAAACTCCGAGATATATAGGAAATCTTTTTGCAGATACAGATAAAAGCGACGGCGGTCTGCCTCACGCCGCAGGGGTTTCACATTACCAGATAATGCGTGCAAACCGTAATCATCCCGAATTTGCGGACGGATTGGGTTTTACGTACAACCATGCGCCCGATATGACATACCGGAACGGATATTTTTGGGTTCAGTATATCTCCAATCAAATTGACGAGCATGAACCGGGCGGATTATCTTTGATTGTAAAATCAAAAGACGGAATCAACTGGGACAAGCCCGTAATATCTTTTCCGAAACTGCTTCTTCCTGCAGGTAATAATGTTTGTGAGGACGGATCGGTCGTGACTATTCCGGAAAACGAATATGCAGTTATGCACCAGCGTACCGCATTTTATATTGCGCCGAACGGAAAGCTTCTTACAACCGGATTTTACGGTTATTCGCCGAATCACGCTGTACCATGGGAAAAGAACGGACTAGGCAGAGTTGTCCGTGAAATATATGAAGACGGCAGTTTCGGACCGATATATTTTATCTACGTTATGAAGAAATCGGGTTGGAACAAAGATACCCTGCCATACCCCGAATTTACGAAAAGCAATGATCCCGATTTTATTTCCGCATGCGAAGCTTTGCTTAACGATAAATTCGAAACGCAGCAATGGGTTGAAGAACACGGAAATGACAGCGAATATATCATGTTAAAAACTCATAACGAAGCTTTCGGGAAGAATGAAAATAAACCGTACCAGGCTTTTTCAAGATATCATATTGACGATAATACAGTCGCAGCGCTCTGGAAGCATGCTGTTGTCGGAATTTCAAAAGACAACGGAGGAACGTGGGCACTCAAAAGAGAGCCCTCATTTGCAACTTCGGGAGCAAAAGCATGGGGACAAAAGACTTCTGACGGGAAATATGCAATAGTATACGTCAACAATCTTTCAAGCGAGCACCGTTATCCACTCGCATGCGTGACAGCAGATAACGGAATTGATTTCGACGGACTTGTGAGTATTTTCGGCGAGACTCCGCCGAGAAGATATGACGGTATTTTTAAAGATTTCGGTCCGCAGTATGTTCGCGGAATAAGCGAAACACGAAGGCATCAGCCAGATGATGCGATGTGGATAACATACAGTGTCAATAAAGAAGATATATGGGTAAGCCGTATTCCCGTGCCCGTAAAAAAATATTCAGACGGATATTTCCGCGGAAATTTCGGAGCAGATAAATATCTCGAGCCGTGGAACACTTATTCCGCTAAATGGGCGTATGTCGAAAACAGAGACGGTATTATGGTTCTGACAGATAAAGATCCGACAGATTACGCTCTTGCGGAATTAAATTTCAGTCCTTGCGAAAAATTAAGAGCCGAGATTGAGATAAAATGCGAAAAATACAATGAAGCCTTCTATATTGAGCTTTCTGATGAATCGGGTAAAGTTTGCGCACGAATCATGATAGAAGACGGTCACGTTTCAGCGAGATACACTTCTGTAAAAAACGGATTATGCCGCATAGATAATGACTGGCATAAAATCACTGTCGAACAGGACTGCATAAGTTGCGATTATACGGTATATTTCGACGGACAGAAAGTCGGAGTTTTGCGTAACATGCAGAAAATAAACGCAGTATCGCGTCTTACATTCAGAACAAAAGCACCGAGAAAGGCGCCGGGAATTGACGTGCGACCGACTTTTCCCGATCTTCCAAACTCTGATCTTCCCACAGAAGAAAGAATATATAATATCCGTTATGTTTCGACGGAGAAAATTTAAGTTTAAACCGAAAGGTAATTTTTTATGAATATGCACGAAACAAGCACTCAAAAAGAAAGAGTACTTCTTATTGGTATCGACACGGGAGATACCACGGAGGCTGAACGTTCGATAAGCGAACTGGAACGTCTTGCAGACACCGCGCAGGCGGAAACAGTGGCATCAATGCTCCAGAAAAGATCAGAACCTCATCCTGCGACTTATCTCGGTGAAGGTAAAATAGACGAAATAAAGCAGTTTTGCGAAGAAAACGAAATTGATCTGATCATAGCGGACGATGAACTTACGGGATCACAGACAAAAAATCTCGAAGACCGAACGGACGTTCGAGTAATAGACAGAACAATGCTCATCCTTGATATATTCGCTATGAGGGCAGAATCTTCTCAAGGTCGTTTACAGGTAGAACTTGCGCAGTTAAAATACAGATTACCGAGACTTGCTGGCCTCGGAAAATCGCTTTCAAGAATAGGTGGCGGCGGCAAAGGCGGTATTGCAACGAGAGGTCCCGGCGAAACGAAGCTTGAAACCGACCGACGTCATATAAACCGCAGAATATATGCTCTTCAGGGTCAGATCAAAGAAGCTGATAAGAGACGCGATGTTTCCGGAAGAAGACGTTCAAGAGGCGGAGTTCCGACCTGCGCGCTTGTCGGATACACGAATGCAGGAAAAAGCACATTGATGAATACTCTTTGCGGCGCCGATGTCTATGCTGAAGATAAACTTTTCGCAACGCTTGATCCGACCGTTCGCAGGATGAATATTGAACAGATACCTGCAAAAGATATCTTGCTCGTTGACACCGTCGGTTTCATAAGAAAACTTCCGCACACTCTTGTTGAAGCATTCAGATCGACTCTTGATGAATCCCTCGGAGCTGATATGCTGCTTCACGTTGTAGACTGTTCGGACGAAGAAGCACCGCGTCATATCGAAATTGTCGAAACGCTTTTAGGTGAACTCGGAGCTGCGGAAAAACCGTTATTTTTAATTTTGAATAAATCCGATCTGTGCGAAAACGGTCCTGCAGGCTTTGCAATACAGAAAAAAACGCATGAAAATATGTTTTATGTCTCGGCAAGAACGGGCGAAGGCATTGAAGAATTAAGAAATGCGATAATAAAACATTTCGATACAGAAAGAGAATACGATCTTATTATCCCCTATTCCGACGGTTCTGTTTTAAATATTCTTTATCAGAAAACAAAAGTCCTCTCTGCTGACAGCAAAGAAGACGGCACACATATGAAAATAAGAACAGATGCATCTTTTGATATTTTAAACAGGATCGAACCGTATATCGTAACCGAAGAAGAATAAACGAAAACTGACTGCTCATTTGGGGCAGTCAGTTATTATTTTATATACAAAAAACAGTCAATTATTTTGCTTTAACAGGCACATACAGATAACAAATTTCAATGTGATTATCTTCAGCATTATGACCGTAATATTCAAAGATCGGTAAGGTATCCGAACCATTTTGATATCCAAACTCAGGCGCTATTTTTTCGCATATCCACTCATACGGAGGGATACCGCCCATCCAAGGCTCAACATTCAAAGCTTTGAATGTTTCTTCACAGATACAAACACGCATATACGTTGAAGAAGGCACTTTAATAATATCAAAACAGTCGGGCTGTTTATCTGTTTCAACTCGAAAACCAAAGAAGACGCCATTCGGATGCTCTGATGAAAGATAATTTAAGCTCATGCATACATCCCAATTTTCCTCACGTTTATTAGGAACAATTTTCGGCTCGAAGGTAGCCATAAAATCATTCATTATTTTTTCTACATCCGGTTCATCGATATTATCAGCGGCATAACCGACTTTCCCGCACCAAATACTATCATACCATTCGACAAGATCAACAGAAGTACCATTGTAATCGAACGTATTTATAATTTTTTCATGAGCATGCATAGTTTCCACAATAGTAACCTCTTTTGATTATTGACTTTATTTTTAAATTGTGATATAATCACAAATCGACAGACGACTTCATTTTATTTTTATATTCTTTTGGAGTCATACCTGTTATTGCCTTGAAATTTTTCGAATAATGCTGCGGCGAGGAGAAGTTATATTCATAGGCAATATATGTAAGTGATTTTTCCGAAAGCAGTTTGATCGAATCATATATTTTCTGCCGCATGATATACTCTCCCGGAGGAATACCGATCTCTTTTTTAAATTTGAGTTTAAAATGAGAAAGGGAGAAATTGATCATCTCGGATATCTCGGCAAGGTTCAGGCGTTCTTTTATGTTTTCATCCATATAAGTTTTTGCACGGTTTATCGGATCGGAAATTTCCCTCGGTTTATCGATATTCCGTTCGGCATCGATAAGTTCGCAGAGAAAAACTGTCAAAAAAGCTTTTGCGGCGATTATATCGATCTCGGTACCGCGGTCAAATAAAGCGTATGCTTTTAAAAGCTTGGCGGCAATATCATCGTGAATTTTGAATTTACGGACATTTATGGCAAAAAGATGTTCGATCAGTCTTTCAGAGCTTTCCGAATCAAGACCGAGCAAAGAGGGACATCTGCTGTCGAGATGAAACCAATAAAGACAGCCTCTGGACTGCGGATCATTACCCGAAGAATGATTTTCTCGGGGAAAAGTTATAAACACTTCGCCGCCGCTGAGAGAGTATTCCTCTTTACCTATACAATATTTTTGGGATCCGCGTTTAAGATAACATATCTCAAACAGACTGCCGTGATCGTGAGTATCGAGCATCGTCGAAGAAGACGAATTTGAATACATCGCAATAAGAGGGACTCCGACCATCTGAAGATATGAATGTTCGATGATCTTTCGTTTATTTCCTGCCATAATAATTCTCCATTTTGCCGCCGCAAAAACCGTAACGGATAATTTACTGTCAATAATTATAACTCAATAAAATAAAAAAATCAAGAGGTAAAAAGGTTTTTATGAAAATTCTAAAGAAATTCATCGGAGACAAAGCTTTCTACCAGAAAGTTATTAAACTCATTATTCCCATAATAATTCAGCAAGGTATTACAAACGTTGTAAACCTGCTTGATAACATAATGGTAGGTTCACTGGGAACGGAACCGATGAGCGGTGTTGCGATAGTAAACCAGATCATATTTGTTTTTAACCTGACGATATTCGGCGGAATTTCGGGTGTTTCCATATTCGGTGCACAATTCTTCGGTATCGGTGATAATTTAGGCGTAAAACACACATTCAGATTTAAATTCATTTTCTGTGTTGTTTCTACGGCGATCGCTCTTTCCGCGTTGATACCTTTCGGTGATGAACTTATAATGCTCTTCCTTGACAATGAGGCAAATGCGGATCTCGACCTTACGATAACCCTCGGATATGCACTCGACTATCTGATGATCGCAATAATCGGACTTGTTCCGTTTATGATAGTTCAGGTCTACACGAGCACTTTAAGAGAAACCGGAGAAACGGTAGCTCCTATGATTGCTTCCGTTATTTCGATCGGGGTAAATTTTGTTCTCAATTTAGTCCTTATTTTCGGCTTTTTGTGGATCCCTGCAATGGGTGTTCGCGGTGCGGCTCTCGCGACGGTCATCGCAAGATTTATCGAGATGATATATATAGTCTTATACACACATAAAAATAAAGGGAAATATCCTTTCATTGACGGTGTTTACAGATCTCTCAAAGTACCGCTTCCTCTTGTATGGAAAATAATCAAGACAGGCACTCCCCTTCTTCTTAATGAAGTTCTCTGGTCTATGGGTACAACATTCGTAAACCAGAACTATTCCACAAGAGGCCTCGAAGTCGTTGCGGCAAACAATATTTCATCGACAGTTTGGAATATATTCTGTATAATAATGATGTCTATGGGCAGTGCGGTAAGTATTCTTGTCGGACAAAAGCTTGGTGCAGGAGAGATCGAAGAGGCAAAAGATATAGACAGAAAACTGATCTTTCTTTCCGTTGCTTCAAATACAGTTATAGGTCTACTTCTTATAGCGTCAGCACCGTTCATTCCGCTCATATATAATACAGAACAAGAAGTTTATGATCTCGCAACCAATTTTCTGATGGTTGCAGGCGCATCGCTGCCTATCCATGCGTTTATTCATGTAACATATTTTACGATACGTTCGGGTGGGCGGACATTTATAACATTTCTTTTCGACAGCGTTTATACATGGTGCGTGCCGGTCGTTATTTCGTTCCTGCTTTGCAGATATACAACGCTTGGAATAGTTCTGATATATTTCATTGTTCAGTTCTCGGATATTATAAAAATCTGTATAGGACTTCCTATGCTTATGTCGGGAATCTGGGCAAAAAATATTATCAAAGAAAATAAATAAGGAAATGGCATTTGTACTTTGTTTTTTGTACAGATGCTTTTTTATAAATAAAATGTATACTTTTTTGCTTGACAACAGTAAAATATTATGTTATTATAAAAAAAATAATAAAATAAAGGAGATTAAACCATGGAAAAATATAAAGATAAATCACTTCCCGTCAAAGAGAGAATTGCAGATCTTCTCTCAAAGATGACCCTTGAAGAAAAAGTCCGCCAGATCGACCAGTATTCGCCCTCTGATCTTACTCGTGAAGATCCGGAAACAGGTGATCGTTTTGTTGACTACGAAAAACTCAAAGAAATGGGCGATATTCCCTACGGTGTTATCGGTCTCGGCAAGAGCAATGCGAAAGTTTACAATGAACTTCAGCGCCATGCTGTCGAGAATACCCGCCTCGGTATTCCCATTCTTTTCAGTACGGAAGCTCTCCACGGTTATACTGAACAGGGGGCAACCGTGTTCCCTCAGCAGCTGGCTCTCGGCTGTACATTTGAACCTTCTCTCGGCGAAGAAATGGGTGCCGCAATTGCAAGAGAAGCAAGAGCTTGCGGCGTTCAGGAAGCATGGGCTCCCGTATGTGACCTTGCAAGAGAACCCCGTTGGGGCAGAACCGAGGAAAACTGGGGCGAAGATACATACCATTCTTCCAGATTTGCTTATCATATAGTACGCGGTCTTCAGGGTGACGATGTTTCCAAACCCGATAAGGTTGTTGCAGAACTTAAACATTACACGGCATACGGCGCACCTGCAGGCGGTCTTAACTGTTCAGTTGTAGCAATGGGCAGACACGAAGTTTTCGAATACTGTCAGCCCGTATTCGAAGCAGCTGTCAAAGATGCAGGCGCATACAATGTTATGTGTTCGTACAGTTCTATCGACGGTCAGCCCGTTCCCTCCGACAGAGAACTTCTTCGTGATGTCCTCCGCGATCAGTGGGGAATGAGAGGCTTTGTACGTTCCGATATGTGCGCGATCTCGATGCTTAACTGTGACCACAACGTTGCCGATACGAAGCAGGAAGCTATCAGAATGGCTCTTGAAGCAGGTACAAACGTTCAACTTCACGACTTCCCCCATGATCTCTATCAGGGAACAATTATCGACTATGTACAGAGAGGCATTATTTCCATGGAAACTCTTGACGATGCGGTTGGATGCATGTTGAGAGTAAAATTCGACCTCGGTCTTTTCGATGATCCGTATATTGACGAAAGTCTTCAGGATAAAGTTCTGCACTGCCAGGAACATAAAGACCTTGCATACAGAATTGCCGCTAAATCCATAACACTCCTCAAGAACGAAAACAATCTCCTCCCTTTGAAAAAAGGTATGAAGAAGATCGCAGTTGTAGGCCCCACCGCTGATATTCTCAACTTTGGCGACTACAGCGTTTCTCCCAGAACATATGATAAGATTACTTTAGTTTCTTCAATCAAAGAGATCGTCGGCGACGAAACGGAAGTTGTATACGCAAAAGGCTGTGAGTTCAAAGAGCTTACAATGAAAAAGATTAACGGCAGATGGTTTACGGGACTTAAAGGTGAATATTACAACAATCCCGAAGAACCTGTAGGAGAACCTGCGCTTGTTCGTCCAGAATCCGGAATTGAATTCAGCTTTATTGCAGAAAAAGTTGCAGGCTGTGTTGATGCTAAATTCTCCGCACGTTGGACAGGTATTATGCAGCCGGATATTGAAGGCGATGCGTTTATCGGGTTCAAATGTCAGGACAGTGTCAAACTCTGGATCGATGATGAACTTATTATCGATGCATGGGGCGATAAGAAAGGCGATTGTCTTGTTCCGTTTAAGTTTGAAAAGAGAAAATACAACATTAAGATCGAATACCGTAATGACGAGCGCGGTGCTTCTGTAATGATGGGTTGGCAGGATAAACCCGCTGATATAAATGAAGCTCTTGAAGCCGTTAAAGGTGCAGATGTTGCAATCGTTTCTCTCGGTGACCACGCTGAGATCACTACAGGCGAGAACTTCGACAGATGCGATCTTAACCTCCCCGGTAAACAGCTCGACTTCCTTAAAGCTATTTACGAAACAGGCACCCCCGTCGTTCTCGTCCTCCAGAGCGGCCGTCCGATGACCATCACATGGGAAAACGAACATATTCCCGCAATCGTTCAGGCATTCTTTACAGGTGAACTCGGCGGAAGAGCTATTGCAGATGCATTATTCGGAAAGGTAAATCCCGGCGGAAAACTTTCCATGTCCTTCCCGAAGACAATAGGTCAGCTCCCCGTTCACTACAGCAGAAAGCCCGCAGGCGGCAAGAGATACGTTGAAGGTATAGACAGAAATCCCCTCTTCCCGTTCGGTTACGGTCTTTCTTACACGACCTTTGAATATTCCGATCTCCAACTTTCAAAAGATGAGATTAAGACGGATGAAACACTTAAAGTTTCGTTCAATATAACAAATACAGGCGACGTTGACGGCGAAGAAGTTGCTCAGGTTTATATCAGAGACTACTTTGCTTCAGTTGTTAAACCCGGTATGGAACTCAAAGGATTCCAGAGAGTTGCTCTTAAAGCAGGCGAAACAAAGAGAATCGAAATCGAACTCGGTGAACTCGCATTCAGAACCCTCAATCCGAAATATCAGTGGGTCGTTGAGCCCGGTCAGATGAGAGTCATGGTAGGTACAAACTCCGCAGATCTTCCTCTCCAGTCAGACTTCATGATCGTTAAATAAAACAAATATTAAATGAGTTCGGTGAAAAATCCGAACTCATTTTTTGGATAAAAACTTGACAATAATAAATTAATATGTTATTATTAATAAAAACATTTAGGAGGCTATTTATGGAAAAATATAAAGATAAATCCCTTCCCGTTGAGGAAAGAATTGCCGATCTTCTGTCTAAAATGACTCTCGAAGAAAAAGCACGTCAGCTAGACCAGTACTCGGCATCTGATATCACTTATGAGGATCCGGAAACAGGAAAACTTATAGCAAATTATGAAAAACTCGGTATAATGGGTGATAATCCCTACGGCGTTGTTCAGTTAAGAAACAGTAACGCAAAAGCATACAACGACATTCAGCGCTATGCTATTGAAAATACCCGTCTCGGTATTCCCATTCTTTGTTGCGAAGAATCACTTCATGGCTATTGCAAAGAAGGCGCCACTGTATTCCCACAGCAAAGCGCTTTAGGTTCAACATTTGAACCCGAACTCGGCGAAGCAATGGGCGAAGTAATGGCAAGAGAGGCAAGAGCATGCGGCGTCCAGGAACTTTGGGCTCCTGTTTGTGACCTTGCAAGAGAACCGCGTTGGGGCAGAACAGAAGAAAACTATGGTGAAGACACATATCATTCTTCAAGATTTGCATATCATATCGTAAGAGGTCTTCAGGGCGATGATATTTCACGTCCGGACAAAGTTGCATCTGAACTTAAACACTATACCGGTTACGGCGAACCCACAGGTGGTTTAAACTGTTCACCCGCAGCTATCGGTAAACACGAAATGTATGAATACTGCCAGCCCGTATTTGAAGCAGCTGTTAAAGATGCCGGTGCATATAATGTTATGTGTTCTTACAGCTCAATAGACGGTCAGCCTGTACCTTCCGACAGAGAGCTTCTTACAGAGGTACTCCGTGAACAATGGAAAATGAGAGGTTTTGTACGCTCAGATATGTGTGCAATCTCCATGCTTAACTGTGACCATAACGTTGCAGAAACAAAGCAGGAAGCAATCAGAATGGCACTCGAAGCGGGAACAGAAGTTCAGCTCTACGACTTCCCTCATGACCTTTATCAGACTGCAATTATCGATCATATCAACAACGGCACTATGTCCATGGAAACTCTTGACCTTGCGGTAAGCAGAGTTTTAAGAGTCAAATATGATCTCGGTCTTTTTGACAATCCTTATATTGACGAAACTCTTGAAGAGAAAGTATTCCATTGCGAAGAACATCAAAAACTCTCATACGAGATCGCAAAGAAATCCATTACTCTTTTGAAGAATAAAGACAATATTCTTCCTCTCAAGAAAGATCTGAAGAAAATAGCAGTTGTCGGTCCTCTCGGTAATATTCTTAACTTTGGTAACTACTCTATTTCAGATAAAAATTACGATAAGATCACGATTTTAAGCTGCATCAAGGATGTTGTAAGCGACGAAACAGAAGTTGTTTACGAAAAAGGTTGCGATTTTAAAGAACTTACAATGAACCGCATCCCCAACGAATGGTATGTAAAACTTACAGGTGAATATTACAACAATCCTGAAGGTCCTATCGGTGAACCTGTTCTTATACGTGAAGACAAAGCTATAGATTTTAGCTTTATCGCTACAAAGACTGCTGACTGTGTTGATGCAAAATTCTCTGCACGTTGGACCGGTATTATTGAAAGTCCTATTGAAGCAGACGCATTTATCGGATTTAAATGTCAGGACAGCATAAAACTCTGGATCGATGACAAACTTATTATCGATGCATGGGATGATAAGAAAGGCGACAGCCTTGTTCCGTTCAAGTTCGAAAAGAAGCACTATAATATAAAGATCGAATACAGAAACGACGAACGCGGTGTTGCGGTTGTTCTCGGTTGGCAGCATAAGCCTGCGGATATCAACAAAGCTATTGAAATTGTTAAGAATGCTGATATTGCAATCGCGGCACTCGGTGACTTCCACGAAATAACAAGCGGTGAAAACCTTGACAGATGCGACCTTAACCTCCCCGGTAAACAGCTCGATTTCCTCAAAGCTATCCATGCAACAGGAACTCCTGTCATTCTCGTTCTCGAAGGCGGTCGTCCGATGACTATCACTTGGGAAAATGAAAATATTCCCGCAATCATTCAAGCGTTCCCCGGCGGCGAATTTGGTGCAAGAGCTATTGTTGACGCACTCTTCGGCGATGTCAATCCCGGTGGTAAACTCCCGATGTCCTTCCCGAAGACCCTCGGTCAGATTCCCGTCCATTACAGCAGAAAACCCGCAGGCGGCAAGAGATACGTTGAAGGTATCGACAGAAATCCCCTCTTCCCGTTCGGTTACGGTCTTTCTTACACGACCTTTGAATATTCCGATCTCCAGCTTTCAAAAGATGAGATCAAGACAGATGAAACACTTAAAGTTTCGTTCAATATAACAAATACAGGCGACGTTGACGGCGAAGAAGTTGCTCAGGTTTATATCAGAGACTACTTTGCTTCAGTTGTTAAACCCGGTATGGAACTCAAAGGATTCCAGAGAGTTGCGCTTAAAGCAGGCGAAACAAAGAGAATTGAAATCGAACTCGGTGAGCTCGCATTCAGAACACTCAACCCGAAATATCAGTGGGTCGTTGAACCCGGTCAGATGAGAGTTATGGTTGGTTCAAGTTCTGTTGATCTTCCGCTCCAGTCCGACTTTATGATCGTTAAATAAGTTTATAATTTATGGAAGAACAGTCGAGAGGCTGTTCTTCCATTCTATTTACAGATTAGCCTTAAAGCCTTGACAATTCCTTATTATCATGGTATAATAAGAAGAAACAGTATTTAGTTTACCTTTATATTTTTTTGGAGGATAAATAATGAAAATACAAGAATCAGGCGAAATGTATCTTGAAAGCATACTGGTTCTTCGCGGTGAAATGCCGCAAGTGCGAGCGATCGATATAGTTAATTATACGGGTTATACAAAACCGAGCATCAGCCGAGCTCTCGGACTTTTAAAAAAGGACGAGCTTATTGTTGTTGATAAATCAGGATATATTACCCTTACAGAAGCAGGCGAAGCACGTGCAATAAAAGTTTACGAAAGACATAAAGTTCTTACCGAATTCTTTGAAAAGATCGGTGTTGACAAAGAAACGGCATCTGCCGATGCATGCAGAATAGAACATGTTATCAGCGATGAGACTTTTGATAAAATAAAAGAGCATATTTCAAAGTAAAATGTGTAAAAAGATAACAGATGTCCTGTTAAAAATGAGGGACGAAAAGCACGCAAATTTCAGCGCAAAACTGATGCCTACCATAGACCCGAAAACCGTACTCGGGATCAAAACTCCTTTATTACGTAAGTATGCTGCAGAAATATACGGGACTGAAGCCGCAACAGAATTCATGCAGGCACTTCCGCATAATTTCTTTGAAGAAAACAATCTTCACGCATTTCTGATCGAAAGGATTAATAATTTCGACAACTGCATTGAAGCCCTCGAAAAGTTTTTACCGTACGTTGATAATTGGGCTACATGCGACTCGATGCGACCCAAAGTATTCAAAAGAAATCTTGATAAATTGGAAGTTAAAGCAAAAGAGTGGATCAAGTCAACTGAAGCCTATACTGTTCGTTTCGGCATCGAAATGTTTATGGTCTATTTCCTTGATGAGAATTTTTCATCGGAACATACGGAATTTATTTCGAAAATACATTCGGATGAGTATTACGTCAAAATGATGATTGCATGGTATTTTGCAACTGCGCTTGCAAAACAATATTATAAAACCATGCCCTATCTCGAAAATAACGTTCTGGATATATGGACGCATAACAAAACCATACAAAAAGCAGTTGAAAGCTACAGAATAACAAAAGAACAAAAAGAATATTTAAAAACATTGAAAAGATAAAAGTCCATGAGTTTGTTTGAACTCATGGACTTTATTTTTAAAACAGTTTCCAGTCAAGTTTAATGCTGTTTCCGTCAAGGATCTCAGGTTTGTGAACCATACTGTCGTCATCTGTTATTTCTCTTATTGCTTTGCAGGGAACGCCTGCGGCAAAAGTACGGGGAGGAATATCCCTTGTTACGACACTGCCGGCGCCGATAACACAACCGTCACCGATCGTAACACCCGGACAAACTGTTACGTTTGCACCGAACCAACAGTTTGAGCCGATAACAACAGGCTTTGCATAACAAAAACGTTTATCGTTTCCGTCTTTATCTAGCATAAGTTTACGCTCTTCGGGGACCATCGGATGAATAGGAGTAACAATAGTAACATTCGGTCCGAAATTACAGTCATCGCCGATAGTGACAAGTGCATCGTCCTGAACAGTAAAGTTATAATTAATAAAGACTCGTTTACCGATCCTTGTATGTTTTCCGTAATGAAAAAAGACGGGGCCCTGCATGAAACTGCCTTCACCGAATTCGGCAAGGATTTCTTTTGCGAGTGCGGCCCGCTTTTCTGTTTCATCTTCATATGTATTGCTGTAATCTTTACTGAGATTATGAGATCTGAGCTTGATAGCTCTTAATTCGGGATCACCGGGGCAAAAAAGAACACCTTTAAAAATTTTCTGTTCTTCAGTCATAATAAGTCATTCCTTTCTTATCTTATTCTGTTCAGTTTATAAAGTTCTTCGGCGGCAAACCGTGTTTTTGTTACAATATCGGGCATATTTTTAGGGAAGCAATAGTAAAGCGCATTATTGTTGCCTATACAGATAACATCACCGATCTCATACCAGAAGAAATCCACATTAAGCGTATATGAAGCCGTAGTTTTCTGAGTATATTCAAGTTTGCCGTCACACCCTCTAAGAATAAAGCCGTCATGAGAATGTTTTATAATTCCATCCCCTACTTTATACAGACATTTCATATCGACAAGCATATAGATATCTACAGGTGCTTCTAAGCTGTATTTACCGTCGGTTATCTCATTTTTTACACATTGACGTTCCCATTCGAACCAATCGGGTATATGCGGAAATTCCGTATTACCGTCAAGAGCACGCATAAAACCATACTCATCAAGTTCATAAACTTTTCCGCAGGAATTGCACGTAAGCGTCGTCCCCTCGCCTTTCATATATCCTTCGGCAAGGCATTTCGGGCATTTATATAAAAGTCGGTTGAGACCATCGGCGCGGAATTTTTCTGTAATACGGATCTTGTTTTCCTGCTGCCATTTAAAACCGTCAAAAGTAAAGGCATCTCGCAAAATAGAATTAAGCTCTTCAACTGATTTTTCGGCAATTTCTTCGGGAGAAAGCAAATACTGCATTTCAACCGAAACTTTTATCTTTCGAAGTTGAAGATTATTATAAAGCGGATCACGAAGGAACGCTCCGTTTGTTTTTATCATCACAACGGGAACACCAAATATTTTAAGGCATTTTCCGAGGCTGTCGGGAATCGGTATAGGCGTACCGTCAAAAGCATAACCTGCTTCGGGAAACATCAAAACAGAGCTTTTCAGTGTCTTGAAAGCATACATCATATCACGGACAAGAGAAAGATCCGTTATAAATTTTTTTGTCGGGATACAGCCTAAAAGACGCATCAGAAGGTTTTTTCCGACAAAACCGTCTGTAGTACAAACGATATTAAAAGGTCGTGGATAAATAATGGTTGAGGCAATCTTCAAATCAAGAAAACTTGAATGATTCATCAAATACAGACACGGCTCTTTCTTTCCGAGCTTTTCCATTCCTCTTTTTTCGCATTTTAATTTAACTGCAAATGTATCTAAAAACGAAAGAACCTTCAAAAGCGTACGAAACAAAATAGACTGTTTTAAAGGTTTAAAATGCTTTGGTTGAGGAAGAGATGATACGTAATCATAACTTTTTGATTTGATTTTGATTTTCATGATATAACGCCTCAATTTCCGTATTTTCTTCAGTATACCATGAATACGGAGAATTGTCAATCAAAAAAAATAACCGTTTTCATTCTGAAAACGGTTATTTTATAAAATCATAAGTTATTCAGCGTCAGAAACTTCTTCAGCTTCGCAGGTTTCTTCGCAACCGCAGCCACAGCAGCATTCTTCATCTTCACAGCAATCATCTTCGCAGCAGCAACCGCAGGCATCGGTGTTTACGTGATCAACAGAGATATACTCATCGCAACCGCAAGCGCAATCGTCTTCGCAGCAGTCATCTTCACAACCGCAGCAGCAGTCGTCGTCGCAACAGCAATCGCAGCCTTCGAGTTCTTCAAGTTCTTTTGCTTCTTTTATAGCTTTTACGGTTTTGTATGCAGCAACAGCGGCAACTGCAGCAACTGCGCCAACAGCAAGACCGATAAAGAATTTTGTGGAATTTTTCATTAATACATACCCTACTTTCAGATGATAATAATAATTAACTATATTATACGTATTCTTAACGGTAATGTCAAGAGAAAAATGTTAAATTTAAGTGGAAATTTTCATGTCATGCTTGTAATTTCAGATATAAATTCAAGAACAGTTTTCCCTGTACAAAAATAATTATACCGACTCAAAAATTAAACATTTTAACTTATAAACAGGCAGGAAAGATCCTGCCTGTTTGACCTATGATCAATATTGAGATCAGATGCTTGTACCGGAATAGTTCGGCGCTTCTTTGGTGATGCTGATATCGTGAGGATGGCTTTCGCGGAGACCTGCATTGGTGATCTTGACAAAACGACCGTTTTTCTGAAGATCTTCAATAGTAGCGGAACCGCAATAACCCATACCGGAACGAAGACCGCCGATAAGCTGGAACACAGTATCAGAAAGCATTCCTTTATAAGGAACACGGCCTTCAACGCCTTCGGGAACGAGTTTGGACTGGCCTTCCTGGAAGTATCTGTCTTTGGAGCCGTCTTTCATAGCAGCAAGAGAGCCCATGCCTCTGTAAACCTTAAAACGTCTGCCCTGATAGATTTCGCTTTCGCCCGGACTTTCTTCACAACCTGCAAAGAGAGAACCAAGCATAACAACGTTAGCGCCTGCGGCGAGAGCTTTGGTGATATCACCACTGTATTTGATACCACCGTCTGCGATAACGGGAATATCGTATTTGGAAGCAACACGAGCAACTTCGTAAACTGCAGTGATCTGAGGAACACCGATACCTGCGACTACACGGGTAGTACAGATAGAACCGGGGCCGATACCGACTTTAACGCAGTCTGCACCAGCATCGATAAGGAATTCAGCAGCTTCGGGAGTTGCGATATTGCCTGCGATAACGGGAACGGAGGGATAAGTTGCTTTAAGATTTTTTACAGCATTGTAAATGTTCATGGAATGACCGTGAGCAGAGTCGATAGAAAGAACGTCAACACCTGCAGCGATAAGAGCAGCGGCTCTTTCAAGAAGGTCATTAGTAGCACCGACAGCAGCAGCGCAGAGGAGTCTGCCCTGAGCATCACGTGCGCTCATCGGATACTGAATAGCTTTTTCAATATCTTTAATGGTTACGAGACCTTTAAGATCGCCGTTTTCATCAACAATGGGAAGTTTTTCAACTTTATACTGCATAAGAATCTCTTTTGCATCGGTAAGAGTTGTTCCTACGGGAGCAGTGATAAGATGATCCTTAGTCATAACATCTTTGATTTCAACAGAATAATCTTTTATAAAACGGATATCTCTGTTTGTAAGAATACCAACGAGTTTTTTACCTTCGCAGATGGGAACACCGCTGATCTTGTATTTTTTCATAAGTTCAAGAGCATCGGTAACTCTGTGCTGAGGGCTGAGATAGAAAGGATTAACGATAACGCCGTTTTCACTGCGTTTTACTTTGTCAACTTCTTCAGCCTGTCTTTCGATAGACATATTTTTATGAATAATACCCATACCGCCTTCTCGTGCCATAGCAATAGCCATACGGCATTCGGTAACGGTATCCATTGCAGCGGAAATAATGGGAATATTAAGAGTAATATCTTTAGTGATCTTGGTAACTGTTGTTACCTGACGGGGAATAATCTCAGACTTTGAGGGAATAAGCAAAACGTCATCGAAGGTAAGACCTTCATAACAGAACTTTTCTGAGGGGTTCAGATTGATCATAGAATTTACACCTTTCTCTTATATTTGATATGTGTTTAGATTTATATTTCATCGATTCTCTGTTCGAATTTTTCGCGCTCGGTTCTGATCTTTTTATCAAAAGTAAAGTCCATGGTCAGACCGTCGTTTTCAGCAATAATGCCGCCTAGCATGATACGAAGATCCTGCTTTACCTCAACACCTGTAACGATTCTTTTCATAATTTCAAGATCGGTACGTGTAACATATATTTTAGTGAGGCCACCAAGTTTTTCATGAGCCTTGGCAGCACATTTTGCAAGATAATCTATATAGGATTCTGTTTTTCTGAAGTTGAGCAACTGTTTTTTTACAACAGCAAAAACCGTCTCAATATAATGCTCTTTTTCAGCATAAACTTCTTTTTTACTTTCTATTTTGTGCATAGAAAGTTCACGGGACATTTCGCTCTTGATATCGAAAACGCCCTGCTGAATCATATCATACGCTTCAGAAAGAAGCTGATCTTCCAACTTGTTCTTATCGTTATTTATTGCGTTTGTTTCCGCATTGTTGATAGTTCCGTCGATCTGAGTCATGTTTACACTCTTTTCCGAAATTAATGTTAGTTAATAATCAATCAGCAGATATAATGCTTTTAAAAATCTCATCTATCCACTGTGTGCCGTTGCTATCATAGGCCACTTTAATGCGGCGAAGCTTATCTACACGCTGTTCGTCAATTTCGCGCATCATATTTTCAAGATGCTCCTGCTCATTTTCACGATATATATCTATTCTTCTCTGTGCACGTTCGATATATTCGCGACGGATCTGCTCGATTTCTGCGGTTGAAACAACACCGAAACGAACCTGATTATTCTGAGCATTTGCAAAAAGTTCACTAGCCTGAGCCTGAGAGGCTACAAAAGGATCTTTATTCTTTTCCACGGTATATCTACCTCCGAACTTATAAAAAACTGTCATAAGACAATAAATTATACTTAGATATATAATACATCATCCGATCAATTTTTTCAAGTAGCTATCGATTTTTTTCGCTTTTTTTTCAAAATTCACCTTACAGAATATATAATTAATCCCCTATTATTTTAAATACATGAATTGAAATTAAATATTTTTTTAAAGAGAATGTTTTCAATAACAAAATCGAATTATATATAAATATAGCCCCGAAATAAATTCGGGGCTATATTCGAAATGATTAAACTAAGGAATTATTCCTCTTCAACAGGTACGTAGTACCAGTCGTTACCTGCCTCAACGATGATCTTCTGATCTTCGTCGGTGTTGAGGAGCCATTTCTGAGTTGCAAGACCGTGATATTCGGAAGCGATGAGATAGCTTACTTCATAATACTTATCATCTTCGGTTCTGATATAGTTACTTGCGAGGTATTCGTCATCGTACATTACACGCTGAACAGCGATGCCGAGAGCGTAATCGTTGGACTTGTTAATGATAGAGAACAGACCGTTTTCTTCGGTAACAGCCCAAAGCTGATTAGCAGAACCGGTATTATTTTCTTCGGAAAGAAAATCGCCGTTAAGGGTAAGTGCGAGGCCGGTTTCTTTGTTGGTAATGGTGTAGTAATTACCTTCTACATTGGTAAAGGTCCAATGCTGAGAAGCACCGGGAAGGAGTTCCCACTGAGTAATATACTTATCAGAGTATGCCCAGTTGCTATCTACAGTATCAGGAGCATAACGTTCAGCAGAAAGATCTGCATAATTGTTCCAGTTAATGCTCGGGCTGTAGTTTCTGATTCTATCGTTTTCGATTTCACCGAGAACGGTTCTGAAGGACATTTCGTCGATTACGGACATATAATAACCGTTACCGATATTTCTTACTCTGACAATACCCTTTTCTTCATCAACATATTCAAGTTCCCAAGCGGTATTAAGGTCGAGGTCTTTAGGCTGTTTAAGAACAGCGATACGGCAACCCATAGTATTGGACATAGGCTGGAAGGACCAGTTAACACCTACAGAGAAGATGTTGGAGTTATTACCGCTGTGGTTAAGGTTGGTCCAGTAATGACCATCTACAGCGTAATCGTAATTAACAAGACCTGCATCAACGCTAGGTGCACTGGGCTTGATATAGAGCTGGCTAAGGTACTGACCATGCTGTACGCTCTTGAGTCTGAAGGAGTCCTTCTGACCGCTGTCGTTATCCTTTTCATAGTACCAGAGCTGGTTGTCGCCGCCGATACCGGTTGCAATTTCAAGACCTGCAGTTACGTAAGCATTGCTTGAAGTAGAAGAAAGGATGGAATAAGAACCGCCGTTGATAATATCGTGAGATTTAACGCTGGGACCGTCAACGGGGTTGGAAGTTGCAGCTTCCTTAGCAGGATCTGCATTTTCAGCAAGAGGGATGATTCTGTAAGAGAATTCAATATTTTCGCCGGGGATAATGATGGAAGGATCTACATAGTATTCTGCATCGGTAAGGTTACCTGCGCTTGCGCCTCTCTGTTTTGCAATGATGCTAATGTTGGTAGCACCGGATTTAGCAGAAGCATTGAATGCGAAGTTAGAAGTATCACTGGTGATAAGAAGCTGATTACCGGATTCGGAATCCTGAAGAGCAACCCATCTGGTTTCGGATTTATCGCCGAGAGTATTGTTGATATAGTATGCGGAGTTAGTATTAGCAACTACGGTTTCATCGTAAATACCTACTTTGGTATCTGCGAGTTTATCGGGATAGCTGGAGCCGGGGCCTCTACCGTACCAGGTAAGTTCGGAGAAGGATTCAGGAAGATCCATGGTAGTTGCAATGTTAAGAGGAATACCGGAATAGTTAGAAGGATCGTATGCATAGCTTACAACGATTTCGCCGTCACCATAGATATCGTAGTACATGGTGAGGTCTGCGTTCATAGAGTCACTGTCATAAAGCGCATAGTCATAAGAAACGCAAGCGAGTTCTACAACGAGCTGATAGTGATTATCGGAGATCTTATTGATACCGATATAGTCACGGAGATACTGGCTGGAAGAAACTTTGGAAACGATCTTAGCGTTGCCTTCGGAAACTTCAGAATAAACGTCGCCACCGGTAAGGGTTCTGTTAACGGTGAAACGAGGAGCATTCTTAAGAATGAGTTCGTCGCCGTAGTATACGGAAGAAATTCTGCCGGTTTCAGCGTTGACTTCAACGGATACGAGGTCGTTTTCGATGAGGATATACGGAGTATATTCATCATATTCTTCTTCGTATTCTTCCTCTTCTTCTTCGAACTCGGGTTCAACGTCAGGATAGTTGAACATCGGGTTGCCGTCTTCGTCCTTCATCTGATTACCCTCTTCGTCGAGGATAGGAGTCGGAGTTCTTGCGGGATCAACTTCGAAGGGAAGTTCTACGCCGAAGTAGTTAACGTCGTAAACCCATTTAAGCTGATAACCTGCGGGGATATCGCCGAGATCGATCTTCTGAGTGAGGGTGATGGTAAGGGCATAGTTACCGCCATCAACAGCTTTCTGAGGAGTGTTGTAATCGATATGGATCTTTTCGCCCTTGGTGTATGCGGGAACATTGAGATCGATGGTACCTTCGGAAATAACAACGGGACGAGGATTCTTCCAGTAGTTGTTAACTTCGGTAAGGGTATAGGTACAATCGTAGATTTCGCTGAGAGTTCTTTCAGCGTTGTTGGTTACATAGAAATCACCTGCAACGATGTCAAGGAGAGTTGCATCGATAGAGGGTTTCTGAACGATGGTAACAGTAAGAGCATCGCCTGCATCGGATTTAACAGCGCCGGTCTTAGGCATTGTTTCGAAACCGGTAATATCATACTGTTCAAAGAATACGTTGCCGGAAAGTGCGTTGGTCCAATCGGAAGAAGATTTGGATACAACGTAAAGGTTGAGGAAGTATTCAGTGTCTTTATTGAAAGAACCGTAATTAACGGTAAATTCTTTGGATTCGCCGGGATTGAGAGTAATGCCGGAAACAGTACCGTTGGAAACAACTTCAGTGCCTTCTACGATTTCGTATTTGATTTCGTAGTTATCTTCAAAGTTGATGAAAGAGTTTCTGTTTTCAGCAGTGAATTTACCTGCAGCAAGATCAACTTCGGTGATCTTAATGGGAGAGTATGCATTCTTGATTTCGTAAGCATCGGACTGAACGGTTCTGTCAGCGTTGAGAACACCGGAAAGACCTACAGTACCGTCGGAAATGCTTTCGCCCCAGTTACCTGCCCAAGTGAGGGAGTAAAGTTCGGGGTAATCAGCATAAGGAGTTTCGCTGAGAACGAAGCTTGCGTTGATGGGATCGGTGGGCCAATAAAGAGCTCTGTCTACCCAGTAGTTAAAGAAACCACCGAGGATCTTGTCATTATTGTCGATATATTCAACGTAAGATTTAATGTCGCCTGCACCGTTGAGATAACCCATGGTATAGGACTGGAGAAGAACGGGTTTCTTTACAGAACCGTCATTGAGAACTTCTTCGATCTTAGAGAAATCCCAGTCAATAGCAACAACTATGTCACTGTATGCGGAATCACCGTCGTAAAGGATCATACGGTCATCTTCGCCCTGGAGGAAGTCACGGAGGTTCTTGAAGTTAGTACCTGCGCCACTTTCGTTACCGAGAGCCCACATGATAACAGAAGGATTATTCTTGTCTCTTTCGATAACGTTAACGAGACGGTCAACGAGAGCACTCTGCCAGATGGACTGGTCACCGGGAATGGTGGATTCGCCGGAGTTGGAGTACGGAGTGGACTGAAGGTTCATATCGGAAACGATATAGAGACCGTATTTGTTACAAAGAGAGATAAAGTCGTTGGAGAACGGGATACCGGGAGAACGAACAGCGTTGATGTTCATAGCTTTCATTCTGAGAACATCCTGTTCTTTTACTTCGTAAGGAACAGCGTTACCGGTTTCGGAGCTGAATTCATCATAAACAACGCCGTAAAGGGTTACAGGCTCACCGTTGACAATGAAGGTCTGATTACCGTCATCATCGTAAACAAATCCGGTAGAGATATAACCATACTGAGTGCTTACAACGTCGACAACTTCACCGTCAGCATTTTTAAGGGTAAATACTGCAGTATAGAGGTTGGGAGTTTCAGCAGTCCATTTTTCGGGAGCGGAAACAGGGAGACGTCCACCGCAGGCAGAAACATAAGAGTTACCTACTTTGTTAACGCCGAACTGGATCTCGGAACCGAGCTGACGATTGGAAACATAAACGTTACCTTCATCATCATAAAGTGCAACATCGAGAGTATAGCCGGAAGGAGCTTCTGCAAAAGTAGCAACTTCTACTTCGATCTGCATAAGAGCGTTTTCAAACTCATCGTCAAGACCGGAGTCAATAGCAACGTCTCTGATGTAAACGCTGGGAGAAGAGTAAAGATAAACATCGCCGAAGATACCGCCGAGTTTGACGGAGTCATGAGCTTCGAGCCAAGAAGAGTAGCAATACTTATATGCTTTAACAGCAATAGTATTTTCGCCTTCCTGGAGATACTGGGTGATCCAGAAAGATTTGTTTGTGAAAGCGTCTTCGCCGTAACCTACCATGTAGCCGTTAACGTAAACGTAACAAGCGGAAGAAACGCCTTCGAGGGTTATAAACACTTCACGACCGTCCCAGTTTTCGGGGATAGTAAAGGTCGATCTGTACAAACCGATCTCATTGTTCGTTTCAGGAACATTGTTCGGTTTGAGAGAAGTACCCCATGCGTACTTGGAATCGGTATAGATAGGAGTACCGTAACCGGAAAGTTCCCAGTTGGAAGGAACTTCAATGGTATCCCAGTAAAGGATCTGGGTATCACTGGAAGTAAGAACTTCTTCGTTGGGATCGGGGTAAACGAATTCGGGTTTCATAAAATCAGCGGGAACATACGCATCGTTGTTAGTAAACGTAAAATCCCAGGTACCGTTAAGGGAGAGATAATACGGAGACGATTTGATGTCCGCCTTTGCTGCGCTGTCAGCATCGGTATAGGAAATAAGAGTGGTGGTCGGGTTGAGTTTGTTTCTCGACACCGTGTCGTTTTTCCATTCACCGTTTTCAGTAAATATCGTCACGCTCTTACCGCAAGCTACCACAAGCGAGAGAAGAAGAATGACAGATACACACTGAAGCAGACGCTTAAGTGATTTCTTCATTTGAACTTAACCTCCAAATTAGGTTATTTTTGTTTACGAGTATAAGTATACCAAAAATTTATCAGGATTGCAACAAAAAATTTATTCAAAATTACGACAAGTTTACAAACATTTTTTGTTACAGTTGTTGACAATTTGATTTTTCTGGTGTATAATACTACAAAACCATACTAATATTATTATTTTAGAAGGATATGAAAATATGGCAGAAAAACTCGTCAAAGAAATTACTTCAATGGATGAAGACTTTGCAAAATGGTATACGGACATCGTAACAAAAGCAAATCTCATCGATTACTCTTCCGTAAAAGGATGCATTATTCTCCAGCCCTACAGCTACGCTATTTGGGAAAATATTCAGAAGACACTTGACGGAATGTTTAAAGCAACCGGACATACTAATGTATATATGCCGATGTTTATTCCCGAAAGTCTTCTTCAGAAAGAAAAGGATCATGTAGAAGGTTTTGCTCCCGAAGTTGCATGGGTAACAATTGGCGGTAACGAGCCTCTCGCAGAGAAACTTTGCGTAAGACCTACTTCCGAAACCCTCTTCTGTGAATATTACGCACACACCATTCAGTCTCACAGAGATCTTCCGAAGCTCTGCAACCAGTGGTGCTCCGTTGTACGTTGGGAAAAGACCACCCGCCCCTTCCTCCGTTCCAGAGAATTCCTCTGGCAGGAAGGTCACACAGCACATGCGACCGCAGAAGAAGCTATTGCAGAAACCGAACGTATGCTCGACGTTTACGCTGACTTCTGTGAAAACTACCTTGCAATGCCCGTAGTTAAAGGCCGTAAGACCGAAAGCGATAAATTTGCAGGTGCAGAAGCAACCTATGCTATTGAAGCGCTTATGCACGACGGTGTTTGCCTCCAGGCAGGTACCTCTCACTATTTCGGTGACGGATTCGCAAAAGCATTCAATATTCAGTATGCTGATAAGAACAACAAGCTTCAGTATGTATTCCAGACTTCCTGGGGTGTTACTACCCGTCTTATCGGTGCTATTATAATGGTACACGGCGATAACAGCGGTCTTGTTCTTCCGCCGAGAATCGCTCCGACCCAGGCTGTTATTATCCCAGTTGCAATGCATAAACCCGGTGTTCTCGATAAAGCAAACGAAATTTACGAAGAACTCAAAAATGCCGGCATTAGAATCAAACTTGACGACAGCGACAACTCCCCCGGCTGGAAATATTCCGAATACGAAATGAAGGGTGTTCCCGTTCGTATCGAAATCGGCCCGAGAGATATCGAAAACGGTGTTGTAGTCGTTGCTCGCCGCGATAACGGTGAAAAACAGACTCTTCCCATCGAAAATCTTGCAGAAAACATCAAAGCTCTTCTCGAAGATGTTCAGGTCGGTCTTTATGAAAAGGCAAAAGCTCGCAGGGATGAAATGACTTACGCCGTTCATAATACTGATGAACTTAAAGAAGTTACCGAATCGAAGAACGGTTTCATCAAGATGATGTGGTGCGGAGACGAAGCTTGCGAAAAAGCCGTCAAAGATACTTACGGTGTAGGTTCCCGCTGCATTCCGTTCGAACAGGAAAATCTCGGAGATGTTTGTCCGATATGCGGACGTCCCGCTAAACACATGGTTATGTGGGGCAAGGCTTATTGATAAACGGAGTTATATAAATGGAAGATATATCTCGCCCAAAGAAGGGTAAAACCAAAAAGAAACTCAAGCTTTTCAGAGCGTTGACGGTGATACTTGCAATACTCCTTGTTGCAGTTTCCGCATATACGGTATATTCGGCAGTTTCCGCCTGTTCGGAAATTGAAGATCTTAAATCTCAGCTTAACGATATGAGAAATGATCTTACAACAATGACGAACGAAAACGTTTCTCTGGAAAATCAGGTTTCTCAGCTGACGTCAAAAAACGATGACCTTTCAAGAAAATACGATCAGTTAAATTCGGATACCGCAACTTTTCAAGCAACAATAACGGATCTGCAGACACAGGTCTCTCAGTTGAATACCGAAAAAGACAGCCTTCAGACCGAACTTGATTCTGTTTCAAAGCAGCTTTCAACAGTAAAGAACACAAACAGTTCTCTTACTGATAAAAATAAATCTCTTTCAAACCAGATCTCAACACTCAATTCGACTGTAACGACTTTGAAAAATGAGAACAAGGCGTTAAGAGATACTATCGAAGGGCTTGGACAGACAGTTCCCGAAGAAGGCGGTACTGACGAATCGGATGATAAACTGACAGAAGAAAACACTTCAACTTCAACCGAATCATCCGGAAAGATCGCATATCTTACTTTTGACGACGGCGTATCGAAATATACCAACGATATTCTTGATATTCTTGCAAAATATAATGTTAAAGCCACATTTTTCCCGAACTGGAGAAGCGGCATAACGGATTATCAGGCAAAATATAAAAGGATGGTAGACGAAGGTCACGCAATCGGAAACCACACGTATTCTCACGAATATAAAGATGTTTATTCCTCGCTTGACGGGTTTATTTCGGAAGTCACAAAGCTCAATGACAAGATCGAAGATCTTACGGGATACAGACCCACTATTTTCAGATTTCCCGGCGGTTCGAACAACACCGTTCACAAAAGCTACAATACAAATATTATTCAGCCCGCGATCAGTGCACTTGCTGATATGGGCATGGAATATTATGACTGGAACGTGGACAGCGGAGATGCGGCAAGTTCAAAAGGAGCATCTAAAGATACGATCGTTAAGAATGTTCTTTCGGGCGCAACCTATAAAAAAATCGTTATCCTTATGCATGATACCAACACAAAAGGAACGACCGTTCAGGCTCTTCCCGAAATAATCGAGGGTCTTATCGAAAAAGGTTATTCTTTCGGTGTTCTTACAGACGGTTCGGCACCTGTTGTGCAATATGTAAAACCCAAGAATTAATAATATTTTGAAATAAGGATATCGCAGAAAGCCGAAAGGCTAACAGTAATACCGATAAGCAAAAAAGAAAGAAGATATTGCAGAAACCTTGCTGAAAACCGAATATTCGATCTTTCGCAAAGAGACAGCGAGAATTTTGTTGCAGACGGTATAAAAAGAACTATTGAAAACAATTCAATAATAAACGGAACGAGAAGCGGCAGATAAACTGCCGCTTCTTTTCCGTTCAGGAGGAAAACGGAAAACAATCCGATAGATAATGAAAAAGTACGGTAAAAAAGCACAGGCAAAACCGCAAGCCAGCCGAACGCAAAGAAACCGCAGATAAATATTTCAAAAACGGTTTTGAACCTGGAAAAGAAAGGATAAAATGTATTTTTATTTAAAGACAATACATTTTGAGCTTCAGAAATAACCGTTGTGCTATCTATACCGATGATGTAAACAGCATAAATAGCACCGATTATTCCAATTACAACAGAACAAACAGCAAGACGTCTGAAAACTGTCATTTTCTCCCCTCCCCTATATCATTATTATTAATATTTATAAAATATGCAAATAATATTTTTACGGTCTATTTCGGGTATTGATTTTTTATTTTATTTATGCTATAATTTTATTGTAAATGACATATTTTCTCAACATATTTACTCAAAAAAAGATTCAAGAAATAAAGAAAGCGGTGACCGTTAAATGCCTATAATTTTATCGGAAAAAGATAAATCTCGTCTGCTTCATCTCGCCGAAAAGCAGGCAAAAATAGCATCTTCTCCGAAGATGCAGAAGCTTATCAAAGAATGGGAGGCACACGGACGTTTTGAAAAAGGATCAAGACCAATGGTCCTCATTGAACTCGGCACTTTTGCCTCTGATATTATTCCGCAGTTGATGGAATGTGAATCCGAACAGGGAAGAAGTATTGAATGGGGATTTCTTTCACGTATTGTTAATCACGAACTTTTTGATGATGATACGATCGTTGCCCCGTATGTCGGTTTTTCCTACTCCGGATGGCTTTCTCCTTTTGATATTCCTGTCGAGACTGTTCGTGCTGAAAATAAAGACGGAGACAGGCTCGGTCATCACTTTATATCAAAGATCGTAGACCTTGAAGAAGATTTTCATAAACTCAAAAAATCACCTATATATGTCGGTGATCCCACTTCCACCGAAAATGCAATAAACGAATGGAACGAGATTTTCGGAGATATACTTCCTGCTAAAAGAACAGGCGGAGCGCTTTATGCTTGTCCCACACAGGCAATAGTACATATAATGGATATGGAAGATATGTTTACAGCAATGTGCGACTATCCCGATCTTTTCCATAAAATGATGGACATGCTGACAGATGATTATGTTGAGCTGAATAAAAAACTATCAGACTCGGGCGTTTTAAGATCGACAACTTCATTTGAACCTGTTGCCCAGGGAACATATGCATTTACGGATAAACTTCATTCTGATCTTGAAAAATATACATCAAACGACATTTGGGGATTTTTGGATTCGCAGGAAACACAGGGTATCTCCCCTGCTATGTTTAACGAGTTCATTTTCCCGTACTACAAGAAAATTGCAGATACGTACGGCCTTCTTTCTTACGGTTGCTGCGAGGCTGTCGATCTGATATGGGAAGACTCTGTATCGAAACTTCCGAATCTTTCAAAAGTCTCGATCTCTCCTTGGTGTAATGAAAAATACATGGGTGAACAGCTTGCAGGAAAAGAGATCATGTATTTAAGGAAACCCTCCCCGAACTTAATCGGAGTAGGAAGCGAACTTGACGAAGATGCGACGAGAAAACATATAAGCGCAACGGTAGAGGCTGCGCAGGGATGTACTCTTGAATTTGTACAGAGAGACGTTTACAAGATAAACAACACATATCACAAGGTAAGACGTTACGTTGAAATAATCCGCGAATGTTGCGAAAAACATAGATAAATGAAAAGAGGAAAAATCATGACACTTGATGAAAGATTGGTTCAGACAGTACCTAGTCCAAGACAGATCGCTCACCAGCAGACTGAATTTTACAGTTTCATTCACTTTACAATAAATACATTCACTGATAAAGAATGGGGAGAAGGAACGGAAGATCCTGCAATTTTCAACCCCTACAAGCTCGATGCGGAACAGTGGGTTAAAGCCATAAAATCCGCAGGAATGAAAGGTCTCATTCTTACATGCAAACATCATGACGGTTTTTGCCTTTGGCCGAGCAAATATACAGAACACTCTGTAAAATCGTCTCCTTATAAAGACGGCAAAGGAGATATCGTTAAAGAAGTTTCCGATGCGTGCAGAAAATACGGTCTCAAATTCGGCGTTTATCTTTCTCCCTGGGACAGAAACTGCAAGATCTACGGTCAGGGAAAAGAATACGATGATTTCTTTATCGGACAACTTACAGAGCTTCTGACCAATTACGGTGAATTATTTTCCGTTTGGTTTGACGGTGCTTGCGGAGAAGGTCCTTCGGGCAGGAAGCAATATTATGATTGGCCGAGATATTATGCAAAAATAAGAGAACTTCAACCTAATGCATGTATATCGGTTTGCGGTCCCGACGTTCGCTGGTGTGGAAATGAGGCAGGTCAAACAAGACACGCAGAATGGAGCGTTGTTCCCAAGAGAACACGTGATACAGAGAAAATCGCGGAAGCAAGCCAGCAGTCTGATAACGATGAATTCAGACAGCGTAAGATAAAAGCAACCGATGCAGATCTCGGAAGCCGTGAGATTCTCAAAGATGAAACCGAATTAATTTGGTATCCTGCAGAAGTTGACACTTCCATCCGCCCGGGTTGGTTCTGGCATGAATACGAAAATGACAAGGTACGTTCACTCGAAGAGCTTATAAATATATATTATAACTCCGTTGGCGGCAACGCAACTCTTCTTCTTAACGTTCCACCGACAAACGAAGGTCTGATCCATGATAACGACGTTAAGCGTCTTAAAGAAATCGGAGATTATATCGAAAATGCGTTCAAAACCAATATTACTGAACGCTCGGAATTGACTGTTGACAGTTATGAAAACGGATATTCTATCGAAAACGTACTCGAAGACAACTACGATAATTATTATATTGCTAAAAAAGGTTGCTCGACAGCAACAATAATTGCTAAATGGGATACGCCTGTAAATATCGGAAATATCGTTCTTAAAGAAAACATTCTCTGCAGTCAGCGTATCGAAACATTTGCTATTGACGCATTGAAAGACGGCGAATTTACCGAAATTTTCAGCGGAACAGTTATCGGTTACAAGAGAATCGTCCCTCTGAAAAATATCGAAACAGATTGCATCAGAATAAGAATAACCGATGCAAGAACGGAACCTACCCTCTCGTTTATCGGTATTTACGAAACCGTAAAATAACTGACAAAGCAAAATAGATATTAATAGCCCCACAACACCCTATAAAGAGAGATTTTTGTGGGGCATTTTCAAAAAAAGTTTCAAAGCAAATCAAAGGAGAATAAACAATGACAAGATGGAATATTATCCGTAACGGTCATGCGATCGAATGGAACGTAAAAAAAGGCGATATACATACGGACGACGTAGAGATGGCAGGCTTTTACGTTGCAGACACAGTCACATACGGAATGACCGAAGACGGATTTAAACTCATGCACAGACCTACTTTTCCGACTCTAAGATTAAGGCCCAACAATACCCACGCAACTTATCAGCTCGATATCCCCGATGAAAACGTACCGAAATTGATAATTGACGGAGAAATTGTCAACGAAGAACTTACAAGAGTTGAACAAAACGGCATTCTGACTCTTTATTGTGCAGATACAAAGAATAACCTTGAAATTGTACACACTTGTTATCCATCCACGGATTACCGTATAACATATGAAGAGGTAACCGTTAAAAATAACGGGAATAAATCTGTCAACATAACGGTTACAGTCAAAAATAACGAGGTCGATCAGACGATGGGCCCGATGGGCATAAATATAATGGAAGTCTCAACCGATTTCGAAGACAGAGCGCTGAAAACAGGCGAAGAATATACATATTATATATTGTTTTCGGGTCGTGTCGCAAACGAAATTCCGGACTGTTTGCTGCCCGATTATACAGATCCCAAAACAGAATTACGTAAAAGAATCGCAAATATCGAAAGATTGACATCGCCGATGAAACTTGATACGGGAAATCAGCTTCTCGATACAATGTTCCGTTTTGCAAAGATAAGAGCGGGCGAATCTGTTTTCGACACAAAATACGGATTAATTCACAGCCCCGGCGGTAAAAGCTACTACGCCGCAACATGGTGCAATGACCAGGTTGAGTATGCAGGACCGTATTTTGCATATACAGGGGACGATGCGTTGATCGAATGCAGCGCTAATGCGTACCGTATGTACATGCCGTTTATGTCTTCAAAATATCAACCGATCCCGTCATCCGTTATTGCAGAAGGCATAGACTACTGGAACGGCGCAGGAGACCGAGGTGACGCGGCAATGTATTTATACGGCGCGTCAAGATTTGCTTTGACAACAGGCGATCGGGCTTTGGCAGAAGAACTTCGTCCCGGTATTGAATGGTGCGCAGAATACTGCAACAGAAAGAAAAACGAAGACGGAGTCATAGCATCGGACAGTGATGAGCTCGAAGGAAGATTCCCTTCCGGTACCGCAAATCTTTGCACATCTACCCTCACCTATTCAGGTTATCTTGCAGCCTCCGCATTGGAACTCGAGCTCGGAAATCCCGATCTTGCCAAAGAATATGAAAACCGTGCAGCCGAGCTTCGTGATTCGATCGAAAACTATTTCGGCGTAGACATACACGGAATACCGACTTACCGTTATTATAAAGAATGTGAGATAATGAGAAGCTGGATATGTATGCCGTTATGTGTCGGAATTTACGATCGATCAAAAGCTACGGTCGATGCTCTTACTTCCGAATATCTGATGAAGCCCGACGGATTCCTTACAGCAGAAGGATGTTCCACGATTTGGGACAGATCGACATTATATGCTCTCCGCGGTATTTTCGCATCGGGATATACGGATGAAGCGACAAAACTTCTTTTGCAGTACTCAGAAAACAGATTACTGGGAGAACGAGTTCCCTACGCAGTTGAGGCATATCCCGAAGGTGCAAGACGTCATTTATCCGGTGAATCGGCACTCTTTTGTAAAGTAATAACGGAAGGTCTTCTTGATATCAAACCGACCGGACTTAATTCATTCAGTATCAAACCCACACTGCCGGATGCTCTCGATCATCTGTATTTAACGAACATCCGCGCACATGGTATAATTTTTGATATTCTTCTCGAAAAAGAAGGATATACCGTTGTAAGAAACGACGGTACTGTCCTCGCTGAGGGTAAAAACGGAGAATACAGGGAAGTAAATGTTTGAAAAAAATATAAACTGATTTCATGATGAAGGTAGGCGACACAGAAAAACTGTGTCGCCTACATAATTCTTTATATAAAAAAATTCCCAAGCCTTTCGACTTGGGAATTATGGCTGCGGGAGAAGGGCTCGAACCCTCACAAACAGAGTCAGAGTCTGCCGTGCTACCATTACACAATCCCGCAATATGCTGACGGCGATTTTTCATCGCCTGCAATCAGCTTGTATATTATATAACAAAAATCTCGATTTGTCAACCCCTTTTTTGCGATTTTTCATTTATTTTACAAAGTTTTATTTTAGACAATATTAAGTAAAATATGTGCAACATTCGATCGATTAAAACCCTATTTCGACATTATTACGTCACAAAACTTGACATTTATAACGAAATATGATATATTTAAAGAACATTGACATAAAGTGCGAAAAGAGAAAAGATATGTCATCTTTCATTTTAAAACTGATTGCCATCGTGGCGATGGCGTGTGATCATATCGGTGCAAAGGTCTTTCCTTCTGAGTTATGGCTACGGGCTATCGGTCGCATAACAATGCCGATAATGGCATATCAGGCAGCTACAGGATACCGTAAAACAAAAAATGTCCCGAAATATCTTTTGAGACTCGGAATATTCGCTTTGGTTTCCGAACCGTTTTACTATTTGCTTTTTGAACGTCACTCAAATGTTATTATCACGATATTTCTGGGTGTAGCATCTCTGTATACAAAGAAAAATTGGTGCAGAATTTTCTCGTATGCGATCTTTGCATATATTGCTCATTTACTGCAAAGTGACTGGTCTTTTACGGGAGTTTTTCTGATAATTGCTTTTTATCACGCCAACGGTGACAAGCTAAAAAATCTTCTGTATCCCATACCCGTCTATGCCGTATATATGATGACATTTTTAGGCAAAGGCGAATCGTATTTTCGGCTTAATCTCGTCCAACTTTTCGGACTTTGCGCATTGCCGTTAATATGCCTTGCCAACGGTAAAAAAGGTCCGAATGCAAAATATCTGTTTTACATATTTTACCCTTTGCACATGGTGTTGATTTATATATTACTTCAAATTTAATTTAATCGAGGAAAAAAGATATGAAACTTATAGCATCAGACTTTGACGGAACTCTTTGCAGAGGAGGTCCATTAACTCAGATAGACAGAGACGCTATTTCCAAATGGAGAAAAGACGGTAATATTTTCGGTTTAGTTTCCGGAAGAGCAACTATCGGTCTTATCTGGGAACAGGAAGCGATCAAATTCGAATTTGACTTTCTTGCGGGAGCAAGCGGCGGACATGTTGTAGGCGCAGATAAAGAAGATCTTTTTGCATACACCTGCGATAACGAAAAGATCCAAAAGCTTGCAATGTTTATAAGAGAAAACGGCGGTCTTTCCTGCGGAGTTGCACTCCCGAGAAACCATGTTGATCTATACAACAGAAACCATCCCGAACTTGATGTAGAGCTTATGAAGAGCATCCCCTACACTACTCAGATGAACACATATTTTGCGACCGAAGATGAAGCGAGAATATTTGTCGAAAAAGTCAATAAGGAGTTTGTTGGCGAATTTACAGCTCATCAGAACGGTGGCTGCGTTGATATTCCTCCCTACGGAATTTCAAAGGCGGTCGGAATTGCAAAAGTCGCAGAGATATTCGGAGTTGCTGAAAAGGATATTATAACTATCGGAGACAACTACAATGATATCCCGATGATCAAAGCGTTCAACGGTGCTGCTGTTCAGAATGCAAAACCGGAAGTCAAGGCAGCGGCAAAAGTTGTCGTAAACGACTTTGCGGAATTAATTGAATATTTTGGATAAAACAGACACAGACATACTCATTTGGGTATGTCTGTTGTTATTTTTATAATAAAAAAGCAGGTGCAACCGTCAGTTGCTAAAAAAACAAGCTCGGTTGGTAGACAATCAACCGTAATTATGCTATAATAACATCAGAAAGCAGGTGATAAAATGACCTTGGGAGAAAAGATCTCCGAACTGAGAAATTCAAAAAATATGTCTCAAAGCGATCTCGCAGAACAGCTTGACGTTTCAAGACAATCTGTTTCAAAATGGGAAACAAACGCAAGCATTCTCGAACTTGACAAACTTATTCAATTAAGCGACTTGTTTGAAATAACATTGGATGAGCTTGTTCTGCACAAGAAGCCTGAAATCGGCAATATAAATGAAGTCACTGTAATTGATAATCGTCAAACATCGGGACCCAAAGATTCTTTGACACAAAAGATTATCGGTTATATTCTACTGACAATAGGATTGAACTGCCTGATATTATCATTCTTCTTTGGAAGATTATTTATATTCATCGGAATATACGCTTTATTCTGCAGTATAATCTGCTTGTGTGCAAAGAAGTATGCGCTTATCATAATCGGTTGGGTTACAACGCTGATTTTATTGATTGCAAGCCCGTATATCTTCGGATTTAATTTCTGGCATTCAATTCTGATAGGCATACTCTTTTTCGCATTAATGTTTTATACAGGACATCTGATATATCGACATATAAAAAGAAAATAAATTTAACCCCGAAAGAATAGATCTTTCGGGGAATATTTTTAATCAAGCTCTTTCTGAATTTCGGGGAACGGTGAAAGCGAGCGTTTCAAAAGGCCATGGATATGCGCGATCGCGATACCGTAGTTTGTTATGGGTATTTCGTTATCTGATGCATGACGGATACGGTATTTCATTTCGCGTTCGTTAAGCATACAGCCGCCACAATGGACGATCAAAGCATATTTTGAAAGATCTTCGGGAAAATCACCGCCTGATGTAAACTCAAAATTAATATCTTTACCGCAAAAACCCTTGATCCAGCCGGGAAGTTTAACGGTGCCGATATCATTACACTGACGATGGTGCGTACAGCCTTCGGAGATAAGAACAGTATCGCCGTCCTGAAGTTTTCCGAGTTTTGCGGCACCTTTTACGACCTGAAGAAGATCGCCTTTATAACGGGCAAACAGAATCGAAAAAGAAGTAAGAAGAATATCTTCGGGCGTATCTTTTCCGACCTTACCGAATGCCTGAGAGTCGGTTATTACAAGTTTCGGCTTATCCGCAAGAGACGAAAGTGCTTTTTTAAGCTCTGTATCGCGCGTTACGGTAGCAATAGCGCCCGAGTCGAGAATATCCCTGATAGTTTGCTGTTGCGGCAAAATAAGGCGTCCTTTGGGCGCAGATGAGTCGATAGGAACGACAAGGACAATATTATCACCCGGTTCGATTATATCTCCGACAATTTTTTTCTGATTTGTTTCAGCGCCCGAAAGTTTACCGATTTTTTCTTTCAGTTCGTAGATGTTCGTTCCGTTTTTTGCGCTGACATATATTTCATTGTCAGTCTCTGCGGGAATATCCGCAAGCATATCGCTTTTGTTATAAGCGATAACATACGGGATCTCTTTCTGTTCAAAAAGAGTTTTGAGAGAAATATCGTGTTCACTCATTCCCTTTTGAGCATCGACAACAAGAACGGCGATATCAGTTTTATTAAGAACCTTTTTCGTTCTCTTAACACGAAGATCTCCGAGCTCACCGGAATCATCTATACCGGGAGTGTCAATAATAACAACGGGACCTATCGGCAGAAGCTCCATAGATTTCTCGACGGCATCTGTCGTTGTTCCTTTAACGTCTGAAACGACAGACACACTCTGCCCCGTAACAGCATTTACGACACTCGATTTTCCTGCGTTACGTAAACCGAAAAAACCTATATGGACTCGTTCGGAAGTTGCTTTATCGTTAAGGCCCATAAATATCTCCTTTCAAAATCAGAAACGGAAGTCTCTGCTGTTGGAAGTTGTGATCGCTTCGATATTCTTTTCTGCGATCTTTCTTACTTTTTCATTGGGAATTCTTTCAAGTTCGCGCTTGATAAGTTCGAGACCTTTCTTTTTTGTATCTTCCGATGCATAGTCGGAAAGGAATTCCGTAAGAGTCATAAGAGCATTGGGGTGACAGCAGTTGAGAATCTGACCGCTCTTGCAAAGGCTCATGAACCTGTCGCCCGTTCTACCCTCTCTGTAGCAAGCCGTACAGAAAGAAGGAATAAAGCCGAGACCGATCATCCAGTTGACGACTTCATCGAGCGTTCTCTGGTCTGAAACATCAAACTGTTCGGTATCGTGAGGACGGTCTTCTTCTGTATAACCGCCGACGGAAGTACGGGAAGCGCCGCTGATCTGGGAAATACCGATATTAAGCGCACGTTCTCTTACTGCCTGGCTTTCTCTGGTAGAAATGATCATACCCGTATACGGAACAGCGATACGGATACAAGCGATGATCTTTGCAAATGTTTCGTCATCAATACCGTTATCGAATACAGACGGGTCGATATCGTCCGCGCGTTTGATTCTGGGAACGCTAATTGTGTGAGGACCTACTCCGAAAGCGGCTTCGAGATGTTCGGCATGCATGAGAAGGCCTGCAAATTCGTATTTATAAAGTTCGAGACCGAAAAGAACACCGAGACCTACGTCATCGATACCGCCCTGCATAGCTCTGTCCATAGCTTCGGTGTGGTAATCGTAGTCATGTTTGGGGCCTGTGGGATGAAGCTCAAGATAGCTCTTTTTGTGGTAAGTTTCCTGGAAAAGGATATATGTTCCGATTCCTGCTTCTTTGAGTTTACGGTAGTTTTCGACGGTCGTAGCGGCAATATTTACGTTTACGCGGCGAATAGCACCGTTTTTATGCTTGATGCTGTAGATAGTCTTGATACTGTCAAGGATATATTCAATGGGATTGTGAACAGGGTCTTCGCCTGCTTCGAGAGCAAGACGTTTGTGTCCCATATCCTGAAGAGCGATAACTTCTTTTTCGATCTCTTCCTGAGAGAGTTTTTTACGGCATATATTCTTGTTTTTCGCATGATACGGGCAGTATACGCAACCGTTTACGCAATAATTGGAAAGATAGAGAGGTGCAAACATAACTATGCGGTTGCCGTAAAGCGCAAGTTTGATCTCTTCCGCAAGTTTATACATTTCCTCGACTTTTTCGGGAATTTCGCACGCAAGAAGAACAGAGGCTTCTCGATGCGAAAGACCTGCGCAACGGGTTTCGTTGCCTATTTTGACAGGACGTGCTTTTTCGAGAATACTGTCAATAAGCTCGACATTGTTTTTATTCTGTTCTGCATATTCGAGGGTTGCACGGATCTCCTCGTCGTTGATAAATTCTTCTGCTTTTAAAGATTTGGGATCGTATTTAGCCATTTTTTCAGTTCCTTTCTTACGGTCAGAATTAACTTTCCGTTCAGATAATTAATTTATTTTTAGTTTTATTTAACGCTTATTTTGATACGTCGCCTCTGGCGACAACAACTTCGTATCCGATTCTTGCCATCTGCTCTTTAAGTTCGATCAGAGACTGGGCAGATTCGCTTCCGGAATACGCTTTACCGTCATACAAAGAATATTTTTTTCTTTCCGAGAACGGTGAAAGATTGGGCATGACGACATTTGCGCCTGCGAGAATGCCTCTTTCTCTGCCGTTCTTTTCAATAGATGCAAGGGCGGTAGTTGAAGGCAAAAGGATCGTAGGTTTGATAAGTCTGATCAGTGAAAGCAAATAGACAGTCATATCTACGCTTCCTGCAGGCTTATCGAAAAACGGAGTATCTTTATGGGGAAGATACGGACCGATGCCGCACATTTCGGGAGAAAAAGTCTCGATAAATTTGAGATCTTCCGCAATAGTCTGCGAAGTCTGATAAGGGGAACCGACCATAAAGCCGCAGCCGACCTGAAAACCGATCTGTTTAAGATCATGAAGACATCTCATTCTGTTTTCAAACGACATATTTTCGGGATGCAGTTTTTCGTAATGCTCTTTGTTTGCGGTTTCGTGACGCAAGAGATAACGGTCGGCACCAGATTCGAACATTGCGATATAATCTTCGGTCGGATATTCTCCGAGAGATAGAGTTACGGCACAGTCAGGAAATTCCGATTTGATCTTTTCAACGATGCGACAGACTTTTTCGGCTGAAAGAGAGCCGTCTTCTCCGCCCTGCATAACGAAAGTCCGAAATCCCAAAGGATAGCCTTCTCTGCAGCACTCAAGGATCTGTTCTTCGGTCAGTCGATAGCGATCGCAGTTTTTATTGGATTTACGGATACCGCAATAATAGCAGTCATTTCTACAGACGTTTCCTATTTCGATAAGTCCGCGGATAAAAACAGAGTTTCCGTAAACGGATTTTCGAACCGCAACTGCTTTTTGCGCCGCATAATCGGCCGCTTCTTTGCTGATATTTTCTACAAGATATTTATATTCTTCGGTTGAAAGAGAATGTTCTCTTTCAAGAGTATCTATCAGATTTTTAACTTGTTCGTTCATTATTATTTAGATGCCGCATATGCGGTCTTGACACTTATTCCTTCAATATTTCCGATTTTTCCCGAAAGAGCGGAAATAACGTCCTGAGGAGCATCTATGGCAACAGACATGATATTGATATGCTTTTCTCTGTACGGTATGCCCATTCTTCCGATTATATATTTCCCGTATTCGTGTAACAATTCGTTGAGTTTCGAAACATTTTCGGTATCGTCAACTATTATGCCCATAACGGCAACTCTTGTTTCCATAAAACTCCTTTCAATCAAAAAGCCGTACCCAAAGGTACGGCAAATGAATGAAAACGGTTTGTTTTCACGTTGCTATGCGCATACCTTTCGAGTCAGAATCAAAAAGAAACTTTCCGGCAGGTTCGATATATAAATTGATATTAATAATTCTCGATAAAACGCCTTACGACTTCCGCAGAATTCTTTGCAGATGTTTTACAGAATTCACCGAAATCGGAAGGAGAACCGCTGTCGGCATCATCGGAAAGAGCTCGGATTGCGGCAAAGGGAACATTGTTTATATAACAAGCCTGTGCGATCGCGCCGCCTTCCATGTCGCAGGAAATACCGTTAAAGAGCGAAACAATGCGATCTTTTTCAGCCTGCGATGCGACGAATCTGTCGCCTGTTGCGATAGTTCCGACGAGGCTGTTGATACCGATATCGTTGCAAATAGCACTTATTTTTTCAACAGCAGGTTTTGAGCACTCAAAGTTAATAACATTGATGCCGGAAATAAGTCCGACAGGATCGCCGAGCGCCGAAGTATCCATATCATGCTGAACAAGACTGTCTGCAATAGCGATGTCCCCTATTTTGAGTTTATCGGAAAGATTTCCCGCAACACCGACATTTATAATGATCTCGGGCGAGAAAGACATTATCATGGTGTGAGCACAAAGCGCCGCAAAAACCTTGCCGACACCGCAGACACACATTACGACTTCCCTACCGTATATCTTACCTTTTACAAATTCAAACGAAGCGACTTTGATATTCTCACATTCACAAGCAAGTTCACGGATCTGCTTGAGTTCAATATCCATCGCACAAATTATACCTATCATTTGTTGTAAACACCTTTTACTGTTTTTTATTAATTAAAGAATTCAATATCGCATTTTTATCTAAACCGAACTGTGATGCGATATCAAACGCAAAACTTTTACCGTATGGTCTTCCTTTTACGATCTTGAACGTTCGGTCGTTCGAATTATCTGAAAGAACTGCAGAAAGATTTTCAACTTTACCAACAGCATCCTTGTCGGAATTCAGTTCGTCTGTCATAGCACAAAGATCATGAAGATGAGTGGTGAATATTCCTTTACATCCAATATTCAGATATGCGGCAAGAATTTCGGAGGCAATTGCCGTTGATTCGATATTACTTGTACTTGAAAGGCTTTCGTCAAATAAAAACAAGCTTTTATCTGTCATTTTTTTACTGATGTCTGAAAGAACGGCACATTCGGTCGCAAATCTTCCCTGCTGATATCTATCTGTGAGTTTTGACGGATAATGCGTAAAAATATTATCGACAAGTTTAACTTTTGCAGACTTCGCAGGTAGTAACATTCCTAAATGCAGCATCGAATAAAGATGTCCGACTGCATTTGTAAAAATTGATTTACCGCCTTGATTGGGTCCGGTAAGAATATAGATTCTTGCAGAGCTGTCAAAATTAATATCGTTTTTTACGATATAACCTTCATCTTTGTTCAGTACAAGACAAGGATTATATAATTCGGTTATAGATTCTTCCTCTGAAAAATCAGGACTGCAAAGAGGTAAATTTCTATCATACAGTGCGAGAAGAAAATCTGTGCAACCGAGTATAAAACAAAATTCATAAAAAAGAGAGTAGAGCCATTTGGAACGTTCGCTATTAAACCTTTTAATGGATTCTTTCCAACTGATGAAAGATCTTGAGAGCATTGAACTCAAGGTGCTGTTGACCGAAAGTTTAATGGCTGCTTTTTCAGAATTATTCAATCCCTTCTCTATCGGTTCAAGAGGGACAAGACATGAGTACGGATTATCTTTGAAATCAAGTCTTAATATTTTATCGATGATGTCGCCTGAAATGAAACTTTCCTCGTTCAGGCTGATAATTCCGGCTTCTGTGGGACGTAATTGACTGTCAAGATTAAGTCCGATGGTTATACTCTTGATATTATTTACTCTATTATCAAGTTTTTCCGTTTCTTCGCAAAGAGAGACAAATTCATCAGATAAACATATCTCATTAATTCTTGAAGAAAATCTAATCAAAGAATCCGATTTAAAAGCAACATTATGAAAAAGATTATTGTATCCTTTTATCAGGTCGATATAAATTCCCAATTCCTTTATGGAATACAAATTATGCTCCAACGAAGAATCGACTTTCATTTTTACGGTGTTTATATCGCAGAGATCTCTTAATTTAACAGTCAACTCTTTAAGACGGGGAATAATATTCCTGTTTTTAAGAAGATCTGAAAACAAGTCGTTTCTTTTCTTTACAGTATTTTTGTTTAAAGTAAGAAAATCGCAGATATTAAGCCTTTTTTTTGTTAACGGAATAAAAGTGTTTATATCTATGACTGTGTTCAATTTAAGGTCTTCGATAAAATTCACGGAAGAAAAAGTTTCTCTCGAATCATCGTCAGACCAGATCAAAGATAATTTTTCTTCGTTCATACCTCTCACCTCAACCTAATAAAGAATTAATCAACGAAAGCAAAGCGCCTCTGATAACAGGGCCCAAAAGAAAAGCAGATAAACCCAATAATACTAAAGGAATAATTGCAATTAGTTTCGAATAACGAAAAAAATTCCACAATCTCATAAAATAAAGAAAAAATATAAACCAGATAACAAATAACGGAACAGTTATAAATAAAATGATACTTTTTGAAAGGGTGACGAGTGTAAATAACACGATCGCCAAAACTATCCAGTAAATTATCAATATTTTCCGCGGTGGGTTTATCATCAATCTTCTTTCGATGAAATCGTTAAGATATTGGATCAAACTCCTCATTCGGAGTAAACACCCGTATTTTCTGAATTATTTAATACATCGAGATATTTTTTTGAAAGATTTTTTGCAGCATCGAGGCTTAACGTATAGCAGTTACCGCATTCGATTTCAGAGTTACCGAACATTTCACCGTCATGAGAGATAATGCCTTCGAGAGCGATTTTTACGTGCTTGAGGACATTCTGATATTCGGCATTTCTTATAAGAAGATAAAACCCTGTCTGGCAACCCATAGGACCGAAATAAATGACATCCTCGGAAATTTCGGAGTTTCTTATGTAGGTTGCAAACATATGTTCAAGAGAATGCATTTCGGAAGGGGTTATGAGTTCTCCGGAGTACGGTTTTACGAAGCGCATATCGTAAGTGGTTATATCTCCGTCAACACGGGAAACGTAAAAACCGGGAAGAAGAGTAAGATGATTTATCTTAAAGCTTTCGATTTTATTCATTGCTGTCACCTATATTTATAACATTATCGGAAATAACATTTGAAACAGTCGTTTTCGCATGTTCGAAATTGACCTGGCTTGACGGAATAAGCTCTGCGACCGTGCCTTTATAAAGACGGAGAGAGATATAAAGATCGTTATTCCAATCGACCATGGTGTCTTTCTGCATAAAGGAAGTTTCGTTGAGAGTGTAGTAATTGCCGTCAAGATCAGTATCGGGAAATTCCTCGGAAAGATCGCAGAGAGCTTCAGCGTTAGTCATATACTCAAGCCCTTCCCCATCGCAAAGAATAAGCATGCAGGAGCCTGCGCGGAGCGCGGTCATGATACGTTCTTTATTCTGATAAACAACATCGTCTTCATGATCGTCTCCGATAAAGATATTATCGACAAAAACGACAATCTCGCCGTCCCCCGTTTTATCTTCGGTATAAAGAGAGAGCGTTGATTCAAGAGCATTGACCTTTTCGGTATATACTTCCGGATCTTCGGTTATATACATAACATAAAGGTCGATTTTCTCTTTAGTGACGGAACTGTATGCAAAAAAGAACAGCGCAAAAGCGAAAAATCCGATCAGACAGATAGGTATCTTATAATGATACCAGATATTTTTATACCATTTATCTTTTACGTATTTATCCGCTTCGCGCTGATATTCTGACATATTAAATACACCCTATATTAGTATGATTTATTCCTGATATGAGTATATCATACTTTCGGGATTTTTGCAAGATGTATTTAGTAGAAATTTTCATAAAAATTGTGACATTTATGAGTTTTAATATCATTCCTCAAAGTATACGGCACATGTCTCTTCAAGATAATCTATCCAATCTTCGACGAGTTCGGGGTATTTTTTATCTGTAAAAGTTTTAAGATCATTGGTTACGGTAAAGTATTCAATTACTTTTTGTTCGTCATAGTTGTTTACGAGATAGTCTATAAATGAAACCGTATGGGTCACTGAATCCTGAGGCTTAATTTCCCCTCTTTCAATATATCGCTGATATACACGAATATTATATATCATATATATATCATTTTTGAAGTCAATAGGTCTATCTGTTTTTTGAACAAAGAGCTTTCCCGGATCGCTATTCAACCAATCGTGTTCAATCATAGCATTACCGTATTCATCATAACGATAAGCATAATAATTTCTAAAACCATCTGCCTTCCATTCCTGATAGCCACCGGCATAACGGAGAATATCAAAAAGATAAAGAGAAATAACAGAACTTAAATTTTTAATATAAATAACATTTCCTTTATGAGCATGGGAAGAATCAACAGCCGATCTGGGAGATTGAAAAGTTATTAATACGTTTCTTCTATACTTCTCAAGAGAGAAAAGTTTCTCATATTGACGCATCTGTTCGAGATTTACATCAAAAAATCTCTCTGTTTTCGCATAATCGTTATTAAGAAAACCGTCATAAAGGTTGGGATAATCATAATCTTCACCATAGTGATAGGGTACCCATAAAGTCAGACCGTCAATCCAGTTTTCCGGTATTTCAAAAGTTGCATACTCGGACATTACGCAATAATGATCCGCCTGTCCGCCGTCTTTATACAAATTACGTGTAAGGAAAACAGACACGCCATGTTTTAAATAATAGTCGGAAAGAGCTTTATTTGATATATCAACCTTTTCGACGTTTCCGCTTGCTTTCAGGATCTCGATAAATGCCTTTTCACCGTTCTCGGATATATAATCGAAGACAAATGCGTTTGCAATATTCTGATTTATCGATATATCCTCATCGGAAGCGAAATCGGGATGAAAACAAAGATAATTCAATGCAAGATATTTGTTTTCCGCGGAAATAATCGGGTCGGAGAAAACAGTCTTCGTTTCGGAAAGATCGTTAAGGATATAATTTGCGTATCCGTAGACCAGACCGTAATTGCAATATTCGCCGTATGTTGCAAAAATGATATCCATAGCATTTTCGAGATCGGTAAGATCTTCGAGATACGAATGGACCGCGGAACCAATGGCGACATGTTCGTCGTATGTTTCTTTTGCATATATATTTATGGAGATTGAATTGTCTGAATCAAGTCTGTCAAGTATTTTTTCTGTTCTGACAATATAATCATATCGATCATCGATACTGATACTTTCTTCAAATCCATATTCCGTATCACCAACAGTAGTAACTTCGAGATTTGTTTTCATACTGAATTTAACCTGAGATTCCGTAAAAAGAACCTTTTTAACAATACTTTCTCCGATAGGAGTAAAGGCGCAGATCGTAACACATGAAAAAAGGAAGATGATTGCCGCGATAAGGGCAATGAAAACGGATTTTGTTTTGCGTTTAACGGAAACCGAACGGTTATTTTTATTCTTACGTGTTATATTTTTTAACATATCGTTGATCTCATTATCGGAGAGTCTTCGTTCGCCGAGAAGAGTGTCGAGAAGCTGTTCGCAGGAATCAACGAATTCTGTATCTATTTCGGTATACGGTTTTGCCATTTCAGCCATTATAGCATCCGATAACCATGTTATCATTCTTTGAGTTTTATTTTCGGATATACTCATGATAGAATACCTCTTTCTTTGATAATTTATTGTTGCGCATAATACGGATCACTGTGCTGCCAGTTTTTCAATAATCGTTTTTACGTTTTTGCGCAATCGGTGGATCATTGAGCGTATAGTGACGGAGCGTATACCGTATTTTTCAGATAATTCTTCATACGATACACCTCTTTCATGCTCAAAGATCATATCAAGGGTCTTCTTTTCGGTATCGGATAATTCCGAGCCGATCTGAGTTAAAAGATGCTCAAAAGCCTGTTCTTCTATTGCGGCATCGATACCGTTATTTTCCTCGGCAACGGTAGCTTCGAGCTCGCTGATATCGGCAGGCTCAATATTAATGTGTTGTCTTATTTTTTCGTGGGTTATGTTGACAGCGGTTGTGTAAAGCCATTTTTTATGTTGTAACGGTACGAGATCGATAAGATCATCGATATTCTGCCAGAATCTCAAAAATGTCTCGGAAAGGACGTCTTTTGCGTCTTCCCCTGAAAGACCTTTTGATCTGCAGATATTCAGTATATACGCATTGTGTTGCAAAAACAATCCGTCTACTGTTTCTTTTCTTTTATTCATTGACCGTTCTCCGGAACCTATATTTTTTGGAACATACACTCGTTCTTTTGAAAGAACATCATACATATTTTTCACCTCTGAATTTCTCTCTGTTATAAGATGATTTTTCAGATATGATTTGTTGCACGTTTTTCTGTATTTTACAAAAAATTCACATTCTGACAATTAAAAACTCTATGACAAGAGTATACCATAAAACAAAGGGGGCTGTCAAGAAAAAGTCATCCCCTGCGCAAACAGAGGATGACACTTTGATTTATTATGGTTTTAGCCGTTGATAACTTTTTTGTCTCTTACTTTGAGTTCGAACGAACCGATGATATTTTCGGAAGAAGTTCCGACGAGGACGGAATAGTCGCCGTCATGGATATCGAATGCAAGATCGATACCGTAATAGAAGAATGCTTCTTCGGGAATTAAGATCTCGGTATTTTCGGTCGCACCTTTTTTGACATTGACTTTCTTATATGCTTTAAGTTCCTTTATAGGTCTTACAACTTCGCAGTTTTTACCGGAAAGGTAGATCTGAATGACCTCTGCACCGTCGTATTCGCCGATATTGGAAATATCGAGTTTGACGGTTACGGAATTATCCGCATTGATATTATGAGCAATATTCTTGATCTCGAAATCGGTATAGCTCAAACCGTAGCCGAACGGATAGAGAGGTTTACCGTCATTTTCGTTATAGCCGTAACCACGACCGGAGGGTTTATAAGCATAGAAAAGCGGAACCTGACCGACGCTCTTGGGAATGGTGATGGGAAGTTTAGCGTTCGGAGAATATTCACCGAAAAGAATCTCGCAAATTGCTTGAGAGCCCTGTTCTCCGGGATACCATGCTTCGAGAACAGCATTACAGTCGCCGATCCAAGAAGTCATTTCGATCGGACTGCCGTTAAGAAGAACAACAACGGAATTTTTATTTGCCGCAATCATCTTCTTAACACTTTCTTCTTGGTTTGTTTTAACAGAGATACCGATCTTGTTAACGATAATGGCATTATCATCAACCTGAACCTTTTCGGTATAAGCCGGAAGTCTGAGGTCGGAACGGTCCATGCCCTCGCCTTCTACGATCGTTGTAAAGTAAATAGCGGCATCACACTCTGCAGCAACGGTTTCAATCTGACTGTCAGAAGCAAAAACGACCTCTGCAGAACCGTCGAGATATTCGGTAAGATACTGGAGCGGAGTTTTCGCATCATCTGCTGTCCATTCGACACCGAATGCGCCCGAATAGTTTTTACCTACGGGGAACTCTTTCGCACTCGCACCGAAAACTGCGATCTTTTTCAACTTATCCTTTTTAAGAGGAAGAATATTTTCGTTTTTCAGAAGAATTATGGATTCTCTTGCGGAATCAAGAGCGATCTTTTTATGTTTTTCACTGCGAACTATTTCATTTGCTTTTGATGCATCGGCATAAGGTTCTTCAAAAAGACCGATTCTAAATTTAACTGTAAGAATACGAAGAACAGCTTTATCAACATCTTCATCGGTAATATATCCCGCATCGTAAGCATCCTTCATCGTGCTGTATGCATTGCCGGGGATATTCGCATCAAGACCGGCTTTAAGGCAAGCAGCAGAGGCTTTCAAACGTTCGTCTACCATGTGGTGAGAACCCCAAACGCCTTCTACTCCGCCGTAGTCGGAAACAACAAAGCCGTCAAATTTCCATTCATCACGAAGAATATCCGTAAGAAGTTTCTTGCTACAGGAAGTGGGTACGCCGTCCCAGCTATTGTAAGAAGCCATAACAGACTGAGCGCCGCCCTCTTTAAAGCACTTTTCAAACGGTTTGAGATAAACTTCTCGCATTACTCTTTCGGAGCTATCGGAATAGTTGGAGTCTCTTCCGCCGTAAGAATAGTTGTCAACAAAGTGCTTGGGAGTTGCTACTACGCCGTTTTGTTCAAGACCTTTACACATAGCAACGCCCATGTTGGAGCTTAACAGAACGTCTTCACCGAAAGTTTCGACGGATCTGCCCCAGCGAACATCACGCGCAATATTAACAACGGGAGAAAGAGCCTGTCTTACGCCTACTGCCCTACACTCTTTACCGATCGCATCCGCAATTTCGGCTACAAGTTCATCGTTAAAAGAAGAAGCCATATTGATAGGCTGAGGGAAAGAGGTTGTCATACCCCAAAGAGGACAATGGAGAGCTTCGCCGTGTTCGATCGGGGGAATATTATTGGGCTGAGCTTCGATACTCAACTCAACATCTCGATTAATCTTTTTTGCGACCTCTTCGGGAGTTGCGGGAGTTTTACGGTTTCTATGTAGAAAATGTCCCGGATTTCTGTAGTTTCCGCAAAGAGGATCTCTTTTTTCCTCATAATCGGGATTGTCAACCTCAAAGATCATTGCGCTTGAAAGTTGGTGAAGTTTTTCTTCAAGCGTCATTTTTTTGAGGAGTTCTTCTGCGCGTTTTTTTGAATTATTATCCATATTTTACCTCCACAGATATATAAGAGTTTATTTTCTTTATTTATTATATTTTTATTATTATATAACACACAAAGTGGATTTGTCAAGTACTTTTTTTGTCAAAAATCGTCTCATGCTTATTGACAACAAAAAATATATATGTTAAAATGGCATCAAAAAAAAAGAAAGGATCAATCTGATTATGGAAAAATATTTAATAAACCCCAATCAGAAAATCAGCAAGATAAATAAAGAAATATACGGCAACTTCAGCGAACATCTCGGAAGATGTGTCTATGAAGGTCTTTATGTCGGCGAAAACTCGAATATTCCGAATGTTAACGGTATGAGATGCGACGTTGTCAACGCACTTAAAGAAATGGGACTTCCCGTTCTTCGTTGGCCCGGCGGATGCTTTGCTGATGAATATCATTGGAAAGACGGTATCGGCCCCAAGGAAACAAGAAAGAAAATGATCAACACCCACTGGGGCGGCGTTATTGAAGACAACTCTTTCGGTACTCACGAATTTTTTGAACTTTGCCGTCAGCTTGAATGTGAACCGTATATCTGCGGCAACGTAGGCTCCGGAACCGTTCAGGAAATGAGCGAATGGGTTGAATATATGACTTTTGACGGTGTTTCTCCCATGGCAGAGCTCCGTAAGAAAAACGGACAAGAAGAACCATGGAAACTTAAATATTTCGGCGTAGGCAACGAAAACTGGGGCTGCGGCGGAAATATGACCGCTGAATTCTACGCTGACCAGTTCAGACGTTATAATGTGTACGTCAGAAATTATCATGGAAACCAGCCTATTTACCGTATTGCGGGCGGTCCGAACAGCGGAGACTACCACTGGACAGAAACCCTTATGAAAAATGTCGGTCATCAGATGAACGGCCTTTCTCTTCATCATTACACATGGGGTACAAACAAAACCGCTCTCGATTTCACGGAAGAAGATTATATCCTTTCGATGAAAAACGCATATAAGATGGAAGAACTTGTCACCCGTCACGGCGAAATAATGAACCGCTACGACCCCGACAAGAGAATCGGTCTTATCGTTGACGAATGGGGCATGTGGCACAAAGTTGAAGAAGGAACGAACCCCGGATTCCTTTACCAGCAGAGCTCAATGCGCGATGCGATCGTTGCAGGTCTTAACCTCAATATCTTCAACAAACACAGTGACAGAGTTCATATGGCGAATATCGCGCAGGCAATCAACGTTCTTCAGGCAGTTGCTCTTACCGACGGCGAAGATATGCTCCTCACTCCCACCTATTATGTATTCAAGATGTTCAAGGATCATCAGGAAAATACTCTTCTCGGTTCTTACATCACGACAAAATATATTGACCAAGAAGGCAAAGTACCTGCATTAATCGAAAGTGCTTCCATCAATGCTGACGGAGACATCGTTGCAACGATCGTTAACACTTCTATTACCGAGTCTTCCGAAATTCAGTGCCAGATCGCAGACCGCGAAGTCAAGAGCGCAGTTGCAGAGATCCTTACAGGCGAAGCTCACGCGCACAACTCATTCGAAGATAAGAATGAAGTTTATACGAAGGAATTTACGGATATTACGCTTCTTAACGACGGATTTAAGCTCACCCTTTCCCCGTGCAGCGTAATCAAAGTTATCGTTAAATAAAAATGGCGGAATGCAAGCGCTGTCTTCTTCTCGAAGCGGCAGAAGCCGACACTTTAAAAAGCATTCAGGAAAGAATAGTTAAACTTTCCGAAAACGAAAAAGCCGATAATGAATTGTATCAGAAAAGGCTTGAAGAATGCAAAAACTGCGATCATCTGATTTCGGGTGTCTGCATGAAATGCGGCTGCTATGTCGAATTCAGAGCTGCGTATAAACGGCTGAAATGCCCCAATGCGAACGACAGAAGATGGTAAAACGATATTGCAACGCTTCGTTGCGCAATTTCCAAGGTTGCAAGGTAGAATGCAACGAGCCGATATGCTATAATAATCACAGACATGGAGGTGTTTAATATGGCATTAGGTGAAACTATAACAACTCTGCGCAAACAAAAAGGATTATCGCAGGAACAGCTTTCCGAGCAACTCGGTCTGACCAGACAGACGATTTCCAAATGGGAACTGAACCAGTCGACACCTGATATCGAATATATAATCAGATTGAGTGAAATATTTGAAGTGACGACAGATTTTCTTTTAAAAGGTAAAAAAGAAGATCCGGTTACTAAAGAAGATAACTCCTCGCCTATTGTTATTCAGAACAACAAATCAAATATAAAAGATATATTTGGATTGTGCTTTGGTTTAGGACTTACTTTCTCAGGATTATCTTTTGCAGGAATTATTATTTTCATAGTTTGTTCAGCGCTTAATCCGTGGACAACAGTTGAAGGATCAAAAGTTTTCACGGGCGTTATTGGTTTTGTAAAAGGAACTGAAACCGAAGGATTTTTTTATCTGTTACTCTTAATTTTATTTGTGAGTTTTGGGTTTGTCCTATATGGATTAGCAGGTCGAGTGTTATTATCAAAATCAAAACAAAAATAAAGATTAAAGGACTGCTACAAAGTAGCAGTCCTTTTTTGTATAGTTATTTTATTGTATTTCTTGTTCCAACGAATCGAAATCCTCCGTACTGAAAAATTCCCCGAGAGTGATTTCGAAGCCGTCACAGAGTTTCTTTATAGTTACAATGCCGGGATTTTTACTTTCTCCGTTTAAAATACTTTTAACCGTCGCCTGAGGTACACCTGAAATTAAACTGATACCATTTGGTGTAATTCCCCTTTCCGCACATAAATCACGTATTCTTTTTGCAACAGCCTGTCGGGTATTCAAAACAATACACATCCTTATACAGCATTAATGATATATCACTATAATATGATACCTCAATGTTAAACAGAATGTTAGTGATTCATCACTATGTCATAAATTTCATAAACTTATGACATGAATACAGCTTAAGAGGACTGCTACTTTAGTCGTAGCAGTCCTCTTTGATTATATTTACTTTATAAGGCAAAGATTATACTTTTGCTTTTTTGGGTATCTGAGTACCACGAGCGCTTGTGCGGCCTTCTTCTTTGATATCGCCTGCTTTTGTAAGAGCGACTTTGGTAAGGAACGGACCTACGATTTCGTAAATAAGAACAGCGAAGAGAGTGATGTTTCGAACAATCGCGCCATCAGGTCCGAGCTCAATAGCTTTGATAGCCATACCGAGAGCAACGCCTGCCTGCGGGAACAATGTAATACCGAGATATTTAACGATATTGGGATCGCATTTCATCATTCTCGAGCTGATACCCGCACCATAATATTTACCGATACAACGAGAAATAATATATGCAATACCGACAACAACGACAGCCCAATCCGCAAATACGGAAAGTTCAAGTTCTGCACCGCTGATTACGAAGAAAAGAATGAGGATAGGTGCAGTCCATCTGTCTGCTCTTTCCATAAGTTCTTCGGAAACTTCACACATGTTGCAGAAAACAGTACCGAGCATCATGCAAGCGAGGAGCGAAGAGAAACCGACGTGAACACCGAAAATGTTAAATTTAAGGCAAGAGAAAGCAACGGTAAGCATAACGAACGTAACGGAAACAGCCATACGTTTAGAACGGGAATGGAAGTATTTTTCGCAAAGGGTAAAAAGAAGACCCATAACGAAACCGAGGAGAAGAGAGAAGACAATTTCAAGCAGAGGTTCTACGATAATAGAAAGAACATCTACGGCGCCGGTGTTAATAGACTTTGCAACACCGAAAGAAATAGCAAATACAACGAGACCTACAGCGTCGTCAAGAGCAACAACGGGAAGAAGGATGTCTGTAACAGGACCTTTTGCTTTATACTGACGAACGACCATAAGAGTTGCGGCGGGAGCCGTAGCAGTTGCAACAGAAGCAAGAACGATAGCTGCGGGAATGGAAAGTTTATCAGGCATAGCAAAATGAAGAGCAATAAGAGCAACATCAACAACAGCCGTTGTTATAACAGCTTGAAGAACACCGATAACGGTAGCCTGTTTACCGATTTTCTTGAGTTCTGCAAGTCTGAATTCATTACCCATAGAAAAAGCGATAAAACCGAGAGCGAGATCAGCAATAAGACCGAAGCTGTCAATTTGATCGTGAGTAAGACCGAGACCTGGGATATCAAAAGCACCGAGTACAAACGGGCCGATAAGAACACCTGCTACAAGATATGCTGTTACAGCAGGGAGTTTAACTACTTTTGCAAGTCTGGACAAAAGAAGACCCGCAAGAAGAGCAACAGCTAAGCTCATAAAAATACTAGCTGTTTCATTCATAATAAATACCTTCTTTCTTTTGATAAGAATATCCAAATAAAACTTAAAACATATGTTCTAAATTTATCTTTCGAACACTCTGTCCCTTAAACGAACAGAGTAGATTATAGCATAATTACGGGATAAAAACAATACCTTTTCAAGAAAATTCGGCAAAAACACAAAGATTATTCAAACATTTCCATGGTATAAAAAGAGAGAGAAAAAATGAGTATTTTCAACGGTTAAATAGTATTTTATATTAACTGAAAAGATAAAGACGGAGAAAATATCTCCGTCTTTATTATTGTATTAGTCTAAGGATTTCATTGTGGGGAAGAGAAGAACGTCGCGGATTGCTGAAGAGTCTGTAAGGAGCATACACATACGGTCGATGCCGTAGCCGATGCCGCCTGTCGGGGGCATACCGATCTCAAGCGCATTGAGGAAGTCTTCATCGGTGTGGTTAGCTTCTTCGTCACCTGCGGCGAACTGTTCTTCCTGAGCTGCGAAACGTGCTCTCTGATCGATGGGGTCATTAAGTTCGGAATAAGCGTTTGCCATTTCCCAACCGTTCATAAAGAACTCAAAACGTTCAACATAATCAGGATTATCGGGTTTTCTCTTGGTAAGCGGAGAAATCTCAACGGGATGGTCCATAACGAATGTGGGCTGTACGAGATGTTCTTCTACGAAAGTTTCGAAGAAAAGATTGAGAATATCGCCTTTGGTGTGACGTTTTTCGTATTCAACGTGTTTTTCGTCAGCGATTGCGCGAGCTTCTTCGAGAGTTTTGATTTCATTGAAGTCTACACCGGAATATTTCTTGACAGCATCTACCATGGTAATTCTTTCAAAAGGTTTACCGAGATCCATTTCAATACCGTTATAAACGATGGTGGTAGTTCCGAGAACTTCCTGTGCTACATAGCGGTACATATTTTCTGTAAGATCCATCATGCCGTGGTAATCGGTATATGCCTGATAGAGTTCCATAAGGGTAAATTCGGGATTATGACGGGTATCACAGCCCTCGTTACGGAATACTCTACCGATCTCATAAACTCTTTCAAGACCGCCAACGATAAGTCTCTTGAGATAAAGTTCAAGAGAAATACGGAGTTTGAAATCTTCGTCAAGAGCGTTATGATGAGTTACGAAAGGACGGGCAGCGGCGCCTCCTGCATTGGTAACGAGCATGGGAGTTTCAACTTCCATGAAGCCCTGAGTATCGAGATATCTTCTGATAGCGCTGATGATCTTGGAGCGTTTGATGAAGGTATCTTTGCTTTCGGGATTGGTGATAAGGTCAACGTAACGCTGACGGTAACGCTGGTCAACATTTGTAAGACCGTGGAATTTCTCGGGAAGAGGCTGAAGGCTCTTGGAAAGAAGAATGAGTTCCGTTGCGTGGATGGAAATTTCGCCTGTTTTTGTGGTAAAAACGGTACCTTTGATACCGATAAGATCACCGATATCCATCTTTTTGAAGCCTGCATAAGGTTCTTCACCGATAGAGTCTCTTGCAACGTATACCTGCATGGGGCCCTGAAGATCCTGGATATTGCAGAAAGATGCTTTACCCATTACTCTCTTGAACATCATACGGCCTGCGATGGAAACTTCTTTGCCTTCAAATTCCGCATAATTATTTTTAATTTCGAGACTATGATGAGTCTGTTCATATTTTGTTATCTGAAAGGGATCCTGACCTGCGTCTTGAAGCACCTTCAGTTTTTCACGGCGGATACGGTTCTGCTCACTGAGCTGCTGTTCGTATTCTTCCGCAGTAAGATTTATATTTTCATTCTGTTCAGCCATTTTACACTTCTCCGAACTCTATATTAAGTATTTCATATTCAAATTCTCCGCCGGGAGCTTCAACGAGAACGATCTCGCCTTTCTTTTTGCCAAGGAGAGCTTTACCTACGGGGCTCTGGTCGGATATCTTGTTTTCGGAAGGATTGGATTCGGTCATACCTACGATAATGAACCATTCGGGTTCGTCATCGGGATATTCCATATCACGGATGGTTACTTTCGAACCGATGGAAACAATATCTTTAGAAAGCTGAGACTGGTCAAGAACGACAACGTTTTTGAGTGTCTCTTCGATATCTTTGATTCTTGCTTCCATGATAGCAAGCTCGTTCTGAGCCGCATCATATTCACTGTTTTCGGAAAGGTCGCCGAAATCACGAGCTACTTTGATTTTTTCAGCGATCTCGGGTCTTTTTGTTGTTTTGAGATAACGGAGCTCCTCTTCAAGTTTGAGTACGCCCTCTTCGGTTAAAATGATATCTGCCATTAAAACTTACTCCTCTGTTTTATAATAAAAGATTGATCACGTAAATTATTCGACTTCTTCGCCGAGAACCTGAATTGCTTTAGCAAGCTGTGTGTCATCCTCTCTGGACATACAGTAATAATAAATGGTATCCTCGAGCGGAAGTTCTACGACATAGTCGGGTTCAAGACCGATACCGTCGTAATTGTATCGGCTTTTTGTGACGTAACGGAACGTCGTGAATTTAAGCGCAGAACCGTCGGAAAGAGAAAATGTAGTCTGACCTACACCTTTACCGAAAGACTGTTCCCCGATAAGCTTCGAGCCGAGAATATCGCGAAGCGCCGAAGAAAACAACTCGGATGCGGATGCGGATTCGCCGTTTATAAGAACGACGCACGGTTTATCGGTAAGACGGTTATCGGAAGAATAAAGAGAGGATTCGTAATCTTTATACTGAAGGACAACGATCTCATCTTTCGGTACAAGATAATCTACCATATTTTTAACGGTGTTGAGCTCGCCTCCGGGATTGTTTCGAACGTCAAAGATATATCCTTTGACTCCGGACGCTTCAAGAGATTTCAAAGCCTCTTCGAACTGTTCCAAAGCTGCTGCTTCAAACTGGTAAATTGTAATATAACCGAGATTTCCGATTACTTCGTAATCTACAAGGCGCTTGGTGAAATTCTGACGGACGACGTTGAATTCAAGACGTTCACCGTTTCTGTCAACAATAAGATTGATAGTTGTTCCGAGTTCATCGAGCATTATATCGACAGCATCTTCATAAGGGAAATTAACAAAAGATGTGCCGTTTGCTTCGATTATGATATCACCGTTTTTAAGACCTGCGAGTTCTGCTGGAGAATTGCCGATAACGCGGTAGATAAGAAGACCGTTTTCGAGAATTTCGGTAGTTGTTATAACATTGACACCGATACCGGTAAAGGAACCGGAAAGTTCTTCAAGATATGCTGCATACTCTTCGGCATCCATATAAGAACAATACGGGTCTTCCATAGATGCAACATAGAAAAAAATAGCATTGGAAAGAGCTGTCTCTTCATCAAAAGGCATGATTGCATATTCATCGATAAAGCCTTTGATTTCCGTAAGCTTATCGTTTATCTCGACAGGCTCACCTGCGGGATGTAATCTGAAATCGATAAGACTGCAGGATACAAAAGAAAAGAGAGAAAGTGTTATAACAAAAGTAAGAATGATCGCAATAAAAATATTTCGTCTGTTATTCATTTATAAGCCTTCGTAATATAAAAATTATTGCATACCCATGAGTTCTTTAAGTCTTGTGAGTGCAAGCTGAAGCTGGTCGTCTTCTTCAATGGAAAGATCTTCAAAACGCTCTGCCTTTGCATCGTCAAGAGTTATAACGTAGTTGGGTGCAATACCGACGCCGTTAAATCTCTCTCCGCCGGGGGTTACATATTCATAAGTCGAAAGATGAAGTGCCGTACCGTCGGAAAGCGGAATATCTCTCTGACCGACACCGATACCCTTTGTGGTTGTACCGACGATAGTCGCCTTTTCGGTATCACGCAAAGCTGCGGAGAAAACTTCTGCAACGTCGGAAGTCTCTTCGTTCTGAATTACAACGATCGGATAAGAAATATTCTTATCATCGGAAAAATATGGGGTAAGACCGTCCGAAGATTTTTCTCTGATAGAAACGATAATACCCGAAGGCATTATTCTGTCAAGAACATCTATAACGGAATCGAAATCGCCGCCGGAGTTAAATCTTACGTCAAGAATCAGCCCCTTGGCACCTTTATTGGTAAGATCTTCGAGAGCGACATTAAAGCTTGTAAGGGTCGTTCTGTCAAACTCATTGATATAAATATATCCGATATTGTTTTCGATAAGTCTGTACTGAACGGTTTCGGGAACAAAAGAAGTTCTCGTTACTGTAAAAGAAAGAAGATCGCTTTCGCCTGCACGTACGACAGTGAGGTTTACGGTTGAACCTTCCTCGCCGGAAAGTTTGGAGACAGCTTTCTTATAACCGTCTTCGGTAACGTTAATACCGTTGATCTCAATAATAACGTCTCCTTTTTCAATGCCTGCAAGGCGCGCGGGAGAACCGTATTTTGCGAAATCTACAGCAATACCGCCTGTACCCGTATCATAAGAATATACGATACCGATTCCGATATGCGTGGAATCCTGAGTAATAGATGCGGATTTGTAGTTTTTCTCGTTGAGATAATACGACGATGAATCGTTGAGGCCCTGAATATAACCTGCGGCGATACCGTCGATGATATTATCGTAACCGTCGACTGCGTCGATGGAAAGAATATAGTTTCTTGAAATGACCTGGTTTATAATGTCGAGCTTCTGATACATGGTCTGGTTTCTGCCAAGGTCATTTACAAGAGAACTGACATAATAATATGTTGCAGCAGCGGAGACAAATGCAGTAACAACTATAAGAAAAAAAACTGTTCCGATGCGTACACCTTTTCTTGGTTTCATTGAAATCCTCTTTTAATTATTTTTTCAAAAGATCCATAATATCTTTTTTGGGTGTTGAACCGT
>JAGASR010000030.1 GCA_017621705.1 Clostridia bacterium | reverse complement strand
CGGGAACAGATTGAAGTACGGTATGAAAGATATCAGCAATGTAAAAGCAAGATTAATTACAATACCCAGACCAACACCCGTAAGATACTTGATTTTACTGAAATTCCCTGCCAGTCCGAATTTGTATCCGTCAGTTTCAGATAATTTCCAAAGAAAAATCATTGTCGCAAAAAAGAAACCCCCGAATGTTATCAGAAATAAAATTATATTATTGAAAAAGCCAAGGGCGGTCGATATCATCAATGCGAAAGATGAGATTGCAAATGTCATTGCTCCGATAAGCCAAATATGAAATATCGTTTTTTTTATAACATTTAAATAACTCATCTCGGATATCCTTTTTGAAACGGTTTATCTGTTGATCTTTATCTTATTTAACACTGTCTCTCCACGACGTTCCCGGTTTTCTCGGAGTTGTCGTTCTTTCCTGTTCGAGAAGCTCGGATGAATCAGTTTCTATCTCGGTCGATTCTCGGATAAATGTCGCGTATTTATCTCCGCTGCATGCTCCGAAAAACATGACGGCGAGCAGGATAGGTGTGTCAATGATGAAAGAAATATATATTGCGGGAATGGTGGGAACATTAAAATTATCGGTCAGAAGTTCCAGCGGAAAAATAATATAGTAATTGAGCGCTGCAGGAATTAATTGGATTCCGGGTATCAACAACAGGATCGCGCAAACAACAAAGTTTATCGCAAGGCCCAAGGCAACACCCTTTAAATATTTTTTTCTGTCAAATTGTTTTGCAAGCCCCAATGTATATCCTTCCGTCTCCGAAAGTTTCCATAAAAATATCATTGCCGCAAGGAAAAATCCGCCGAATTTAACAAGAGAAACAAAGATATTTGATAAAACTTCCAGAGAGGTCATAAACATTACGCCTACGTACAGTACAGCGAAGGAGACGACACCGAGAAGAATTATATTAAAAATCGTTTTCTTTATTATTTTTGAATAGCTCATGTCGGAGGTCTCCTTTCTGCGTTTTATCTTTTGTGATTATAAAATTTTACGCCAGAGCCTGCTCGATATCTGCGATTATATCGTTAACGTCTTCGATGCCGACGGAAAGACGGATAAGATCTGCGTCAACGCCTGCTTCTTTGAGCTGTTCATCGGTCATCTGACGGTGTGTGTGGCTCGCCGGATGGAGAAGACACGATTTAACGTCCGCAACGTGGGTAACGATCGAGATAAATTTCAGCTTATCCATAAATTCGATAGCTTTTTCACGACCTCCCTTGATCGCAAACGCAAGAACGCCGCAAGTGCCGTCGGGCATATATTTCTGCTGAAGATCGTGGTATTCGTCGTCTTCGAGGGTTGCGTAATGAACCCAGAGAACTTTATCGTTTGCCTTGAGATATTTTGCGACTGCAAGAGCGTTTTCGCAATGACGCTGAACACGTACATGGAGCGATTCGAGACCCATATTAAGATAGAAAGCGTTCTGCGGAGACTGGATAGCGCCGAGGTCACGCATGAGCTGAGAGGTTGCTTTCGTAATGTATGCGCCCTTGCCGAAACGTTCTGTATATGTTATGCCGTGGTACGATTCATCGGGAGTGGTAAGTCCGGGGAATTTATCTGCATAAGCGTTCCAGTCGAAATTACCGCTGTCAACGATGCATCCGCCTACGCCGACTGCATGACCGTCCATGTATTTTGTTGTCGAGTGCGTTACAATATCTGCGCCCCATTCGATCGGTCTGCAGTTGATGGGGGTAGCAAAAGTGTTGTCAACGATAAGGGGCACACCGTGAGAATGCGCGAGGTGCGCGAATTTTTCGATATCAAGAATGTTAACGGTCGGATTCGTTATAGTTTCGCCGAAAACAGCTTTTGTGTTCGGCTTGAAATATTTAGCAAGCTCTTCTTCGGGAAGATTCTGATCGACAAAAGTGCAGTCTATTCCCATTTTCTTGAGCGTTGTTCCGAAAAGGTTGTAAGTGCCGCCGTAAATACTCGAAGATGCGATGATATGACCGCCTGTTTCACAGATGTTGAAAACAGCAAAAAAGTTTGCGGACTGACCGGAAGAAGTAAGCATCGCCGCATGACCGCCTTCGAGTGCGCAGATCTTTGCGGCTACAGCGTCATTTGTCGGGTTCTGAAGACGGGAGTAGAAATAACCGTCGGCCTCAAGGTCGAAAAGTTTGCCCATTTCTTCACTTGTGTCATATTTAAAAGTTGTGCTCTGATAGATCGGGAGCTGTCTCGGCTCGCCTTTTGTGGGTTTATAGCCTTCGTGAAGGCATTTTGTTCCTGATTTTGTTGCCATAATAAATTTCTCCGTTAATTTAGTCTGATTATTTTTATTATAGCACATATATTTTCGAAAATCAATATTTTTCATAAAAAATCCGTGAGCATTTTCTGCCCACGGATATATTCAGTTCGTTTCTTCTGTATTATTTTCGCCGTTTGATTGTTCCTGATTCTGATCTTCAGCTCCACCGCCGTTTGATTCCGCATCGGAAGAAGACTGGCCTTCCTGCGTCTGCTCGTCGTCCTGCGGATCATCGGTGAGATTTTCGTCGGGATCTGTAACGGAAAGGTTATCGGAAAGCACGGTTTCGGTAAGAATATAGCCTTCTGTGACGTTCGTGCCTTTCTCTATCGGGATGAGAAAAATTTCATAGGAAGCGTTTCTCAGCGCCGCATCGGTCGTCGTTTCCGTTATTTTCAAAAACAGAACATCGTCCTGCAGATAGACCTCTTTTGTCTGTTCTTTTCCTGAACTGTTTTCGTTCCGAATAAACATATGAAGATCGTTTTCGGTGAAAAATGTGTCGGTAAGAGACGTTATATCGGTGTCTCCGACCGTCTCGTTAAACTTTTCGGTGAGCCCGTTTTCTTCGAGATAAGCCTGGCATTCTTCGTAATTCGTAAAAGATTCATACGCCTGACCTGTCGTTCGGAGCGTTTCGGAAAGATTTGCCGCAGTAATGCCGCCGACATTATAAATATCCGCAGTCTGCATAACACCGCCGAATTCTTCGTTGACGCTGATATCCTGCGCAGTCGCCTGCATGGGTGAAGTCTCTGCTATATCACCGTCGATCGTAACCGTGACCCTATCGCCGAGCTTTAATTCCGTATCAGGCACAGTCGGGACGTTGAGCAGATATTCGTCTTTATTTTCGCTTAAAATACGGAGAGAGACGATCCCACCGTCGTTTCTGGTTATTGAGGTGATTCTGCCTTCCGCGGTCTGCGTTTCGGTGGTGTCGTCGGAAGGATCTGTTATCGGATCGGAACCGTTTTGCGGCTGATCCTGCTGATCTTGCTGTTCGTTCTGGACGTTGTTTTGACCGTTGTTGTCGTTTATGTTATTTTCGGGAGGACGCGAACAGCCCACGGTCCATAACGTTACACACAAAATAATAAATGCGATGATCTTAATCATGAAAAAATCTCCTTTGTGCAAGATTGAATGATCGTTCTTGCATAAGTTTTCCCTGAAATCATCGCATTTATTCAAAAATTTTTATGTTTGTTTATTCTTCAGCGTTGCCTTTTTTATCGAAAAAGCCTTTTACCTGATCGATGATGCCCGGAACGGAGCCGACGATCTGGTCAATAGCGGAAGGAGAAGACTGGCTGATCGGGAGAAGAGAAACAACGCCCGTAGAAGATACGACGAGAAAAGCGATCGGAGAAATCGTTATGCCTGCGCCGCTGCCGCCTCCGAAGCAGGGAGTTTCGGTCGTGTTTTTGGTAGAGAAATCAGATCCGCCGGATGCAAAACCGACACCGACTTTTGAAACGGGGATTATCATTGTGCCGTCGGGCGCAGTTATCGGATCACCGACTACAGTGTTGACATCGACCATATCTTTTATATTCTGCATTGCAGTGTCCATAACGCCCTGAACATTGTTCTTTTTATTTTCCATTATTTGTCTCCTTTAATTTTAGTATGTGTATAAGTGCTTTGAATGCGAGAGCGAACGCATGGACCGTTCTCACGTAAATTTCAATGTAAATATCCGCAAACGTTTTTTCGGCTGTAAAATCCGCGTTTATATGAACGTCGATATCTTTCGCCTTTTTCTCGTTGTGGATCTTGCCCAGAAGCGGAAATATTGCCGCCGTAAGGGCACCGTATGTCTGCGCTGTTGTCGCCGCATTGTCAGAAGCGACGATTATATTCGCATTTATATCTCCGAAACGGAATCTTGAAAGAAAAGTCCCTACATGGCCGATCAAGGTCAGATAATCGTCAACCGCCATAAGCTTGAGTTTTTTTGAAAAGAAATTTTCTTTTTTCTCTTTGTTATCTTCGTTTTCGGGCTTTTTCTCTTCTTTTTTCGGCTTTTCAGCCTTCTTTTTACCTTTCTTTAACGGGAAAATATTGATCGTGACGGCCGCGTATCTTGCCCGTAAAAAGAAACTTTCGTCTTTGTTGTATCCGATGATTATCTCCGCTTTTATCACCATCAGAATTATCAGCAGCGCGATAATAAGCGCAAGAATGCCGCCGATTATTGCGGCAATGACGGATAAAACGGTAAGAAAAATGCTCATAAATTATCCGTGAGGCTCGTTTGGACGTATTCCTCTTCGACAACTTCATCTTTGGGAAGGAACGAGTCCTGATTCGGGAGAGAATCGAGGCTGTCGAGACCGAAAACGGTGAGGAATTTATCCGTCGTTGTGTAGGACATCGGGTGCCCCGGCAGATCAAGCCTTCCCGCTTCCTGCAAAAGTCCTTTATCCACAAGGCTTTCGACTACTTCAGCCGATGCTACGCCTCGAACCTGCGAGATATAAGTTTTCGTAACGGGCTGGTTGTATGCCGCAATTGCGAGCGTTTCGAGCGCCGCGTTCGATAAAAATGCCGCACGCCGCTGATCCAGAAATGCCGCGGTCGATTCACCGTATTCGGGCTTTGTCGATAAGGAATATCTTCCGTTCGCTTCCTTTAAACGTATGCCGCAGGATGTGTCGTCGAGCTGTTTTTTTATTTCTTCCGCGGCACTCATTATGTCTTCCGCCGTCACTTCGAAATGCGCCGCGAGTTTCATGATCTCCACAGGGGTCGGCGATGCGAAAAGTATTGCCGAGATTGCCGCCGTGAGAGAAAGGTTTTTGTCTAAGGTCATTTTTTGTTCCTTATAAGAGTAATATCCGGGTCGTCGCTGTCCGTAACGTCAACTCGTCCCGAGCGTATCAGTTCGAGAACCGCAAGAAAAGTCGCAACGATCTCCGAACGGCTGTCCATGCCTTTGAAAAGTTTTTTGAACGGTACGGTCGTCTTTTTTATGAGTATTCTCAGCAGCGAGATAATTTTTGTTCCGACCGAGATGAATTTTGTTCCGATTATCTTTGAAAAATTGCTGGGGGAGAGGGGACGTTTGCCGTTCAGCCTTTTTATGACCGCCGCATATGCCTCCATTATTCTTAACGGAGAATATCGGTACTCTTTTGCGATTTTCGGCAGATCGTCGGGTTCCGATTCTCTGAAAAACACTTTACCCCAAAGGTTGTTTTCTGCGAGAAATGCCGCTGCCTTTTTACATTTTGCGTATTCTGCAAGGCGACGTTCGAGCACAAGCTTCGGGTCTTCCTCGTCTTCGTTTTCTTCTTTCGGAAGAAGGGTTCGGGACTTGATATAGACGAGTGTCGATGCCATTTCCAGAAAATCCGCCGCAAGGTCAAGCTCCATCATTCTCGCCTGCTCAAGATATTCCATATATTGGTCAAGAAGCAGGGAGATCTCAATATCGCAGATATCGATCTTGTTCTTTTCGATCAGAGAAAGAAGCAGGTCGAGCGGCCCCTCAAATATCTCAAGCTTAAAATTTAACGATTTCATTCCGCTTTATATAATGGATATGCCGAGGATCGCGGCGATTATATTGAGGAAGAAAGACATAAGGCTCATCGTCAGCGTCGAGATAAAGTTGAATCTGTTGAGCACGATGATAAGACCGAGGAAAATATACATTGAATATCTTTCAATGCTCAGATATTTATATTTGTATTTATACGGCAAAAGCTCTGCCACGACCTTCGAACCGTCGAGCGGGGGAAGGGGGATGAGGTTGAAAAAGCCGAAAGAAAGATTGTAAAGCACCAGAAACTGAAGAAGCATGTCGAGATTCGTGAAAAATACGCCGCCGTCGGGTACAGCAACGATCAGCAGAACTCTTATAAAAAGCCAGATAAAGCCGCTTAAAAAGTTGCCGAAAGCGCCTGCGAGAGCCGTTAAAATAATGCCGAGCTTCGGTTTTTTGAAGCTTCTCGAATCCATCATTACGGGATTTGCCCAGCCGAAACCGAAGAGCAGAAATAAGATCATACCCATCGGGTTGAGGTGTTTTAAGGGGTTGAGGGTCATTCTGCCGTATTCTTTTTGAGATTTATCACCCATAAGGTATGCGACGAATGCGTGCGCCCATTCATGGACCGATATCGAAAAAAGTACAGCGATCGCACCGAAAACGATCGCCTGGAGTATCTCGATCGGAGAGCCTCCGGAAAGTATGGCGTTAAGAATCATTGTTTGTTGTTTTACCTCAAGTCTGAAATTATTGGCTGACGGGGAAAATAAGGCTCATCAGAGAAAGGAACGGTGTTTCGATCGTCGATGCAACGGCGTTGAGTACGGTTCCCGCAATACCCGAACGGGAAGCAATGAGCGCAATGAAAAGCAGGATGACGTAGGAAAATTTATCGAAATATAAAAACTTTTCTCTGATTTTTTCGGGGAAAAGCTGTGCGATAAGAAGTCCGCCGTCCGTTCCGGGAATGGGCAGGAGCCCGAAAAGAGCGTAAGCGATGTTAACAAGAACGCTCGACGAGAAAAACATCGAGATCCATATCAGAACAATCGGATTGTTCTCCGTCGCAACGTAAAAATTAACGCTGATGATATAAAGTATATCGTAAATAAACATGCTCGTAAGCGCAATGACGATGCTTGTCAAGGGTCCTGAAAGTGCGATAAGCGCATTTCTTTTTGCCGAAAGTACGGGCTTTTTCGGCTTTATCCATGAAACGGAAAAAAGTGCAAGGACAATGACGGAAAAAATATTCGGGCCGGTGAGCGTCTTTAACGGGTTTAACGTCTTTTCGGCTTCGCCGCCGAGTTTGACGGTGACGCACGCACGGACGTATTCTCGGAGCATTATCGATAAAAATGCGATGACTGCCATGAAAACAATTACGATCGCAGTCTCCGCAAAAGATGCGGATGAACCGTTGAGTATGTATTCAAAGATCATTTTTGCCTCCGTTGGGTAAAGTTAATCTATACATTTATATATAATCAACATTATTATACACCGATTCTTCGCTTTTGTAAAGAGTTTTCACGGCTTGACACAAAAATATTCCAAAAACAAATTTTTTCAGCCGAAAATAGTCGTAGTCTTCAAATTTTAGAAAAAAGTCACAAAACCGTATTGCAATCGACGAGATGTTGTGTTATAATAATAGAACTGAAAATGTGAAAGGATGGAGGTTAAAAGGATGAATCCCCTGATTCTTGTATTGACAATCGTACTTATTGCTTGCAGCATCGCTCTTATCGCTATTATTCTTTTCCAGTCCGGAAGAAATGCCAGCGTATCCGAAGCAGTAGGCGGCGGACTTGGCAGTGCAGCTGCCAGAAATAAGAGTGCGGCAAAAGATCTCTTCCTTAAGAGAGCAACTCTTATTTGCTCGATAATATTCGTTGTTATCATTCTTGTTATCAGCATCTTTACTGCAACTATTGCGTAACGATCTTTTTTGAACAAAATATTATTGATAGTTTTAGGACGTCGGATCAACCGACGTCCTTTTGCTGTCTTTGTCTCATAATTTCAAATGCGCAGACCGCACTCGCCGCAGATGCGGAAAGAGCGTTGCGGAAGTTTGAGCCGTAGGGGATGTATAAATTCCCGTCGCTGTTGTCGGTCACCTTTCTCGAAAGTCCGCGCAGTTCACCGCCGATCGCCATGATCACGGGGCAAGTCAGATCCGCTTCGTAAAGAGGAATTGCATCTCGTCTTTCCGCACAGAAAGTTTTTATTCCGTATTTTTTCGATCTTAATATAACGTCTCCGAGATCTGCGCACGCCGCAGTGGGAATATATTCTGATGCGCCTGCCGATGCTCGCACGACGGTCTCTGCGGCGCTCATCCAGTTTCTCTCTGGGACGATAAGCCCTGTCGCTCCCGCCGCGTAGAGTGAACGGAGCGCATCTCCGAAGTTATACGGGTCTTCGACTCCCTCTAAAAGTATAATGAACGGATTTTCTGCCGCAAAAAGCTCTTCCGGATCTGTATATTTTCTTTCACCGACTTCCGCCGCGACTCCTCCGTGGGTTCGTCCGTTAACGATCAGAGAAAAATTTTCCGTATCCATTATATTTGTTTTTACGTTCTTGCGCTCTGCTTCATGTATTATAAAAGAGATGTCTTTGCTTTTTTTAGATCTGTCAATAAAAATTTCTTCGATCGGACGACTGCCCGAAAGAAGAACCGCCTTGACAGATATCGATCCTTCAACGATCATTTTACTATAAACCACCGTTTCCTGATAAAATATTTCTGAAAAAAGTATACCATATTCGCTCCCGAAAGGCAAGTTCTTCAGGAAAAAAAGTCTGATTTTGAATGTAAACAAATTGTGTCTTTTATCTTCGTATAGCAATGAAAACCGCATGGTTATGGAAAAAAACGGATTTGTAAATTATTTTGGGAAAAATAAAAAAGGGTATTGACAAATCGGAAATTTTGTGGTATCATATACGGGTCGACGGAACTGAAACAAAATCAGATCCAAGGAAATGGAAGCTTAGCTCAGCTGGGAGAGCATCTGCCTTACAAGCAGAGGGTCATAGGTTCGAGCCCTATAGTTTCCACCACATGGCTTCGTAGTTCAGCTGGTTAGAACGCCGCCCTGTCACGGCGGAGGTCGTGGG
>JAGASR010000029.1 GCA_017621705.1 Clostridia bacterium | reverse complement strand
TCGTCATCATCTCTGCTGAAGAGTCTGGACTTCTTTTTGCCGGATCCAAACAACGATTTTTTCTTTTTCTCCGAAGAGAACAAACCTTTTATCTGATTATCATTTTCGCTGGTATCGTCAATATCTTCTATATCTTCATCATCGTCGATATCATCAAAATCGTCATCATATTTTTTATTTACTCTGCGAGAACGGGAAGATTCGACTGCAGATTCTTTTTCTGTACGGATAGTAGGCATTACAAGAGTAGCATCTTCTTCAACAGAAAAATCATCGTCGGGTTCTTCTTCGGGTTCCGAAACAGAAACAGGTTCTTCTTCATATACAGGTTCAGAGAATGTAACATCTGCAGTTGCTACTTTGAGCATTTCAAGAGTTTCAGAGCTGTATTCTTCATCATCTCTCTTGAAAACAGGAATTGTGGAAATAAGTTTTACATGGTTTTCATAGATACCAAGAAGCTTTGCCTTAAAGGATTCAACTTCTGCAGTAAGCTGAGTCTTGACCTGCTGCTGGCGGTCAGCTTCTTCTTTTGCGGTCTCGATAAGGCGTTTTGCATAATCCTGTGCATCAGCAACGAGTTTATCTGCTTTTCTTCTTGCAGAACCCATCATATCATCATAGGACTTCTGGTTGTTAACAACGCTTGAACGCATCTTATCCTGATCTTCACGAACCTTATCAAGCTTTTCGTTGAGATAGGAAATGCGTTTATTGAGCATTTCACGTTCTTCAAGAAGAGATTCGTAGTCTGCCATAATTCTGTCGAGGAATTCATCAACTTCTTCGGGTTTGTATCCACCTACTTTAGTTCTGGTAAATTCCTTCATTTCGATTTCTTTTGGCGTAATCATCGAGTGCACCCCTTTAATTTATATCAGTTATATTTTTTGACTGTTATTTTGAGCCTATCCTTATGTGTTTTTCCATCACATGATCCGATTATATATTTACCGAACCCACGGATAACCAATTTATCACCTTCGCAAAGTTTTTTTGAAGGATCTTTTGCTTCTGAACCGTTAATATATACTAATTTTCTTTTTACGGTTTCAGCGCTTTTATCTCTTGAGAGACGGCAAATTGCCGAAACAAAGCAATCCAATCTGTCAGAAGAAATAATTATATGCTGTTCCGAAAACTTTTCTCCCGTATTCGGAATAAAATCATCGGGCATAACGGAAACATTGCATTTTTCTCGACCGATATCGGTAAGACAATCCGTAAAATAATCAACCATAAAGTCTGTAACGTATATATATGCTTCTGTCGGACATGCAATAATATCTCCGAAAACATCACGTTCGATTCCGAGAGCCATAACGGCCCCCATATAATCCCCGTGCTTCAGATCAGCGTTTCTGTTAGTTACAGTTGCTTTCATGCACTTTATCGGAAAATCAGATTCAGAAGGTTCATAATCCGTAAAAACAGAAAGTATCACATTATCTGCTTCGGAATATCCGCCGTAGAATTTAAAGTTACAGGATAAGCTTTTTACAACTCTTTGCGCTATATTTTTTCTTTATCGGATAAAAATTCGGAAAACACATATTTTCCTTTCTTTTTTGACCTTATTACAAGATCTCTGATATGAGATTCAAATATAGCATCTGAACCGGTCTGCATAATATCAGAAATTCAGTTCGCTTTCAATATCATCGAAAATATCTCCGGAAACATCAAGACCACCGGGAATTAACAGAAAAGTATGTACGGCTATTTTCTTCACCTGTCCGTTGAGAGCATATGCAACACCGCTGAGGAAATCAACAAAACGGCGAGTCTCGTTCGGAACATATTCAAGATTGAGAATAACGGTTTTTCTGTCAAGGAGACTATCTGCTATGCCGATAAGATCTTCTCTTTTTTCGGGTTTAGCAAGAACAAACTGTGGCTTCGGTTTGTAGCCGTCATCAGGTTCATCAGCAGTCTGATATCCCTGAAGAACAGGAGCTTCATCATCCATCATAGTGTCGTCGGGGAATAATTTCTTAAAGATACCCATTATAGAGTCTTCCTTTCAATTTTAAATATTTAAAAACCTCTTAAAGAAAGAGGACTCTGCCTACTCTTATCATATTTGAACCGTGCTTAACCGCGGTTGCATAATCATTTGACATTCCCATAGACAGTATTTGCATTTGTGTGTTTGTATATTTCATGGCAGCTGTCTCCTGAAAAAGATCGTGCATACGTTCAAAATAATATTCTTCTCCGGAGATCGGCATAATTGCCATAAGGCCTTTAATAAAAATATTGGGTAGAGATCCGCAAACAGTAAGTATCGATTTCAGTTCTTCAATAGAAGCACCTGTCTTTGTTTCTTCATTTGCTATATTAACTTCAACAAGAACTTCCTGAATTTTATCGATTTTCTCTGCTTGCTTGGAAATTTCGACAGCAACACGTTCCGAATCAACTGACTGAATAAGATCGGCAACGCTTACCGCCTGTTTTGCCTTGTTGGTCTGAAGATGACCGATAAGATGTCGTTTTGCGGGAAGAAGGATGGAATTTCTTTCGCAAAGTTGTTGTACTTTATTTTCTCCGATATCGGTTATCCCACAAGAGATTGCTTCGTTTGCAGCCTCAATTGTTTGATATTTTGTGACAGCAACAACGGTTACAGAAGACGGATCTGCATATTCGGAGATACGTTTTATTATTTCATCATAGTTGTCTTTAATCATACTTGGTAACATTTACGACCTTTCCGTCAAAAAGATCTTTTCCTCCGATAATGATTTCGTCTTTTGCCTTCAACACGCGGTCACCTGTATTTGCTTTCGAAGAAACAAGTGAAAAGTCATCTGAAACATAAATTATCTCGACAGGCTTAAAAAGAATACGTTGAGCGGATAAAACATAAACTCCGGTTTGTCCGTCAACAACACGAAGAGCCTCGTTATCAACTTTAAGACCTGTGTATGTCTTCAGGATCATATGAGGACTCTCTTTACGCAAACCAAAGAGATCTGCAGTCAAAGTACCACAGCGGAATCGGACAGCATTTTGGCCGTCCTGAGCTCTTGAAATATGTTCAACAGACATATTTATCTTTTTTGATCCGATATCGTCTATCGGGAAATCAAGATAAACAGACTTGCCGACATACAAATCCGCAACATATTCAGAGGGAACTACAGCTATAAAAGCCCAATATGAATAGTGTTGGATTTTACCTACACATCTTGCAGACACTGAATCCTGAGGCATGGCCATAAGTGTTTGATAATCTGCAACTGTTGGATTGGCATAATCAGACATATTGAGATATTCATATCCATCCGCCTTCGAATAAAAATAACCTGCAGATGGGCTGTACAATATCTTTTCGGAAAGTCCGCTCTCATTATAAATATCTGAAATCTCATCTTTAACAGATCGAATAACACTATTTATATACGAAGAACCTTCCTGCTGTAAAAGCCTTTGATCGAAAGCAGCCTGAACAGACTCAACCCCCATGGATGCCGATCTGAATTCCCCATGGTAATCTCCATTAAGATACGAAATAATGGAATCTTTTATATTCTGTTCAACGGTAAGAATATCATATTGCGTACTGCGGCCGATAGTCTCGTTAAGACGTGCCAATTTTTTATTAAGGTAAGTAAGTTGCTGAGTTTGAGAATCCGAAATTCCATTTTCATTGTAATATGCATATACGGAATTTTTGGCAATTCTCATACCGTCTTCTTGCATATAACGGATAGACTGATAGCTGCTGTCGGAAACAAGAAGAGTTTCATCTCTTAAAGCAATTCCGTCGATAACAATATAATCGTCTACGGAAGTCTCCTCAACAATATCCGATGAAATTGTCTGCGTAAAGACCGATGATGAAAATACGTTAACTATAAAATAAACCGCAAGAATTATCGCAAAAACAGAGAAAAGGATATTAAACAGCAGTCTTGAGCTCATTGTTTAAGAAAAAATACCGATAGGTTTTGAAGGCTGAATAGTTGAGATAGCATGTTTGTAAACCATACTGGTCTTACCTTCAGATTCAAAAAGCACAACATAGGTATCGAATCCCTTGACGGTACCCTTGAGCTGGAAACCGTTCATAAGGAAAATCGTAATTACGATCTTTTCTTTACGGGCAACATTCAAAAAAAGATCTTGAAGGTTAATGTTTTTTGCTTTGAGACTTTCTTGGGAAAGAGCGTCTTCGGATACGGAGTTTTGTGTGTTTGTTATGTTATCCATAATTGTGTGTTTACCTCCATTTAATTTTCATTTCTTATTATATCATACTTTTAAGAATTTTTCCATATGTTTTGAGCAAGAATTCAGAATTTCTTTAGAATTCTTTATGTCAATATTGTGCCAGATTATGTTTTTATCCCTTTTGAACCATGTAAGCTGCCTTTTAGCGTATCTTCGGCTTTCCTGTTTGATCGATTCAACAGCATCTTCAAGAGACATTGAACCTTCAAAATATCCGTCTAACTGACGGTAGCCTATTGCCTGGCGGGCAGTTCCAGAGCGGTCCGATTCAAATATCTTTTTAGCTTCAGAGAGCAATCCCTGTTCGATCATTATATCGACACGCTTATTGATTCTTGAATAAAGGAACTCCCTATCCTCACAGCAAAGCCCAAACTTCAAAAATTCATATTCCGGATCCTGTTTTGATTCTCTGTTAAACTCCTCAACTGTCTTACCGGAATCTCGATAAATTTCCAATGCTCTGGATATTCGTTTAACATCGTTATCGTAAAGCTTTTCGTAAGATTCAGGATCAATGGGACGAAGAAGCTGTTTCAATGCAAACGTTCCGTTTTTCTTCGCATACTCATTTAAGAATTCACGGTATTCGGGATCTGCTTTGGACGGACTGAGCTTTATGTTATCGGTAAAAGATGATACATACAGGCCTGTTCCCCCAACGATAAAAGGAATCTTCCCTCTTGATATGATATCTTTAGCAGTCTTCTTTGCAAGTTCGAGATAGTCAGCCAGAGAAAACTCTTCGGAAGGATCAACAATATCGATAAGATGATGAACTACGCCCTGTTTTTCTTCTTCTGTAACCTTTGCTGTACCGATATCCATTCCGCGATATATCTGCATGGAGTCAGCGGAAATTATTTCTCCGTTGAAAAGTTTTGCAAGTTCAACGGAAAGTGCAGTCTTACCGCTTGCGGTAGGTCCGACGATTACGACAATTTTATCCATACCCTACCCCACTATACGTTTAAACTGTTTTTCAATTGCTTTTTTAGTAAGAGAAAAAACTATAGGACGTCCGTGAGGACAATACTTAAGAAAATTTTTCTTTTTCAGATATTCGTCAATAAGACTTCTGAGCTCCTTTTCAGAACTTCTTCCGCCGCTTTTTATTGCAGCTTTACACGCAATATTATAAAGGAACTTATCAAGAAATTCACTTTCTGCAGTAGTCTTTATACGAAGTTCGGATGCTATTTCCGTAAGAAGAACCTCGATATCAGACTCTTCTATGACCGAGGGAATCTCTCTTAACATTATACTTCCGCCGAAATCATCGATATCAAAACCGATTTTTTTCAGTTCATCTTTATTTTCAATCAGAACAGTACTGTCAGATTCGGAAAGGAAAAGAAGTTTGGGAACAAGAAGAGTCTGTATTTCAATAAAATCAGAACTTCTTAGTTTTTCAAAAATCATACGTTCATGAAGTGCATGTTTATCTATATAAACCAATTCATCTTCCTGTTCAATTATTATGTAAGTACTGAAAACCTCACCGATGTATTTATACGCAGGAACCTCTTATTCTTTTAGTGTTACTTCCGGTTCTTCAACAGGAGTCTGAGCAATTACAACAGGAGGCTCTTCTATTACGGTTTCTTGCTTAATTTTCTGTTCATTAATAATAACAGGGCGTTCATCTTTTTCAGGCAAGCTTTCATTTACGGGCTTCGGTTCAACCTTTGCGATTTCAGAAATTTTTTCAGTGCCGATATCTATATTATTTTTATCAACAAATTCTTTAATTGCAGAAAGAGCTTCCATAGGATTGCTGTTAAGAGTGCCTACGGTTCCGGATGAAGATGAATATACGGGTCTTGCGAGTTTGGAGTCTCTTTTCACGGTCGGAATATGTTTTTCCGGTTTATGATAAGTAGTAATTTCCCAATCGTTTATCTTTTTTACTTCTTTGATTTCTTTTACTTCTTTTTTCTCTTCAGCAGAAATATTGAGAATAGGTCTCTGTGAAACATTTGTTACGGGTTTAGGCTCAATTCTTTCTTTGAAGGAAACATTTTCGGGTTCCTTGATCTGAACCGGTTCTTGTTTACTAATTTTTATCTGATATACACCCGACTCCAAAGACAATGCAGATCTTACTGCTGTGGAAACAGTATTCGCAACAACTTTATCATTGGAAAATTTAATTTCGAGTTTTGACGGGTGTACGTTAACATCGATATCTGAAGTATTTACCGTTATAAACAAAACACAAACGGGATATCTTCCAACCATCATGCTGTTTTTATAGGAAGACTCAAGAGCTTGCTGGAGAGTTTTTGATCTGACAAGTCGTCCGTTGACGAAAAACATCTGAAAATTTCTGTTAGGCTTATTGGCAAGAGGTTTTCCCGTCAGACCAAAAACAGTAATTCCGAGATCTTCAAAATTAACGGGAAGCATATCAGATGCAAGTTCCGAACCGAAAACAGAATAAATCGCATCCGAAAGACTTCCGTTACCGGAAGTAAAAAATCTTACACTTCCGTTTATTATATACGTGAAAGCTATTTCAGTATTGGAGATAGCGAGTTTTTCTATCAAAGAAGTAATTACAGATCTCTCACTCTGTTCGGATTTTATAAATTTCAGTCTCGCAGGAGTATTGAAAAACAGATCGGAAACTTCGATCGTTGTACCGTCAGCGGCGCCTATTTCGCCTTCATCGATTATACGACCGCCTTCAAGGAAAACGGAATACCCCGAAACAGAAGCTGATTCTTTTGTTTTAAGAACAATTTTTGATACAGCGGAAATCGCAGCCAGAGCCTCACCTCGGAAGCCAAGAGTGTTGATGGCATAAAGATCTTCTTTTGTCGATATCTTACTTGTAGCATGCTTCATAAACGCGGTTTTTGCATCGTCCGAAGACATACCGCATCCGTTATCCGTAACACGAATATATTCAGCACCGCTGCCGCGGATTTCAACGGTTATTTTTTTTGAACCGGCATCTATTGAGTTTTCGACAAGCTCTTTGACCACGGATGCAGGTCTTTCGACGACCTCGCCCGCAGCAATAAGATCAGATATTTCGTTTCCGAGAATGTTTATTTTGTTCATGTGGATTCTTTCGCTTTTTTGGATAAATTATAAAGCTCATTAAGGGCTTCTACGGGAGTTATTACTGTTGCATCTATATTACAGAGTCGTTCTATGATCTCATCATGCGTGGGGTTTCCGAATGAAAGCTGAAGATCGTCTTCCTCTTTCTTTTTCATTACGAAATTTTCAGACATCTTTCCGCTTTCAAGCTCGGAAAGAATAGTTTCCGCACGCTTGATTATCTCATCGGGAACGCCCGCAAGACGTGCAACGTCAATACCGTAACTGTCGTCGGTACCGCCCTTGACGATCTTTCTTAAGAAAATAATATCCTTTCCCCTCTTTTTAGCGGCAATATTATAATTTCGAATACCGTCGTATTCATGTTCAAGAGAGGTAAGTTCATGATAGTGTGTAGCAAAAAGAGATTTTGCCTTGATTTTTTTTGAAACATATTCAAGAACAGCCTGAGCAATACTCATACCGTCAAAAGTACTTGTTCCCCTGCCGATCTCATCAAATATAAGTAAGCTCTGTTTAGTTGCATTTTTTACAATATACGCGACCTCGTTCATTTCCATCATAAAGGTTGACTGACCGGAAACAAGGTCATCAGAGGCGCCGACGCGTGTAAATATCTTATCGACAACACCGATATGTGCGGAATACGCGGGAACAAAACAACCGACCTGCGCCATAAGAACGATAAGCGCTACCTGTCTCATATAAGTTGATTTACCTGCCATGTTGGGACCGGTTATAACAGCCATTCTGTCCGTTGTGGTATTAAGGTATGTATCATTAGGTACAAAAAGTTCCGTTTTAAGAAGGGACTCAACTACGGGATGACGTCCGTTTTTTATTTCCAATATGTCGGAAATATCTATATCGGGCTGAACAAATCCGTTTCGGACAGAAACTTCCGCAAATGATGCGAGAACATCAAGAAAACCTATAGCGGAAGCTGTTTCCTTGATCTGTAAAATAAATCCTCCGATAAATTCAACGATCTGCTTATAAAGCTCATTTTCAAGCGTTACAAGTCTGTCGCTTGCGGACAAAAGATCCTCTTCTATCTTTTTAAGCTCAGGAGTTATAAAGCGTTCCGCATTGACCAGAGTCTGTTTTCTGATATAATAATCGGGAACCTGATCAAGAAATGAGTTTGTAACTTCGATGTAGTATCCGAAAACTTTATTATATTTGATTTTTAAATTCTTTATACCGGTCTGTTCTTTTTCAGAATTTTCAATACCGATAAGAACGCTCTTTGCATCGGTCTGAAGCGCACGAAGACGGTCTGCCTCTTCATTAAATCCATCTCTTATAAAGCCACCTTCTCTGATAAGGATCGGCGGTTCATCACAAATGGCTTTAGAAACGATATCGCATATTTCGGGAAGTTCGTTAATATTGCGGTGAATATCTTTTAACAAAGAAGTTCCGAGCGGCTCGATCGTCTTTTTTATCTGAGATATAGTTGAGAGCGAAGAAGCCAAAGATTGCAGATCTCTCGGATTAATGGTTCCGTAGACGATCTTCGTTGTTAATCTTTCTATATCGCGAACATCTTTTAAAAGTCTTCTGACTTCGTCTCTTGTCTTATTGTCATCAAATAAAGCCTTAACGGCATTCTGTCTTCTTACGATTTCCGCAGCGTTTGCAAGAGGCTTTTCAAGGCTTTTACGCATACGTCTTGCGCCCATCGCAGTCATGGTCTTATCGAGAACACCTAAAAGAGAACCTTTCTTTTCCTTGGTTCTCATGTTTTCGGTAATTTCAAGATTACGCCATGTAGACGGATCGATCTCTACGAATTCTTTTCTTGCTGTAATTGTAATTTTATTGAGATGACGAAGATCGCAGAGCTGAGTCTTATAAAGATATCCGAGCAAAAAACCGAATGTTTTTATTGAAAGTTCATTATTCGTAGGGCAGTCACTGTATTTATCGCCCATATGATTGCGAACCGTTTCGATAAAATTATCTTCTTCCGAAGCAATCTCATTTTCGGAAACTTCGGTTAAAGTACAGTTTGAGTTTGATCTTATATACGCATAAACAAGATCGCTCTTTGCTATTGCAGATGAAGTATAAACTTCTTCGGGACTGAATCTTGTAAGCTCACCGAGTATGGAAGGATCATTTGAAGGATAATTATCGGAAAAGATAACGTCGCCAGTAGAGACATCTGCAAAACAAAGGCATATTTTACGGTCTTTTTCGAGAATCGCAACAATATATCTGTTTTTTGTCTCATCAAGCATATCGGGATCTGTTACAGTACCGGGAGTAATTGTACGGGTAACTTCACGGCCGGATACTTCATTCGTTTCGGGATCCTTCATCTGTTCACAGATAGAAACCTTGAAACCTTTTGATATAAGCCTTGCAATATAACCGTCAACACTGTGATACGGGACTCCGCACATAGGAGCTCTTTCATCGAGACCGCAATCTCGTCCTGTAAGAGTTATATCAAGTGCTTTGGATGCGAGGATCGCATCATCAAAAAACATTTCATAAAAATCGCCGAGACGGTAAAGCAGAATCGAGTCACTGTATTTCTCTTTCATCTGCATATACTGCTGCATCATCGGCGTTAAAGTACCCGCCATGCTGTTAATTATCCTTTCTTTAATGAACCTGAATCAATTATTTTGATTAGTGGCAACCGCCGCCGCAGGATGCACAGTTGGATTTATCGCAACCGCCTGCTTCACCGGTAATCTGGAAATTGATGATAGAATAAACGTTATTTACAAGGCTTTCGAAAGTTTCTTTCTTCTTCATGAATTCGCCCATAAGAGGATTGGACATAGCGGTTTTGTATGCTTCACGCATTTCGTTCTGAAGTCTTTCGAACTTTTCGTTGTCTTTATCTTCTTTTTCCATTTCGTTCATAACTGCCATTTTACGAAGATTAAATTCGCCGATCTGCATCTGAAGTTCAGAGTCGGTCTCATAACGAGCTTTTACTTCTTCGTAATTTTTAAATTCCTGGCTGTCTTTGAGCATCTGGCCCATTTTTTTTGCAAGTTCAATGATTTCGTTCATTTTAAAATGTCTCCTAAATATATATTTATTTTTTAATAATCAATCTATAGCTTGTCCGAATATTGCCCAGTTAAGAGCTTTATCGATTAGAACATTTTTGTATGTTCCCGGTTCGGCACCGCAGGCAGGGAAATTAACGATTATGTTTCCTTCGGTTCTGCCTGTCTGATTTGCTTTATCTTCACCCGTAAAACCTTCAACGAGAACTTTTACGGTCTTACCGATAAATTTACTGTTAAACTGTGTTGCTTTTTCGGTCTGCAGAGCGCATAAACGGTCGAAACGATCATGTTTTACCTTTTCATCAACCTGTTCCATTTCAGCCGCAGGTGTACCTTTTCTGACTGAATAGATGAATGTGTAAAGTCCCTGGAAACCGATCTCATCGACAAGACTCATCGTTTCAAGAAAATCTTCTTCTGTCTCCGTCGGGAAACCGACAATAACATCGCTCGTCAGAACAAGATCGGGAATTTTGCTTTTCGCATAATCAACAAGTGATTTATACTTTTCTCTCGTATAGCGTCTGTTCATAAGATCGAGTACTCTATCACTTCCCGACTGGAACGGAAGGTGAAGATGATTGCATACTTTATCGCACTCCGCAATCGTATCGATAAGTTCTTTCGTTGCATCCTTCGGATGAGAAGTCATAAATCTGATACGGAAATCCCCTTCTATTTCGTTTATACGGCGAAGAAGTTTCGCAAAGTTCCAATCGGAATCCGAATCATTGCAAAAAGAGTTAACATTCTGACCAAGCAAAGTTATATCTTTATAACCGTCTTTAAGAAGTGCCGTGACTTCATCAATTATTCTTTGAGGATCTCTTGAACGCTCTCGTCCGCGAACATACGGAACTATGCAGTACGAACAAAAGTTATTGCAGCCGTACATTACAGAAACCCATGCTTTAAAATCATGTCCGCGTTTTACGGGGATATCCTCAACAATTTTACCCTTTTGCTCGATAACATCGAAAACACGTTCACCGCTCGTTAAAGCTTTATAAAGATTTTCGGGAAATCTGCCGATCGCATGAGTTCCGAAAACAAGATTTACATGTTTATATTTTTTTCGAAGCTCTTCCGATACTTCGTTTCTCTGCATCATACATCCGCAAAAACCCACAACGACGGACGGACGTTCTCTTTTCAATCCCACCAAAGAACCGATGGTTCCGAATACACGTTGCTCGGCATGTTCGCGTACCGCGCAAGTATTATAAATAATAACATCGGCATCTTCTCTCACATCGGTCTTTTCAAAACCCATATCGGAAAGCATACCGTTGATTTTTTCGGTATCACTTTCATTTTGCTGACAGCCGAAAGTATGCGTAAAATACAGCGGCTTATGATTCCTTTTCAATTCAAGCTCGTATGCAAATCGACGAACCTTGTCGATATACTCATTTTGAGAAGCATACAATATGAGGTCTTTTTCCATAGATCAAATTCCTTGACATAAAAATACATTATAATTATAATACATTTTTTTCGATTTGTAAATGGCTTTTCCGAAAAATTAATTGACAATTTAATATATTTTTTTTATTGGACTTTACAAACCGTTATTTTCATGCTATAATACAAGATATAGATCATTTATTTTCCTATAATGATCTCAAATATAGTCAGGAGGGAAGCAAAATTGTTTAATAAGAAACATGACGTTGATTGTGTGTACTGCAAATTCGGATATGTTCTTACAAACGGAGAAGACTGTATTTGCGATAAATACGGTATTATTGAAAGAAAAAACAAGTGTCCGAAATTTGTATACGAACCCTTAAAACGGATACCGTCCCCTCCGGCGACTATTGAAAAATACTCTGAAAATGATTTTAAAATATCTTGAAAGGATTGATACACAAATGAACAAACCGTTAACTCTCAATGCAAAATTCACTGAAAACTTTGTATCCGCACACGAGTTTGAGGCAATGAAACCTTTTGTGTCCGCAGCAGATAAACTTATTAAAGAAAGAAACGGTCTTGGAAATGATTTTCTCGGATGGGTAAATCTTCCCGTAAATTATGACAAAGAAGAATTTGACCGTGTTAAAAAAGCTGCTGATAAGATCAGAAAAGACAGCGACGTTCTTGTTGTTATTGGCATTGGAGGCTCTTATCTCGGATCCAGAGCTGTTATTGAATTCTGCGCACCTGTTTTCGGCACAGAAAAAGAAAAATCTCCCGAAATTCTTTTCCTCGGTAACAATCTCAGCCCCACCCATATGGTTGAAGTTCTGAACAAATGTAAAGGAAAACGTGTTTCCGTAAACGTTATTTCCAAATCCGGTACAACCACCGAACCGGCTCTTGCTTTCAGAGTGATGAAAGATTACCTTGAAAAAGAATACGGTGAAGCTGCAAAAGACAGAATTTATGCTACAACCGATAAGGCAAGAGGAACCCTTAAGAATCTTTCTACCGAAACCGGTTATGAAACTTTTGTAATTCCCGATGATGTAGGCGGCCGTTTCTCTGTTCTTACCCCTGTAGGTCTTCTTCCCATCGCAGTTGCAGGTCTTGATATCGATGCTCTTATGGCAGGCGCACAGCAGGCCATGAAAGATTTCGATAACGATGATCTTGATTCCAATGATTGCTACAGATATGCGACCCTCCGTTCCATCATGCACCGTAAAGGTAAAACAACCGAAGTTACCGTTGGCTACGAACCGTTTATCGCTTCTTTCTGCGAATGGATCAAACAGCTTCACGGCGAAAGCGAAGGCAAAGACAATAAGGGTCTTTTCCCTGCAAGCATGATCTTCTCAACAGACCTTCACTCTCTCGGTCAGTATGTACAGCAGGGTCTTCGCAACCTTTTTGAAACAGTTCTTTGGATCAAAAACCCGAAGATCGATATGAACATTCTTTCCGATCCGAAAAATCTTGACGGTCTTAACTTCCTTTCCGATAAAACGCTCAATGAAATCAACAGAAATGCATTTATGGGTACCGTTCTTGCTCACGTTGAAGGCGGTGTTCCGAATATCGTTCTTGAAATGGAAGATGCTTCCGAATATTCTGTCGGCTATCTTATTTACTTCTACGAAAAAGCTTGCGCTCTTGCAGGATATATGAACGGTGTTAATCCATTCGACCAGCCCGGTGTTGAATCCTACAAGAAAAATATGTTCGCTCTTCTCGGTAAACCCGGCTACGAAGAAATGAAAGCCGAACTCGAAGCTAAGTTAAAATAAACAAATATACCTATCAAACTATTTATTTTTTTAGTTATTATTTGATATTGCCATATTTAAAAAAATGTGATATAATTATAACAAATCAAAGGAGTGTGTTGCCAAATGATAAAAGTCGTTATGGGTCTCAAGGGCAATGGTAAAACCAAAACTCTTATTGCCAATGTCAATGAGTCCGTTAAAGAAGAACGTGGAGACGTTGTCTGCATAGAAAAGGATTCCAAGCTTCGTTACGATGTAAGTCATAAAGTTCGTCTTATCAGCGCAAGCGAATATGATATAAACAGTTTTGATAAATTCTATGGTTTCATCTGCGGTCTTGTCGCAGGTAACTATGATATTACTGCCGTTTATGTTGACTCTATCCTCAAAATCTGTGGTGAAAACATGGATGAGTTCTATGATTTTCTTAAGAAAATCGAAAAGCTCACTCAGAATATTAAATTCTACATGACCGCAAGCTATGATTTTGATCAGGCTCCCGAAAATCTTCGCGAATATATTCAGTGCCACGAATAATTAAATAAAATACGGCTCTCCGAAAATTCGGAGAGCCGATTTTTATTTATTTCTCAATTTAATTTTAAAGTATATGCGTTTAGCTATAGGAAGCAGCTTTGTCATAAGATGGTATCTTAACTTTCTGACAGGAAGTTCAAACTCACCTGCATACTCTACGACATTGGGATTGAATTTCATTTTGAAATCCGAAAGACTGTCATTAAGATCGCCATGAATACCAAGAAGACTGAATATTTTACAGCCCATATTTCTGAAATAACGCATTGCCTCAAAACGAAGCTGGTTGGTAGTTCTGAATCTAGGAAATATCGAATCGTCAAATCCACTGTAAAGAAGATACGCGGTGGAATTACTTTTAACGGTAAGGAGTGCGGACATTGTTATGATATTACCCTTTTCAATTCGTAACGTACGCGCAAGTTCAAGATCTTTTTCAGCTTGATCTACAGCCTCGCTGTTTCCATTTTTAATCTGATCTTCAAGAAACACGGTTAATTTATCAAGATCGATCTTCGCAAAGAAGATAACATTGTCATCTCCGAATGCTTCGTAGATTCTGTTGAAATACGCTTCATCTCGAAGGATAATATGTTGACGTTCTTCTGTATGGGAAGAAATTTCAGCAAAACGCCTAACAGCATTTTTCCCCATATCATATTCAAAGAAAATTCCTCGAACATCAGTGTAATGACCTATAAACTTGCGTATTTTTTTATCAAAAGTTTTTGCAAGGGTTTCATCCGAGAACGGGATACCGTTATCATCGGTAAGAGCTATCTCCGCATTATATCGGGGCTGCGTATATGCATGAAAATCTTTTTCGAATCCCATATGTCTGAATCCGAATTTCTGAAGATTCAGCATTTTTTGTTTGCCTTCGATATCGACAACCGTCGTATTATTATGATTATTCGACAGAATGATCTCGGGGTCTATTCGAACCATATATGCGCCAATTTTTTTTGCATACCCCACTACCCCGTTTGAAAATGCTTCAACCGCATCTTTATCGGAATAATCAATTACAAATCCTCTCGGTGAATATATCATTTTAATACCGGGCGCAAATTTTCTGATGAGAAGAAGTGCTCCTGCGATCGGTGTTCCGTCATCATACATAAGGCATAATGTACTTTTCCAACCGGTCTTAATTTTTGCCCACATTGGGGTTTGCGTTATGTTGTAGTTATCCTGAGTTTTCAACCAGGACATATATTCTTCCGACGAAACATCGGAAACGAATTTATAAGCCATATTACTCCTTTACTCCGTTTTAACGGTAATTGTGTGTTTATTTGTGTTTGTGTTAATTTATAAATTACAAAGAATTTCCATCAATTTATTTGCAGAAAGATATTTCGGAAGACCGAGTGACTTTTGAAGCTCGAGTCTTTTTTTTGCGCTGTCGGGTCTTCCCGAAAGACCCATCTCATACAGATCGCTTTTTTTGAGTGTTTTTCTTTTGACGTTGCCTTCTCCAAGATCAACCCCTGCTTTTCTCAAAGCATCAATTATGACCTCTCCTGTCATACCTTCAACCCCAAGGAATCCTTCTTTTGACGGTTCCCTTTTTCTTCGTTCCACGCCTTTGATATCAGGGATATACGCATTTTTAACATATTTTTTATCAACAAAAGAAAGTATCTTATTTCTTATAAGAAACCCTGCGCTGTCGCTGTCGGTTAAAATAACGACGCCTCGTTTTTCGGCAAGAAGTTTTATTGTGTCGAGTAATTCGGGATCTTTAAAAAGTCTGAACCCACCCGTTTCAAGAACAAGCGTATCAATATGGCGGCGAACAGCCGCACTGTCGTATTTTCCTTCTACGACTATAATTTCATTAATTTTAATCATACCAAACCAATCAGAGATGTAATAAGTTCCGAAAGAAGAACTTCGGAATCCACAGACGTCGATTTAGAAGCAACATCAGCTTCTGCGCAGATTGCAAGCATTTTTTCAAGAGACGAACGGTCCGTTTTATTTGCTCTGGCAATATTTCTGTTTAAAACAAATCCTTTTTGCCCGAGCTCAAGTTCCATTTCATGAGTAGAAAGTCCTGCGGAGGCAAGAAGCTTCGTTTTATACACAGTCGTAACGGCAGAGTAAACAGATGCCATTATCATTATCTCGTTTGTTCTCATATCCGACAGTTTCTTCAAAACAGCAAATGCTTTGGCACTGTTTTTTTCAAAAACAGCATCGGTAAGCTCATATGTTTTTGCATCAATGGTCTTTGTTGTTATAAGATCGATCGCATCTTTTGTTATAACGGATTCACAATAAGATGAAAGCTTTTCGATCTCATTAAGAAGAGCATACATATCATTTGAAGTCTGAGAAAGAAGATAATTGATACAATCGGCATCTATGCTTTTATTTCTTTTCTTGAACTGCTGTGAGACCCATTTTTTTAGGGTTGCAGTATCCAAAGGATCTATATCCACCCATAAACCGTTATCGGAAATACTTTTTTTAAATTGTTTTCCGACGGATGTTTTAAGGTCAATATTTTCGGACAACTGATAGATAATAATTATAATATTATCTTCAAGTTTTTTAGCGTGAGAGGATAACCAGGTAGCCGCAATATCCGAGGATTTCAGATCGATTATGATAACTGCTTTACGTTCGGCCATCATCGGATACGCGTTGACCGCATCCGTAAGCTCCGAAAGAGAAAGTTCCGAGCCTTCTCTGGTCATACAGTCCGGGTGGTCGGTAATTTCACCGAACAAAGCTTTCTTAAGCTCTGTAAAATAGAAATGCTTTAAATATGCCTCTTCGCCGCATATGTAATAAATTTTCTTAAAGTCGTGTGATTCAATATCGTTTTTAAGAAATGCTAAACTCATTTTGACACCGTTTTATCCAAATTATTCTCCGCAAAGTACGTCCATATTAACACCGTCTGTAACTATTTCTATAGTTCCGTAATCGAGTGTTGTCATGATAGTACTTCCGCAATCTAAAAGTCGGTCAATAGCCTCAGATGAAGGATGACCGTAGGAATTCTTTCCGACAGATATGATCGAAAGCAAAGGTGAGACTTCATCAAGAAAGATCTCATTTGACGAATATTTCGATCCATGATGAGCAACACCCAAAACTTTGCAATCGAGAAAATCACCGTAACTGCTGACCAGTTTCTTTTCAGAAATTTCTGTTATATCTCCCGAGAACAAAGCACGAAAAGTGCCTGAATAATCGGAAATAACAACAAGACTGTTGTCATTCTGATCGGAATTTTCGGGATCAAGATGGTTGGTAAGAATAAACAAAGACATATTGCCTATTGTTCTTACAGAATCTTCCTCAAGAACGACAAGATCAGCTTCCTCTTCATATACAGCTTCAAGTATTTCAAGATAAACCCCCGGGTCACCTTCTGTATACGGAATAATGACCTCAGGAACATCCCAATCATCCAGCAGAGAAACAAAAGCATTGCAATGATCTGAATGAAGATGCGAGAGTATGACAGATTTAATATTTTTTATACTTTTTGAGTGAAGATAATCTGTTATAGCGGAAGAAACTGTTTTCGAGCCTCCGCAGTCAATTATTACCGCACTGTCTCCATAGCTTATAACAGAGCTCATCCCCTGCCCAACATCAATAAATGCAACATGATAAAGTTGATCGTCGGGATCTGCTACGGATTTAACGGCAGTTCCTCCGAATAAGGAAACAACAAAAACAAGCGCAAAGATAACTCCTGAGAAAGCAACGCGCTGTTTTCTTTTCTTTTTTGGTTTCTTTCTGTTTTTATATAAATATAAGAGTGCGGCGACTAAAGCAAGAAGCGCACATGAGCCTATTGCGTTCATAGAAAGATCTGTTTTAGCAAAAACAGATTCTGTGAACCAAGAAGCAATATTCATTATTAGTTTAACTCCGATCTTGACTAACTGAGCAAATAAAAGAGTAATTGAACCGCAGAAGGGCAAAAACGAGAAAAACAGCATTACTACTGTTAAAATATAAACAACCGTAACAAGCGGCAATGCTATGATATTTGCCAAAAGTCCGCAAAGTGAAACCGTTGAAAAGAAATAAACGGATACAACCGCAGTAAATGTTGTTGCTGCAACGGAAACACAAAATATTCCGAGGAAGAAGCTTAAAAGATCCGGAATAATTTTTCCTGTTTTAATAAATACACAGGTAGTTATCCATTTCTGCATTGGGTTTGCAAGTAGTATTATTCCCATTGTTGCCATAAATGAAAGCAGCAATGAAGGAGAAAAAGCAGATGAAGGAGAAATAATCAGTATTAACGAAAGAATAAGCCCAAGGAAATTCAACGAATCCGTTCGTCTGAGAAATACTCGGCCCAACAGCGCACATGATGCCATAAAGACCGCTCTTATTGCAGACACAGAAAAACCCGTAATTCCCAGAAGGATAAATAAAATAGGAACTGTAACAAAGAAACGAGGTTTACTCTTATTAATATTGAGAAAATCTATAATATACCCGACAAACATGCACATAATCGACACGTGAAGTCCCGAAACAGCACAAATGTGATATATTCCTGCAAGTTGAAGAGTTGATTTATCCTCAAAAGAAAGTCCGGACTTATCTCCTAGAATCAATGCGTTAAGAAAACCCGATTCTTCACCTGTTTCTGTATTTATATGTAGTTTAATCTGATTTCTCAGCGTATACAGCAAACGGTAAAAAGAAAATCTGTCATTTTCTATTACCGTAATTTTTCCGGTTACTTCACCCGATAAATGAATACCAGAAGATTTGTTATAAAGTAATCGAGATCTGTCTACGGAACATTTAATATCTGCAATAATTTTATCATCCGGGAATGCACGAAGCTTTTCAGTTGTTAACAGGGAAATATTCGCATTCGTCTCATCACAGATAACTGTGGATAAATAGCCCTTTGAAGTTTTAACATTAACAGAGCTACCGACAGTAAAAACATTACTGTCGGTTGCCAGCCTTTTTGCAATGGTATCGGAATATGAAACATCGTATATTGTCCACAACAATGAACCCAATATTACAGAAGTAAAAATCGCGACTGTAAAATGCTTTATATTCAAAGGGAAATCGACATCCGGAATAACCGAAATAATTAAAAGTGCACCCGCAACAGCAGAAAGCACCGAAGCAATTATTATCGGGAATCTGTTATAGCCGTAATATCCAAGTGTTTCGCATAAGATAATCGTGGTCAGCAGCGTTAACCCAGAAATAAGAAACAAACGTTTCATGTTACGATTTTATGGTTACAATCGTAACACCCGTTTCGCCTTCGCCGTAAAGTCCGAGTCTGTATTCTGATACGAGAGGATGTCTTCTGAGTTTTTCATGAACAGCCGCACGCAAAGCACCTGTGCCCTTACCGTGAATAATGCTGACCGTATTAAGGTTTGCCATAGCGGCATTATTCAAAAGATCATCAATAAGTCCGTCTGCTTCATCACCCGTCATACCGCGAATATCAATCTCGTTTTTCGCCTGACGGCTGCCTCTTTCGAGTTTAAGAACAGACATAGGTTCTTTTTCTTTTTTTACATGTTCGTTAAGTTCTATATCATTAATATTAACTTTTGTTTTAATGACACCCGAAGAAACAAGAACATTACCCTTTTTATCGGGTTCTTCCAGAACAATACCCTCTTTATTTATACTGAAGATAATGATGTGATCGCCCTTCTTGATCGGACGAGGAAGCGGTTTTTTCTTTCTTTTGGATTCAGTAGATGTTACTTTTGAAAGTTCGTCGGATTTTTCTTCAATCTCTTTTTTAGTCTGATTAATACGCTGTTTAAAATCTTCTTTTTCTTTCTGTTTACGAAGTTCATCTATCTGGCTAAGCATATAGTCGGTATCGCGTTTTGTACGTTCGACGAGATCTGCAGCTTTTTGTTTCTGCTTTGCGATCTCTTTTTCTGCTTCTTCCTGTTTTTTAGCAAGTTTTTCTTCGAGTTCACGCATATTGCGTTCAGCTTCTCGACGAAGCTCTGCCGCACGTTCGGAGTCAACTTCTATACTCTTGCGTTTTGTTTCAAGATCGGCAAGCACATGTTCAACTTTTACAGTTTCATTGTTGAGTTTCTCACCTGCAGCGGCAATTATACTTTCACTTATACCGAGACGGGAAGCAATTGCAAATGCGTTTGATTTACCGGGTATACCTATTACAAGGCGGTATGTCGGCATAAGAGTAGCGACATCGAATTCACAAGAAGCATTTTCAACCCCGGGAGTCTGAAGTGCATAGATTTTAAGCTCTGCATAGTGTGTTGTACACATAAGCTTCGCACCCTTTTGTTGTATACATTCAATTATTGCAACAGCAAGTGCCGCACCTTCTGCAGGATCGGTACCGGAACCGAGTTCATCGAGCAATACCAACGAATTCGGAGTTATCTGTTCAAGAATACCGACGATATTTCTCATATGCGAAGAGAAAGTCGAAAGGCTCTGTTCAATAGACTGTTCATCGCCGATATCAGCATAAACATTATCAAAGAACGGAATCTTCGCACCTTCTTTTGCAGGGACGAACAAACCTGACTTTGCCATGAGTGAAAGAAGTCCCGCCGTTTTGAGTGTAACGGTTTTACCACCAGTATTCGGACCTGTAATAATAAGTGCGCCATAATCTTTTCCGAGAGAAAATGAAATGGGAACTACTTTATTTTTATCTATAAGAGGATGTCTTGCATTTACAAGATCCATTCTGCCGTCTGTTCTTAAAACAGGTTTTACACCTTTTATTTCATTTGCATAACGTGCTTTTGCAAATGTAAAATCGAAGAACCTGGCTAATTCGAAGTCCTTGATTATGCCTTCGGAAAAATCCCCCGCTTCTGCGGAAAACTCGGCAAGAATACGTTCTATCTCTTTAGCCTCTTCTGCGGCAAGAATGGAAAGCTCGTTATTTGCCGCAACGACCTGGACGGGTTCTATAAAAAGAGTCTGTCCTGAAGCTGATACGTCATGAACTAGTCCGCCGATCTCGTTTTTATGTTCTGCTTTTACGGGGAGAACAAATCTGTCATTACGAATCGTAATAATAGCATCCTGAAGGTATTTCTGATGAGCAGAAGAATGAATAAGACCGTCAAGAACACTTCTGATTCGGGATCTTGCGTTCATTTTTTTGCGTCGGATATCTCTCAACGCAGAACTTGCCGTATCCGCAACTTCTTCTTCACTGATGAAAGCAGTAGTAATTTTATCTTCGAAATAACGGTTTATATATATTTCCTGAATATAAACCTCAAAAGGAGTACCTTCAGATCGGTTTTCAAAAAACTCGCTGATATTTCTTGCGCATTTGAGAACCATGCCGACATTCAGAAGTTCTTTTATTGAAAGTACAGAACCCGAGGCCGCACGTTTGCAGGAATTGGTTATATCCGTTATTCCGCCAAAACTCGGGGAACCGAATCTTGCGAGGAATAAAGTGGCTGATTCAGTCTCATTAAGAGCGGTCTGAGCTTCTTCATACGTTGAAAAGGGTAACAAAGCATCGCATGCCGCTTTACCAGGTTCGGAGATAGCATGCTGCTTTATTTTTTCTATTATTTTATCGTATTCTAATGTGTTAAGGTTTTTCATAAATCAATTCTCTATAAATTGCCAATGTTTTAAATTTTCTTTCAAGCTTGTATTGTATATATTCTTCGGACAACCATTGAAGTGCCCTAAAAGAATCTTCGCTCATTTTAAATGCGTATCTTTTCCCTCCGGATGTATTCAAGATATGACCGATACAAGAAAGGATCGCACCATTTACTCTGTAAAGCTCGTGATCGGGATATCTTGAAGCACACTTTTCGCAGAGAAATCCTTCATCAAAGTGCCAGAAGCAAGGTGTCGCATCGCAAGATGCACAGCTGCTTGAATCGGGCATAAATCCGAAAAGATGAAGAAAAGCAATTTCATAAACGAGTTTTATATGCTTCGTTTCAATAGGACCTGCCCTTCCGGACAGCACATAAAGCGAATTCAAAAGTAAGCTTAAAAACACCTGAGGATCGTCAATTTTCTCAGGAACAGAGGTTGCTATCTCACAAAAATATTGACCTACCGTCATTTTAATAACATCTGTTCTCAGTTCCGGGAAATAGTCATGAAGAGTTGAACCTGCATAAACAAGCAAACCGCTACTGCTTCTGTTCAACTCAAATCTCGAATATGCGAACGGAGATGCGAATGTTAAATTCTTAACTTTCTTTGCGGCATTTTTTACAAAAACAAAGATTCGACCACGTTCGTCGGAAAGAATATCAAGAAGAATATCGTTTTCTCTGCAAGGATTAACCTTGATAACTATTCCGTTTAATTCGAGAAGATCTCGACTCATTCGCTAAACCCCAGATCCTTAAGCATATTTTCATCGTCACGCCAATTTTCTCTGACTTTGACAAAACATTTCAAGAACACTTTCTGACCGAACATGTCTTCAAGTTCTGTTCGTGCGGCTGTGACAGAGTTTTTGAGCATTTCGCCGTTTTTACCGATAATTATGGCTTTATGAGCACTTCTTTCACAGATTATATCTGCGGCAATTTCACTGATAGGTTCACCGTATTTGGTTTCGGTTTCTTTGAAATCAACAATTTCGACAGCAATTCCGTGAGGAATCTCATCACGCAAATTACGAAGGAATTTTTCACGGATAAGCTCAGAGGTAAGCTCACGCATAGTCATGGTTGTTGCGATGTCATCCGGGAAAAGAGGTTCTCCTTCTTCGCCGAATTTTTTGAGTTCATCAAATACAAGAGAAACACCGTCTCCCGTTTTAGCCGAAATGGGAATAATGGTTTTAAAGTCCATAATTGACGAATAATCGGAAATAACTTTAAGTATAAGATCTTTTTCGATAAGATCGACTTTATTAATAACAAGAACTGTCGGAATATCCATTGTACGAAGTCTTTCGCAGAGCTGAATCTCTGTCTTACCGGGTTTACGACATTCTACGACAAGAAGAACTGCATCAACGTCATCAAGCGTTCCTGTCGCAGCCTTGATCATATGACCGCCGAGCTTGGATTTCGGTTCGTGCAGACCCGGTGTATCGTAAAAGACGATCTGTCTTTCGGAGTCGGTATATATACCGGTAATACGGCCTCTGGTTGTCTGGGGTTTATTGGATACGATCGCAACCTTTTCTCCGATAAGGGCATTCATAAGAGTGCTTTTACCTACATTTGCACGACCTAAAAGTGCTATATTTGATATTTTCATTTTTTTCTACCTTTTGTTTGAGTTGTTTTTTTATCGTTTTTACCACCGCGAATAAAAATTATGATCGGGAATATCGATGCTGCAATTATAATAAGCCACGGAGGGGTAAACGTAATTTTAAGAGCGATAAGTAATTTTTCCTTATCAGAAAAAAGACAAATAGCAACTGCAACTGCCGAAATTGCGGAAATAAGAACAGCGGCAGCCGCGAGATCCTTTGCAAGACGGGCATTTGGATTTAATTCTTTCGTTTTAATATCAACAGCATTTTCTATTGAACTGTTGACAACCTCCAATGCAGGCACGATACCGAATGTCAACCATAGAATTGCCCACTGGGTAGAATCCAAACCGTAAAAAAAGGCAAATATCGTCACATAAAGTATTGCAACAAGATGAATACGGAAATGTCTTTCTGTCTGTATCATTTTCAATATTCCACGGAAAGCATGATAAAAACTTTTTAATAACGATCTGAAAAAATCCATAACTGACCCTCCTACCCGATTTATCGTTTATTTCAGTCTGCTTTTCTCATTTTAAGAATAGCTTCCTGCTTTGAAAACATATCTTTTTCTTCTTTTTTATTTCTGTGATCAAGTCCAAGAAGATGAAGGACTGAATGAGCCGTAAGCAGTTCGATCTCCATGCGAGGTGTATGACCGGGATATGCCTGCTTATAGGCAATATCAACACAAATAGCCATATCACCGAGGAAAAGTCTCTCATTTCGTCCAAGTTCAGGCTCGTCCCCTGGCTCATATTCTCCTGAAGGGAAAGAGAGCACGTCTGTCGGGTCATCTATTCCTCTGAAATCATTGTTCAGCTGTTTGATTTCTTCTCTTGAAACAAGTTTAACGCTGACTTCGCACGGAAAATCAATACCCATATATTCAAGTGTATTGACAACCGTTCTGCGAATTCCCGCAAGTGTCTTCGGACCAACGGGACGTTCATCCTGAGCATTATCTATATAAGTTCTTGTATTCATTGTTTATGCTCCAACTTCTTTAAAAAGTATTTTTTCTTGGCAATTTTCTGCTTTTCTCTTGCCTCTCTCTGATTATCGGCAACTTCATATGCTTTAATGATCTGCTGAACCAAGCGGTGACGCACAACGTCTTTATAAGTTAAATTACAGATAGCAATGTCTTCAATATTTTTAAGAACACGCTGCGCCTCTTTCAAACCGCTTTTCTTTTCTGAAGGAAGGTCAATCTGGGTAATATCACCCGTAATTATGATTTTGGAGTTAAAACCAAGGCGGGTAAGAAACATCTTCATCTGTTCACCGGTTGTATTCTGCGCCTCGTCAAGGATAATAAAGCTGTCATCAAGGGTTCTTCCTCGCATATATGCAAGAGGAGCAATTTCGATGACGTTTTTCTCCATATAACGCTGGAAAGTTTCAGTTCCGAGCATATCATAAAGAGCATCGTAAAGCGGACGAAGATACGGGTCAACTTTTGTCTGAAGGTCACCGGGAAGAAAACCGAGTTTTTCCCCTGCTTCGACGGCAGGTCGGGTTAAAATAATTCTGCTTATCTGCTTGTTTCTTAACGCAGTAACAGCCATCGCAACTGCGAGATACGTTTTACCCGTACCGGCAGGACCGATACCGAGAGTGATTGTATTTGCAGCAATAGCTTTGACGTATTCCTTCTGACCGAGAGTTTTCGGTTTAATCGGACGACCTTTCGCTGTTATGCAGATATTATCACTACCGAGATCTTTAAGAAGTTGTTCGTTTCCTTCTTCAACCATAGACATTGAATAATGAACATGCTGTTCTGTAATCTGCTCTCCTCTTCTTGCAACATCTGCAAGAGCAAGCAAAACCTTACAGCCTGAATTAACAGCTTCTTCAGGACCTGATACTTTGATATCGGAACCTCTGTTGATTATTGAAATACCGTAGGTGTTTTCTATTAATTTGACATTAGCATCAAAGCTTCCGAAAACAGCCATTGCGATTTCTATGTTTTCTAAATTAAGAGTATTTTCCATTAAAATCCTTTCAAAAAAAGACATACATAAAATATTTTAATTAGCCAAACTACCAAACCGTAATTTTAATACGGTTTGGCAGTTAAATCGATGATTTTATTCACCGTAAACAGCTACTCTGCCTGCATAATGATTTGCAAGATAATCTTCAACAAGCTGATCGTATATGCTTTCCTGGCTTTCAAGCAAAGTGGAAACATTATCATTGCCGCTTACTGCTGATTCAATTACGCCTCGTCCGCCTTCCCAGAAGAAACCGTATTCTGTATTCGCAATTGTTTTAAGGAAGATTTCAGCATCTCTCTTATCGAAGAAAACCTGTTCGGTAAGATAATCTGCAATATCATCTTTAGTTTCAAGACCTTCGAACGGTTCAAACATTGCATCAAGAACAAGAGCAGCAGCCTGGGAGTCTACAGTATTTACAGGAATAGAGGTTGTATATGCGATCTGTTCATAGTAAGAAGCATATACACCTGGGGTTGCATTGGGGCCCTGGGGGAACGGAAGAACACCGATGTTGTCCATAATATACATCAAGGATTCCGTAGAACCGATAAGACCGCCGTGCCACATAACTTCCATAACAACGTCGCCGTTGGAAATGTATTTACCGTCACCGGGATTGGCGTCGGGATAAATATAGTCTGCACAAGTGTTATTATAGATTTCTCTTGCACGTTCAAGAGCAACTCGTCCTGCATCAGTATAAGCGCCGCATACAACATTACCGTCTTCATATGCGGAGAATGCAACACCGTTGGAAAGGAACATATTCATTGCAAAATATGCATCGTGACACTGCATACCGTAGATGGTTCTGCCTGCATCTTGATAAGTGTATGCCTCAAGTAATTCTTCAAGCTTATCCCAGTCCCAGGTAAGATTCTCAACAAATTCTCTGGGGTCAGACTGTCCAAGCTGAGAAACAAGTGTTTCGTTTACAGCAAAAACGTGACCGGTCGTTGAATAAAGAAGATCGGGCCATGCAAAAGGAACAACACCGTAAAGATCGTCTTTCCAAAGCATCATCTGAAGCATGCTGGGAGTACCCCATTTTTCAGTATTTTTAACATCAATAAGACTTGAAAGACCTATAAAATAACCACTGCCTCTGACAAGATCACGAAGAATACTGCTGTCGCAGGTTGCAAGGTCGTAAAGACGAGAGCCGGATGCAAGAGATGCGTTGAGTCTGTCACCTATTACATAAGAACTCGAGTCGTTATCCATAGTTATGACACAGTTAAGGTCTGCTTCAACAGCCTTTTTTCTCTCAAGAGCCTGGTCTGCAAACATTGTGCCTGGAATATATCCGAAAATATTATCAACGCCTTCAGCATAACGGCTCATTGAAAAGCCCCAGACAAGTTCAAGACCGTCAAGATCGCCACCATCCATGCTCGGATTGTAATCGGGAACAATCTCAGGCTGTTCGCTCTGGCAAGAGCAAAGAACAAAAAGTACTGCTAATGTCAACGCCAAAATACGAATACATTTTTTCATAATATTACCTTCTTATTAAAAATTTTCAAGGAATAAAATATTAAAATTCAAATCTTAGCATTACTGCGTTATCCGAAAGATCTTCTACCAAATTAAATGATTCAAGAATGGAGCCTGGAATAGTTAAGGATGTATCGTTAAGATACTGATTTATATCCAGATTTGTCTCTTCACCGCGAATAAGACTCTGAATAAACATTTTCTTTGGAGATCTGCTAAAATTAAATGTCAGTTTCTTAAAGTCTCCGAAGATACCTATACGATCAGTCTCTCCGACATTGCATGAAACTATCGGATCAGCAGTATCGTCAATAAACTGTCTTCTCTTGATTGCTGCAACAGAATAAACACCCGTGGGATTTTTGGCAGATATAACAAAAGGCATTTTATTTTCACGTACAACTGTAGGAAGCTCTGTATTTCTTGCCATAACAGTAGGTGCTGCTTGATTTACAACTCTGTTTTTTGCTTCTTTTGCCCATGAATCGTGAGGACCGAAGTACATAGTGTCGAGAAGAATATCGTCAGAAGTTTTAAACTCACCACCAATAAAAGAAGGCGCAAATCTCTGCCATTTAACAGCAGCAGTGACTTCATCAAGCTTTGAATTGACATTCAACCAACCTTTACCGTAATGAGAACGCATGATACCGAGCGCGCAACCGAGCGTAGCGCCTATATACAATGCATCTTCGCAGTTGATAACAGACTTTGCAAAGGGCAGATAATACGCAACTCTGTCAAGAGTAGTAGTATCGCCAAGCATATCCTCAGTTATATCATAAGTTCGAAAAACGTCCGCAAACTCACAAAGTCCTGTGCCTCTGTCTGTAAAGCCGTCCATGTCAGCGTAACGGAACTTACTGTCATCACCGAAAACACCGTTTACGGGAGCTGTGCAGGTAGAATGTTCAATAATAAGCTCGGGAAAATATTTTTTTACGACCTCGCTCATCATTTTTCTGTATGGAACAATTCCTTCAAGCCCCGCGTTTCCGTGAGAACCCCAGTCTACTTTCCAATAATGAACTCCTGCATATTTGCACCACAGCGCGCGTTCTTTCCAATATTCCTCATGAAGTTCTCTATTATCATAGAATCCTTTGTGGAAGTCATCCCCTGTTAAAGTCGGTGATATCCATAGACCGAGACCTTTCCAACCTTTTTCCTTGAGCTTATCGTTTACACCTTTCAGCCGTTCGGCAGGTGTACCGGGAAAAGACGGAAATCTTTCGGAATTTAGAACCACAGAGCCGAACGCAGATATATCCGAACTTTCGGGAATGACATACGGAACATCCCAACCATCATCAAAAAGAAGAAAAAGATCGCCTCTCAATTCCGGAAACTGATCCGAAAAACCGTCCTTGCCAAACACGTAATCTTCGTTAATGCTACTGCGCGCATTACTGCTGCCTTCAAAATACGCCTTAACAACTCCGTTCGCCAACATTTCATTTTTGCCGATAGCACCTTGAGACAGCCAAGTACACCAATAATTCTTACCGTCGGAGATTTTAATATTTTCCATAAAAATACCGTTAATTCTTTTTATTCACCGTAAACAGCTACTCGGCCTGCATAATGGCTTTCGAGGTAGTCTTCAACGAGCTGATCGTATATGCTTTCCTGGCTTTCGAGCAAAGTAGAAACATTATCGTTACCGCTGACAGCACTTTCTATTACAGAACGTCCACCTTCCCAGAAGAAACCGTATTCTGTATTTGCAATAGTTTCAATAAATATTTCAGCGTCTCTCTTATCAAAGAAGACCTGATCGGTAAGATAATCTGCAATATCATCTTTAGTTTCAAGACCTTCGAACGGTTCAAACATTGCATCAAGAACAAGAGCAGCAGCCTGGGAGTCTACAGTATTTACAGGAATAGAAGTTGTATACGCAATCTGTTCATAGTAAGAAGCATATACACCGGGGGTAGCATTCGGTCCCTGAGGGAACGGAAGAACACCTATATTATCCATCTGATACAAAAGCGCACTTTCGGTACCGATAAGACCACCGTGGCCTGTTACCAACATTACAACATCTCCGTTGACAAGATACGAGCCGTCATTAGTATGAGCATCGGGATAAATATAATCTTTACAAGTTTCATTATAAATCTGTCTAGCGCGTTCAAGAGCAACACGACCCGCATCGGTATATGCACCGCAGACAACTTTGCCGTCTTCATAGGCAGAGAAAGCTACACCGTTGGAAAGGAACATATTCATTGCAAAATATGCGTCGTGACACTGCATGCCATAGATGGTTCTGCCTGCATCCTGATAAGTGTATGCTTCGAGAACTTCCTCGAGTTTGTCCCAGTTCCAGGTAAGGTTTTCAACATATTCTCTGGGGTCGGTCTGTGCGAGCTGGGAAATAAGAGATTCATTTACTGCAAAGATATGACCGGTCGTAGAATAAAGAAGATCGGGCCATGCAAAAGGAACAACGCCGTAAAGATCGTTTTCCCAAAGCATCATCTGAAGCATGCTGGGGGTACCCCATTTATCTGTATTCTGAACATCGAGAAGAGAAGAAAGACCAATGAAGTATCCGCCGCCTCTTACGAGATTACGAAGGATACTGCTGTCGCATGTTGCAAGGTCATAAAGACGGGAACCGGATGCGAGAGAAGCATTAAGTCTATCGCCTATTACATAGGAACTTGAGTCGTTATCAACTGTGATAGTACAGTTAAGATCGGATTCTACTGCCTTTTTTCTTTCAAGTGCCTGATCGGCGAATGCAGTACCGGGGATATAACCGAAAACATTATCAACACCTTCATTATAACGGCTCATGGAAAAGCCCCAAACAAGTTCAAGACCATCAAGATCGGAACCGTCTGCGCTGGGATTATATTCGGGTACAACCTCGGGCTGCTCTGACTGGCAAGCACAAAGAACGAAAAGAATGCTTAAAACGAGCACAAATATTCGTACAATCTTCTTCATTTAATATATCTCCTCTATTTATTTAATGGTTAAAGTGCAATTTTTTATTTATTCACCGTAAACAGAAACTCTGCCTTCGTAATGGTTTTTCATGTAGTCTTCAACGATATCATTGTATTTATCTTCATTGGATTCGAGAAGAACAGCGACAGATGTATTAGATTCAACCGCACTCTGAATTACGCCTCTTGCGCCTTCTTTAAAGAAGCCGTATTCAGTATTTGCAAGCATATTGACAAATACACGGGCATCTCTTGCATCAAAGAAGATCTGATCTGCCATATAGGAAATAATATCATCTTTAGTCTCATAACCTTCGAACGGCTCATACATTTCATCAAGAATAATGGCAGCAGTTGCAGGATCTTTTGCGTTTACAGGAATAGATGTGGAGAAAAGAAGACTTTCATGATAACTGGGATACTCACCGGGAACAGCATTAGGTCCCTGAGGATACGGAAGAAGACCAACGTTTTCTGCCTGATACATAATGGAAGACTGATTACCGAGGAGTTCGGAACCGTAAGTTGTAAGCATAACTACATCACCGTTAAGGAAGTAGTTAAGACCTACACCACCATGAGCATCTTCGGGATGAATATAGTCTTTACAAGTTTCTTTAAACATAGAAGAAGCTCGTTCAAGTGCGACAAAACCGGGATCGGTATAAGCACCGCAGACAACAGCATCATCAGCGTAGGCAGAAAGAGCATTGCCGTTAGATAAGAAGATCATCATCGCAAAATATGCGTCGTGAGTTGCTAAACCGTATACGGTTCTGCCTGCATCTTCATGAGTGTATGCAGCAAGACATTCTTCAAACTTATCCCAAGTCCATGTTCCTTCATCAACAAATTCACGGGGGTCAACCTGGCCGAGTCTTCCGACGATCGATTCATTTACAACGATCGGATAGCCGAACGAAGTATAAAGAAGTTCAGGCCATGCAAAAGGAACAACACCGTAAAGATCGTCTTCCCAAAGAAGAGACTGAAGCATGTTGGGTGTCCCCCATTTATCGGTATTGGATACATCGATCAATGTAGATAAACCGGTAAGATACCCTGCCCTTACAGCATCGACAAGAACATAACTTTCATTGGTAACAACGTCATAATGAGGTGCACCGGACATAACATATGCCTGCATGCTGGAGTTTATGGTTCCGAAATCACCGTACTCCATATTGATTTTACAGTTTAATCTGCTCTGTATATCTTTCTCTCTTTCAAGAGCAAGATCGGCAAGAGCTGTTCCGGGAATATAACCGAAAACATTATCATCATTGGATCCGGATTTAGCAAATCCCCAGAAAAGTTCAAAGCCTTCAAGATCAGCAGCCCCTACTTCAAAGCTATACTCGGGAACGATCTCGGGTTCTTCACTTGTGCAACCGGAAAGCACAAACAAGAAAACTAATACGATTGAAATAAAACGCAAACTTTTTTTCATATTTAAAACACACCTTAAAATCATAGAAATATAGAATGCTATTTTCGGCTGTTTATTCACCGTAAACAGCAAGTCTGCCCTGATAATGAGGTTTCATATGTTCTTCGAGAAGATCATTATAAACATTCTCAAGACCTTCGAGAACTTCGGTAACTGTATTATTACCCATAACCTGTTCGATTGCGGCGCGAGCACCGTCATTCTGATAGCCATATTCGGTATTTTCAAGCATATTTACAAATACTCGAGCATCTCTTTCATCAAAGAAAACCTGACCTGCAAGATAAGATATAATATCGTCTTTTGTCTCATATCCTTCAAACGGCTCAAACATTCTGTCGAGAATAGTAGCTGCAGCTTCAGCATCTTTTGCGTTTACGGGAATACCGGTTACATAAAGCAGTGTTTCATGGTAACTGGGATATACACCAGGCACTGCATTAGGCCCCTGAGGGAAGGGAAGAATACCTACATTTGACATCTTATACATGATTGCATTTGTATTGCCGAGAATGCTGCTTGAATTGGTTACAAGAAGAACACTGTTACCGTTTTCGAATTCGCTGACAACACCGGAAGTTGTTTCAATAGGATTAAAACAATCAGCGCAGGTTTCTCTTATAATCTTCTGAGCGCGTTCCATAGCCTGAATACCTGCCTCGGTATAAAGACCGGATACAATTCCGTCTTCGGTATACTCGGTAAGAGTTACACCGTTTGAAAGAAACATAAGCATTGAATAATAAGCTGTGTGAGAAGAGATACCGTATATTTTACGTTCACCGTCATTTACAGTATACGCATGGAGGCTTTCTTCGAACTTGTCCCAAGTCCATGTTCCGTCTTCAACAAATTCTCTGGGGTCTTCGTGACCGTACTGAGAAATAAGGTCTTCGTTTACAACAATAGGACAACCGAATGTGGTGTAAAGAAGTTCGGGCCAAGCAAGAGGAACAACGCTGTAAACATCATCTTCATAAATTACAGATTGAAGCATACCGGGAGTGCCCCACTTATCGGTTTTCGTAACATCGATAAGAGAAGAAAGACCGGTAAAATAACCCGCTCTGACATAACCGAGAGTCTGGAAACTTTCGTTTGTCATAAGGTCATAAAGCTGAGTTCCGGAAAGGATCGCGCCCTGCATATTACCACCGATGGTTCCGAAACCTTTGTATTCCATTTCGATAACGCAGTTAAGAGAACTCTGGATCTCTTTCATACGTTCAAGTGCGGTATCGGCAAGCGCTGTACCCGGGATATAGCCGAAAATGTTGTCATCATTATCATTACCTGACTTTGCCCAGCCCCATTTGAGAGTATAGCCGTCAAGATCAATACCTACCCTATCCGAACTGTATTCAGGAATGATCTCGGGTTCTGAACTCTGACAAGAACAAAGGACAAACAATACAACCAATAAAAGAGAAATCAGTCTGATTGTCGTTTTCATTTTTAAACCTCTTTATAATTAATTTTTTTATACTTTTTATTCGCCGTAAACGGCTACGGTGCCTTCATAATGATGAACCATGTAGTCATCAACAATTTGCTGATATTTGCTTTCGTTGGATTCAAGCAATGATGTTATCGTTGCGTTATCAGCGCTTGTAACACTTTCTATAACACCGCGAGCTCCTTCAAGGAAGAAGCCGTATTCTGTATTTTTCAACATATTTGCAAGAACTCCGGCATCTCTCTCGTCAAAAAAGATCTGTTCTGCCATATAATTAACAATGTCCTCTTTGTTTTTGTATTCATCGAAAGGTTCATACATCGCATCAAGAATAATTGCTGTAGCTTCGGGATCTTTCGCATTCACAGGAATACCCGTCGCATAGTCGAGACTTTCATGATATGAAGGATATTCACCGGGAGTTGCGTTCGGTCCCTGAGGATAAGGAATAAGACCGACATTATCTGTTAAATACAACAAAGATTTTGACGTGCCGAAAAGCTCGTTACAAGGAGCAGTAAGGAGAACCATTTCTCCGTTTATAAACATATCTACTCCGGCATAGTTCCATGGATCCCCCGGATGGAAATAGTCTTTACAGGTTTCAAAATAGATTTTACGAGCTCTTTCAAGAGCCTCAAAACCACTATCTGTATATGCGCCGCAAACAACTTCTCCGTTCTCATAAGAAGAAAGCGTATTACCGTTTGAAAGAAACATCATCATTGCAAAATATGCGCTGTGAGTAGCCATTCCGTATATGGTACGGCCGCCGTCATCGTGCGTATATGCAGCAAGACATTCCTCGAACTTATCCCACGTCCAGGTCAAAGACTCAACGTATTCACGAGGGTCCGTAACACCAAGTCTTGCAATAAGATCTTCATTTACAGATATAGGATATCCGAAAGAAGAATAATACATAACTTCCGGCCATGCGTAAGGAACAACTGCATACACATCATCTTTCCAAATTGTCGAATTCAGCATATTGGGAGTGCCCCATTTGTCTGTATTTTCAACATCAAGAAGACTCGAAAGTCCGGTAAGATACCCTGCCCTTACGTCGTTTACAAGACCGAAAGTTCCGGCTGTGACTAAATCATAGTAAGGTTGTCCTGACATTACAGACGCACGAAGCGTTGAATAAACAGTATCACCGCTATACTCAACTTCGATAGTACAGTTCATAGTATCTTCTATGGTTCTTTCTCTTTCAAGAGCCATATCCGAATGAGCTGTTCCATCAATAAAACCGTAAATGGTGTCTGTGTAACAATGACCCCAAGTAACTTTAAAGCCATCAAGATCTGCTGCTTCAACACGGGAATCATATTCAGGAACAATCTCCGGAGCAGAGCTCTGACAGGAGCAAAGGACAAACAATACAACCAATAATAGTGAAATAAGTCTGATTGTCGTTTTCATTTTTACCTCTTTATAATAATTATAATTTAGTTACTATTCTCCGTAAACTGCAAGTCTGCCTTGATAGTGCGGTTTTATTATATCCTCAAGAAGATCGTTATAAATATTTTCCTGCTTTTCAAGAACTTCGGTAACGGAAGCGTTACCCATAATCTGTTCAAGAATAACACGGGCGCCCTCTGCGCGATAACCGTATTCGCTGTTTTCAAACATATTTATATATACCTGAACATCTCTTTCATCAAAAAATACTTGATTAGAGAAATGAGCAATGATATCTTCTTTTGTTTCGTAACCTTCAAAAGGTTCAAACATCCTGTCGAGAACAATAACAGCAATCTCAGGATCTCTTGCATTAACGGGAATAGATGTAGAATAACGAAGCGTCTCGTAATAACTCGGATATACCCCCGGTTCGGCATTCGGTCCCTGCGGGAAAGGAAGGATACCTACATTAGCCATATTATACAATATAGAAGAACCGGACCTACCTATAATACTGTTTGCATACGTTACAAGGAGAACATTATTTCCGTTTTCAAAATCGTTTATAACATCTTCAGTATGTTCAAGGGGATTAAAGCAATCAACGCATGTTTCGGTTCTGATCTTACGTGCACGTTCCATTGCCTCAATACCGGCATTTGTATAAACACCGCACACAACCCCCGATTCGGTTTCCTCGGCAACGGAAACACCGTTTGAAAGAAACATCATCATGGAATAATAAGCAGGATGAGATGCAATACCGTAAATTTTACGTTCACCGTCATTTATGGTATAGGCCTGAATACTTTCTTCAAACTTATCCCAGGTCCAGGTACGGCCTTCAACAAATTCTCTGGGGTCTACATGACCGTAACGAGAAATAAGTGTTTCATTAACAACGATCGGACAATAAAATGTCGTGTAAAGAAGATCGGGCCAAGAATAAGGTACAACACTGTAAACGTCATCTTTATAAGTTACAGCCTGAAGTATCGAGGGAGTTCCCCACTTATCGGTTTCAGATAAATCCAAAAGAGAAGAAAGACCGGTGAAATATCCTGATCTGACATAACTGATAGTATGATAACTTTCACTTGTCATAAGCTCGTATGAATGAGTATCAGAGAGAACGGATGCCTGCATATGGGAACCAATATCACCGGTGCTCTTGTATTCCATATCGATTACGCAGTTAAGAGATTTTTCAATTTCCTTAATTCTCTCAAGAGCAGTATCGGCAAAAGCAGTTCCGGGGATATATCCGAAGATACTCTCGGCACCATCGAAATCCAACAGTGCCCATCCCCATTTTAAGGTATAACCTCCAAGATCCATACTAGACATTTCCGAGCTATATTCCGGAATGACCGTAGGATCAGAACTGTTACAAGCAGAAAAAATAAACAATACAATCAATACAGTGTAAATTAACCTTAAATATTTTTTCAAAAAATCACCTTATTCAATTTTGAATCAACTATGATTTAAACGTTATTATTCGCCGTAAACGGCGACTCTGCCCTCAAAATGGTGAATCATATAATCATCAACGATCTCTGCATATTGATCTTCGTATGATTCAAGAAGAGCTGTTACAGATTCGGACTGCTCAACAACGCTCTGAATAACGACACGGGCACCTTCTCTGAAGAAACCGTATTCTGTATTTTTAACCATATTTGCAAAGATCTCGGCATCTCTTCGATCAAAGAAAGCCTGTTCCGACATGTAATCAATTATATCTTCTTTGGTTTTATATTGATCAAACGGTTCATACATTGCAGAAAGCACGGTTGCAGTAGCTTCGGGATCTTTTGCATTAACAGGAATACTTGTAGCAAAAGAAAGACCTTCATGATAAGTCGGATATACACCGGGTTTAGCATTCGGACCGACAGGGAAAGGAAGAACGCCGAGATTATCCATTTTATACAAGAAAGATTCGGCGGTTCCGAACATACCGTCGAGCCATGTTACAGCCATAACAACATCGCCGTTAATTATATATTCATTTGCTGTGCTGACATCGGGATAGAAATAGTCAACACATGTTTCCGTATAAATCTTCTTTGCTCTTTCAAGGGCAACCTTGCCTGCTTCTGTATATGCCCCGCAAACAACTTTTCCGTCTACAAATGAAGATAAGGTACAACCGTTTGAAAGAAACATATTCATTGCAAAATATGCATCATGACAGTTTATAGCATATATGGTTCGTCCTGCTTCTTGATGGGTATAAATTGCAAGTGTTTCTTCAAACTTGTCCCAGGTCCAGGTATTGTTTTCAACAAATTCTCTAGGATCAGGCTGTACCAATTTCGAAACGAGAGTTTCATTTACGGCAATCAAGTGTCCTGTGGCACCGTATAAAAGATCGGGCCATGCAAAAGGAACAACACCGTACAGATCGTCAATCCACAAAAGCGATTGAAGCATATTGGGGGTTCCCCATTTTTCGGTATTTGATATATCAAGTAATCCGGAAAGACCGGTAAGATAACCGGCACGAACATCAACAACAAGCGCATACGTACTTCCGGTTAATAGATCATATCTGGGACTTCCGGACATAACAGAAGCTCGTAAATTGTCATAAACACGATCTGTATATTCAACTGTAATATCGCAATTGTATGTATCTTCAACATACCTTTCTCTTTCAAGAGCCATATCGGAATGTGCTGTACCTGCGACAAATCCATAAATTACATCATTTAGCGAATCCCAACCCCATGAGATTTTTAAACCGTCAAGATCTGCGCCCGCAATATCAACTTTATATTCAGGCACAACTTCGGGAGATGATGTCTGGCAAGCACTAAGAACAAACATAAAAACAAACAAAAAGGAGAAAAACTTCAATACAGCCTTCATATTTTTTACTCCTAACAAATTAATATATGCATTATAATCATTCACCGTAAACTGCAATCATACCTGCATAGTGCGGTTCAAGAATGTCTTGAGAAAGTACCTCGTTTGCAGATTCGAATGATTCAATAATAGATGTTATCGATTCATTTGAACCTATTGCAGTATCAAGAACTTTACGGGCTCCTTCTCTGAAGAAACCGTATTCTGTATTCTCAACCATATTAAGGAACAAAACAGCATCTCTTCTGTCAAAAAATACCTGAGAAGAAAGATAATTGATGATATCTTCTTTGGTCTCATAACCTTCGAACGGTTCATACAGCTCAGAAAGAATTATTGCAGTTGCTTCAATATCATTAGCATTTACTGTGATACCTGTGGAGAAAGGCATACTGTCGTGATATGTAAGATAAACACCGGGGGTTGCGTTCGGACCCTGCGGGAAGGGAAGAACACCAAGATTATCCATTTCATACACATACGAATTAAAAAACTCTGCAGACCATGCAACACCCATTACAACATCACCTTTGACGATATGCGAATAGTCTGTACCACGGTCAGGATGGATATAATCACTGCAAGTCTCACGGAAAATGGATCTTGCACGTTCCAACGCAACTTTTCCTGCTTCTGTGTGTGCACCCATAACGACATTACCGTCTTCATACACAGACATAGGACAACCGTTGGAAAGCATCATCATTTGAACAAGATACGGTTCATGAGAACTTAATGCATATACTGTAGTACCGTTTACATCAAAAGTATACGCAGCAAGTACTTCCTCAAACTTGTCCCAGTTCCAGGTGTCAGATTCGACATATTCTCTGGGGTCAGTTTGACCTAATTGAGCGATGTAATTCTCATTTACACCTACTGCGTGACCGAAGCATGTGTAAAGAAGATCTGGCCACGCATAAGGAAGAACAGCATAGACATCATCTTTCCAGATCATCGACTGAAGCATACGACGTGTGCCCCATTTTTCTGTGTTCTGAACATCCAGTAATCCGGAAAGACCTATAAGGTGACCTGCACGAGCATTAGGTGCAAGATTGTAGCTTCCACAACGAACCAAATCATATACTTGAGATCCGGACATGATCGAGGCAGACAATTTCGAGTTGACATCCCAACCTGATGATTCAAGTATCAGATTAATTTCACAATTCAAAGAAGTTTCAACATCCTTAACTCTTTGGGCAGCCATATCGGCAAATACAGTGGAACTTATATAACCGAGTTTCTTATCATCAGTGCCCTCGATACCCCAGTTGATCTTCAGACCATCAAAATCTTTATCCGATGAAGAGGTGGAATATTCGGGAATAATTTCGGGACTGGAGTTTTGACAAGAACAAAGTACAAAAGTGAACACAAGTAAAAGAGCAATAGATTTGAACAAATTTTTCATAACCTTATCTCCTCAAGATTATGTGTACGGATTATCTGCCTTTTTTGAATGAGTAAGATTTTATTTATCCTCTGTCTTTTTCCAAAGTTTGAATTTATTTTCGGTTCCTTTAAATATTCTTACTATATTTGAGCTGTGTCTCCATATAAGTGTTAAGGCCATGATTCCGACTATAATACAAAGAACCCACCAATACGGCTGACCGTGATAAACAATAAAAATCGAGATAGGCATACCGAGAGACGCGATTATCGAACCGAGAGAAACCATTCTGCCTATAAAGAAAACAACAAGGAACAGAGAAACAAGAATTATAAATACACGGTAATCAAGAATCGCTATTACTGCGGCGCAGGTCGTAACACCTTTACCGCCTTTAAATCCGAAAAAGCAAGGGTAAATATTACCGATGAGAACACCGAAAACCGCAACCGCACCGGAAATCTCATCACCGAGGACACCAAGGGCAAGATGATCTGCAGGGAATATATATTTAGCAAAAAGGCCGACAAGAACACCTTTCAGTATCTCCATTATTATTACGGCAACCCCCCATTTGGCACCCATCGCTCTTGCGACATTAGTACCTCCGGCATTACCGCTTCCGATAGATCTGATATCTTTTTTTCCAATAAATTTTGTTACCAAAACAGAGAAATTAATGCTTCCGACAATATAACCGAGAAGCAAAACAACTAAATACTGCCACATGACGCACTTTCCTTTATACATTAATTTATAATTAATAATATTGTACCACATATTAAGTTGCTTGTCAAGTTTTTCTGATACTTATGTTGACATTGTTTACAATTTATGCTATAATCAGCTGGAAAGGAGACGATAGAATTTGAATATTGTCATAATGGGACAAGGTAAGATAGGAAGAACGCTTACCAAGGTTCTCAGTAAAGAAGACCATGAAATAACAGTTATTGACATTAATTCCAAAACAGTTGAAAATATGGCTAATTCATATGATGTTATGGGGGTTGTCGGTAACGGTGCAAGCTATAATGTTCAGCTTGAAGCCGGTGTTCAGAAAGCGGATCTTATAGTTGCAACGACACCATCCGATGAAGTTAACATCTTGTGTTGTCTTCTTGCTAAAAAAATCGGGGCAAAACATACTATAGCAAGAGTTCGTAACCCTGAATATTCAAATCAGCTTTATTTCCTAAAAAAAGATCTCGGTTTGAGCTTAATCGTAAATCCGGAACTGGATGCAGCATCTGAAATGTTCAAGATTATAAGCTTTCCGTCAGCTCTTAAGCTTGATATTTTCGCCAGAGGTAAGGTTGAGCTTGCGGAAATTAAAATTGAAGACGGCAATCCTTTTGATGGTCAGATATTGTCTCAATTATATAAAAAATACAACGTAAAAATTCTTGTATGTATTGTTGAACGAGATGACGAAGTTTATATTCCCGGCGGTGACTTTATACTTAAAAAGGGAGACCGTATATACATAACAGCTTCTCATGCGGAATTGTCCCAATTTTTTAAATTGCTTAAAATCTATCAGCATAAATTAAAAAAAGTAATGGTCATCGGCGGTGGACGTTTAGGTTATTATCTTTCTGAACAGCTTCTATCGGCGGGAATAGACGTTAAGCTTATAGAGCAAGACGAAAACAGGTGTCTTGAATTAAGCGATCTTCTTCCCAAAGCAACCATAATCTGTGGAGACGGAACAGATCAAACTGTCCTTCAGGAAGAAGGTATCGACAACACCGATGCTATAGTTTCGCTCACAGGTATTGATGAGGAAAATATGGTTATATCAATGTTTGCTCAGAAATACGGAATAAAAAAAGTTATAACAAAAATCGACAGATCTTCTTTTGTGGGAATGCTGAATACGATTGGAATTGAATCGATAATTTCACCTAAGATCATATCGGTAAACCGTGTTCTCAGTTATATACGGGCAATGACGAATACGGAATCAAGCAGTTTAAAAACCATGTATGAAATTGCCGAAGGAAGAGTTGAGGCTCTCGAATTCGAAATTTCCGAATCATCTGAAATAATCGGCATACCTTTAAAAGATCTTCGAATCAAAAAAGGAATTATTATCGGTTGTATAATCAGACGAGATCGGGTCATATTCCCGGGCGGCAATGATACGATCGAAAGAAATGACAGTGTTATAGTCATAACAAAAAATCAGGAATTACGCGAAATAAATGAAATACTTCAATAAATTATTATGAATCATCGTAATGTTTTATCAATTCTAGGGCTTGTTTTAAAAGCAGAAGGAATACTTTTGGTTATTCCTCTCATAATCAGCCTTGTATTAAAAGAAAATAGCACAATACCCTTTATCATAACAATAACCATAACATTATTACTCGGAACGATCTTCTCTTTCAAAAGGAACAAGGCTGAAAACCTTACTGCAAAAGACGGATTTATAATATGCGGGGTTTCTTGGTTGCTTTTAAGTATGTTCGGTGCTTTACCGTTTTTTTTAAGTGGCCATATCCCATCTTATATTGATGCTCTTTTTGAAGTCGTATCGGGTTTTACAACTACCGGCGCATCTATTTTAACAGATGTGGAGACACTTCCCAGAAGTCTCTTGTTCTGGAGATCGTTTACTCATTGGATCGGTGGTATGGGTGTTCTTGTTTTTATACTCGCAATACTCCCCCTATCTTCATCAAGAACAATGCACCTTATGAAAGCAGAAGTTCCCGGTCCCAAAGTCGGCAAACTTGTATCAAAGGCAAGGTTTACAGCACAGATACTTTATGCGATTTATGTTGTCATGACACTTGTCCAGATTGTTCTGCTTCTTTTTGGTGGAATGCCCCTTTTCGATGCAGTTGTCAACTCATTTGCGACGGCGGGCACGGGTGGATTTGCTATAAAAAATTCTTCCATTGCGGCATATGACAGTGCTTATATAGAAACCGTTATAACTGTATTTATGATACTTTTCGGTGTAAATTTCAACTTATATTTCTTTATGTTATTAGGTGATATAAAAAGTATTGTCAAAAACAGAGAATTGCAGGTTTTTCTCTCTATTATTGCCGTTTCAATAGCAATAATTTCCATCGATACACATCAGATTTACGGTTCTGTTTCAGAATCAATAAGATACGCATCATTTCAGGTTGCCTCTGTTGTCTCGACGACAGGTTTTGCTACAGCAGATTTTAATCAGTGGTCGACTTTATCGAAAACAATCCTTGTGATACTTATGTTCAGCGGTTCGTGCGCGGGTTCAACAGCCGGCGGAATTAAAATCAGCAGAATAATTATACTGCTTAAGGGTGCGGCTAAAGAACTCAAAAAAATGATTATGCCGAGAGCTGTCGTATCAGTTAAAATTGAAGGTAAAACTGTTGATAATGAAACAATTACAGGCTCTTATGCATATTTGGTTTTATATTTCATTATTTTTGTGTTTTCCCTTTTAGCTGTTTCTTTGTTTGATTCATTTGATATGACAACAAATTTCACAGCAATCTCCGCTTGTTTCAACAATATCGGTCCCGGCTTAGGAGAGGTTGGACCTGCAGGAAACTTTTCGGGCTTCTCAAATGCATCTAAAATTATCCTTATTTTTGATATGCTTGCAGGAAGACTTGAAATATTCCCTGTATTGATACTGTTCTATCCTTCCGCCTGGAAAAAATAAAAGAAAGGATGTTTATCATGAATATCAAAGATGCACTTTCAATGGCTGTTTCAGTAACACCGTCAAAACGTCAGCAACAGTGGTTCGATACTGAATTTTATGCGTTTATCCATTTCGGTGTAAACACTTTTACCAATCAGGAATGGGGTAACGGAAATGAAGATGAAAAAATCTTTAACCCCGAAAAACTTGATTGCGATCAGTGGGTTGAAGCAATCAAATCTGCCGGAATGAAAGGCATGGTTTTAACCGCAAAACATCACGACGGTTTCTGTCTTTGGCCGTCTAAATATACAGAGCATTCTGTAAAGAACAGTCCTTGGAGAGGCGGGAAAGGAGACCTTGTTGCAGAAGCTGCCGAAGCATGCAGAAAAGGCGGAATTAAATTCGGTATATATCTCTCTCCTTGGGACAGAAATTCGCAGTATTACGGAACCGAAGAATATAACGACTATTACTGCAACCAACTGACCGAACTGCTCACAAATTACGGTCCGATCTTCCACTTCTGGTTTGACGGAGCATGCGGCGAAGGTCCTAACGGTAAAAAACAGGTCTATGATTACGACAGATATATCTCTCTTATAAGAAAATATCAACCTGATGCCACCATTTTCAACGATCACGGCCCTGATGTACGTTGGTGCGGCAATGAATCCGGCACGGCACGAGCAGCAGAATGGTCAGTCGTACCGTCAGAATTATGTTTCAGATCAGAAGTTCAAACAGGACCAATGCCGCTTGCAGGAGATTTATCCTTTATCTGTAACAGCGATAATGATCTCGGTTCCATCGGAAACATTCTGTATTCAAAAGGTCTTGTTTTCTGCGGATCTGAGATAGATATGTCTATAAGAAATGGGTGGTTCTGGCACAAAAACGAAGAACCTCATTCACTCGACAGATTATTTAACACATATATAAATTCTGTTGGAGCAAACTGCGGATTTATTCTGAATGTTTCCCCGACAACAGACGGCCTTATTGATGAAAGAGACATTGTAAGACTTAAAGAATTGGGTGACAAAATCAGATCTGAATTTGGAGAAAACAAAGCAGTAAACGCTGAAATTAAAATCGTTTCGGAATCGGAAAACGGACAAAGTGTTATTGATATTGTTTTACCCGAGAAAACAAAGATCAAATATGTTGTTTTCCAGGAAGATCTTACAAAAGGACAGAGAGTTGAATCATTCAGACTTTATGCAAAGGACAACTCCGATCAAATGCAGGATTGCTATATCGGTACATGCATCGGTCATAAAAAGATCTGTCCGATTCATATATACGCTCAATCGGAAGTCAACACAGATGTAATACGTTTGTACATAACAGCATCAAGAGCTAAAGTGGTACTCAGAAGTATTGAGCTTTATTAAAAATACCAAATATAAATCATAACCACCAGTAAACTGGTGGTTTGCACAGCCCCTATAAGGGGCAAATACAGGCAAACCCCTGGAAGGGGTTTTGAAAATTAGCACCGCATTATAATCTCAGGCAGCCGCTCTCGTGCGGCTGTCTATTTTTGCCT
>JAGASR010000028.1 GCA_017621705.1 Clostridia bacterium | reverse complement strand
GGCTTTTTGCCCGAACCAGGTGAAGAAGCAGAAGCGGATATCCTCTATATATGTTCGCCGAATAATCCTACCGGTGCTGTGTTTAATCGTAATCAGCTTCAGGCTTGGGTGGATTTTGCGGGTGAGATCGGTGCCGTTATCCTGTTTGATGCGGCATATGAGATCTTCATTGAGGAGGAGAACATTCCGCACAGCATCTATGAGCTGGACGGTGCCGATAAGTGCGCTATCGAAATCTGCTCACTTTCCAAAACAGCAGGCTTTACCGGTACACGTCTCGGTTATACCGTTGTTCCTCACAATCTTGTTCGCAGCGGTATGAACCTGAATGAGATGTGGTCCCGCAACCGTGAGACCAGAACAAATGGTGTTTCCTACATCCTTCAAAAAGGTGCTTTGGCGGTATTTACGCCGGAGGGACAGCAGCAGATCCGCGACAATCTTCGTGTATATAAAGAAAACGCCTCCTGCTTTATGGAGGCGCTGGACGCCGCCGGTATTTGGTACACGGGCGGCAAGAACTCACCTTATATCTGGATGAAATGCCCCGACGGTATGAGCGGTTGGGAGTTCTTTGATTATCTGCTTCGTGAAATTCAGGTCGTAGGTATTCCCGGTGATGGCTTTGGTGAGTGCGGAAAAGGCTATTTCCGTTTCTCCACGTTCGGAAAACCCGAAGAAACCAAGGAAGCGGCAAACAGACTCTGCAAACTACTTACAAAGGAGTAAATGATATGAAGGTTTCGTGTTTGCAAATGAATATGAAGCTCGGTTGTCCGGAGGAGAATTTTGCACACGCAGAACAGTTAATTTGCATTGCGATGAAGGATAACCCCGACGTATTGGTATTGCCGGAAACGTGGAATACCGGATTTTTCCCGAAAGAAAACCTTGCCGAGTTGTCCTGTAAAGACGGAGATGAGGTAAAGTCCTGTATCAGCGGACTGGCAAGGCAGTACGGTGTCAATATCGTAGCAGGCTCGGTATCAAATGTTCGGAATGGGAAAGTGTTCAATACTGCTATGGTCTTTGACCGAGACGGTATATGCATTGCCGAATATGATAAGACGCATCTGTTTACGCCTATGGGCGAAGATGAGTACTATACTTGTGGCGACCGCCTATGTCGCTTTACTCTCGACGGTGTAAAGTGCGGTATTATCATTTGTTACGATGTGAGATTTCCCGAACTGACACGTAATCTTGCTTTGCAGGGACTTGATATACTGTTTGTTGTGTCTCAGTGGCCAAAGGAACGCATCTTTCATCTGCGCACGCTTACCACTGCCAGAGCGATTGAAAATCAGATGTTTGTGGTTTGCTGTAATTCCTGCGGTACAGCCGGTAAAACCGTATATGGCGGCAATTCCGCCATCATCGAACCTTTTGGAAAAACGCTTGCACTTGCCGGGGAAAATGAAGAAATCATTACCGCAGCCTGTGATATGCAGATTCTTTCTGATATTCGCGGCAGCATACCTGTCTTCTGTAATAGACGACCGGAATTATATTAGGAGAGAAAACCATGTTTGATGCAGTAAAAGTAAAAGATAAATGTGTATTATGGATCAGAGATTTTTTCGAGAGAAACGGAAAAGGATGTAATGCGGTTGTAGGAATTTCCGGAGGGAAAGACAGCTCGGTAGTAGCCGCTTTGTGCGTTGAAGCGTTGGGACGAGAAAGGGTAATTGGTGTACTTATGCCGCAGGGAGTTCAGCCCGACATCGAAGCAGCTTATTTACTCGTAAATCATCTTGGTATCAAGCATTATGAGGTCAATATAAAAAATGCCGTTGACGATGTTTTGAAAAGCATTTCTGCCTTGCCGGAAATCAGCCGTCAGACAAGAGTGAATCTTCCTGCCCGTATCCGCATGGCAACTTTGTATGCTGTATCGCAGAGCATTAATGGCAGAGTGGCAAACACCTGTAATCTGTCCGAGGATTATGTGGGATACGCCACAAGGTACGGAGACGGCGCAGGTGATTTCAGTCCTCTTTGTAATTTGACTGTTACCGAGGTGAAAGAAATTGGGCGTGTTCTCGGTCTACCCGAGATACTTATTACGAAAACACCTATTGACGGTCTTTCAGGTAAATCAGATGAAGAAAACCTTGGCTTTACTTACGATGTACTTGATCGGTATATCTTAAACGGTGAAATATCGGATTTGGATATAAAAGAAAAAATCGATCGGTTGCATATGCTCAATAGATTTAAGATAGAAACCATACCTGGATTCAGAAAAGACTAAACCAAATCAAAGCGAAAATATATCAAAATAGGGGGGATTATTTGGCGAAATATCATGTGCTTTGCATAGGTTACGATTACGACTATTATTCTCTCGCTACTGCCCGATATAGAATTTGATTTTGCAGATAGTTTCGCTCAAGCAAAAGCCCTTCTCGCGATTAACGTAAAATGTTTTGGAGAAGATTACGTTCAAAAAGTCAATAAATCCGTAGCCAATATGCTCGAGGCGGCATATCCAAATGACGATATGAGTTATGAATCGTTGGGACAGCTTTGCACATTACATCGTTGTATTTCCGAGGACGAAATAATACTTGGAAATGATGAAACAGTTATAAAAAAGCATCTTTCACGTGCGGTTGAATGTGCTGTTAAGTCAACAACCGTAAAATCACATGAACTTACTCATCCGTTGGTGTACGGTTGGAAGGTTGCAGATGCTCCTTCCGATAACAAACAGCTTGTGCGAAATTTGAAATCTGAATTGATGTGGGACTGCTTTGACGAATACCAAAACAAAGATTGGTTTATGAGTTTGGTTGCACGGCTTGAAAATATTGAATAAATCACATAAAGGAACCATGCGAAAGTTCCTTTGTTTTTTTTATCGAATTCTATCTCAACACTCTACCCACAGATATTCTTCGGGATGAGATCAACCGAACCCTCGGCATCGGAGAAGAAGAAACTCTTGTTGAATATATGATACGGTGTAACCCAAAAATCATAGATGCACTGCGTTCTCTTGACAATAACAATAAAGGAGTTACTGCTGAAAGCAGTAACTCCGATTTTTGCATAAAAAAAGATGATAATCCATCCGAAATAGACAGATTATCAACCTTTTGTGGTGGAGGCGAGGGGAGTTGAACCCCTGTCCGAAAACTCATCCATGGGACTTTCTACGAGCGTAGCTTGTTGTTCGTTTTCGCCGCAAGGAGAACAATAAGCAAATCTCATTACGGAACATGCCGTTGGCCGTTACCGAGTTACGGCAATCGCTCGGTTAACGTTCACCGCTAATCGACGCCTCTGTCCAAGCCGCGGTACTCCCGGCAGAGACGGCCGCCTTTAGTTAGGCAGCAACTAACTGATTTCTGTTAGCGTTTAAATTTAAAAAGTTTGCAGGTTATAGCGGTCTGCGCGCTGCTCGCTTATCCTACTTCAAAATCCCCGTCGAAATCCGGTACGCCCCCATATAAGACTGTACCGAAGAGATCTTCTTCAGCGTATTTTATATTATATCATATTTTTTTTGTTTTGTCAACGTCATTTTTTTGTTGAACATTTTCTTTCTGCCGACAAAAATTTGAACTATGAAAACATGTTATTGAAATAATATGCCGTTTATGCTATACTATGCCGAAAAAACTTGAAAGGCTTTGTTTTTATGACACCATTTGAAATATTCGCTCAGATCTTGGGCTTTATCGGCGCAGGAATTTGTATTTTTTCTTTTCAGATACGCAGTGTTCGAACTTTGTTCTGTACACAATTGATCAGTATAATTTTTTTCACGCTTCATTTTATGCTTCTCGGAGCATATACGGGTGCTTTACAGAATGTTCTTGCTCTCGTTCGCTGTATCCTTCTTATTTTCAGCGATAAAAAATGGGCTCATAATAATTGGGTACTTGCCGGACTGATTGCCTGCTTTGTTGTCTCTGGTATCGCTACATATTCGGGTATTCTGAGCTTGCTTCCAACAGTCGCCATGATCGTCAGCACCCTTGCGATGTGGACAAACGACGGCTTCAAGCTTCGGGTTGCGCAGGTCTTCGTAACGTCTCCCGCATGGCTCATATATAATGTTTCCGTGTTTTCGATTTCGGGCGTTCTTACGGAATCGTTTAATATAATTTCCGTTATCGTTTCGTTTATACGCTACGGAAAAAACTATAATAAAAAGGCAGGTCAGTCTGTTGATGAAAAATAATTATAACAGAACGATCATCGGCTGTTATCTCGGCATATTCGTTCAGGCAATCGTTAATAATTTTACGGCTATTCTGTTTGTGCCTCTTATGGGTATGTACGATATGTCGTTTGTCGATCTCGGTATCCTTGTCTCCGTCAATTTTGTGGCTCAGGTAGGCGTTGATATCCTTTTCAGCGGTGCGATCGATAAATACGGTTATCGCCGTCTTCTCATGCCTGCTCTCACCATGGCTTTTGTCGGCCTTTTTCTTTATGTCTTAACTCCGAATATCCTTCCAGGTCACGAATTTTTCGGCTTCCTTGTTTCGACGGTTATCTTTGCCGCATCTTCGGGTTTTCTTGAGATAATGCTTTCGTCTATCGTAAACGATATTCCGTCCGATAATAAGGGTTCCGCAATGAGTCTTATGCATTCTTTTTACGCTTGGGGACAGCTTGCCACCGTCGCTCTGACTACTATCGGCCTTTTTGTTCTCGGTAAAGAAAATTGGCAATTTATAATTGCTTTTTGGATGATCTTTCCGCTTATTACGTTTATCCTTTTCTGTGTTTCTCCGCTTCCCGAAGTTTCGGGCTCCGAAAAATCTGGTAATAATAAGCTCAAAGTTATCCTTTCACCGTTTTTTATAATCGCAATGCTGACGATTTTTACGGGTGCCAGCGCAGAGCTCGTTGCCGCTCAGTGGTGCTCTTCTTTCCTTGAAAAGGCTCTCGGACTTTCCAAAACAATGGGCGACCTTATCGGTATCTGCGGTTTTGCGGCAATGATGGGTACTGCTCGCGCTCTTTACGGTGCTCTCGGCTCGAAAGTTAATATTCATATCGCAATGATGGTCTGCTCTGCGGTCAGCTTTGTTTGCTATGTCCTGCTTTCCGTTTCGTCAAATAATATAATCTGCCTTATCGCCTGCGCTCTTGCAGGCTTCGGCGCAGGTATCCTTTGGCCCGGTACTCTCGTAATAGCTTCCGATAAATTCCCCACTGCAGGCGCTTGGATATTCGCGATTTTGGCGGCGGCAGGGGATATAGGCGGCTCGGTTTCAACATGGTTTACGGGCATTATCATCGACTATTGTGCAAATACACCAATCGCAAACCTCGTCGGTTCTCTTACAAATTCCGACGCTACGGGTGCCGCAATGCGTTTAAGTCTTCTTATCGCTGCATTGGCTCCGCTTGTTTGCTTCTTCTGTAACGTTATTCTTAGGAATAATATGAAAAAATCTGTTAAATAGTCTTTACAAATCATTAAAAATTTGTTATAATAACGAAAGATTGATCCGAGATATTACGGCAATATAGTTTATGCCGTAATGTTTATAGGTTAAACAATTATTTTAGGATGTGATGACCGGTGAAAAATATCTTTCGCAAAATAAAAAATGTACTGTGGTTGATAAAACCGTACCTCAAATACGGACCGTTGTTATTAGTGATAAATATTCTTTATAAAGCAGTTTGTTGGCCGCTTATTCATTATCTGGAAGTTTATATACCACAGTTTACTATGAACGCATTGACTCAAAATAAGGGGATTTTATATGTTTTACTTATTATTTTGATTTTTTGCGGACTGAATTTCCTTTTGAAATGCTTTGAAAATTATGTTTTCGACAGATACGATGCTGTCAATAATACGAAAGTCAAAATGCAGATTCAAAAAGAAATATACGAAAAGACGCATTTCATGGATTATAAGTATATGGATGATCCTGAATTTTACGATGAATATTCATGGGTCATGAACAATTATGCCGATAAATCCAATGAAGCCAGAGATATTATTAACAGCATTCTTCGTGGAGTTGTTGCGATCACGCTTTTTTCGTCTTTGATAGCAACTATTTCTCCGTGGGTCGTGTTGGTTGTGGCAGCGTATGCAGTGATTCGTACTGTCTTTAACTTTTTTTATAATAAAATTGAGGTTGCAAAAGAGGAAGCCTTGGTTCCATATGATCGAAAACTCGGTTATATTCACCGTCTTCATTATATAAAGGAATACGGCGCCGATATGCGTACAACCAATCTGTATTCCAAAGCATCCCAAATATACGACAGTAACTCGCACCAAAAGCTTGGTCTGTTAGACAAATTTTCGAAGAAAGCATTCGGATTGCTTACATGGCAGAGTCTTGTTTATAATCTTTCACGTGCAGTTATTCTGTTTTGTATTGCGTCTGCTTACATGGACGGCAGTCTTGCGAATATCGGTATGTTTGCTACCATGTGGATGGCGGCTGATAAGCTGGATGACTATTTATACGATATTTTTGACATCTCAAAAAGTGTTGATCTTTTGGGTTCATACTCTGAACGTATCCGTAAATTTTTCACTTTAAAATCTGATATAGAAATTGAAAATACCGAAATTATTTCTCCCGAGAAAAACGAGCCTTTTTCTTTGGAATTCAGGAATGTATCTTTCCGATACAGAACGGAAGATTCTTATGTCTTGAAAGATCTGAATTTTACCGTAAACAAAGGCGAAAAGGTTGCTTTAGTCGGAGAAAACGGTGTCGGCAAATCAACGATCGTAAAGCTTATTCTGAGACTTTATGATGTTTCCGAAGGCGCAATTTTTATTAACGGAAGAGATATACGTGAGTATGATATCCGTGCTCTCCGATCATGTATCGGTGTTGCTTTCCAAGATACAAATATGTATGCGATGTCTTTTAGGGATAATATGGAGCTGTTTCATTCCGCGGATGACGACAGATGCTCTGAAATTATATCTGCTTTGAAGCTGGATCGTATCCTCGAGAAAAATAACGCATCTTTAGATGATGAGATCACAAGAGAATTCCGTAAAGACGGTATTATGCTTTCCGGGGGAGAAGCGCAGAAGATCGGGCTTTCACGTGTTATGACGGCTCAAAACGGATTGGTATTATTGGATGAACCGTCCTCTGCGCTCGATCCTATTGCAGAGTATGAGATGAATGAGACTCTTTTAAATCAGTGCGCGAAGTCCACAACTATTATGATCGCCCACCGTTTGTCCTCCGTCCGTGATCTTGACAGAATTTTAGTCATCAGCGGCGGTTCTGTTTTGGAAGAAGGAAATCATTCGGAATTGATGGCAGTGCAAGGTACGTATTATGATATGTTTACCAAACAGGCAAGTAAATATGTTGAAACAAAATAATCATTGATAAAACGAATTTATTATTTCAATAGAAAGGAAGCTTTCATAAGTAAGCTACGGTTTTTTATTATGGACCTCAAACAGGCTTGCGAAAATTTATACAAACTGCAGGCAAAGCTCAGCGCATATAACCACGCTATGTCTCTTATATATTATGACGGTGTGACTTCTGCGCCCAAAGCGACTGCCGCAAACAGGGGACAAACTCTTTCCGTCCTCAGCGAAGAACAGTATATCCTCTCAACAGGCAAAGAAACAGTCGAACTTCTCGAATTTCTCGATGCTCATAAATCCGAGCTTTCCGAAAAAGATGCAAGAACGGTCGGCCTTGCGATCAAAGATATAAGAGAAATGCAGAAAATCCCGATGGATGAATACGTCGCATATCAGCAGCTTCTTGTCGAGGCGGATGACGTATGGCATACCGCAAAAGAAACCGATGATTTCGATCTTTTCTGTCCCATACTTGAAAAAATATTCGAAACAGAAAAGCGTTTCGCGTCATACTGTGCTCCCGAAAAACACCCGTATGACTATTGCCTCGATAAATACGAAAACGGACTTACTATGGAAAAATGCGATGAGTTTTTCTCCGCACTCAAGAGCAGACTCGTTCCGTTGATTAAAAAGATATCCGAAAAAGAACAGCTTTCCGATAAATGCCTCTGGAACGATTTTGACGAGATCGCTCAGGAGAAATTCTCTCTCGAACTCATGAAAATAATGGGTATCGATCTTTCTCACTGCGGTCTGGCCACCACTGAGCATCCTTTTACGATCAGCCTCGGTTCTCATCATGATGTTCGTATAACAACCAACTTCAACAGACAGAATTTCGTCTCTTCCATGTTCAGCGTTATTCACGAAGGCGGCCATGCGCTTTACGATATGGGTTCTGCCGACGATCTTGCTTATACGATCCTCGACGGCGGCGTTTCCATGGGTATTCATGAAAGCCAGAGCCGTTTTTACGAAAATCTTCTCGGTAGAAGCCGCGAATTCGTTTCGTTTATCTTCCCGAAGATCTGTGAATGCTTCCCGGAACAGATGAAAGACTATACAGCCGAAGATGTTTACCGCGCAGTAAATCTTGTAACTCCGTCGCTCATTCGCACGGAAGCCGACGAGGTCACATACTGCCTTCATGTTATGGTTCGTTACGAGCTCGAAAAACGTGTTATGTCCGGTGAACTCGCAGTCAAAGATCTCCCTTCCGAATGGAACAGACTTTATCTCGAATATCTCGGAGTTGAGGTTCCAAACAATAAACAGGGCGTTCTTCAGGACAGCCATTGGTCAGGCGGAAGTGTGGGTTATTTCCCGTCTTACGCTCTCGGCAGTGCTTACGGTGCGCAGATCCTCCGTAAAATGAAACAGACTATCGATGTCGATGATTGTATGAAAAACGGCAACTTCGCTCCGATCAATGAATGGAACCGTGAAAACATCTGGAAATACGGTCGCCTTATGGAACCGAACGATCTTCTTGATAAAGTTCTCGGTGAACCGTTTGATCCGTTTGTCTATACAGATTATCTCGAAAAGAAATACGGCGAACTTTACGGTATCTGATTTTAAAATAATAAGATTATCCCCGACGGTATTTTTATCGTCGGGGTATTTTAGGGTAGGGCAGTTAAATTATTTGTCGATTTAACAGAAAAGTCACAAACAGGGTATTGCAAAATGAGAAAATATGTGCTATAATATACAAGCTTTCGAAACACAAAGTAAAACAACTTAATATAGGGGTATAGCTCAGCAGGTAGAGCAGCGGTCTCCAAAACCGCGTGCCGAGGGTTCGATTCCTTCTGCCCCTGCCAAAAAATCCAAGTCTTTGACTTGGATTTTTTCATTTGTGCCGCAAGGCACAACATCCTTTGACCGAAGGTCAACATCCTTTCGAGCAAAGCGAGAACATCATTACCGCCCCCGCAGCACAAATGAAAGATGTTGCACCGTTGGTGCAAAGGATGTGCTTCTCAATGATGTGGGCTACGCCCAATGATGTTGCGCTTCGCGCAAACGGAACGAACTTGTTAGCTCGGTGCGCTAAGATATAGTTGTATTTTTGTCGAAAGTATGCTATAATGTTATTTATAAAGGCGGTGATATCGTGAGAGAAGATAAGCTTGGTGATCTTTCAATGGAATTATCCGTTGATGTTTTGCAATTAACCAAAGAGCTCCGCGCAAAGCACGAAAACGTGGTCTCGAATCAGATCGGAAGAAGTGCAACGAGTATCTGTGCCAACATTGCCGAAAGCAAATACGCCCACTGTCGCGCCGATTTTATTGCAAAGCTTGAAATATCGCTTAAAGAAACCAACGAAACAAGCAAGTGGCTTGAAATGCTTTGGAAAAGTGATTATATTGGTGAGCAGAGATATAAAGCTCTCGACCGTAAGTGTTCAACGATAAGATTTTTGCTTGTGAAGTCGATTACAACGGCTAAGAATAATTTGCGAAAGGGAAATAATAATGCAATATGATATGACTATCCGTTTGGGGACAGATGCCGAAAAACAAGAACTTTTAGCCGATTATCCAAATATAAAAAATGTCATTCGAGACGGTGGATATTTTATTGTTGCCAAAATCGAAGATACCGTTGTTGGATACCTTTGGGCATTCAAAAGAAAAATTCCTGCACCTGTTGAGCAGGATGAAATATTTATAAATATCATTGAAGTCATATACACTAACCTTCGTTGCCAAGGTGTCGCTTCCAAAATGATAAGTGCAATTATAGAAATTGCAAAAGAAGAAAAAGCATATCAAGTCCGCGCGTATTGTGATATTGGCAATGTTCCATCGCACCGCTTATGGCTGAAAAATAAATTTTCCATTAGTCCAGTTAAAATGCCTGACGGCTCTATTTCAGGATCTTTTGTAAGTTATTTACTTTGAAATTGCATAGCTTCGTTTGCAAGCATGGTGCTGACAGCCCGGAAGATAGCGGTCAAGTGCAACTCACATCATCGTCAAGGGATAAGTCTATCCGCTGACTGAAAACCATGGATCGATTTCGAAAAAACTTGCGGTATGGATCGATTTTGAAAGGGTATGCCCAAAAATCCAAGTCGAAAGATTTGGATTTTTTCATTGTATCCCGAAAACCACACGACTATCGCGTGGTTTTCGAGATACAACAACACCGCCGAGAGTTTTCTCTCGGCGGTGCTTTATATTATTCAATCAAAAACAGCTATCGTTTCGGGGCATATATATCCGAGATCGCGTTTGTGAACTCCTTTATTTATTGCCTCGTAAACAAACATCATTGTGCTAGGCTCGTACGGCATCGTCCGTTTCTGATCGGGAACGCTTGTCAGGTGCGGCGGTATCTCTTTTATATGCGTCCTGCACCATTCTGCAAGATACGGTCTTATATTATCTCCGAACGCTTTTTGTGCTCTGTTGCAAATGTCGAAGAATATCTTTTCATCTTCGTGTGTAAGTACGGGTATCAGCAGTTCGGGGTAACCGTTTTTCGTTGTTATAAATCCTCTTTCTTCGAGCAGGGGAATGGATTTTATCATTCTTGTGTCAAGATCAACATTTTTCGGATCCACTCCCTTATTTATCAGATAGAAGAATTTCAGCATATTGATTTCGACTTCCTTATAACTGTTGAATTCATATCCATCGTGTTTTCTCCAACCGACAGGATCAAGAGAAGATTCAAAATTATAAAGGTCCAGATGTTCTGTGTCGAGATAACTGTCTATTACGGTGCGTCTTCTTCCTGATAAACCGTATTCTTCTTTTCCTCTTTTATCTTCGGGAGTATGATAGTTTTCAGGATGTAAAGTTGCAAATGCGATCCATTTGCCCCCGTTAGGACGATCGGGAATGATTTGCGGCTTTTCTCTTACGGATTCCATGCAGTTAAATAGGGCGTCTTGAGCAATCTGAATCATCATAAATCGTTCAAGACGTTCGCTGTAAAATGAAGTTTCTTTAAGCTCTGCTATTGCCTTCTTCAACGGTTCGGTAAATGCCTCGATATGTTCTGCCACAAATGCTTCGGCTTCTTTGATATATTTAACATAGTCGCTTATATGATAAATAATAAAATCTGTATATACTTTTCCGTCGCCCATGCGCTTCATCAATTCGCCGTCAACAAGTTTATTGATTATGGGCTCAACATATGCGGTCGCAACACCGATCGCCTTCGAAAGATCGCTGACTGTTATCGGCTTTTCATAAGCGAGGATCAACAGATTCTGTGCAAGTATATCTTCTTCGACAAGAGACATCGGCTCTCCGTTTATGCCGCATCTGCCGCTGTTACGAACGGCAAGATGTTGCGGCATATAGCTGTTTTCCTGATATTTTTCCATTTTATCAAACCCTTTCTTCATCTGTTTTCTGCCAAAGTCCAGACGGCTCTTGATCGTACCGATGGGAAGATCAAGCTCTTCGGATATCTCTTTTACGCTTTTATTGTGAAAATAATGTTTTACTATAACCGAGCGGTATGATTCCGTAAGAAAGGCAACCTCGCCGCGTACATTTTCGGCTTCATCGCTGTTTATCAGCTCTTCAGTAAAATCCTTATCATCTGCGATATCGAAATCCTCCCCGATGACCACCGTCGGGATACGGTATTTGCGTCGAAGCATATCGTAGTATTTACGGTTCATCAGTGTTGATAAAAACGCTCTCGGATTATCGATCTTTCCGCCTTTTTCAATATACATAAGCGCGGAGAGTATCGTTTCCTGTGTCAGATCCTTTGCATCGTTAAGATCTCCGCACTTTGCGATTGCCGCCGATAATACATATTCAATTTCTTTTTCGATCTGTTTCTTTGGCATTTGTTTTATCCTTTTGAAAGCTTTCACTTATAAGTCGCAAAAACAGGGGAGTGGTTTGATGGTTTTATGATAACATACAAAATTTTTTTTGTCAATAAAATCTGCACGTATACTTATATCGGTTTATAGATTTTCTCTTTACATTTTTTGCTTTTTATGCTATAATCTGCTAAAAGAAACAATTCATATTTTGAAAGAGGATATCGAAATGAATAACATACCTCAAAAAGCGCAGGATGCTTTAAACGAAAGATTTAATCACGACTGCCTTATTTCGCTTGCAACGGCGGCCAATAATATTCCTTATGTCAGAACCGTTAACGCATATTATGAAAACGGTGCGTTTTACATTATAACTTACGCTCTTTCCGCAAAGATCGCACAGATAAAGCAGAACCCTATCGTTGCAATTTCCGGTGACTGGTTTACGGCTCACGGACTTGCCGAAGATCTCGGATATGTCCTCGATCCGAAAAACGAAGAACTTATTGCAAAGTTGAGAAACGCTTTTTCTTCGTGGTACAGTAACGGTCACACAAACGAAGCTGATGAAAATACGCATATTCTCTGCATTCGTCTTAATAAAGGCATTCTTTTTGACCACGGGACAAGATACGATCTTGAGTTTAACGGTTAAAGGACTTTAATTATGAAAGAATATTATCTCAAAAAAGCGGAAGAAAATCTCCCGAAAATCAATATAACAAAAATTTGTCCCGATCTTGATCCTGTCATTCTCAACAGCGGAGATACTTTTGTTATCGATCTCGGAACTCATTATGTCGGCTATTTCTCTTTTAAAATGTGGTATGCCGAAAGATATATCGATGCTCCCGGCAGAATGGTTGTCCGTTTCTGCGAAGTCAAAGAAGAAATTGATGACGATTATTCCGATTATAAAGGTTTTCTCAGTCCTTCATGGCTTCAGGAAGAGATTATAAATATCGATTTCCCGGGCGAATATAAAATGCCGCGAAGATATGCCGCAAGATATATAAAAATTTCGGTTATCAACGCTACCAAAGCACTTTCCCTTTCGAATTTCGCCTTTGAAGCTGTCTCGAGTGCCGATATGAATACGCTGAAACCTGCCGAGATAATCGATCCCGAATTTGCTAAAATAGATAAGGTTGCTGTAAATACTCTTAAAAACTGCATGCAGAGAGTCTTCGAAGACGGACCGAAAAGAGACAGACGTCTCTGGATAGGGGATCTGCGCCTCGAAGCTCTTGCGAATTATTATACTTTTAATAATTCCGATATAGTCAAAAGGTGCCTTTATCTTTTCGCCGCATCCGACCGCAATGAAAAAGGTATGATCGTAAGTCATCTTTATGAAAAACCGATATTCGTTTCGGGAGACTGGTATCTTTCCGATTATTCGTTGCTTTATGCTTGCTCTTTATGCGATTATTATAATCATACGGGTGACGAAGAAACTTTCCGAGATCTTTATTCCGTTGCGAAATCCGCAATAGATTCTGCTGAAAATAATAAAGATAAAAACGGTCTTGTCGACGGCGATGCGTTTATCGACTGGTGCCCCGATCTTCGAAAACGTACAGCATACGAGGGCGTCTATCTTTATACCCTCGATCTCTGGTGCGAAACTCTTGAAAAACTCGGATATGAAGAGGTGTCCGCTTACCGTAATATACTTTCGAATGACAGAAAAAATGCTGTCAATCTTCTCTTCGATAAAGAAAAGAATGCGTTTATTAACGATATTGATGACAGACAATACAGCGTTCACTCTGCGGTCTGGATGGTTCTCGGCGGCGTTGTAACAGACGAAAAAGCAAAAGAAATTCTTTTATCTGCACTGAACAGTGAGGATTCCGTAAAACCGAAAACTCCCTATATGCATCATTATACCGTAGATGCGCTCATTAAGCTCGGTCTTATAGATGAGGCAGAACAATATATCCGTAATATCTGGGGCGGTATGGTCGATATTGGAGCCGATACATTTTTTGAGATATATGTTCCCGGGGTTCCCGATTTCTCTCCGTATGGAGACAGAAAAATAAACAGCATGTGCCATGCATGGAGCTGCACTCCTGCATATTTTATACGAAAATACGGTCTCGGAAAATAAGGATAATAAAAATGAAAACAGTAGAAAATCAGATTTTTGATGAAGAACGTGCTTTTTACGGCACATCTTATGTCGAAATAAATAACTGCACTTTTCAGGGCGCTGCCGACGGCGAAAGCGCATTTAAGGAATGTAAAAATATAACGGTCAACGACTGTTACTGGGATCTACGTTATCCGTTCTGGCATGATGACGGTTTAAATATCAACAGCACGGAGTTTACGGGAAACTGCCGTGCGGCTCTGTGGTATTCGAAAAATATCACCGTAAAAAATTCCAAGCTTCACGGTATAAAAGCTCTACGCGAATGTTCTGATATCGATATAACCGATACAAGTATCGTATCTCCCGAGTTCGGCTGGTTTGTTTCGGATATCCGTATGGAAAACTGCAAAGCCGAAAGCGAATATTTTATGCTTCGCTCCGAAAAGCTTAATTTAAAAAATGTCGAGCTTTCGGGTAAATATTCTTTTCAGTATATAACAGATTCCGTCTTTGAAAACTGCGTTTTTAACACAAAGGATGCTTTCTGGCATGCGAAAAACGTTGTTGTTAAAAACAGTATCATTAAAGGCGAATATCTTGCATGGTATGCCGAAAATATAACGTTTGATCATTGCACCATAATCGGAACACAGCCGCTTTGTTACTGCAAAGGTTTAAAACTCATTGATTGCAAAATGGAAGATGCAGATCTGAGCTTCGAAAAATCCGATGTCGATGCAACGCTCATTTCTTCGATAATAAGCATCAAAAATCCTACTTCGGGTATTATTACAGTTCCTTCCGTCGAAGAAATTATAAGAGATGATCCGAATTCGGCTTGCATTATTGAAATTTTGAAATAGGGGAGATCTCGTGAAATGCAGCGGGCAATAATGGTATTAAAAAGGAGATTATTATGTTTAACGGTAAAAATAAAGCTTTGACTTTCAGCTATGACGATGGCGTCACTCAGGATAAAAGGCTCATAGAGATCTTTAATAAATACGGTCTCAAAGCAACTTTCAATCTCAATTCCGAACTTCTCGGTCTTGACGGTGAGCTTATCCGTAATGATGTCAGAATAACTCATATTAAAAATAAACCCGAAGATATAAAATATATCTATGACGGTCATGAGGTTGCCGTACATACTCTTACACATCCAAATCTGACGAACATATCGGACGATAACGAAGTGTTCCGTCAGGTCGAGCAGGATAGGCTCAATCTCTCGGAACTCGTCCGTTATGAAGTTAAGGGCATGGCTTATCCCTGCGGAGGTGTTAACTGCGATGACCGTGTCGCGCGTATTATTAAAGAAAATACGCCGATCAGATATGCTAGAACCGTCGATGTGACTTACAGCTTTTCTCCCTATTCCGATAATTATCAGTATAAAGGAACGCTTTATCACCATGAGGACTGGGATAAACTCTTTTCTATGGGACAGAAATTCCTCGAGCTAAAAGCCGATACTCCGCAGATTTTCTATATCTGGGGGCACGCTTATGAATTCGATATCTATCCCGAACGTTGGGAGAAATTCGAAGAATTCTGCGCAATGATGAGCGGTAGGGATGATATTTTTTATGGTACAAATTTCGAAGTTTTAGGGTAGGGAAATGACCTTTCGTTTTGAATATCTTGATAAATCTGCTCTTGAACAAATTCTTCCCGAGTTGTTTCATATTCTGTACCTAAATATGTCTTATGTTATTTCGACTGAAAAAAGTTATGAGGATGAATTTAGTGAATGGTATTCCGAGGTGTTTCCTGCTATGCAAAAAGAACCTCGTTGTATCGTATTGATGTTCTGTAATGAAGAAATCGTCGGCTATTTTCAGTATTATATCAATAACGGTTCGCTTGTGATGGAGGAAATTCAGATAAAGAAAGAGTTTCAGGGGTCGGGTATTTTTCGTTTGTTTTACGAATGGCTCGTTTTGTGCTTGCCATCAGACCTGATTTCTGTCGAGGCTTATTCAAATAAAGAAAATTTAAGGTCTCAGCAAATATTGGAGCATCTCGGACTCGTTAAATGCGGAGAAGTCAGTGACGGAGCGATCTTTTATTATAAAGGTGATTTTTCGTGCATTTTCAAAAAATACGGAACATCCGATATATCGCTTTGATAATGTTAAATTTTTATAATAAAATACTTTAGCCTATTGAAATTTCAGCCGTTTTGTGCTATACTCATAAAGTATTTTAATCGATATTTTTCAGTTTTATATAAGAAAGCAGGTCTTTTTATGAGCATCAGAATTGGTATTTACGGCTACGGTAATCTCGGCAAGGGCATCGAAAATGCTATCCGTCAGAACCCCGATATGACTCTCGCCGCAGTCTTTACTCGCCGTGATCCTTCAAAAGTTAAAATCGCAACTCCCAACGTTCCCGTCGTACTCGCAAGCGATGTCGAGCAATATGTCGGTAAGATAGATGTAATGATCCTTTGCGGAGGAAGTGCCACCGACCTGCCCGAACAGACTCCCGCGCTCGCAAAACTTTTCCCTGTAGTAGATAGTTTCGATACTCACGCGAATATACCAGCACATCTTGCAAAAGTTGATGAAGCTGCAAAGCAGGGCGGTCATGCCGCAATGATCTCTGTCGGCTGGGATCCCGGTATGTTCTCTCTTAATCGTTTTTATGCAAGCGCAGTTCTCCCCGAAGGCGAAGATTACACTTTCTGGGGCAAAGGCGTAAGCCAGGGACACTCCGATGCTATCCGCAGAATTGACGGTGTTGCCGATGCCAAGCAGTATACTATCCCCGTAGACTCCGCTCTCGAAGCCGTCAGAAGCGGCGCTGCTCCGACTCTTACCACCCGTCAGAAACATACCCGTGAGTGCTTCGTTGTCGCAGAAGAGGGCGCAGATCTTGATCGCATCGAAAACGAGATCAAGACCATGCCCAACTATTTCGCAGATTACGATACCACCGTTCATTTTATCACCGCCGAAGAACTCAAACGTGACCACAGCGGTATTCCTCACGGCGGCTTTGTTATCCGTACAGGTAAAACGGGCGCAAATAAAGAGCATAATCACGTTATTGAATACAGCCTCAAGCTCGATTCCAACCCCGAATTTACATCGTCCGTCATTGTCGCTTTCGCGCGTGCCGTTAACAGACTTCAGTCCGAGGGTAACTTCGGTTGCAAGACCGTTTTCGATATTCCCCCGATTTATCTCAGCGCAAAACCCGCATCCGAGATCGTAAAAAATCTTCTTTAATTTCATTTTTATAACATTAAGAACCGCTCTTTTGAGCGGTTCTTTTCTCTTATTTTCTGCTTCGCTCAACGAATGTGCCAAAAAACGCTACGCTTGTGACATTTATTTTTTTCAGGGGTGTCAAACATATTGACAACCTCAAATTTTTCATGCTATAATAAATTCAGATAAAGAAATATGCTTGAAATGAGGTGCCGCTATGGTCAAATTGTTCCTTTTAAATTTATGGTCTAATATCAAAAGGTCGCCGATCGTTGCTGTTTTTCTGATCTTACAGATGATCCTGTTTTCTTACGCGATTTTCGATATTCTGTTTACGCAGAGTCAGTCGGAAATTAACGATAAATCTCTTCACAGCACAATGTCGAAATACAGTATGTATTATGTCACTTATAAGGATAGCTCCGCAGAGTTTATCTATAGGGCAACCGCAGGCGCCTATAAATCTCCCGATGATACGGGTTTTTCGGATTTTAAACCTGTTTATGATAAAATAATGGCAAATGAAAATATCCTTACGGCTGTATGCTCACGGAATATCCTTACCTTGCCCGATGAATTGCCGGGAATACCCAAAACCGAAGATAATACTTCCTGGTATTCGTTTTATGTTCCGGTTGAAGTCCCTGATCGTACTGTTTATGAGGTGAAAACATTTTCGGTTGACCGTAATTTCTTTGATATTTTCGGTGTCATTCTTTCTCACGGCAGATTTTTTACCGATGATGAATATAAGAATTTCGACCCAAAACATGTTCCTGCGATCCTCGGATATGATTATAAAAAATATTTCTCAATCGGTGATACATTTGAGGGAACAATGTTTGCAGGGGATAAGATGACAACATATGAAGTAATAGGTTTTATTACAGAAGGTCAGTTTTTTATTGAACCGGGAAACGCAACATGGTCGTTTGATTCCGCTATCCTTTTGCCTCAGGTTGATAAAACCATAGAAGAATGGGCTGCGGTTTACGAAGAATATCACGAATATCTCGGCTCAAATCCCAAACCGATCATGAGATATTATCTTCAGAACCTCGGAACAAACGGAGCATTTATCTCAAGATATCTTTTGACGGAGATCGGAACCGAAAATGAATTCATGGAATTTATGAACGGTGTCTTCGAAGAAACGAATACTTCCGATTGTCTTAAGGTTGGAGGCAGACCTGCATCAACTTATCAGACTCTCGATGAGGTCAGAGAAAAAGATACAGTCCTCGCAGTTCTCGTAGGAATAATGCTCGTTTTCACTCTTATGGGCACATCTTTTTCTGCTGTTAACAACGCCTCAAATAATATGAAAGCCTATGCGATCCATCACCTTATCGGTGCTACGAAAATGCAGGTATTGATGTATTCTGTTTTTGAAACGTTTTTATACAGTGCAGTCGGTCTTGCTGTCGGTTTCACGATAAAATACGGAGAAATACTTCACAGTGGTTTGAAACATCTTCCCGCAACTCCGTTAATGCTTGAAAAAAGTGTATTTGCGGCTGTCTCATTTTTGATTCTCGCGTGCGTTTTATCTTTTATCTTTGTGTATTTCAAAGTCAGAAACTACAGTGTTTCCGAGCTTATCAGAGGTTCCGAAGTCAAAAAGAGCGGACATTTGACCCTATATAAAGCAATAACTTTTATTATGTTCATGCTTTCAAGCATCTGTATAACTTTTCTTGTCAGTTATAACTGGCAGTTGGAGCATATCGACCGTTATCAGAATAACTTCTGGGGCGGAACGGGACTGCTGTATTATTTCAACATTTCGCACGGCAAAGATTCCACTTTTTCCGTTGAATACGAAACAGATCAAGTCGAATCTTATTCTTTCGATATTCTGGTTCGTTCCAAGTATGACACGGAAGAGGGACCTCGTATAAGAGGTTGGTATCGTCAAGACGAAATGGAAACGCCCAACGTCACGGAGGGCCGCTTCTTTACCGAAGAGGAAATGACTAAAGCGGTAAGATACGCGGTCGTCGGTAAAAATGTCCTTAAAGATTTCGTTGTAGAAAAAGACGGAAAACGCACTTTCACATACGAAAATCAGACCTTCGAAGTTATTGGAGTCGTCGGCAGAGAGGGGCACGAAACAAGTCTTGACGACTGGGTTTTCCTTACTCTTCCGTCTGCATTTAGTTATTATCCTATGACATACGGTAATATCTATATTGAGACCAAAGATCCCGAAGATAAACCCGTCATCGGAGAATTTTTCGAAGAGCAGTTTGAGGGAAGATTTGCTTATCAGAAGAATGAATACAGGGCAAGGATCGACCTTGGAATTTCCAAAAAAGTCGTCGATGCTTTCATCATTCTTATTTTCCTTACAGGATCTGTCTTCTGTATTTATTTTATCGATAAAATAAGATATATCATCAATATCAAAAAATTCCTCGGATATTCCAAACATATTATAATGCTCGATGCTCAGGCAGAATTCCTTTCGCTTTCAACCGGAGCGTTTATTATCGGAAACACCGCAATGTATATAATAGCAAAAACTCTTCTTAAAAATGTGTCGCTGTTCTCCGCTTATACGATTAATCTCCCTGTTCTTACTTTTTCATACAGCTTGATCCTTCTCGTCTCGCTCTTATTCTCGTTTATCGCGATAAATAAATCCTTCAGAGGCTCTGCACGAGATATCAAACGCGGTTAATTTAATATAACACAAAACGGTCAGTCGAATTTCGGCTGACCGTTTTGTAGTTAATCCTATTAAATCAATTTGCTTCAAATTCAGCCGAATTTTCTCCGACTGTGATTTTATAAGTCTGTCCCGAAACAATATCGGGAGAACTCAAAATAACGACCTGGAAAGAAAGGGCAGGGGAGTAATCTATAATAACATTGCCTGACATATCTTCAAGTTTTATCTGTGTTTCCGCTTTTTGACTGCCGACACTCACCGCAATAACTCCCTGTTCCGATCTGCTGAATGTCTGCGCCATATTCGAAGCACCCGTACCGATAAAAGTACCGCCCGAAATTATTGCGCTTATATCGTAGTCTAGAGTTGCAGTGTCTCCCATCGTGGGACCGCAAACGACCGTGTATCCTCCCGTAATTTCAAGTGTTCCGTTCGCATCTATTCCGTCTCCCGAAGCGTTTATATAAAGCTCTCCGCCCGAAATAACGATGCTTCCGTCTGACGATCCACCCATTCCGCCCGGACCGCCGCGACCGCCACCACCCGGACCTCGTCCGCCTCCGAACATATCACCGCCGAACTGTCCGCCAAAACCACTTGAGTCCGTACCGCCTGCGGCATTCAGCCCGTCGTCACTTGAAACTATATTTATCTTTCCACCCGAAACTTCAATATCAAGCCCCTCGAGCCCCTCATAACTTTCAGTAACTGTTATTTTGCCGTTTTTGACTGTCAACGTTTCGTCTGCATGGAAAGCATCGTCACCCGTCGAAATAATGTATGATCCGTCGTTTACGGTTATTGAGGTGTTCGAATGAACCGCATCGTCCGCGGAGTTCAAAGTAAAAGTACCGTTTTCGATCGTAAGTGTACCTCTTGCTTTTAACGCTTTTGTGCTTACGGTTTCCGTTTCGCTTTCAGAACTGCTTTGCTGACTTCTTCCACCCATCGGACCACCGAAACCGCCGAACATTCCCGATGAATGTTCTTCACCGTTTACGCTTCCGCCGCCAGAAACGATGTTGAAATTCCCGTCAACGATCTGCATATACACTTCTGCGCTTATTCCGTCTCCGTCTGCAGTTATATTAAAGTTTCCGTCTTTGATATAAACAAAACCGAGCGTCTCGTCCTCATTGTTTTCCGAATGAAATCCGTCTTTTCCGCTTGTTATATTAAAAAGCGAATTTGTCGCTCTGATGCTGTCGTTTGCATCGATACCGTGGGCTGATGCCGTGACGTTGAACGTACCGCCCGTAAAAACAAGATCGTCTTTCGAAACAATACCGTGCCCTGCAGGCGAGGAAACGCTTAAAGTTCCCGTGCCGTTAAAAGTGAGATCCTGTTTCGAAAATACCACCGCATCAATATTGTTTTCATCTATCGCAATAAACTCTCCGCCGTTGGAGAGAAAATTTTCCGTGCCGGCTGCAAGTGTTACAAAAACTTTGTCCGCTTCAAGAATATATAACGACGCAGAAGTTTTGCTCGTCACGGATGATCCGTCCAGAACGATCTGAATCTTTTCCGTATCTTTTGCGTTTACGATTATCATGCCGTCGTCAAGCGTTCCCGTTATAACGTAAGTTCCTTCCTCACATATAACGATTTGCGAATCGTCGATCCTGACGGAATCTGAATCGCATATCGCGGTATCTCCATTTAATTCTATCAATATTCCGTCGCTGTATTCCGATCGAAGATCTCTGTCTGAAAACATTTCTTTATCCGTACTGTTTTTAGCTATTTCGGTCTGTTCCGAATTTATTTGATTTTTATTCGGTATGTCATTATTGATATTTTCGAGCGGATCTTGCGTTTGACATGAACAGATCGTCAGCAAGATCGTCGCTGTTATTAACAGTGAAAAAAACTTTTTCATTTGTTCGCACTTTCCTCATTTTATTTTATATATAAATTATACTCCTTTTACCTTAAAGAAAACTAAAAATCAAAAAATATTTTTTTATATTTATATTGGAAAAATGTTGATTTTTGTATTATTTTGTGTTATAATTAAAAACAGAGAATCGTAGATACAAATTCAACAGTAATTAAAAAGGAGATAGAGTTATGGATATTTTTTCAATAATATCTCTTCTTGGGGGACTTGCTCTTTTCTTGTACGGCATGAATATTATGTCCGAAGGTCTTGAGAAATCATCCAACGGTGCGCTTAATAAAAATCTTAAAGTGGTAACCAAAAACCGTTTTCTTGCAATGATCTTCGGCGCTGGTCTTACTATCGCGGTTCAATCATCTTCCGCAGTTACGGTCATGCTTGTCGGTCTTGTTAACTCAGGTATTCTGGAATTCGGTCAGACGATCGGCGTTTTGATGGGTTCCAATATCGGAACAACTCTTACCGCATGGATCCTCAGCCTTGCAGGTCTTGACGGCGGCGATATCTGGTGGATCAATATTCTTAAACCCGCAAACTTCTCACCGCTTTTTGCATTCATCGGTATCCTTCTTACAATGGTAAGCAAGAAAGAGAAAACCAAGAGCGCGGGTCATGTCCTTTTAGGTTTTGCTATTCTTATGTTCGGTATGACTATGATGTCGGATGCTATGAAGCCTCTTGCCGAAATGGATGAATTCAAGCAGATCCTTATGATGTTTACAAATCCTATACTTGCAGTTCTTGTCGGTGCAGCATTTACGGGTATTATTCAGAGCTCAGCCGCTTCTGTTGCTATCCTTCAGGCGTTCTCCATGGCAGGCGGCGTAACGTACGGTATGGCTATTCCCATCATCATGGGTCAGAATATCGGTACTTGCGTTACTGCCCTTATTTCCAGTATCGGTGTCAGCCGTAATGCTAAAAAAGTTGCCATTGTTCATCTTTCGTTCAATATCATCGGCACGCTTCTCTTCCTTATTCCTTTTTATTTACTTGATTTTATATTCAACTGGGCATTCGTTGATATGGAGATCACTCCTTTCATGATCGCTATCGTTCACAGTATTTTTAACGTTACAACGACATTTATTCTGCTTCCGTTTTCGAAACAGCTTGAAAAACTTGCAAACAAAATTATTCCTGAAACAGATAAAAAGGAAGTTCCGTCTATTGTTCTCGACGACCGTCTTCTCGCCGTCCCCTCCGTTGCGGTTGAAAAGTCTCTTGATACCGTGATCGATATGTGTAATCTCGCGACAAAAGCTTTTCTTGAATCTCTCGATATCATCTTTAAATATGATGATAAAAAAGCTGCAGAGATCCTTGAAATGGAAACGCATATCGATAAATATGAAGACCAGCTCGGTACATACATGATGAAGCTTTCGAAGATCGGTCTTTCCGATACCGATACGAAAAATGTAACAAAGATCCTTCATACTATTGATGACTTCGAACGTATCGCAGACCATGCTGTAAATCTCGTTGATGTCGCAAAAGAAATCCACGATAAAAAGATCGTATTTTCCGATGAAGCATACCGTGAAGTAACTAACATCACCGATGCTATCCGTGAAATAATCGATTTGACTGTTCGCTCTTTCAGAGACAACGATGTCAATCTCGCAACTTATGTTGAACCTCTCGAACAGGTTATCGATGAACTCAAGCTCGTTATGAAAAGGAATCATATTACCCGTCTTCAGAACGGTACATGTACCATAAACCACGGTTTTGTTCTTAACGATCTCGTAACAAGCTATGGCAGAGTTTCCGATCATTGTTCAAATATCGCAGTTACCATTATCGAATCTCATCATGGTACTTATGATACACACGAGTATCTCGATGCGGTCAAGCACGACGGTAATGCTGATTTCGAAACAAAATTCAATGAATTCAGCAAACGTTTTGCTCTTAAATAATACGTAAAACCTACAGCACCGATTTTATCGGTGCTGTTTTGCGAATGTTAACTTGCGTTGCTTGATTGCAACGCGGTTTTGATGTATAATTTTTCTATCAAAACCAAAGGAGTATTTAAATGTTAAACGAAAATATCAAATCATACCGTAAAAAGAACGGTCTTTCTCAGGAAGATCTTGCAGCGAAACTTAATGTCGTCCGCCAGACCGTCTCAAAATGGGAGACAGGTCTTTCCGTACCCGATGCTGAAATGCTTATCAGGCTTGCAGAGGTTCTGAATACCTCCGTCAATTCTCTCTTAGGCGAAACCGAAGAATCCGAACCCGAAAAAATCTCACTAACGGAATTATCTCAAAAGCTGGAACTTCTTACCGTTCAATTCGCAGATCATAATGAAAAGCACAGAAAGCGAACGAGGATCACTCTCGTCATATTGCTTGTTATAACTCTTTTTCTGTTGATTCAAAGCGTGATCGTACTATGTGCCGCATCTGTAACGGTCGATGTTTCGTCAACAAATGTTTATTTTGCTGAACCTTCAGATGAAATTACTCCGTCGCTTGGTATAATAGGGGGTGCCGACGGCCCGACTGCGATTCTTATCGCAACAACGGGTTTTCCGTGGTTTGAACTGTTTCTTTCCGTTCTTTTCCTGGTCGCTTCAGTTTTGCTTATTATCGGAATAGTTAAAACAAAACGCAAAAAATAAAAGTAAAAGTCACCGCTATTGCGGTGACTTTTAACTTATAATTGAAAATTAAAATTCGGGAACGATAGTAGCTTCGCCGTTGTTCATAGCAGAGATATGTGCGCATACGCCTGCTGCGGTGATATTGCCGCCGAGAACTTCGTCGATCCACGGTTTTCTTTCTTCGAGAATACTCATGATAAATTCGTGAACGAGGTGGGGGTGAGATCCGTGATGACCGCCGCCAGCGCCTTCCATAAGAGATTCCTGCGGGTTGAGCGGGTCAAATCTTCCGCCAACGGTGTGTTTCTTGATCTCTTCGGGAAGAGTCTGATGGAAGTTCGGCATCTTAACTTCTTCAAAGAATGTGTCGAAGCCTCTTCTGTCCTGCTGTTCTCTTAATTCAGTAATGTACGGCAGACTTCCGTCTGTGAAGCCCCATTCGAAAGATTTCTTGCTTCCGTAAACATGGAGACCTTCCTGATACATTCTTGCTGTTTCAAAAAGGGATCTTGTTGCTTCGCCTTTCAATCCGTTTTCGAATTCGAAAATAGCGGTTTCAATCGGGAACGGGTTTCCGTACTGTTCATGAAGTTTTTCGTCCATAGTGCCGGAACCAAAGCAGTTTACTCTCTTTATTCTTGAACCTGAAAGGGCTACCATCGGACCGATAGCGTGTGTTCCGTACCACATCGGGGGAAGACCCATCCAATAATAGGGCCAGTTGGACATATCCTGATAATGAGAACCTCTCATGAACTGGATTCTGCCGAGTTCGCCGCTTTCGATCATCTTTTTGACATAGAAAAACTGATAGGTGTAAAGCGTGGTTTCCATCATCATGTAGTTCTTGCCGGATTTGCGGACAGCATCGGTAATACGCTGAATATCTTCGAGAGAGGTTGCCATCGGAACAGTACAAGCACAATGCTTTCCTGCTTCGAGAACTTTAACGGTATGATCTGCGTGCATGGGGATAGGAGTTACAAGATGAACAGCGTCAACGTCCTTATCGTTAAGAATATCGTCAAGACTGTCATATATCTTATCGATACCGTGGTGTTTAGCACAGTTCTTTGCAACTTCTGCGTTTGTATCGCAGATACCGATCGTTCCTACATTGGGATGATCTTTGTAAATTCCCGCAAAGCAACCGCCGAATCCAAGGCCGACAAGTGCAATATTTAACTTTTTCATACAGAGATAACCTCCTTGTTTTTTTCTTTAAATAAATTATATATTTTAAATGTATAAATGTGAATTGACAAAACGGAAAATTTGATGTATAATTGGTAAAAACATAGAAGAGGCTTTTATGATTAATTTTTTTGATCTTTCCACAAAGCATACCATTATAGACGTAAATCGCAATAAATATGTTATTCCAACGCTTCATCCGAACCGTAAAATGTCAATGCACGATTTTATTTATATGCTTGACGGTGAATGGAAAATCGGACAGGATGGGGAAGAATATCATGTAAAAAAAGGAGATGTTCTCATCCTTTCCGCAGACCGTTACCATTACGGTATCGAGCCTTGTTCGGTCGGAACAAGAACAATTTATATCCATGCTTCCTGCGAGCCTTTCGATAATGAGTCGTTATCGGGAAACCAAAAAATTTCATTGCCGACCTGTATTCATGCTTCTTCGAATCCGAATGTTAAAAATTGCTTTGATAAAGTTCTCTATGCCGATTCCTGTAAAAACAATCTTATGGCATCCGTGTATTTTGATGCTCTTTTGTGTGAACTTCAGAGTTGTTCCGACGATTTCAGCCCGAACAATATTGCAGAAAATATACGTCAGACAATCATATCTTCAAGCAGAATTCTTAAAAACAGCGAGATTGCCGAAAAATTCAATATCGGAGTCAAAACTGCCGAAACTATTTTCAAAAACGCTTTTCATGTTTCCATTCACCAGTATGTGATCGATACCAAGATCGAACACGTTAAATTTTATCTGAAAAATTTCCCAGAGATGAAAATGTATGAGATCGCATCAAACCTAGGTTTTTACGATGAATTTCATATGAGCCGTCAGTTTAAAAAGAATGTCGGTCTTTCCCCGAGTGAATACAGAAAAAACGTAAAATAGAAAAAGATCCTTCCGAGTTATTCGGAAGGATCAATCTTTTATCTTTCGATGTTGAATGTGTAGACATACTCGCTGTCTACCTTATCGGGATTAAGTGCGGGGATTAAAAGCTTGAGATTGCCGTTATCATTTGCAGTCTCGATCTTTGCGTCGGAACCGAGCAAAGAGACTTTAAGGTCTGCAGAGTAGGGTACCTTTTCAAAAACAACGCTCTCAAACGGGAACGAAGTCGTAAATCCGTATACGGCATCTCCCTTTTGGGTGTAGAAATGTCCGTCTTCGGGAGTAGAGCAATATTCTCTTGAACCGTAGATAGCTTCTCCGTTCGTTTCAAGCCATTTGCCCATCTGAAGCAGTCTTTCCTGCTGGATTACGGGGATTGTTCCGTCTGCCGCAGGGCCGATATTAAGGAGTAAGTTTCCTCCGTGACCTACGACCATAACGAGAAATTCGATAAGCTCTTTTGCCGACATATAATCATCGGTGGTTTCGATTCTGTTAAGACCGAAAGATCTGCCCATGCCGCGGCATTCTTCGAACGGTTTGTTCGGATCGACCTGCATAAACTCGGCTTTTTTCTTCGCGATATTGTCGTATTCCGTCGTGAAGTTTCCGCCGTGGTGGCCGCGAGTGCCGATACCCCATCTGTCGTTGGGTACAATATAGTCTTTTACGGAAGACTCATTATATAGCCACTGTAAAAATTCCGCACTGTGCCACGTTGCCGCCGTCTGATCCCATTCACCGTCGGTAAAAAGAGTATAGGGCTTATATTTTTCGATAAGTTCTTTAAGCATCGGAATAAGATGCTCGGTTGCATACTCTTCTGGATTTCTTAAATATACGGGATTTGTCCATTCATATACGGAATGGTAAATACCGAATTTGACATCTGTTTTGTCAAGAGCCTCTTTGAGCTCTTTGCAGAAGTCTCTGTGGGGACCTACGTCGTAACTGTTCCAGTTCCAAGCATAGTCTGTATCGTACATACAGAAACCGTCGTGATGTTTCGTTACGAAATTGATATATTTTGCGCCGGATTTTTCAAACAGTTGTGCCCATTCGTCCGCATTGAAAAGCTCCGCTTTAAACATTCCGGCAAAATCGGAATATTTGAAGTTAGGACCGTATGTCTTATCATGGAATATTCTTGAGGGATGCTGAGGGTTGTCAAGCTGACATGCATACCATTCTGCATATTCGCCTTTGCCTGTATAGGAGGGTACGGAATAAATGCCCCAATGAATGAAAATACCGAATTTGGCATCTTCGAACCATGAAGGTACGGGGCGCTTGTCAAGGGATTCCCAGTTAGCTTCGTATTTCATGATCACTTACTCCCGGCTTTTATTTTTTTGATTTTTTATTTTGCTTCTTCTTCGTCTTTTTCCTTGAGGGAACGAAGTTTATTGAGTGCTTTTACAATAAAGAAAAGGAAAAGCGCAGTGAGAAGGAAGTTGATAACGAGCTCAATAAGGTTACCGTATGCGATAACGGTAGCACCTGCTGCCTGAGCCTCTTCGATAGTAAGATATTCGTTACCGTCAAGAGGAATGAACATATTGGCAAAGTTCGTTCTGCCGGTAAGAAGGCTTACGATAGGCATAAGGATGTCGTTTACCATGCTATTTACGATCTTTGTAAACGTGCTGCCGACAACCATACCGATTGCAAGGTCCATGACGTTTCCTTTGGCAATAAATTCTTTGAATTCACCGAAAAATTTTTTCATTTTTTGTTTCTCCGTTTCTGAAAATTATTTTGTTATTTTTTTCGCTTCAAGATAAAATCTCTTGTCATCCGCTTCACCCATAGAGAATGTCTTTCTCGGAAGGACACCCGCGAGCATGACCATGTCAAACAGGTCACTTTTGGAAATGGAGGGCATGAGAATCGCAATGTTTTTCTCTTTTCTGCCGAGATCGATAGCAACGCCGTCTCCGTGGATGTAGTCGATCTTTGCACCTGTGTCGATTTCTTTTATGTAGTAATCAAGAAATTCCTGAACATCGCCGATAGTAAGATTCGTTCTCTTTTCGAGGAGCTCGTAAACGTGTTCGTATTCGGAAGATACAACAACAAAATCGTTGAAATCGTTAACGTCGCCCTGATCTTCACTGATACGGCCGGAAAAATATTTTAAAAGTTCATCTCTGAAAAGCTCGGTATCTGTATTGAAAACAACTCTGTGTATCGGTTCGAAATCGAGAGATTCATCGTGGATGTTTACTGCTTCCGCAAGTGCAAAACGTGCGGGGTGAGAAGCCTTTTCTTCTTCTGTAAGGAACGGTTTGATTATCTCCCAGCAGGTTTTTGCGGTCGCAAGCGAATGGTTACCGTCTCCGACTGCAAAAAGGAGAGGGGATTTGCCTTCCGCATGCTCGACGCTTCTCTTGAAAAGTTCTTCGAATTCTTTTTTGATATCTTCGGCAGCGGCACCTTCGGCTTTCCAACCTGAAATATAACCGCTGTTTTTCATCAGTTCAAAATCGTAGACCTTTTTCATTGTCGGCTTGAATTTCGAAAGAGAGGAGAAAATACTGTCTCCGGGATCATCGAAAAGAAGCATAATGTGCGGAAGTTCTAGTGAAGCATTTTTTCTGATCTTTACTCTGGGCGGGATTCTTTCTGTTACGGTTTTTTCCGTTGCTCTTATAAGTGCTTTGGAATCAGGAAGAAAATCGTATGCCTCAAGGTCGACAACGCCTACGATGCCTTTTCTTACGGTATCTGAACGCAGAGTTCTTTCAACATAGATAAAAGAATTTGTCAGTTCTTCAAAAATACCGTCAGCAAGGTATTTTTCCATTGTTTCATTGATTTTTTCGACACGTTCTTCGACATCGTCTTCTTCAAGATATATCTCGGGAAGGGTTATCTTGAGCGCCGACGGAGCATCCGCAACAATTTCTTCAACGTCTTTCCAGTATTTGGAATCGGAAGTATACTGGTCACATGCGATAACGCTCCATTTTTCAAAATTCTCCTTGGGCAGAAGAATGTTTGCGGGATAAAAAGGTACTGTCATTAATTTCACCATTGCTTTCAGAGGAAAGCTCCCTTAAATTTTTTATTTACTCTGTATTTTTCAATCTCTTTTATTATACCTTTTTTTTCTTTTTTATATGTGTCGTTTTGAAGAACTTTGTCGAACGAATATGGCACAAAAACTCTTTACATTTGAATTGAAAAAGGTTATAATCTATTTATGTTTTACTCCCTTCATTGACCCCGATTTATTTTGGACGCCGAAAACTTATCCTGCCTTTTACGGATAGCCGATTCGTCCGCCGGACCGGATATTGCCGGTCCGTTTTTTTTGCCAAAAAATTTACAAAGAAAACTATTGCTATTTCTGTATATTAGTGATATAATATAATGTAAATCAAAGATTTTGAAAGGAGTTTTTACCGTGAACGTAAAAACAGAAGAAATTATTAACAGAGGTAAGGATATAACAGATATTGCTTGTCAGAAAAGTCTTGAGATGATCGAGCGTACAAAGATACAGTTCAAGATTCAGGATTCCAAGCTTCAGGCAAGACAGGCATACATAGCTCTCGGCAAGATTGCATATGATCTTATTAAATCCGGTGACCTCAAAGCAGATTCACGTATTAAAATGCTTGAATCCGATATAGACAGAGCAAATTACCGTATTAAACTTCTTACTCGTGAACTTTGCGAACTTAAAGGAGCAAGAATGTGCCCCAAATGCGGAACTCTTAATCCCGAAAAGGCTAAATACTGCTCTGAATGTGCGGCAAGCCTGAAAGAGACTGATAATTAATGTCAAAAAAACAAAGTGTCGCATACGGAGCATTGATACTTTCTGTATCCGGCTTTCTTGTCAAACTCGTCGGCGCGATATTTAAGATACCTCTGACAAACCTCGTCGGAGCCGCGGCCATGAGTTATTTTACTTCGGCATACAGCATTTATGTTTTTCTTTTGTCTATTGCAACTTCAGGTCTCCCGACCGGTATTGCAACAATGGTCTCAAGCTCCCTTGCTGTTGAAAAATATAAAAATATTTCAAAGATAATGAAGATCGCTTCTGCCATTTTTGTTTCTTTGGGAACGATTCTGGCTATCGTCGGTTTTATTTTTGCGATGCCGCTTGCGGAGGGGATGAACAGCCGCGAAGCGTATTGGTCAGTTGCGGCTATAATGCCCGCGATCATTTGTATTTCGGTCGTTTCTGTATTTAAAGGATTTTTCCAGGGATACAGAAATATGACCCCCACAGCTCTTTCCAACCTTATAGAAGCCATAGTTAAACTTCTTGCAGGTTACGGTATCGCTCTTGCGCTTCATAATCTCGGATATCCGTCCGAAATCGTTGTAGGCGGTGCCGTTCTGGGCGTTTCCGTTAGTACGCTTGCGGCGATGGTCTTTATGATCTGCAGATATGTTTTTCGCAGTAAGAATTACCGTATTTCTGTGAAGGGTTTTCTTGATGACAGCGAAACTCCCACAAGGAAGCTGACAAAAGATTTTCTTATAATATCCCTTCCGCTGATTGTAAGCTCTGTAACCGCCAACCTTATGAGTCTTGTCGACTCGTTCGTTGTAATGAACCGTCTTAAAGGTTATCTCGATATCGAGCAGGCAAAGCTTTTATGGGGCTCATACGGAAATATGGCTCTTACGATATTCAACCTTCCGTCGTTCCTGATAACGGCAATAGGTATCAGCCTTATTCCCGCTATCGCTGCCGCATACGCAAAAAAAGATCAGCAGAAAGTTGTTAAAACATCGAATGAGGCGTTGAAATACTCTTCGATCCTTGCTTTCGGCAGTGCATTCGGACTTAACGCAGTTTCCGAAGAGGTTCTTAATCTCTTTTTCCCCGGAGACCCTGCAGGTGTCGCTTCCGCAACGCCGCTTCTTCAGATCATATCGTTTGCTCTTATTGCCGTAGGACTTACGAATATCTTTTCGGCTATCCTTCAGTCTGTCGGTAAATCATATCTGCCTGTAATCTCAGTCGCTGTAGGTGCCGCTATTAAGACTGTAAGTACATTGATCCTTGTAAGTGTTCCGTCGATAAATGTTCTCGGTGCGCCGATCGCTACGAATATTGCGTATCCGATCATGCTTATCATGAATATCATTTTTGTATATAAGCATCTCGGTTTCCTGCCCAACTGGATCGATGTTTTTGTCAAACCTCTTGTTTCGGGCGCTGTTTGCTGGATTTCGGCAAAAGCATTTATGTTCGCATTTGACGCGTTTTTACCCGAAAAGATCGCACTTTTCCCCGCAATTTTATGTGCAATATTGGTATATTTGATATTTTTGATTATTATCAAATTAGTCAGTTTTAATGAAATTAAATCTATTTTGCTGAAAAAGCGAAAAAGAGCTTGAAAAATACGGTAAAATAGTGTAAAATATAATTTAGTAAAAATATATAGATAAATATTCGGAGGTACAAAATGAATAAGAACGTTATAGTTTCTGAAGTTGCTGAAAAGGTAGGTCTTTCCAAGAAAGAGACTGCTAAGGTTATCGATGCTTTTATTGACAGCATTTCCGATGCTCTCAAAGCAGGTGATAAAGTTCAGCTCGTTGGCTTCGGTTGCTTCGAAGTTCGTGAAAGAGCTGCAAGAGAAGGCAGAAATCCCCAGAAACCCGATGAGAAGATCGCTATTCCTGCAACTAAAGTTCCCGTTTTCAAAGCAGGCAAAGTTCTTCGCGAAGAAATCAAATAATTCAAAGTGCGTCTCGATAAGTTTTTAAAGGTTTCTCGCCTTATTAAAAGGCGTACTGTTGCCAATGAGGCATGTTCAGGTTCCCGTGTAAGTGTTAACGGAAAAACGGCTAAGCCCGCCTACGAGCTTAAAGTCGGAGATATTATTGAGCTTTCCCTCGGCGGAAAAGTCTCCAAATTCGAAGTACTTTCTCTTTCGGAACACGCTTCTAAAGACACAGCCGCATCCATGTATCGCGCTCTGTCTGAATAAAAATAGTAATAAACCGAAAATGCTCTGCATATATTTTATATGCAGAGTTATTTTTTATTTTATTTCAGAGGTATCATATGCAGAACGAACAGTTATTTTCTCACAGCGTTTCAATGAAAGATCGTGCGTTCGTCGATCTTACAGGTGTGTCCGAAGTCGAAAAATTCGATGAATCCGTTGTTGTTGCAAGAACAGATCACGGGAAACTCACGGTCAAAGGCTCCGGTCTTAAAGTCCTATCTCTTGACCTTGATAATCCCGACAGATCTCTTCGCATAGAAGGACATATCAATTCTTTGGAGTATTCAAATTCGGGTAGGGGCAAAAATGAGAGCCTCGCTTCTAAACTTTTCGGGTGAATTATGGGCTTTACGTTACTTTCTCAGCAAACGCTCTTTTGGTTATCCCTTCTTTTCGGCGGAACTCTTTCCGCCGTTTATTGTGTTTTCCGGATTGTACGGAATATTTTTCTCGCTTATCCTATCTCCGCTTTCATTTTTGATCTTTTATATTTTCTGATAACGGCTATTGCGACCGTGGTTTTTATCTTTGTTGCAAATAACGGAGAGATACGCATATACGTAATCGCATCCGTTTGCCTCGGTTGGATCCTGTTCTTTTTGACGTTTGGTCGGTTTATCTCGTTTATTGTCAGAAAATGTACGGAAAAATTCAGAAAAAAATGTCGGAAAGACTTGAAATAATGGACGGATTGTGCTATAATATATTAAATAAGTTGCGGAGATGGGAGAAGTATGTCGAAAACAAGCGCTTTGATTAAATTTATGCTGTTTGTTATAGCGGCAGTGTCTGTCATCAGTCTGATCTTTATGAGGCTTGATATAGCTGAAAAAGAGCGTGAGATCGCAGTTATCTCCGAGCAGATAAAGGAACAGTTGCTCCGTAACAGCGAAATGGAAGATCTTCTTGCTATCGAAAATGAGGAAGACTTCTATCAGAGCATAGCTGAGGACAACCTCGGTTATGGCAGAAATGACGAGAAAATATATAAAGACATATCAGGAAACTGATATTTAGGGGGATAATTCGTATAATGGCCATTGAGGTCGGAAAGATATACGACGGAAAGGTAACCGGCCTTTCCAAATTCGGTGCTTTTGTTCAGCTTCCGGAAGGTAAAAGCGGCATGGTTCATATCTCTGAGGTATCGAACAATTATGTCAATGATATTCATGATCATCTGACAGAGGGCAACGAAGTTCGTGTAAAAGTTATCGGTATTGATGAAAAGGGCAGAATTAACCTTTCTATCAAAAAGGCTGTCGAGCCCGAAAAAGTTCCGGAGAAGAAGCCTGTCTCATTCGAGGATATGCTCTCGAAATTCAAGCAGGAAAGTGACGATAAATTTGCTGATTACCGTATGAGCAAAGAAAACCGTCGCTCCGATTACGCTAAAAGAAGAAAATAATTACTCCTTTCGTTTTTTTGAGAAACGTTCCGCCAGAGATTTACTGATTCGTCTTTGGCGGAATGTTTCTTTTTGTTTTTACATCTAAAATCAGAACGGCCGACATATTGACTCCCATCATCAACGTATTTGCGATCTCTGCGATCGGCCATAATATACGGGAATCAATCATCGCTCCTACAAGTACTAAACCTGCAAAAACAGTACGAAATAAGTTTATCGCTTTTCCGTTTGTCATATATGCAAAACATGCTTCACCGTAGTATTCCCAAGTTATTATTGAAGCAACGGCAAATAATACGATACATACCGCTCCCAAAGCTCCGCCGATACTTCCCATCGTTTTGTCAAATACGGAAATAATACTACCGTTTTCTTTCCATATGTCCGATGTCAGTATTGCAAAAGCCGAAAAAGACGAAATAATGATCGTATCCGCAAAGACATCGAATGCACCCCACAGGGCATGGTCGTCGGGATTACTGCTTTCTGTATTGCCGTATGCAAGGCCTGCGCTTCCGAGTCCTGCTTCGTTCGAAAATATACCTTTTGAAACACCGCATCTTACAGCCGCAGAAATGCTTGCTCCCGTAAATCCTCCGAATGCAGACATTGGCTTGAATGCGTAAATAAAAATATCGAAAACGGAAGATATAATATTTTCTCTGTAGATTATAATAACAACGGCGCACATAACCGTGTATAGTCCCGTCATTATAGGTACGGCTTTTTCCGTGAATTTCCCGATCCGTTTGAAACCGCCGAAAATTACGATCGTGATAACAATACACATCAGCGGACCGCTTATCGATTGAGATGTTTCTGTCGCTTCATAAATCGCCTCACAAGCGGCTCTGCTTTGAATGAGGTTTCCCATTAAGAATGAGACAATAATCCCGAAAAATGCGAAAATAAACGGCAATACAGCATTCTTTGTGCCCTTGAAAATATATTCCATCGGGCTTGAATTATAGCCGTTTTTTCTTTGTCTGTAAATTACGGCAAATCTTGTTTCCGCATATTTTGTCGCCATTCCTAGAAATGCCGCAACCCACATCCAGAAGACCGCGCCGGGACCACCCATTGCTATAGCGGTTGCCACTCCGGTTATATTCCCGACCCCTGCGGCACCCGCAAGAGACGTACTGAAAAGACGAAATGCAGTCTTGTCTTTGTTTTTGCCGATCATTCCGCCAACGGTCTTTGAGAAAATTTCCCCCAATCCCTTAAATTGGAAAAAACCGAATCTGAAAGTGAAATAAAGCCCCGATCCGAAAAGCAGCACTGCCGCCGCATCGTTAAAAACGTTCGAAATTAAAAATAAATTATCCATATTAAATTGATATGCGCCGTCAGTTGGAAAATTCCGATACTTGAAAATCTTCTGTTTTTGTGGTATTATATAAGCATAACGGAGGTCGTTTATGAAAAAATTTATATTATCCAAAAACTTTCCGATCTTCTTTCTCCGTTTCTGTTGCGTTATTGTCCTTATAAGTTTATTTATCGCACTTTCCTTGATCTGCAGATATGAATCCTGCGGTGGTTATACATATCTCATATATGCAAAAGAACTCATTTTTTCTGCCGCGGGCGTCGCATCTATTGCAATCAGCGCTTTTTATTGTCTGACAAAGAATATAAAATAGGGGATTGCATAAAACCCCAAAACATCAAAAGAGGTATTCAGCATGTATTTTAACGATATTAAACTAGGTACAGAAATCGAGATCTCTCCTGCAACGATCGATAAAGAACGAATGATCGATTTCGCAGTAAAATATGATAATATTCCTATTCACACCGATGAAGAATACGCCAAATCAACTCATTTCGGAAAACTTATTGCACCTGGGGTCATGTCTTTTATGTCAGTCTGGGCAAAGTATCTAGAGGTCGATCTTTTCGGAGAAGAACTTCTTGCCGGAAAATCAACAAAGATCGAATGGTTCAAACCTGTTTTTGCGGATGATGTTCTTACATCGAAAGCAGTCGTAACCGCCCTTACAGATCGTAACGAGAAAAACGGAATAGTCGAACTTACGATCAATGCTTTCAACCAAAAAGATGAAAAAGTTCTCTCTGCCGTTGTTGAGGCAGTAGTCAAAAAAAGAAGATAATTTAAAGCACGTACTTTATATGGTACGTGCTTTCTTATACTTCTTAATCGTAACTTATATTGACAATGCGGTATCTTTATGGTAAAATATATATGACCTGAATATTACAATTTGAATTGGGGAAGGAATGACCGTAAATGAAAAAAACCGTAATTGTTTTCTTGTTTATTTTTTTATTTGTCTTTCTTTCCTCCTGCGAAAGCGGAAAGAAAATGAAAGGCTTTACTTATGAAGAACTTGCCGAATATTTTTCGTCTGTTGATGGGTTGACGGAACTTGGTTCTTTCGAAACTGTCGTTGAGCCCGGTGAATATGTCCTTCAAGAAGACGGCACATATGTTTATGAAGGCGGCAGTATGTATGAGATCGGAGATGGTTTATATATAACCTGCGGAGAGGATAAAATCAAAGCAAGTTGTACTTCCGGTATTACTAATAGATACTATAATCAATATTTGAATATTTCGTTGAAATATATTTTGAAAATTGAAGTTATGTTCCCCAGTGCATGGCGATCAATACTTCCCAAGCAATATCCCAGGATACCTGATTGCAAACCGGAATACCGTACTTTCGATGCATTCCATACAGGAGAAGATTATAAGCCGCGTTTCAGAGGAAATCCTACTCCCAACAATATTGCATATGTTATTGGAAATGCAGGATTCAGGTCTTCACCCGATTGGGCAGAGTGGGTCGATTACGGAATCAAATGGGCGTCAGAAGTCTATGAATCCCACGGATATTTTAATTATTATTGGTATAATCCTCTGTCCGGGGAGTTTGAATACGGTGAATATTACACTCAAACCGATGATGCTACTGAAATATATGTCGTATTTCAGGAAATATCGCTCTTTTCAAATCCTCAGCTGTCGTCAGAAGATTATAATGTCAGATACTTCGCTCCGTTATTGATATCCGAAACAAAATATAATGAGCTTAAAGCCGAATATCCGTCTTTTAAATACGACCATTATAAAAAGGGTACGGTACAAGAATTTTCTGAGTGGTTCATGGGTGAATATATCGAAGAGATCCCTGCCGTTTTCGCTGATATTGAAGACGAATACATCTATTATCCTGCGTACGGAAACGGAGTTCATCCCGAGGATTTAAACGGGGAAGAATACGACTGTGACGCAATGTTTATTCCCGATATGAAAAATCTCGGTGTTAATTTTGATGAATTACGCTCGTATATTATCAAGATAACAGTCCCTCATGACGGTGTCTTTTCTGATATTTATTGGGAATTGATAGGGTAGGAGGCGAGTATCGTGAAAAAATTATCTCTGTTCTTAATTATCTTTTCGCTTTGTTTTTCGCTAACTTCATGCGGTGAAGAAAGCAAAAAGATGAAAGGTTTCACCTACAATGAACTCGCGGAATATCTTTCCGAGATTGACGGTTTAACTCCTCTTGACTATAGAGACGAACCGGTATATCTTACATGCAAAGATAATACTTTGGCTATAAAAAACATTATTAAAAGTTTGAATTCAACCATGTCCGGGCGTAATTATTACGGCATTCTTTTGCATGAACTTTTTAGAATTGAAGTTCCGTCCGATGTTCCGCAACTTTATCCGACTAAATTAATCTCAATATACGGTGAGGATTTCTTTGATAAACAGGATAGATATATAACTCAAAAGGCTCCCGAAAATTTCGCGTACATTCTTCGTGATTTTGAAGTTAAATGCTATCCCGAATGGACAGAATGGATAGATTATAATATCCCCGTTATAGACGATCACAGTTCAAAGCACGGGTTACTTGATGCATATTGGTATAATCCTTTAACCGAACAATTTGAGTCATCTGTTTATTTCAGTCAATTTGAAAATTCAACCGAACTGTATGTTGTATTTCAGAAAACCAGTTTGTTTTACACTGGGGCGTACCGTCTTCCTTTTCTGATGTCAGAAGAAGCTTATGAATATCTTAAATCAACATACAAAAAATTTCATTACGAACATTATAAAAAGGGGACTGTCAAGGAATTTACGGAATGGTTTTTATCTGAAGATTCAGAAGATATTTCCAATGCTTTAGCTGATATTAAGGCTGAATATGTCTATTATCCAATATCGGGAGGCGGCATATACGATAACCTGAAAGATGAAAATTTTGATTCGGTTTCGTTTTTTATTTCCGATCTCGAAGAACTCGGCGTAAACTTCGACGCACTTAAAACTTATATTATCAAGGCAACATTCCCACACGGCGGAACCGTCGAAGATATTTACTGGGAACTTATAGGATGAAAATACGAATGAACCGATGTGATCCATATAAATCACATCGGTTCATTTATAAAATTAGACAATAGTTTCATCTTACGTCACATTTTTCTGTTATTATTTACTCACCTATATTTGGAATAACGAGGGCTTTTTTATGCTGATGTGTCCTGTTTGCGGTAAAAATTTTGTTGTCAATGTTGCTTTCTGCGAAAAATGCGGCTGGCTTTTCGGTAACGATATAACCGCGCTTGCAGACCCGCTTTGCGTTTCACCCGACGATATAAGAGCTTATGATCTTCGCGTTTATGAAGCGAGAATGAAAATTCAGAATCATATAAACGATAATATGATCGCCGTTTTCGCAAAAAAGCTTTCCACCGAGCAGCTCAATGCCGTTCCTAACGCACTTCTTGCCGAAATATTCAACAGCGTTTCTCCGCTCCTCGGTGATGCTATCGTTAAAAAACTGTGCGACGATAAAAAACGTTCTTTTTTAACCGAAGAAGGCGAGAGGTTCCTTTATATTAAAAACGAGATCGAAGAGTATTTCGCCAATATTTCCGAGACCATAACTAATATGAACGGAAATACCGTAAACGACGGTCTTTTTTATCAGCTTGATAATACAGTCTTCTTTTCAAACCCCAACGATAAAGGTCATCTCTACCGCATGAATAAAGACGGAACTAACCTTAAACGTCTTAATTACGACAGCTGCTATTCTGTCTTTGCATATGAAAATTACATATATTACTGCAATGCGAGCGATAACTGCCGTATATACCGTATCCGTAAAGACGGGACCGCAAGCAAAGCATTAAATAACGATATTTCGTGTTATATAACGATTTACGATAACTATGTTTATTATTCAAGCCGAAGCGACAGATACGGTCTTTACAGACTTACTCTTGACGGAACGGAGCGTAAACGCATCGATGCCGACGGTGCAAGAGAGATCTATATAATCGATAATGTTATCTATTATCAGTCTTACCGTCACAAAGACCGTATTTTTTCCATGAATCTCGACGGAAGCAATAAAAAACAGCTCAATGACGACGATTCATCTTTTCTCAATTACAGCGACGGTAGACTCTATTACTGCAATGCTTCGGATAAAAATGCGATCTATTCCATGAATACGGATGGTAGCGACCGTAAAAAGATCTGTTCCGATAATTGCTATTATCTTAATGTTTACGGCGATCATATCTATTACAGTAACTATTCCGATAAGCATTGCCTTTGTCGTATCAATAAAGACGGTTCGGATAAAAAGATCCTTAATCGTGACGAGACTTCTTATATAAATGTCACCGCTGACTGGATATATTATAAAAACCGCAAGGATAAAAACAGCGTATATAAAATAAAGCACGATGGTTCCGACTGGCAGAGACTTGAGTAAAATTGAAAAATTTTGCCATTGAATATAAAAATAACAAAATATTTCAATGCATGACAAAATATTTCCTTGACTTAACCACCTCAATGGGGTATAATTGAAGCACAAAAACTTAAAAATAGGAGAGAAATCAATCATGAGCATTCTCGTTGAAATCAAAGAAAATCTTATCAAAGGTAAAGCTAAAATCGTTACCGGTCTCGTTCAGCAGGCTATCGACGAAGGCATCTCCGCTAAAGAAGTTCTCGAAGAAGGTCTTCTCGCAGGTATGTCCGTTGTAGGTGAAAAATTCCAGAAAAACGAAATCTACGTTCCCGAAGTTCTCGTTGCTGCAAGAGCTATGAACAAAGGTACTGAAATCCTCAAACCCCTTCTCGCTGCTGCAGGCGTTGAATCTATCGGTAAAGTTTGTATCGGTACTGTAAGAGGCGACCTCCACGATATCGGTAAGAACCTCGTTAAAATGATGCTCGAAGGCAAAGGCTTTGAAGTTATCGACCTCGGTACTGACGTTGCTCCCGAAACTTTCGTTGCAACCGCTAAAAACGAAGGTTGCCAGATCATCTGCTGCTCCGCTCTTCTCACCACCACTATGAGCGCTATGAAAGAAGTTGTTGATGTTGCTATTGCGGAAGGTATCCGCGATCAGGTTAAGATTATGGTAGGCGGCGCACCCCTTACCGACGCTTTCTGCAAACAGATCGGCGCTGACGCTTATACTCCCGATGCTGCTACCGCTGCTGACGTTGCTGTAAGCTTTGTTAAATAATTGAATTTAACTTAAAACTTAAAAGAACACCGATTTATCGGTGTTCTTTTTTATGCAAAAAACAGTCGCCTTATATCGGGCGACTGTTTAATATTAATTATTCTTTTTATGGCAATGTTCGCTCATGCTGCAGTTTTGGCAACCGCATCCGCAGGAGGATCTGCCCTGTTTTTTATCTTTGATTAATTTTATAACGATCAATGTAACAATAATTGCAAGGATAACAAGAACGGCTATCGTTCCGAGATTATTAATAAGCCAATCGAGCATATTTTTCCTCCTTTAATTGAAATTATTTTATTTTAACGTCTTTTGTGAGCTTTGTCGCTTCTTTATACGGTCTGAAAAGCATGAAGAGCATGAAAGCAAGGACAATAACTGCGGCGATTGTTCCGATAATATTGATATTTCCGCTCAATGCAGAACCGAACTGGAAGATCATAAGGGAGATTGCATAAGCAAAAACGCACTGATAACAGAGCGCAAATGCAGTCCATTTACCGCTGTTCATCTCTCTTCTGATAGCGCCCATAGCCGCAAAGCAAGGTGCGCAAAGAAGGTTGAATGTGAGGAACGAATAACCTGCAAGCGCAGACATACCTTCGAAGTCAAGAACACCGAATACTGCAACGACCTCTTCTTTTGCAACGAGACCCATCAAAGTTGCAACTGCCGCCTTGATAGTGCCGAAGCCAAGAGGAGCAAATATCCAGCAAATAGCACTGCCGATAATGCCGAGGAAGCTATTTGAAAGGTCCATTTCGGGATCAAAAGCAAGATTGCCGTCAACGATTCCGAATGCCGAACCTGCCCAGATAATTATGGAAGAAAGAAGAATTATCGTACCTGCTTTTTTTACGAACGACCAGCCTCTTTCCCAGACGGAATGGAACATATTTTTAGCCGTAGGCCAATGATATGCGGGAAGTTCCATTACGAAAGGCGCAGGATCGCCGGCGAAAAGTTTTGTTTTCTTGAGCATGATACCTGATGTGATGATCGCACCGATACCAAGGAAATATGCACTTGGAGCAACCCACCATGCTCCGTCAAAAAGCGCGGAAGCAATAAGCGCAACGATAGGCAGTTTTGCGCCGCAGGGGATGAAAGTCGTTGTCATAATAGTCATACGGCGGTCACGTTCGCTTTCGATCGTACGCGAAGCCATAACACCCGGAACACCGCAACCGACACCTACAAGCATCGGAATAAACGATTTGCCGGAAAGACCGAATTTACGGAAAATACGGTCAAGAACGAAAGCTATACGGGACATATATCCGCACGCTTCGAGGAATGCAAGAAGAATAAATAGAACGATCATCTGCGGTACAAATCCGAGAACCGCACCTACACCGCCGACTATACCGTCAAGAATAAGGCCTTTGAGCCATTCTGCACATCCGATATCATCAAGAAGTCCTTCAACGAGTACGGGAACACCGGGAACCCATTTACCGTATTCGGAAGTATCGGGTGCGTTTTCCATTGCAGTATCAACTATATCGGAAATATCGTAACCTTTTTCGGTAAGACTTTCGCCGAAAGATCCGTATGCTTCATCAAAAGCACCGAAGTTTCCGTCTTGAACCGCTGTGAGAATATCTTCCGCACCGATCACTCCTGCGTCAACAGCAGAGGATAGGGTAGTGGTAAGTTCTTCGGTCCAGATGTTTTCATTCGCATATTCGGTAATAGCCTGATCGTATTCCTCGGTTCCTATTCCGAAAAGATGCCAGCCGTCGCCGAAAAGTCCGTCGTTTGTAAAGTCGGTTACCCATGTACCGACGGTTGTTACGGAAATAAAATAAACAAGAAACATTATCACCGCAAAGATCGGTATCGCAAGGATTCTGTTTGTTACAACTTTATCTATTTTATCCGAAACACTCAGCCTTCCTGCGTTCTTTTTCTTGTAGCAATTTTTAAGGAAAGCGGCTATGTAGTTATATCTTTCGTTTGTGATAATACTTTCGGCATCATCGTCAAATTCTTCTTCAACGTGCTTTATATCTTCTTCGATATGAGAAAGTTTTTCTTTTGAAAGCTTCAGTTTTTCAAGAACTTTTTCGTCACGCTCGAATATCTTAACGGCATACCATCTCTGCTGTTCTGCAGGCATATCGTGGACTGCCGCTTCTTCGATATGAGCAAGAGCGTGTTCAACTTCGCCCGAAAAAGCGTGCTGCGGAACTGTTTTTGTGTTTGTAACAGCGCTTATGGCCGCTTCTACCGCTTCATAAACGCCTTCGCCTTTGATTGCAGATACTTCAAGAACTCTGCATCCGATTGCCTTTGAAAGACCTTCAATATCTATCTTGTCTCCGTTTTTACGGACGATATCCATCATGTTGATCGCAACGACAACCGGAATACCGAGCTCCGTAAGCTGAGTTGTAAGATAAAGGTTTCTTTCGATATTCGAACCGTCGACAATATTCAGGATCGCATCGGGTCGTTCTTCAACAAGATAATTTCTTGCAACAACTTCTTCAAGCGTATACGGCGAAAGCGAATATATGCCCGGAAGGTCTGTGATTATAACGCCATCGTGCTTTTTTAATTTACCTTCTTTTTTTTCTACGGTAACGCCGGGCCAGTTACCGACAAACTGGTTGGAACCCGTAAGTTCGTTGAACAGCGTAGTCTTGCCGCAGTTTGGATTGCCTGCAAGAGCAATTTTTATATCCATTTCTGTACCTCTGATGAATATTTTATTTATATTTGATTGGTTAGTACGTGCTAACTTTTAATCTTAAAAATACAGGGCATATGCCCCGGTATTATTTAATCTTCAACATCTATGAGTTCCGCGTCTTCTTTTCTGAGAGAAAGCTCGTATCCGCGAACCATTATTTCAATAGGGTCTCCGAGCGGTGCGACTTTTCTGACGTAGATCTCTACTCCTTTTGTTATCCCCATATCCATGATGCGTCTTTTAAGAGCGCCTTCACCGCGGAGCTTAACAACTTTTGCAGTCTTTCCGATCTTTACATCTTTGAGCGTTTTCATCCTGAACAGTCCTCCTCGTTAAAATATATTCAGTATATATCGTTTTCTTTCTACGATAATACAAAAGTTAGCCTTGGCTAATTCGATGATATTATAGCACCGCAAGCATATTTTGTCAAGTGGAATTTTGTGAATTTTATGTGTATTGTCGTATAATTTGTCGAACTTAAAGTTATTGTTCGATCTTTGATTTTTAATAGGAATGTTATTGACAAAATGCCTGCTGTATGGTAAAATGTTAATTGAAAAAGTTTGCGGTCATGTTAATTATATTGTTTTTGTTGGAGGTATGACTCATGTCTGTATTTGAAGTAAGAAATGACGGTTTTTATTACGACGATAATAAAATGCCTGTCCTCTCCGGTGCAATGCATTATTTCCGTACTCTACCCGAATATTGGGAAGATAGATTAAGAAAACTCAAAGCCTGCGGTCTTAATACCGTTGAAACATATATTGCTTGGAATATTCATGAAAAAAGAGAAGGAGAGTTCGATTTTACTGGTATTGCCGATATCGAACGCTTTATCGAAATTGCAGGCAGTCTCGGTCTTTTTGTTATCCTCCGTCCCAGTCCGTATATATGCTCCGAATGGGATTTCGGCGGACTTCCCGCATGGCTTCTTGCAGATAAAAATATCAATGTTCGTTGCTCCTGTCCGCTCTATCTTGAAAAAGTAACAAATTACTATAAAGAGCTTATTCCCCGTCTTACAAAATATCAGTGTACAAACGGCGGCCCCGTAATCATGTTCCAGATCGAAAATGAATACGGCAGCTACGGCAATGATAAAAAATACCTCCGTTACCTTAAAGATCTCATGATCGAGCTCGGTGTCAATGTTCAGCTCTTCACTTCCGACGGAGGAACTTTTACTCATCTCAACGGCGGAACTCTTCCCGAAGTATTTAAAGTTGCAAACTTCGGCGGTTGGCCCGATGAAGACTTCAACTGCCTTGCCGAATTCCAACCGAATATGCCTCTTATGTGCGGTGAATTCTGGAACGGCTGGTTTGACCATTTCGGCGAAGATCATCATGTCCGCGATCTTGCAAACTATGAAAAATGCCTTGACCGTCTTTTTGAAATGGGCGGCAATATCAATATCTACATGTTCCACGGCGGCACATCTTTCGGCTGGATGGCAGGTGCAAACCATGGCGGAAAATACGAACCCGATGTTTCGAGCTATGACTATGATGCACTTCTTGACGAAGCAGGCAATATTACCGAAAAATACCGCATCACCCAGCGTATCATAAAGAAATATTTCGGAGATTTCGAAGCTCCCGAATTTCCAAAAACTCCCGCCAAAGCGTATAACGATATAACTTTCACAGAGCAGGCGTACCTTTTTGATTGTATGGATTCCGTTGCAAAAAAATTCCATACAGCATCTGCTCTCACAATGGAACGTTACGGTCAGAATTACGGCTTTATCTGTTACAAAACAACCGTTCCGTATTATAAAGAAACGATCCTCACCATCGAAGCTCCTCACGACAGAGCTCATACTTTCATAAACGGCGAACGTCAGGCTATAATATACCGTAACGACGAAAATAAAACAGTAAAAGTATCTTTCCCCGAAAAGGAAAACACACTTGAGATTTTTGTCGATACTCTCGGCAGAGTAAATTTCGGTCATCATCTTCATGACAGAAAGGGTCTTGACTGCCCCGTTCTTATTGCAGGTTTCCAGGAACTTTTCGGTTGGGATGTTTCCTGTATAGAGCTCGACGATATCTCAGTCGTTCCGTTCAAGGAATGTTCCGATAACGTAAGCGGTCCGACGTTCCTTCGTTCAAAATTCAATATTGATGAAACTCCTGTCGATACATATCTCCGTCTTGATAATTTTGCTCGCGGTCAGATCTGGGTCAACGGATTTAATCTTTCAAGATATTGGGTAACCGTCGGTCCGCAGAAAACTTTCTATATTCCCGCATGTCTGCTCAAGCAGGGTGAAAATGAGATCATAATTTTCGAGACAGATTCTTCTATCGGACTTACCGCTTCTTTCACTGCGGCACCTGAACTTTAAACAGGAGGGGATTAAAATGAAAAAAACTATCGTTTCCTTTCTTCTTGTTGTCTTTTCTTTGATCTTTGCTGTCAGTTGCTCTCAGTCTGCTGTTGAGTTAACGGGATCTCTTTCCGATATAACAGCAAAAGCCTGCAACGCTGCGGATTTCTCCTCCGTCTCTTTTACATATATGCAGGATGAACACTCCGAAGAAGTTCTGATGTATATGTACGGCATCGAAGATGAGACTGCTCTTTCTGCGATCGAAGATTTCGTCGTTTCCGAACGTTCGGGAATGTATGCCGCAACTTTTGCCGCTATCGATTTTAAAGATGGGACAGACAGCGCAGTTATTGATTCTGTCGAAAGTCTTATTACCGATGTTTACGTTCAGGCTCTCATAACCGCACTTATGCCTTACGACCCCGATCAGACTGCTCTTGCGCAGGCGTATGAATTCAGAGAATACGGCAATACGCTCGTTCTCGTTATCAGCGAAGATAACACAGCCGTATTCGAAGCAATAACAAAATAATTAATATATAGGTTCTAAAATGTACAGATTTGAAAAAACAGATGTTAAAAACATAGATGCTTTCGCTGTTGAAAACGGTATATTTCAGCAGACATCAAATTGGGCATCCTTCCGCTCTTTTATGAAGCCCGATGCCTTTATCGGATATGATGAAGACGGTAATACTGTTCTTACGTGCCTCATGCTCCGTCTCCCCGTCTATCTCACTCCGTTTTCCGTCGGATATATAACAAGAGGTTTTGTCTGCGATTATTCAAACAGAACCCTTATTTCCGAATTTACAGACTTTCTTAAAGCGTATTGTTCAAAAAAACACGTTGCTTACGTTATTTTTGACCCGTTCTGTGATTACCGTATCGATTTTGAAGAACTTTCGGATGATAATATCAATTCTTTCTTCGAATCTCTCGGTTATGAGAAAAACAGAATAGGTGTTCTCCAACCGAGAACGAATTATCGTTTGCTTCTCGATCCGTCCAATGATATTGCCGCAGAACGCAAAAAGATGTACGGCGATTTTACCGTGCATCTCAAAAACGATATAAAATTCTCTCATGATCGTGGCGTTACTCTTGAAGTTTGCAAGGGTGACGATCTCGACCGAGGCGTACGTATCTTCTACGATCTTCTTGTCGAAACGACGGAGAAAAAAGGCTTCGGCCGCAGAAATCTCGACTATTACCGTAATTTTGCCGAGTCTTTAAAGGATTATGTATCGATTTATCTTTATAAATACGACTATGAAAAAGATAAAGAATACACAGATGAGATCTTGAGACAGGCGGCTATCCGTCTTAAAACTCTTACCGATGAGCACGCTGATCCAAACACTACCGAGCAGAAACGTCTTCGTCTCGAACCGAAGATCCGCGAGGTCAAAAAGCAGATCGATGCGACCGTCAAGAGGGTAGAGATCGCAAAGAAATACGAAAATTGCCCGTATCTGAGTGCCTCTTTCTTCATAAAGATGGGTAATAAAGCATACAATTTTTATGGGGCAAACTCTGCGGCTCTTCGTGAACTCAAGCTTACCGCTAACTATGCAGATATGCTCGAAGATTCTCTTGACGGCAAAGTATCATCTTTCAATATGGGCGGTACGCTCCGTCTCGATACGGTAAATATCAAAGACGATAAAATGTATGAGCTTTATCAGTATAAAAAGCAGTACGGCGGCGAATTCGTCGAAATGCCGGGTGAGTATTTCCTCGTTCTGAACCGTAAGATGTTCAAACTTCTCAACGGTAAACTCAATTACTTCCGCAGGATCATATACAGGAGATAACTCCATGCAAAAAAATAAACTCAAAGAATACGGAATTTATGCCGCAAAAGGTTTTGCTATCGGTTCCGCAATGACCGTTCCCGGTGTAAGCGGCGGAACAGTTGCAATTATTCTTGATATATACGATAAGATGGTTTTTTCCGTAGCATCGATTTTTAAAGACTTTAAGAAGAATTTCTTCTTTCTTTTTACAGTCGGACTTTCGATGCTTCTCGGTATGATCTCTTTGTCAAAGCTTATTCTTCTTCTTTCGAATATAGCCCCTGTTCCCGTCAGATTTTTCTTTATAGGCGCTATTGTCGGCAGTATTCCGATGCTTTTCAGAAAAACGGAGCTTAAAAAAGTCAATCCCGTTTCCGTTATTTTCTGTTTACTCGGCGTAGTATGCGTTTTCGCACTTGATCTTATACCGTCGGGGCTTCTCGATCTTTCGGGCAGTTTTTCATTGGCTCAGATCCCCGCATTTTTGATCGGCGGTGTCGCCCTTGCGGTTTCGCTGATCCTTCCGGGTATCAGCTTTTCTCATATGCTTCTCGTTTTCGGCTTATATGAACGCTTTTACGAGGCACTTACGTCTTTCGATATCGTTTTTCTTATCTGTCTCGGCATTCCCATTGCGATCGGTATTCTTGCGTTTATAAAGCTTCTTGAGTTCGTTTTGACAAAATATCCCGTACAGTCGTATTCTGCGATCCTTGGTTTTGTCATCGCATCAATCAAGGATATATATATAGGCTTTCCGTCCGGTATCGGTATGATTATCGGAACAGTTCTCGCATTCATTGCAGGCGGCGCACTTGTTCTTGCCGTCACATGCGGAAAATTAACAGATCAGGATTAATAAATGAGTATTTTAACAGTTTCGGGGCTTACCAAATCGTTCGTCACAAGAACTATTTTTTCTGACGTTTCTTTTAAAGTTGAAAGTAACGATAAAATAGGCATTGTCGGCGTTAACGGTTCTGGAAAGACGACCCTTTTTCGTGTTCTTACAGGAACCGAAGACTATGATTCGGGCTCGATCATAAAGGAAAAACAGCTGTCTATCTCCTATATGGAGCAGCATTCAGACTATACTTCGCAAAACTCGCCATTGGACGAGGTTCTTTCGTTGTTTTCTCATTTTGAGAGAATGGAACAGCAGATCGAGGAAATCAATAAAAAGCTCGAGCTGTATCCCGATAAAACATGGCTTGAGGCTCAGCAAAAGCTTAACGAACGCTATATCTCCGAGGGCGGTATGACTTATAAAAGCCGTTGCCGCGCAACGCTTCTCGGTCTCGGTTTTCTTGAAAGCGAACTTTCTCTTCCCCTCGAAAAACTTTCGGGCGGTCAGAGAACACGTGTTCTCCTTGCCAAAATTTTGCTCTCGGGCGCAGATCTTCTCTTATTGGACGAGCCCACAAACCATCTCGATATCCGCGCTATTCAGTGGCTTGAAGATTTTCTTTCGACATATAAAGGCGCAGTTCTCGTAATATCGCACGACCGTTATTTCCTCGATAAGATCTGCAATAAGACTTTTGAAATCGAAAATGAAACCTTAAAAGAGTATAAAGGCAATTATACAAAATTCAAAGAACTCAAAGCTCTCGACAGACTTACCGCTGAGCGTGATTACGAACGAAAGCAAAAAGAAATCGAGCGCATCGAAGGCATAATCGAGCAGCAAAAGCGCTTCAATCAGGAACGAAATTACGTAACCATAAAATCAAAACAAAAGCAGATCGAGCATATTAAGGCAACCGTCGTCGATCCTCCGAAGGATCCTGATGAAGTCGAATTTACTTTTACAGCCTGCTCCGAGACAGGGCAGGATGCGCTGATTGTTGATAATGTTTCTCAGCAGTTTGGCGACAGAGTTCTATTTTCAAACGTAAATATGCTCATAAAAGCAAAAGACAGAGCTTTTCTTACCGGCCCGAACGGTTGCGGTAAGACTACTCTTTTGCGCATAATTACCGGCGAACAAACACCCACAAGCGGTTCCTGCAAAAAAGGTTCACGTGTCGAATACGGTTATTACGATCAGAATATCGGCGGTCTCGATATGTCTAAAACTATATTTGACGAAATCGGCTATTCGTTCCCGACGATGACGAACGGTAAAATACGTTCGGCTCTCGGTACTTTCCTTTTCCGCGGCGATGAGGTCTTTAAAGAGATCAAAAAGTTGAGCGGCGGCGAACGTGCAAGAGTAGAGCTTGCAAAACTTATGCTCCGCCGAACTAACTTCCTTATTCTCGACGAACCTACAAACCATCTCGACATTGCTTCAAAAGAAGCTTTGGAAGACGCTCTTTTAGGTTATGACGGCACAATGCTCGTTATTTCTCATGACCGTTATTTTGTTAATAAACTTGCAACTCAGATTTTCGCAATGGAAGAAAACGAGTCGGGTAAAGGCAGTAAAGTCGTTCATTACATAGGCGGTTACGAAAATTATCTTAACGAGCTTGAAAAGAAAAAGCAGACCGTCGTTGTTGAGACCGTTAAAGAAACGAAAGAAAACGATTATCATCGCAGAAAAGCCGAAGAATCCGAACGAAGAAAGAGAAAAACCCGTATTGCCCGTCTTGAAGAAGAGATGGAAAAATGTGAAAGCGAAAAACAGGCTCTCGAAGAATCTCTTTCGGCTGACGGGGTAGGGGGCGACTATGAAAAAATAGTCGAGCTTTCAAATCAGATCGCAGCGGCCACTGAAAAATACGATAAACTTTACGAAGAATGGGCTACCCTTGTTGAGGAGGACGAATAACGTGTCAACCTCGGCATACGTCCATATTCCGTTCTGCGCGCGCAAATGCAATTATTGTGCGTTTTACTCTGCGGCAACAAACTCTGTCAAAATAGAAAAATACGTTTCCGCACTCGAAAATCAGATCAGAAATTCTCCCTCAAAAGGCGAAAAAATAAAGAGTGTCTTTTTCGGCGGAGGCACCCCGTCTGTTTTACCTCCGCATCTTTTTGAAAGACTCCTCAGTGCGCTTTTCGATACTTTCGATCTTTCCGATGCTGAAATTACGACAGAGCTTAACCCCGACAGTGTTGATAATATTCTCGATCCGTCTGTCTTTACGAAATTTACTCGTTTTAGCATGGGCGTTCAATCGTTTGACGATGAAGAACTTTCGGTTCTCGGACGAATTCACAATGCCGATCAAGCCATAAAAGCCTATGAAAAACTTCGTTCCGCAGGCGCAAAAAATATCAATATTGATCTTATGCTTGCGCTTCCCGGGGAAAATCATTTTCAAAAACTTGAAAAAACGCTCGAAACAGCAATAAAACTTTCTCCCGAGCATATCTCCGCTTATATCTTAACTCCCGAAGAAAACACGCCGTTATATGAAAAATACGGATATTTTAACGATGATATAGCTCCCGATATTTACCGCCATGTTTGCAATGAGCTTGCTTCTGCAGGATATGAGCATTACGAAATATCAAATTTCGCAAAAAAAGATTATCGTTGTGTTCATAACATGTGTTACTGGACCCAGCAAAAATACCTTGCATTCGGCCCCACAGCCTGCGGTTTTGACGGAACTTCGCGTTTCCGTATAGATTGTTCTACCGACGAATTTATTGAAAAAAACGGATTGGTAGAGCCCTTTGTGGAAGAAACTCTTTCTTCTACGAATCTCGAAGAAGAAAAAACGATGCTCTCTTTAAGGCTTTGTGACGGAATCGATAAACAGACGTTTGACCGCATAATCTCCGATAAACAAAAAAAGGCTTTTGTGGATAATCTTTTATCGTCGTCTCTTGCATATGTAAATGATAAAGGCGGATTATCTCTTACGGATGACGGTTTTCTTGTCTCAAACGAGATAATCAGAAATTTGATGTAAAAGGATCCTATTGGTTCTTTTATATAAAAACTTGTTTATTAAATAATTGTTGAGGTAAATAAAATGACTGCATTAAGATTAAGAAGTATCTGAGTACATGAAACTTTATTAAATAGTTTTATGTACTTTAAAATAACTGAAACTATTTAAGGAGATTTTATAATGATACTTCAAGATAATATAATAAAAGAATATTTAAAAAATGTATACTTTTTTTCGGGAACACCGTGCGGTGGCAAAACAACAATTTCGCGTGAATTGTCGAAACGTCATGGTTTCATTGTTTATGACATTGATGAACAGTTTGATAAGCATAAAAAAATATCAAATTCTGATTTTCAACCGTCAATGAATAAAGCATTTAAAAATGCTGATGAATTTTTCGGACGAACGGTCGATGAATATAAAAAATGGCTCATTGATAATACGCGGGAACAATTGGATTTTGTCATTTTGGATCTCATAAGGCTATCGCAAAATCAAATTGTATTGTGCGATTGTCATTTGACTCTGGAAGAAGCCCGTAAATTTACGGATCCGTCACGAATAGTCTTTTTAATTAAAGAACCCTCGAACATTGTCGACGATTACTGTAATCGTCCGGATCATCAAGGGTTTAGTAATTTTATAAACAGCGCCTCTGATCCCGAAAAAGCAAAAGCAATATGTAACGATACATTGAAAAGTCTCAATGAGAACCGCTTTAATAATATCAAAAACAGTGAATATTTCTGGGTTGAAAGAACAAATTTGAGCACTGTCGAAGATACTGTTAAAAAAGTTGAGCAGCACTTTGGTTTTCTAAAAAACGATTTATTTTTGAATTCGTTGCAAATAATCAAGGTCGAAAAAGGCTCTGATCTTGCCGATAAGCTGATTGGATTTGTCGAAAATTTCTCGTGGCCAGAAGTTAAAGACCATATTTTATCTATGCTTCGGAATTGGGAGTTTACAGACTGGGAAACTCCGTTTGCTGCAACTGTAAACGGTCGTATCATCGGAATGGCAACTATTATGAAGACTGACTATTATCCGTTGCCCGAAATTTTCCCGTGGATCTCATGCATATTTGTTTCGGAAGAGTATCGTGGCAACAGAATAAGCGAAAAGCTTATCGATTTTGCAAATTCGTATGCAAAAAAACTCGGTTTTTCTCAAACATATATTCCGTCATCTCATATCGGTCTGTATGAAAAATACGGATATAAATATCAAAGGGATATAGTCAATTATGGAAATGAGACAGACCGTTTGTACAGCAAAAAATTAGGATAAACATAAAACCCGATCTGAATCATAGATCGGGTTTTGAGCTTTTAAATTATAATCTTATACTTATTTCACCTGAAGACAGTGCAATTTTTTCGCCGTCTTCTTTTTTTATCATCAGACAGCAGTTTTCATCTATATCTTCTGCGACCGCATCGTACGATATCCCTGCATTGATAACAGTGATCTTTTTGCCGATAACAAAGCTTCTTTTTTTATATTCTTCGCTCGTTTTTTCGGGATCGGTCAAAGCCAATTCATTGAGAAATTCAGCCGTGATCTTTTCTCTGAGTCCGCGTTGAGCATTTTCGCTAACCGCACCGGCTATGTCTTTTATCTCTTCGGGAAAACCGCCCTCCGGTTCGAAAACATTTATTCCGATGCCTAAGACCGCATATTTGATCTTACCGTTTTCAAAAACTGCTTCAGTAAGAATTCCGCAAGCTTTTTTGCCGTCTATAAAAATATCGTTGACCCATTTTATCTTCGGTGTTTTATCAGTCGTTTTTTCTATTGCTTTACATATTGCGACTGCCGCCGCAGTTGTTATAAAAACTGTTTTTTCGGCAGGAAGATCAGGATGGAGAAGGACACTTATATAAACGCCTGTTTCTGAGGGCGAAAAGAAATTTCTGCCCATTCTTCCGCGCCCGTTTGTCTGCTCACTTGCGATCAGAACGGTGTTTTCTTCCGCTCCTTGTTCCGCAAGTTCACGTAAAACGGTGTTTGTGGAAGAAATCAGATCATAGACGTTGATTCTGTATTTTTTTGCATTTTTCGAAAGTGATTTTTCAATCAGATCTTTTGAAAGCGATGTCGGATCCGACATTACATATTCCTGCTTTCAATGAGCTTTTCGTAGTCTTTAAGGATCTTGTATGGTGCCGCAGGATCGATAAGGGAAGCGGTGCCTACCATGACTGCGCTTGCACCTGCATACATAAATTCAAGTACGTTTTCTGCGCTCATGATACCGCCCATACCGATTACAGGGATCTTTACTGCGTGAGATACCTGATAAACCATTCTGATTGCAACGGGAAGAACCGCAGGACCCGAAAGACCGCCAAAAGTATTTGCGAGGATCGGTTTACCTGTTTTGATATCGATTCTCATACCGAGAAGAGTGTTAATAAGAGAAACTGCATCAGCGCCTGCGCTTTCAGCGGCAAGAGCCATATCTGTAATGCTTGTTACATTCGGGGAAAGTTTAACGATAAGAGGCTGGCGGAGCACATCTTTAACTCTTCTTGTAATTTCGGTAATAATCTTTGCATCTGTACCGAAAGCAAGACCGCCGTTTTTGACGTTCGGGCAGGAAATGTTCATTTCTACCATATCAGTGTCGGTAGGGGAGATGCGCTTTGCAATTTCAACGTAGTCTTCGATAGTGCTTCCTGCGATGTTCGCAATAACAGTTGCACCTGCTTGCTTCATGAAAGGAAGTTCGTGTTCTATGTAATAATCTACACCAGGATTCTGAAGACCTACTGCGTTGAGCATACCGGAGGGTGTTTCTGCAATTCTGGGTGTGTCATTTCCTTCTTTGGGCAGGAGAGTCATACCTTTTCCTGCGAGCGCGCCAAGTTCGGAAATAGGGAATATCTCGTTCATTTCACGGCCGAATCCGCAAGTACCGGATGCTGTGATGATGGGGTTTTTAAGTGTAACGCCTGCTATATTTACGGAAAGATCCATAATATTTACCTCTCTTTATTGATCCTTTATTTATAACATTCTTTTATTATGTATTCTGTTGCTGTTTGTCTGTCAACGCCTCTTAAAACGATCTTTGACTGACCGTTTTCGTCTTTTGCGAAAATTACATATTTACCGTCGGCTCCGGTAAGTCCTATATCCGCTTCTGCGGCTTCTCCGGGCCCGTTAACTACACAGCCCATAACTGCGACTTTCATATGTTTTTTTACGGATGATAGCTTTTGTTCAAGCTCTGCTGCCAGACCCATTACATCAGTTGTTGTTCTGCCGCAAGTCGGGCATGCGACTATCTCAACGCCTTCTTCTCGAAGTCCGAGGGAACGGAGTAAGGTCTTTGCCGCAACTATTTCTTCAACGGGAGGCGCAGAGATCGAATATCTGATCGTGCTTCCTATTCCGTCGAGCAAAAGGGCACCGATTCCGACTGAATTTTTTATCAGACCCGAGTGAAGCGTTCCCGCCTCCGTAACACCGACATGAAGAGGGTATCGTCCGTCGTTCATTCGATCGAATATTCTGTATGCATCGACTGTCTTTCTGACATCCGAACATTTGATCGAAACGATCATGTCTCCGAAATCGAGGTCTTCAAGTAATTTAACGTTATTTCTTGCGCTTTCCGCGAGAGCTTCGGCAGTCGGTGAACCATATTTGTTTAATATATCTTTTTCAAGAGATCCGCTGTTTATGCCGACTCTTATCGGTATATGTCTTTCTTTAGCTCTCTCTGTAACTTTTTTAATATGCTCTTTTCCGATATTTCCGGGATTGATTCTTATCTTATCTGCACCTGCATCGATTGAAGCGAGCGCCATTCTGTAATCAAAGTGAATATCTGCAACAAGCGGAATTTTAAGTTCTTTTTTTAGCTTTGCAAATCCTTCGGCGCTTTCCTTATCGGGAACGGAGACTCTCAATATCTCGCATCCCGCTTCTTCGAGTTCTTTTGCCTGGCGTACAAGCTCGTCAAATCTCGAAAACGGAATTGAGCACATGGATTGCACTGAAATCGGAGCGGCGCCGCCTACCGTGACGGCGCCGACATTAACGGTCTTATATATCATTTTTTAGTTCCTTAATTTATACTATCGGGAAGAATATATCTTTGAAAACAATGACAACCATCAATATCATCAAAGCCGCCAGTCCGATAAAATTAATTGTTCCTTCAACTTCCTGCGGAACTTTCTTTCTGAAAATAAGTTCGATAAGCAGAAATACAAACCGTCCGCCGTCAAGCGCGGGGAGTGGAAGGAGATTTACAACAGCAAGGTTAATCGAAATGAGTGCGACAAGAGAAAGTAATGTTTCAAAACCTGACTGTGCCGCCTCGTAAATAACGCTCGATGTTCCGACCGGTCCCGAAACGTATTTAACGGAAAGCTTTCCCGTAACCATATCTATTATCGTATCATACATAAGAGTTACGAATGATCTTGTTCTGAAAACGGAGTGCTTGATTATGTTAAAAACAGTTTTTTCGTCTGCTCTGACTTTGAAGTCAAGATCGGGTGATGTCAGACCTTCTGCCGCTTCAAAAACAGGGAAAGTAACATCTTCAAGTAATACGATTTTGCCGTCTCTTTCAACTTCGATATCAAGCGTGTTTTCATTGTATGCAACAGAAAAAGCGGTCGCAATGTCTGTATAAATACTGATCTTTCTGCCGTTGATTTTTACGATCTTATCTCCGATCGAAAGTCCTGTATCTTTTGACAATGCTCCTTCGATAAATCCGCCGACTGTTGTGGACGGAAGCCCCGATGATATCTTGAAATCGATTTGAGGTCTTGTTTTTCCGTTTTTATCGACAGACGGAAATTTGACATCTTCAAGATAAGTCTCCGCTCCTTTACGGATAACTTTAATATCGAGTGTGTCGCTTTCTACTAAAGAAAAAGCTTTTTTGATATCTCCGTACGAATTTATCTCTTTTCCGTTGATTTCAACTATGCGGTCTCCCGACTGAAGTCCCGCTGTGTTGGAAACAGCATTTTCTTCAAAACCGAGAACGGTCGTTGAAGCGGAAATCGTAGAAAGAATAACGAGCGCTGTAGTTATAACAAATCCGAGAATAAGGTTCATTGCGGCACCTGCCACAACTATTATCATCCTCTTCCAAACGCTTTTTTTACTGAAAGACCGTTCATCTTCGCTTTCTTCATCTTCGCCTTCCATTGCGACAAATCCGCCGATAGGAAAAAGTCTTATTGCGTATTTCGTCTCTTTACCCTGGAATTTTAATAGGGTAGGGCCCATGCCCAACGCAAATTCATTGACTTTAACGCCCGACAGTTTTGCAGTTATGAAGTGACCGAACTCATGTATAAATATAAGTGCCCCGAGGACAAGAACGGTGTAGATTATCTGTAAAAGGATTTCCATTTATTCTCCGATGCGAAAGGGTTTTATTTCCGTAATTAATATGTATGACTGTATTTTACGGATTATTTTATTGCTCTTTGATTTTTTTAATAACTTTCTGGTAGCCATCGGCGCCGTACATAAGAGCTCTGTTTACTCTCGAAATGGTAGCTGTGGATGCGCCTGTTTTTCCGACAATGTCGGCATACTGCATTCCGTCCGTGAGCATTCGTGCAACGGTAAATCTCTGTTCCATGCTCTTAAGCTCGGATACGGTGCATAAGTCTTCAAGAAAAGCGTAACAATCATCCGGTGTCTTGAGTGAAAGTATCGCCTGGATAAGCATATCCATCTGTTCGTTTCTGAGTTTGTCTGTCATAGCAGTAGCCTTCTTATCTCTAAATTTTTTTCTTTTTATTAATGTTTGCCTTGAGAAACGAGCATTTCTCTTCTGGATTTTTCGTACATTTCTTGTCTCTTGAGTCTTCTGAGTTTGTCGCGTTTTCTTCTTCTTGCATTGGAAACAAAGAATACAATAATAAGACCGCCTACAAGAATAAGTACGACAGCAAGAATTATAAGAAATACTTTAAGGCCCGTAGATAACGGTTTTCTTTCAACGGGTGTTTTCTCTTCTTCTTTTTTATCTGTTTCGTTTTCTGTTGAAGTTGAAGTGCTTCCCTGTACCGGAATGGGGTTAGTGAGTTGTTTTTCTGTATGAGTAAGAGCAAAAGAACCGATCTGCGAATACATATATGTATTTTCGGGTACCGATACCGTTACAGTAGGCTGGATATCATACCAGCTGTATGAATCTTTTATATCAACAGTAAATGTAACATCTGATTCTGAAACAGATGAATGTCTTAAATAATACATATCGTTACTGGGACTTACAGCAACAGTAGCAACTATCTTATCGTTTTCTATGACCTGTGAAACAGTCGGTTTAACGTCTGTTGTTGTTATCGGTGTTTTAACGAAATTGTCGAAACCGTAGTCGAGGAGCGTTTTCAGATCTGCAAAACGATTTGCACCCGAAGTTGAACCCATAACAACAGCTACGAGAGTTTTATCCCCTCTTTTAGCAACTGCAACGCCTGTATATCCCGCAGGGACAGTATAACCTGTTTTACCGCCGATTATGCCTTCGTAGTAAGTAGGATCGTTCTTTTTTATCATCGAAAATCTGTTTGAGATAGTGAGAACTTCCGTCTTTTTATTATCCGGGGGAATATCGTATATAACGGTAGAAAAGATCTTCAGAAATGCATCATTTGTGATTGCAAATCTCGTTATCTGTGCCATGTCATATGCGGTTGTGACGTGATTATCGTCGGGAAGACCGTGTGGGTTTGTAAAATTAGTGTTTTTAGCACCGAGCTGAACGGCTCTTTCGTTCATGAGCTTTGCGAATGCTTCGTTATTTCCCGAAACAGCCTCTGCAACGCAGTTTGCCGCATCGTTCGCGGATTCGATCATTGTTGCATACATAAGGTCTTCAAGTCTGATGTTTTCACCGGAAGTAAGAGCGATATGCATGCTGTCCGAATACTTGTCCTTATCAAGAATTGTAGCTTCGGGGGATACGGTAACGACGGTTTCGGGGTTTGCGTTTTCAACCGCCAGAAGAATAGTCATGATCTTCGTTATGCTTGCGGGATATAGCTGCTGATCCATATTTTTTTCGATCAGCACCTGACCTGTTTCCGCATCCATTACAACGTATGCTCCACCCGTTATTCCATCAGGCGCAGCAAACACCTGCAACGGAATCATTGAGCAGATCATTATGGTTATTATTAAACAGCAGATCAGTTTTTTTAGCTGACAGTACATTGTTTTCGTCTCCTTAGGTTATTATACTGTTTATCGTTTGTCATCAGGATTCTACTTAATATCTTATTATATTATAATATATTTTAATAATTTAGTCAAGTAGCAAATTTAAGAAATTTACCGCTTGACAAGAAGTTGATTATGTTGTATAATGATATATGTAGAATTTTAAATAAAAATGAGAGGTATTTTTCGGATCAGACTATGAAAAAAGAAATTTGTATTCATCTTATTCTCGGTATCCTTCAGATACTTGTCGGTATCTTCGGATCTTGTTTTGCTTTTGTTGTTTCGGGCTGTCTGATGCTTTTCAAAGGTATTCAGTCGGCATCTTCAACTTCAAAAAAACCGATAAAAGCAATGGTTTGCATTGTTTTTGCAATCATTTGTGTTTATTTGATATACTATTCGTTTTTCATGTTTGTTTCAGAGCTTGATTATGCAACGGTCCGTCCCGAGACCTGGGTTGCGATCCCTCTCGCAATAACTTTTATCGTGCTTATTGCCATGATGATGTTTGCACGTGAAGACCTGTATTCCGACGAAATTACCGATATTTACGAACCGAAAATACTCATGGACAGCGTCATTGAAGATATGACAATTTTCGCAATTATTTTTGTCGGATGGCTGGGCACGTTTCTTTTTGATTTTTATTTTGACTATGCGGCATCTGCATGTGTCGCAGCATGTCTTGTCAAACACATGAAAGATTATCTTTTACCCACAACAACCAAACAAACCAACACAACACTCGTATCGGAGGAGCTTTCTTCCGAACCCGAAACAAACTCATAAAGGAATAAAAAGATGTTTGAAAAAAATATAGGTATAGACCTTGGAACTGCCTCTGTTCTGATCTATGTCAGAGGTAAGGGGATCGTTTTACGCGAACCCTCCGTTGTCGCTATTGACAGAACAACGGGAAAAATACTCAAAGTCGGCGTAGAAGCGCAGGAAATGCTCGGCAGAACTCCCGGCAATATCCTCGCCATCCGTCCTTTGCGTGACGGCGTTATATCCGATTACGAAACGACCGAACGTATGCTTAAATATTTTATTAAGCGTGTTAACGGACATTCTATCTTCCGTCCGAATATCGTCGTTTGTATCCCTTCAAGAATTAACGAAGTTGAAGAACGTGCAGTAAGAGACGCTGCTCTCAATGCTGGCGCAAAGACTGTCGAACTTATCGAAGAACCTATGGCTGCCGCAATCGGCGCAGGTATAGATATTTCCAAACCCAGAGGTGTAATGGTTATCGATATCGGCGGCGGAACAGCGGATATTGCCGTTATTTCTTTAGGTGACGTTGTCGTTTCCGAAAGCGTTAAGGTAGCAGGCGACAGATTTGACGAAGCTCTCGTTAAGTTTATCAGAAAAGAATGGGGTATTCTCATCGGCGAAAGAACTGCAGAAGATATTAAAATGCGTATCGGCTGTCTTTCCCCCCGTCCCGAAAAGCTTTCGATGACCGTTCGAGGCAGAGACCTTACTTCAGGTCTTCCCCGTGAATTTACAATCACTTCCGAAGATACCATGGAAGCGTATCTCGAACCGGGTAGAACTGTTGCGGAAGCGACTCATGATGTTCTTTCCCGTACTCCGCCCGAACTTATCGGTGATATTTCTCTTGACGGTATCATTATGACCGGCGGCGGAAGCCTTATCTATGGCTTTGATAAGATGATTGCAGAGTATGTCGGTATCCGTGTTTACGTTGCGGACGATGCTGTTTCCTGTGTTGCAAAAGGAACAGGTGCGGCGTTTGAACTTGTCGGCGATCTTTCTGCTATCAAAGCAAACTCCCCGAATAAAAAACTCTGGGGCTGATGGTCCGAAATAATAACGGTGCTGTTTTTCAGCACCGATTTTTTTTGTGAAACCTCTTGACTTTGTAGTTCTTGTATGTTAAAATTAATAAAAATTTATTTCTGTTAATAACAGAGAGGAGTTTTACTATGGAAAATAAAAGAATAATCCGCCTCGGTCTTGTCGGTATTGGCCGCGCAGGTAAAGGCATGCATATGGGCGAACTTATGGATGTTCCCGATAAATTTACCTACGTTGCAGGCTGCGATATAATCCCCGAACGTCTTGAACTTATCAAAGAACGTTTCCCCGGTTGTAAATGCTACACCAAGATTGAAGATCTTATCGCTGATCCCGATGTTGAAATAGTAGATATCGCTACCCGTTCCGTTGACCATTATGCTCATGCAAAAATGGCTCTTCTTGCAGGTAAACATGTTCTTATCGAAAAACCCATGTCCTGCACTTACGCTCAGGCTGCTGAACTTAAAGAGATCAGCGACAGCGGCAAATACGGCAGACTTTTCGTCCGTCACAACCGCCGTTTTGAACGTGGTTATGAATACGTAAGAAAGCTTATTGACTCCGGTATCCTCGGTTTTGTTCATGAGATCAGACTTGCACGTAACAGTTTCGGCCGTCGTAACGACTGGCAGACTCTTAACGAATTCGGCGGCGGTATGATCCTTAACTGGGGTCCCCATATCGTTGACCATTCTCTCCGTCTTCTCGATAGCCCTGTTAAACGTATGTTCTCTCACCTTGACTGTGTTACCGCTGCAGGTGACTGCGAAGACGCTATCAAGATGATCTTCGAAGGCGAAAACGGCCGTATTATTGATATGGAAATCAACAGCGGCGTTGCTTGCCACGTTCCCGAATACGTTATCTACGGTACCCGCGGTTCCGCTATTATTGACGGGGTTACTGCAAAACTCAGATATGTTGATCCCGCTCAGAAATTCAACAGAATCGAAGCTGACCCCAGAACCCCCGGCGCTACCAGCTTCGGCGCAAGCGGAACTTTCGAATCCGCAGAAGAAATCAGATGGATCGAAGAAGAAGTTGTTGCTCCCCCGAATAAAGAGATCACTCTTCCCTGGGATACCCTTTACGATGATCTCGTAAACGGCATTCCTTATCCCATCTCCCTCGATCAGGCTCTCGAAGTTATCAAAATGATCGACGACGCAAAACAGATCAAACATTTCAGATCTGTCGATAAAAACGAATATCAGGACTAATATCTCCGTTAAAAAACAGCTCTGCTCAGGCAGGGCTGTTTTTCTGTTTTTTTGACAAGCATTCGCGGTCTTTCGTTGTATTTTCAAACATATAATAAAGCACCGAACAGGGGGTGCTTTATGTTTTTTAATCTGTTTTTTCTTATTCTTCATGTATCAGCCGCAGGTTCATTTCCGAAACCGCTATCTGCCGCAGAAGAGCGTGAATGTTTCGAGCATATGAAAAAGGGCGATAAATCTGCTCGTGCAAAACTTATTGAGTGTAATATGCGTCTCGTTGCGCACATTGTTAAAAAATATTATCAGTCGTCCGACGATCCCGATGATCTCATTTCTATCGGTTCGCTCGGTCTTATAAAGGCTGTCGATAGCTTTAATCCCGATAAATCGACAAAGCTTGCGACGTATGCTGCGCGGTGTATCGAAAATGAAATTCTGATGTTTTTCAGATCAAAAAAGAAAACCGCGAACGATATTTCCATAAATGACGAGATAGACTGCGATAAAGACGGAAATCCGCTTTCTTTTATGGATATAATCAGCGAGGATGATAATATCGTCGAGCAAATTTACGGTAAAATGCAGACCGAAAAACTAGCAAAGGCAATATCTCTTCTTGACGAACGAGAGCGTTCTATCATTCTTTTACGTTACGGTTTATCCGAGCCCGCATTGACCCAAAAAGAGACAGCCGACAGACTCGGAATATCCAGATCGTATGTTTCAAGACTTGAGAAAAAAGCGCTTGAAACTTTGAGAAAATCAATGACATGAAAAACCCGTGTGATCACTCACACGGGCATATTTTATTTCTTTTTCATTATTTCAAGGACTGCGACATTTATCTTTTCGGATGTATTTCCTGTTTCTGCGCTTATTTTGATAAGCTCTGAAAGGTTATCGTTCATGTTTTTAAGGTTAAGACATGCATCGATCGCAAGAAAACCCGTACAAACCGTTACAAATGCAAGAATAATGCTAACTATGATTACTGCAATTCCCGAAACTACCGCAAGCATCGGTTCAACTCTCATTGCACCGTAGTAGTAATAATACTCTTCAGGGACATTAACAGATCCGGTACTTGAAAGTCCCGTGGAAATAAGCATAATACCGCTTGAAATCCCGATAAGAATAATACCGGCAAACAATAACCAGAGCAAGATTTTTGCAAATACTATCCATCCGCCGCCTTTACCGGGTTTTACAGAAAATGTTCTTTGGGCTGAATTAGGCTGTATCATAGGTCTGTTCGGATTAGGTGACTGAGGAATATTTTCTTTAACAGGTGTCAGACAAATAGGACATGCTTCCATTCCCTCTAAAATAGGAGCATTACATTTTTTACAGTAAGTCTTTACTTTTTCTTCTGTATCGGTCTGAATTTCTTCGGTTATATTCGCTCCGCAGTTGGTGCAAAATTTAACGTTTTCTGTGATTTCCGCACCGCATTTTTTGCATATCATTTTTTGATTTCCTCGCTTTTTACGTTGTATTTGGTATTGACAAAGTGAATATTTTGTGATATACTTTCACTCAAAATCAATATTGCTTTGGGGTACCTTCCGAAATGGAAGGTTGAGAAACACCCATTGAACCTGACGAGGTTAATACCTCCGTAGGAAAAGCAAACAACCGATCGTTTCAGGTTCGCAGTATTGTTACTGCGGACCTTTTTTGCTTTTATAATTGATTTTATATCAATAAAAGGAGTGTTTTCTTCATGGAAAACAAAATCAACAGAAACCAATCTGTCAAGCGTTTGCTATCTGCGCAGTCATGCTTGCCCTTGCCACTGTTTTAAGTATTTTCCCTACTATCAGGGCGCCGTTGGATGGCTCGATAACAGTCGGAAGCATGGTTCCGATAATGCTCATTTCTTTTTTGTACGGGGTAAGATGGGGGATTCCTGTCTCGATCGGTTATTCTTTTATCCAGCTTTTGCTCGGTATTTCCGCAGTCGCATCGTGGGGGCTTACCCCCGGCGTATTTGTCGGCTGTATTTTTATAGACTATATCCTTGCATTTTCCGTTATTTGCGTTTGCGGATTTTTCGGAACAAAATCACTCAGAAACGTAATTATCGGCACTATCGTTTCCGGTCTTTTACGTTATTTCTGCCATTTCCTTTCAGGTCTGCTTTTCTTCGGGTCGTGGGCTGCTGAAGGATTTTCTCCGCTGACATGGGCTATAGCCTATAACGGCGCATTTATGATTCCAGATACGATTATCTGCGTTATCGTAATCTGCGCGCTGTATAGATTTTTCCCAAGATTTAAAGCTCTTTAATTAAATTTTCTATTGCTTTGACGGCGATTCTGATCGCAAGATCTGTGTCTTCCGTAGACGGGTTTGAAAGACCTGCTTTTTCTCTTTCCTGATTCCAGATTGCAAGTAGTACGGATCCCGTCTTTATGCCTCTTACGTTTCCGACGACGAATACCGTCGAACATTCCATTTCACTTGCAAGAACTCCCGCCTTTTTCCATGCTTGCCATTTCTGATCGAGCTCGAAAAATACAGGCATTGTCTCGGGTGAATGTTGACCGTAAAATGAATCTTTTGATTGAACGACGCCCAGGTGTGAAGTCGCATTGAGCCCGTCAGCCGCTTTTTTTAATGCTGAAACAACAGAGAAATCAGCAACGGCAGGGTATTCCGACGGAACATATTGAAGCGTTGTTCCTTCTTGTCTTATAGCTGCGGTGGGGATTATTACGTCCCCACCGATAACTTTTTCAGCAATACCTCCGCAAGTTCCGACTCTTATCATATACTCTGCACCGCATGCGTGCAGTTCTTCAACAGCAATCGCTGCGGAAGGTCCGCCTATACCCGTTGAACAAACAGAGACTTTCTCTCCGCATATAGAACCTGTATAGATAACATATTCTCTGTTATCTGCGATAAGGTACGCATCATCGAGATATTTCGCGATCTTTTCGACACGCTTCGGATCACCCGTTAAAATAACGTAACGTCCTATATCTCCGGGCTTGCATTTTATATGAAACTGAATATCTTTCGGAAGCATTTTATTTCCTTTCTTACCGTCTCGATTTCGTCATGCTCGCAAGAACCTCGCGGTAGACTTTATACGGATCGTCCTTGAAATTTGCGATCATAATATCTGCCTGCGCTCTTGTCGGCGCAAACATTTTAAGATCCATCAGCGCGGAACCTTCGTCGCTTAACGAAACGTATACTTCGTATCCGCCGCTTTCTTTTCCTTCGTACGATGCCGCAACACCGAGATCTTTTCTTAATTTTGCCACTTCCCTTGCGGTCGTAAGCATGAGCTTTTCTCTTACGGAAGGCGAAAGGTCTCTGCCGAGAGTTGTTGCGATCTCCTGACCGGTTTTTTGAAGAACGATATATTCAACATCATCGTCATCTATTACCGTGATATGCTTCTTTTCGGCAAGATCGTAAATTTCGCCCGTTGTTCCGATCGCGCCGATACCGAATTCACCCAATATCTGGCTGAGCGTTACAGTGGGCATCGGGCATCCCGCAGACCAAAGGGAGTAGAGGATCATCATTTTTGTTTGCTGTTCGTTTTGTATCATAATTTACCTTGATTTCTTTGTTTTTTTATTTGTAAGTGTCGTCGCCCGTAAGTCTTCTGATCGTGAGGATCGAGGGTATCATTTGTTCTATAATACATTCGTCACTCGATGTACCGTACGATTCGATTATCTTCGTCGGGGTAGCTCTGGGAAGGCTTGTGTAGATGTTATTAAGGAAAGTATCGCCACCGTCGGGCCAAAAACTGTATTTGCAGTTCTTGCTCATTTCGATGAAAATATTATAGTCTCTGCTGTCACTGAATACGTTGGAATTATAATAGTCTTCCATCGATTTCTTATCGGGGTATTCTTCGAGCGGAGAGAAGATCTCATCAATAAGAATAGCGGAACATTCAACTTCTTTTGCGTAAAGAGGAATGGAAAGAGTCTGAGCTTTTTCGTAGAAGCCTACGTATTTGCTCGGATCGCCGTACGGACCTGCGGGAAATGGGAGAATGCCGAAATTATCAACTTCGTAAGCGATCTTATCGTAAATTTCAGCGGATTTAGTCAGAAGCAGCGTAGCTTCGTTATTCATGAACGGATTTGTGTAGTTCCAGTCACCGTAACTGGAGTTGGAAAACTCATACATATATTCTTCGTAATTATCGATAATGCTCTTTACCCATTCAAGCGCTTCGATACCTGCTTCGCTGTCCCAGCCGCAGTGGTATTCGGAAACATCATCGTTAAATTCTGCAAAGGTTGTGCCGTTATTGAGAAGGGCTGAACGGATGAAGTGCTTAAGACAAGCCGCCATACCTTTGATCGGGGTAGCAAGCGTATTATCTGTGCATGTAACGACGGTATCCATCATCTTTTCACGGGTCCATTCGCCGTTTTCGTAATATTCACGAAGATCGGGAACACCGAAAGAGCTCGTCAGATTCTGATTGAAAATGATCGGGTAAAAGATTGCTGGTTCCATCTGCATCCACGATACGGGAACAACGCCGCACATAACACCTTTACACATAAGGAATTCCCATACGTTCGGAGCGCCCCATTTGGTTTCATCGTAAATATCAATATAATCGAGAACGTGTTCAATATTTACAAGTCCTCCGAGGTTCCCGAATTCACGGATCTGATACGGGTCGGTAAATACTATATCACCGAGAGCATCACCCGAAGAAAGGGTTGCCGCCATAAGGGTCTTGAATGTGTTGTCAACACCGATATATTTCAAAGATATCTCGCAGTTGTGCTTTGCCGCAACATCTTTAAGTCTCTGCATCGCATTGTCTGCAAGAATGGTATCTCTGATGTAGTAAAGAGGGGTTTCGTCTATTGCGGAAGTCTGAAGAATGAAAAATTCTTTTCCGCTCCAGTCGATTGAATGTGATGTGTCCAATTCTGCGTCAAAAACTTCTTCCTGCTGTGTTGATGCACAAGAAACAAATAATGTGAAAAACATTAATAATGCGAGTAATAGTGATAGTTTTTTCATGCGGAAAACCTCCATATATTTTTATTATCATCTTCATTATATATTATTATTATCATTTTGTCAATATTTTCGTCACAAGTTTGTGTGCTTTGACGAAAAATTTTTTTTTTAACCCCTTGACAAACATACGCGTGTATGTTATACTATAAAAAAAGGAGTGATTTTTTATGAAAAAACCGCACGATACTTTGCCCGATACCGAACTTGAGGTCATGGACGCCGTATGGGCTTTGCCAAATCCTGTTTCAACAGGTCAGATCAAGCGTGAGCTTGATAAACAGCGCACCTGGAACTTATCCGCACTGCAGACTTTGCTCAACAGATTGATCGAACGAGGTTTTGTTTCTGCTGAGAAAAAGGATAATAAGCGTTATTTTTCCGCGCTTATTAAACATGATGAATACCGCACCCGTGCAAACAGATCTTTCCTCGAAAGAGTCAACGGTAATTCTGTAAAAAGTTTCGTTGCATCTCTTTATGACGGCAACGCTCTTTCCGATGCCGATCTTAAAGAGCTCGAATCATTTATCAGTGAAAAACTGAATGCTTCAAAAGACAAATAATCCCTTTAACCCAAACACACACAGAAAGGAATGATCTGAATGACCGATGTCTTTACCGCAGTACTCGAGTTAACCATTGTTTCTGCGATAGTAACGGTTCTTTTGCTTCTCTTTGAAAAGCTTATTTCGAAGCGTTTTTCAGCAAAGCTTTATTATTTTGCATGGCTTGTCCTCGCTGTCAGAATGATGCTTCCGATAAGTTTACCGACAATTGAAGCTCCGGTCAATGTCAAGATCCCTGACCGCACTGTTACAGTGACATATGCCGAGCCTGCGCAGCAGACATTCTTTGACTCTTATACGGATCAGATGCCCGTCGTCGATGTTACGATCCCTGAGGATCTTCCTCCGCCCGTAATCTATCCGATTACTTCGCCTCCTCAGCCTCAGCAGCCTGTAAAGGAAAATATCCCAATCTCCTTAATAGCTTGCAATGTCTGGCTTTGCGGAGCGGCGGCAGTTTTACTTTATTATGTTATTCAATATTTTGTATTCCGTATTCGTTTACGTAAACGTATACCCGTCAGCGATCAAAGCATACTCGGAGTTTTTGACAGCGTTTGTGCGGATCTTAATATCAAAAATGCATCTGTTTCTTTTTTTGACGGAGCAAAAGGTCCGATGCTCGTCGGATATTTCCGTCCGATAATCGTTCTTCCCTCGAACTATTCTTGCGATGAACGTACGCTCGATCTTATTTTTACTCACGAACTTACTCATTTCAAACGCCGCGATCTTTGGTATAAATTTTTTATGAACGTTGTTTCCGCAGTTTACTGGTTCAATCCTTTTGCCTGGATAATGCGTTCAAATGCCTTTAAAGCGGTCGAACTTTCTTGCGACTGTGATGTCGTTAAAGGCAGACCGACGGAATACCGCGGTCAGTATTCAAAAGCGATCCTCTCTGAAATTGCATCACGTCATGCCGCATCTCAGGGATATTCTACCTATTTTGCAAATGATAAACGTATTCTCAAAGAAAGATTTTCGTATATTCTCGATATGAATGTGCGTAAGCTTGGTATTACCGTTCTTTGCTTTATTGTATTGATCTCCGTTGTAGTTACGGCGATTGTGGCGTGTGATTTTAATCAGGACGGAAATATCGGTCCCGATGATCCCTCCGTTTCCGATGAAACGGTCGAAGATCCCGTTCAGTCTCCCGTAACGGAAGAACCGGAAGGTATTCCCATTGTCGCATTCTCGATCGTCAGCGATGAGAATTTTAATTATGCCGTAGCCGGTATTCTCGAAGATGGTTCCGTCATGGAGCTTTTCAGGTTCGATCGATTAATTGCAGATATCTCAGTCGACAACGGAAGACTGTATGTTATGCTTCCGAGTGAAATAGGCTATATCGATCTTACCTCTTCCGAATATGAGTATACACCTCTTTTCTATTGGCATGCAGACGGGGGGTCCGATGCGTTCCAAAAATTCGAAGTCCATGACGACTATATTTATTTGCTTTATACTTCGTATGAAGTCGGAAATTTCCATATCGACCGTATTCCCGTTAATGCGGAAGGTATAAATAAGGTCGAACGTTATCAGGATTGTATGCCGATGGGTAAAATCTTTATCGATAAACAAAATGACCTTCTGTATTATTACTTATCAGAATTTGACGAGTCTTCTTCAGAAGAAACCGTATCTGTCTACACTCGTGATCTGAATACAGATAAGCATACCTGCATTGTTGCGGATCTCGATGTTTACCGTAACTTTGATGAGGGTATATTTTCACCTCTTCATTTCGGCGATTATATTATCTTTACTCACAATAGTGACGATGGCGATACGGCACTCTTTTTGCGTGATATAAGAGAAAAGACAAGCAGTGTGTTGGATTTCGATATTAAATCATACGCCGTATCCGGAAAATATCTCTATTTTATCGGTAGGGATGGTACTCTTTCTGCTCTTGATCTTGAAAATGAGAATATCTCGAAGCATACTTTCCCGTCAGAAATTAAAGAGGAAATAATAAGTATTCAGCCTTATGGGCTTGAAAAAGTACTGTTCTGGGCTCTTACGTATGACGATGAACAACATGTCAACGGTCATGTTTTCAAAATAGCTGACAGTGAAGGCATCATCGAGGATTCGAAATATATGAGTTTTTCCTCGCCCGTTTATGTGACCGATTTCGAATATTATCAGTCTCAGAAATCAGATGAGACTGATAATTCCGATAATCCTCCCGTAACGGAAGGATCCGAAGAAAAATCCGTTGTTGCATTTTCCATTGTCTGTGATGAAAATTGGAATTATTCTGTTGCAGGCGTTTTCGATGACGGCAATGTTGAAGAGCTTTTCGGCTTCGGCGAAGAACCTGTCCTCGATATAGATATCGATAACGGAAGGCTCTATGTCCTTCTTGATGATGAGATAGGGTATATCGATCTTGCTTCCGATAAGTATGAGTATACTCATCTTTTCTATTCTGATTCACACGAAGGTTATAATTCTTTTTATCGTTTTGCCGTTCATAAAGGCTATATTTATTTGCTTTACGGTGTTTACGATGTCGGAGATGTGTACGTTGACCGTATTGCCATAACCGCAAACAGTATCAGTGAGGCGGAACGTTATCAGGATTGTATGCTGATGGATGACATTTTTATCGATAAGGATAACGATCTCTTTTACTATTACCATGCAGAAAATGAGGGCTTAATTCCCGATGTAACCTCTGTTTATGCACGTGATATGAAAACAAATCTCAGCAACCGTATTCTTTCCGATACAGATATGTTCCGTTATTTTGACGGTAATATCTCAGATTTCCGTCTTGTTAAAGATTTGTTTGTGTATACATATACTCCGGATAGCGGCGAAACCCATCTTTGTTTGTTGGATCTTTCAACAAAGCAGGAGAGCATTATAAACTTTGATATTAAATCTTACTCAATATCCGGAAAATATATTTACTATATCGATTCTGAAGGCGTATTGTCTGCTTACGATATGGAGAAAGATGAAATCGTTGGTTTTAATTTCCCTCATCAATTTGATCAGGAAGAGGTCGTAATTGATTCCTTTGGACTTGATGATGTTCTTGTCCGTGCTTTTACGTTTAATGAAGATTGGTCGATAAAAGACTCTGTTTGTCAAATTATATACAGCGACGGCAACATTTCCGAAAGCGATAAATTCAGATCATCGTCAGCTCCCGTCTATATAACGGAACCGATCGTATCAAGCGGACCGTCCGATGTGTTAATAGAAGATAAACCTATTTCTTTCGGAGAAAAACGTTTTACGGAGCTTTTCGAAAATATAGCATCCTATATTGGAAAGGGCATTTTTGACGGGAATTCAATGACCGATGAAGATAAATTCTTCCTCGCGTATTTCTTCGGAGAATGTGATGGTTCAAATTCTGAATACGGAGATATCTATCCCGTAGACTATATTCAAAACCTTCTTGAAACTCATATTTCCGAGGATTATGCTTCAAGGTTCGAGCCGAAAAACGTTTCGTTCTATAATCCCGCAACAACATCTTTTCTTTTCCCGACAGATTTTAAGAAATCATTTGCCGCTAAAGTTGAACAAAGCGGTATAGACGATATTCTTAATGTTTATAAATACAGTTCCGACGGCAATAATCTCGAACGTATATATATTGCATCGCTTTCTGCTTATTCATCAGCGGTCGGCGAAATGTCATGGAAAATCGATTCGTATTACGAGAAACTGACCGAAACTTCCTCTGATCTCGATACGATCGGTAAACATCTTTTTGATGTCGCTGTAATGTCATACGGAGATACTTATAAAGATTTTGAATACACATCGATCGTTTTTGATGATAATAAAACAATTGTTATCGGATATGACGACAAATATATCGGTTTTGAATTATTCTTCAGTGATAACGGTTTGGGAATAATGAGCGCAGAACTTGTTGACGTCGAAAAATATATAACAAAACCGATCGAACCTGTTCCCGAGGAAAGCCTCAAACTTAATGATTTGAAAGAGTTTGAAAAATATATTATTCAGGCTTTCAGAGACGGGGACCATAATCTTCTCAATCTGCTTATGGGTGAACAGAAATATCTTTCCTTACCTGCAGACCCTTCAATCTCTGTTGCTACTGATACGGGTTATACCGAGCTTAATATACAAATAGGGGAAAACGGTTATCTGTACTCCCGAAAATTGATCGATAGCGCATCGTTTAATGTCTTGAACTATACTGAGTCACTGGCTTACTGCGTCGAAAAGGCAAACGATCGTTTCTATCTGCGTTCGTTCGGTATCTATGTAGAGCCTAATGTCATTTATTTTGATGTTGAGAACTATATATCTTTCCCGGGAACGGATAAAATTCCTTTTACAGTCAGCGCGGAATCCTGGAAAACATGCTCTAATTTGAATTTTTTGGCGGAGGCGATCAGAGTTGCCATTAAAAACGGCGACTGGAATCTTATCGCTGAAATGGGTGCAGGTTATTCAAATGAGCAGCAAAACGGTGTTACAACAATAATACCGTCATTGAAAATATACAGGGAAATTTCTTCTGTTGTTTGTTCTTATGTAGGCGGCAATGAATACCGTTACGATATCGAAACAACTGACGGACAAAAGGAAACTTTATATATTGTTATTTCCAAAGATTACGATGGTAATAACACTCTTTCCGTAAATCGCTCGTCTTCTTATGTTGCACCCGTACCCGTGCCTATAGAACCCGCAACCGAAGAAATCTACGATTCCGATATTGCCGAGCTTTTTGAAAAGCTTCACCTTTATCAGAAATACGCAGAATATTCTTCCGCTTCTATGAAAGTCGATTCTTCTGTTACAGATGAAAGCGGTATGTATAATAAGGTCATCGATGAAAAATACGATACCTGGGATGAATGGACCGCTTTTGTTTCAAGCGTGTTCTGCGGTAACTATCTTACGAACACAAAGAATAATGATCTTTACATCAATGTTGACGGTTTTACGTATTGTATGCAGGGCGGAATGGGCTGGTACCTTTCCGAGGATTACACCTATAATATCGTGGAAAACAACAACTCCGAGGTCGTTATCGATATAACCTATAAAGAAAACAGCCCCACGGTTGGCGAAGAAGAAACGTATCAGACTTTCCGGTACGTTCTTCAACTTACCGAAAACGGCTGGCGAATTGCCGATCAGCTGCCCGTATAAACACAACAACATATTAACAAAAAAACTCTGCATATTTGATTTTGGAACTTTTACCTTTTTGGTTCGTCTAATTAATTAAAACAGCAAAGAGGAAGAACGTTAACTCAAAATACGTTGCCGTACCGTAAACAACAGAGAAAGGATTATTTAATGAAAAACAGATTTTTTGTCGGAGTTAAAATTTTGATATTGATTGCGGCAATTTCAATAACCTGTTTTGCCTGCAAAAAATCCGAAAACAACGGTGAATCGATTGAGGACTCTGATACGGATATTTCCGTTACAGATAACAACTTATCGGATATTAAAAATACAAAAGAAAAAGAAGACGATCGTACGGACAAAGATGAAACCATAGATTCGACGAATGAAAATCAGACTTCGGAAGAAGAAAATCAAGACGATGGAAGCGACAAAATTGAAGAAGATGAGAATAAGCCTTTTGAATCGAAGCTTTTAACTTCTTCAACATCACTGGACGGCTATACTTCTTTGGTTAACGGAATTCCGAAACGTCTGGCAACAGAACTTTCAGGCGGAACGATTTACGATTACTTCGACCCGAACGAAATTCTGACGTTGAAATGCGGAAGATTTCTTTTCATGAAAGACGGTTCTGTCATTGATCTGCAAAGAGAAGCGTATAAGAATAATTTAACAAAATATTATCCATACGACGATCCTGACGAATTGATGGAAGAATTTTTATCAAAAGAATACACTGAAACATTTCTGACTGAATTAAATCGCACTGTCGGAATAAAAGATATTCGTGATGAAAAAGAACGTGGAATTTCGTCCCATATTGTTTACGCATGCGACGGTTCTGTTTATAAGATAGATGACGGACATTCTATTTCGATTTATTATTATGAAAAGCTTGAAGATTCTCTACTCGAAGCAGACGGAACGTTAAACTGTCCTGAATTTCCGGAAGCTGAGGAATGGACGGATATTATTGACTACCGTATTTGCGAGGATTTTATTCTCGGGCTGACATCCGACGGAAAACTGCTTTCGGCAGGCATTGATTTCGAATATGATAATATCAAGATATTTGAAATATGGTCCGATGTGTATTATTACGAAGATGATGATACATATTTTGAACAGAATATTCCGATTGCGCTACATTCCGACGGATACCTTATAATCGGGGAATTTGATGAGAACGTTGATTATGAAAGGCTTTCCGAAAAGGATCTGAACTACATAGACACTATGAAAGATGCAATGGAAACGGCAAGATCGATGACTGATATTGTTGATTTTAATTTTCATGATTATAAAAATAGTTTTTTGATCAGAAAATCCGATGATTCTCTATGGTGTTACTATACCGGAACACGAGGTTCGGAATATTACAAACAGATAACTAAAGACGGAGAAGTTATTGAATATCAACCCTACAGACCCGACCCTCACGGTATAATATATAATCCTGTGTTTTCAGATGAACCGTTTGAATCGAAATTGTTACCATCTTCCCCTTCACTGGGAAATATCGTTAAAATCGGTGATAAAATAATAAATATCACTCGTTCCGAACAAACTCCTTATACAGAAATTGATGCTGAACAAGTTATAACGATTAAATGCGACAGATTCGTATTTTTTAAAGACGGTTCGATTATTGATTTACAGAAAGAAAGAGCGGCAAACGAAATTATTGGCGGTCTAAAGTCAAGCTTCGAACCGGAGGAATGGGATATCCGAATAAAGAACCACCCGAAAGAAATCACGGAAATATTTCTCAATAATTTAAATAAGTCTGTCGGCATAAAAGATATAAGAGAAGATATATACAATGATGAATATATCGTTTTTGCTGCCGACGGAAACGTCTATTATCTTCAGTATATGTATTCGATATCGTACTGGAAAGAAATGAATCCGATTTTGAACACAGACGGTACAATAAACTGTCCGCAATTTCCCGAAGCGGAAGAATGGACCGATATTGTCGATTATCGTATATGCGATAATTTTATTCTCGGATTAACTTCGAACGGAAATCTTCGTTCTGCAGGAATTGAATTTGAACATGAAAATATAGTTAAATTTGATATCTGGGATACTGTATCCTGGGATTCAAACCAAGGAGATATGCCTGTTGCACTTACAGCAGATGGTAAACTCATATTCGGAGAACTATTAAGTCGCGATCAATTATCTTCGGAAAAGCAGAAGACAGACTGGGATAATCAATTCGAAAAGGCAAAAGCGTTTACAGATATTGACGACTTCACTTTTGAAACGAATAGCGGAAATTTATATATTATTGTCCGCAAAAAAGACGGATCTTTGATGATAACCAATTTAAAAGGAACGAATTTCAACCACGAATTTGTTAATGAACCGTAAATATCAAAGAAAGAGGATAGGAGAATGAAAAAGAAAATCGATATTACAATAAAGTGTTTAGTCATTATTACTGCTTTATTATTATGCTGTTGTTCATGCGTAGAAAAAGGGACTACAGAAAATTCCGATAATAATCAAACCCCTCCCATTACCGAAAACGACAACTTGCAGGATAATAACACAGATGAAAATGAAGACGACGAATCCATAGATCAAAATAAAGACGAGATTATCAGTGAAGATCGTGATTCCGAGAAAAAAGATGATGAATTTACAGAAAATAAAGACGAAGATACTCTGTTTGAATCTAAACTTTTATCGTCTGCGCCATCATTGAACTTAAACTATAATACAGTTTTGGTAAACAATATCCCCGTATCTTTAGACCCATTTTTAGCAGGTATCGATTTATTTGATCCGATCGATCAGGAACAGATTCTCGATTTCAAATGCGGAAGATTTGTTTTCATGAAAGACGGTTCAATTATCGATATTAAAAAGAAAGACGCAGAAGATCGGATGATTGAAGATATAAAGCAAAACTACGAAGAAGACGAGTGGGATTATTTCCTTTCGCAATCAAAAGAAATCACAGAGTCATTCATTAATGATTTGAACAAAACTGTGGGAATAAGAGACATAAGGCAAGACAGATTTCGCGGAGTGTATGATGTATTTTGCGCAAACGGAAAAGTTTTCAGCTTAAAATCAAAATATGCGACTAAATATACCGAAGTTGAAAATCCCGTTTTAAATACGGACGGAACACTAAACTGCCCGCAATTTCCCGAAGCGGAAGAATGGACCGATATTGTCGATTATCGTATGTGCGATAATTTTATTCTTGCTTTGACATCAGACGGAAAACTTTTGTCTTTAGGAACAGATTTTGATCATGAAAACATAAAGATGTTCGATATCTTTAATTTCGTTGATTTAGGCAAGAGAAACGGGGATTTTCCTGTTGCGGTAACAAAAGACGGTCAAATGATCTTCGGTAATTTGCCAGAGGGAATCGTTACAGATGAAAACATTGATAAAGTTGAAGCAGCAATAGAGATAGCAAAAACATTTACCGATGTTGAAGATTTTGTGTTTCAATGGGGATCAAAAGGTCCTGTTATTATTGTAAGAAAAACAGACGGAACCCTCCTTGCAACTGAAAATGAAGGTTTATTTAATCCGGAATACATAAATGTTCCCTAAGGTATAACAAAAACTTATAATCCTCCAATTTTTTATAAAATAAGAACTCCGAGTATCTCGGAGTTCTTTTCTGTATATTTATTTTTCTGTCATCCAGACTCTCATCTGGTTTTCGCCTCTGTTTGCCCAGAGATGATAGGGGATCGCTGTCAGATCTTTTTCTGTATATGTAGGAGCTTTTGATGTGTAAAGCCCTTTCTGCGCTTCTTTCTTGAAGCCTTTGACTGTCATTTTGCGAGTGCCGCCGAGAAGATCGTTATCGTATTCTTCGACAACGGGGAGTTTACTTGTGTCGACAGAAAGAGAGAAAACGTCTCCGTCATTGTCAACACCTTCAAAACAGTATACTGTAGGACCGACAGCTATTGCAACCTTGCCTGTGAGGTAGGGTATTTTTTCGGAAGCATAGATGTATCTCGGAGTCATATCGAGTTCAATTCCGATCTCGTCGCCGTCACAAACGGGAATATAGATATATCCGTCTTTATTTTCGGGGTTGATTTCCGCACCGTTCTTGTTTACGGTGTATTTTTCGCTCCAGTTCGGAATTCTGATCGCCATATTTCCGTTGCCGTTAATTTTATAATTTACGGTATTTTCGTACGGATATTCTGTCTTACATTCGATCTTCAGACCGTTTTTGAATTCAACATCGCCCGAAGCATACATATGGCAGAAAGCAGTATCGTCTTTTTCGCTGTATGCATACTGACCGAGGGACGCAATAAGTCTTGCCGCATTCGGGGGACAGCAAGCACAGTCGTACCATCCGGGTCTCGTTATCTTAACATGGCTGTGGGATGTAACCTGACCTGAAATACCGGGGATAGATTCAAGCGGATTTACATAAAAATATCTCTTTCCGTCGATCTGAATGCCTGCAAGAACGGTGTTGTAAAAAGCAAGTTCCATAACATCCGCATATTCGCCCTTGATCTCATTTTCAAGCATTCTTGATGCAAAAAACATGAGTGCGATCGATGCGCAGGTCTCGGCGTATGCTGTATCAGACGGCAGATCGTAATCCTTTGTAAATGCTTCACCGTGGTGTGTGGAACCTATGCCGCCCGTGACATACATTCTTTTTTCAACGATGTTATCCCAAAGTCTTCTGCAGGCATCAAAAAGTTCTTTGTCATCGGTTTCGGAAGCAAGGTCTGCCATACCCGTATAAAGATATGCCGCTCTTACGGAGTGGCCCGTAGCTTCGCTCAGCTCTCTTACGGGCTTATTGTTCTGCTGATATTCATAGTTCGAAGGATTGCTTCCCCAGACGACCCATGAACGTGCTTTTCTTTCTTTTTCGTAAAAATGAGGATCAACGCCTCTGCAATCGATGAAATGCTTTGCAAGATCGAGACAATGCTCGTTTCCCGTAAGTCTGTACATTTTCATCAGCGCAAGCTCGATCTCGGGGTGACCGGGATAGCCTTCGGCTTTGTTTACGATAAATTTATTATAAATATGTTCAGCGTTTCTTTCCATTACATCGAGGAATTTGCGCTTGCCTGTCGCTTCGTAATACGCACAGGCACCTTCCATCATATGTCCTGCGCAATAAAGCTCATGCGCTTCAAGAAGGTTTTCCCAGCGTTTTTCTTTTTCTTGAACGGTAAATCTTGTGTTCAGATATCCGTCTTCGTCCTGAGCTTCGGCAATTATATCTATAAATTCATCAATTATTTTTTCAAGCTCTTTATCCTGGAATGTAGCAAGGGAATAAGCCGCAGCTTCAATGAATTTACCTGCGTCGCTGTCCTGGAAAACCATGCCGTAGAAACTGTCGTGTTTTTCTCCGCGAAGTGCCTTTGCCGCATTTTTAAAGTTTTCGATAACATTACTTTTGCTGACGTTGGGCTCCTGATTCGAAAGAACTCTGTACTGATAGGGGATCATGATATCGTGAATAAGTTCCTGATATTTCTTAACAAAACCCGAAGGCTTATATCCCGTAATGCTTATTCTATCCATTTTTTTCATGATACATATCTCCTTAGTCTTTAAGCTTTTTGAGGTTTTTCATAACATCGTTTTCTCCGCGACCGAAGTAATCGTGAAGTTTTTTGTATTCCGCAAAAAGTTTGTCGTAAACAGCTTTTTCGGAGGGGTTGGGTCTATATACTTTATCGCTGAGGCTTCCCATCTTTTCAGCCGCTTCGTAAACTGTATCGTAACCGCCGTTTTCTTTGCCTGCCGCAACAGCACCGAATATTGCGGAACCGAGAGCGGGCGCCTGAGAAGATCCTGCAATCTTGATTTCAAGACCTGTAACGTCTGCGTATATCTGCATTGTTTCGGGGCTCTTTACTGCGATACCGCCTGCCGCGTAAAGACCTGTTACGGGAACACCGTGTTCGGTATAGTTTTCAATAATCATTCTTGTTCCGTATGCCGTAGCCTCAACGAGTGCTTTATAAATTTCTTCGGGCTTTGTTGCAAGCGTCATACCGAGTATCATACCGGTAAGGTCAACGTCAACAAGAATCGAGCGGTTGCCGTTCCACCAGTCAAGAGCAAGAAGACCGCTCTTACCTGCAGGGATAAGAGCAGCTTTTTCTGCAAGAAGCTGCTGAGGTGCGATCTTTCTTCCTTCTGCTTCTGCTTTAAGCTCTGCATTGAGAAGATTTTCGGTAAACCAAGCAAAATGATCGCCGACACAGCTCTGACCTGCTTCATATCCGATCATTCCGGGAAGAATACCGTCTTCAACAGATCCGCAAATACCGGGAACATATTTATCTTCATCGGAAAGAAGCATATGGCAGGTCGATGTGCCCATTATCATGAGCATCTTGCCTGTTTCTCTCATACCGAGCGCGGGAACGGTGACATGCGCATCGACGTTCGCAACAGCAACAGCCGTGCCTTCGCAAAGACCTGTGAGTTCTGCTGCTTTAGCTGTGACTTCGCCTGCTTTCTGTCCGAGAGGAGAAACGGGGCAGGAGAATTTTTCTTCGATTACATTTTCGAGTCTCTTATCAAGTGCCGCAAAGAATTCAGGTGAGGGGTAACCTTCTTTTTTGTTCCACATAGCTTTGTAGCCTGCGGTACAGGAGTTCTTTGTCTGTTTGCCGCAAAGCTGCCATATTACCCAGTCGGCGGCTTCAACAAAACAGTCTGCCTCTTCGTAAATCTCGGGGGCTTTGTCGAGAGTTTCCCAGATCTTCGGGAACATCCATTCGGAAGAGATCTTTCCACCGTATGAAGAAAGCCATTTTTCACCGCGTTCAGCAGCAATCTCGTTGAGCTTGTTTGCTTTATCCTGAGCTGCGTGGTGCTTCCAGAGTTTTATATATGCATACGGATTATTTTTATATTTATCTATAAAGCAAAGGGGAGTACCATCGTTTTTAACGGGGAGCATTGTGCATGCCGTAAAGTCGATACCGATACCTATAATATCTTTCGGATCTATTCTGCCTTTTTTGATAACATCGGGAATGGTTGTCGCAAGAACGTCAAGATAATCCTGCGGATGTTCAAGTGCAAAATCCTGCGGAAGACCACCGAAAAGCTTTTCCGCATATTCGGAACCCGTGTCGATTACCGCATGAGGATATTCAAGAACGGAACAGCAGATCTCTTTTGAATTTCCTACTTCAAAAAGAGCCGCTCTGCCGGAAAGTGTACCAAAATCTATGCCAATAGAATATTTCATAAAAAAACCTCCATAATAGAAACGATAATTATGATTCAGATCGTTTTCTTTAATTATATCTTATTTTTACTTAAAAATCAAGAGGGGAGCGGAAATATTTGTCAATAGTTCTACTCAGAACTTTCTTTTTTTATATTCTTACAATATTGGCGATACGTCTCATGGGTAAAAGACAGATCGGCGAGCTAGAGCCTTCCGAACTTGTCATAACAATCATCATTTCTGAACTCGCAACAATTCCCATGCAGGACAGAGAATATCCTATCGTCAATATCGTTGTTGCAATAACGGTTCTTATTTCCCTGGAAATATTCTCTGCTGTAATTTCTTTGAAAAGCAGATCGGTCGAACGTGTCCTTGCAGGGCAATATAATATAATCGTTGAAAACGGAGTTATAAATCAGTCCGAAATGAAAAAAACACAGCTTACAATCAGCGAACTCTATGAAGAGATACGTCAGAACGGCGCGATGGATATAAATGATGTAAAATTCTGTATTCTTGAAACAAGCGGCAAAATGAGCGTGATTTTAAAAAATGGTACCGAGCAGAATTCCGTACCGTATCCTCTTATTGTTGATGGTAAACTGCTTACAGATAATCTGTTAAAGGCTCAAATCTCAGAAAAACAACTTCTTTGCGAAGCAAAAAAACATAAAGCGAAAAGTTTTGACGATGTGTTTTTGTGTATTCGAAATAGTGGAAATACGGAATGGATCTTAAAGGACGGTATCTGAATTTTATGAAAAGCAGAATTATCCTGGCTGTTGTCCTTGTGGTGTTGGCTTCGGTCGCAATCACGGTCGAACTGATTTATCTTAAAAAAACGTCCGATGCTCTTTGCAAAAGCATAGACCGTATAACAGAAAGTATCTCAAAAGAAAGTTTCGAGGAAGCGTTATCTTTATATAAAGATTTTTCCGATGAGTTTATTCGTAAAGAAAATACGATCTCGGTTTTTATTCATGATAAAGCTGTCGATGAAATACGAGACCTTATATATGAAACGGACGCGTATTTCCTGAAAAGAAATACCTCCGAATTTTTTGAAAACGAAGATCTGATACGTAACCTGGAGAAAATAAAGATAAAAATACACGATATTTACGTCTCTATGATCCCCGATCTGAAAAATTTAATGTAAATATATCGTTCTTTTCTGTTATAGCTATTGATTTTTTTATTTTTTTGTAGTATAATGTATAATGTACGAGTAAAAACAAATAAAAAGAATTTAAGATGTCATTATTACAGACATGAAAGGTATGGCATTATATGTTAGACAAAAACGGACTTATCGCGAAATTTACAGAAATATACGGCGGAGATGCTTCTGACGTAAGAATCTTCTCTTCTCCCGGCAGAGTCAATCTTATCGGCGAACATACCGACTATAACGGCGGTTTTGTTTTCCCCGCTGCTCTCACTCAGTGTTCTACCGTTGCGGTAAGAAAAACCGATTCCGGTCTTATCCGCGTTGCGGCAACCGACCTTCCCGACAGGGTAAGTCTTGATATCAAAAAGCTCGGCGAATATAAAGATATTCCCTGGGGTAACTACCAGGCAGGTGTTGCATATGTAATGCAGCAGGCAGGTTATGATATCCAGTCCTGTGATATTCTTTATCACGACACTGTCCCCTTTGGCGCAGGTCTTTCTTCTTCTGCTGCAATTGAAGTTGTTATGTCTCTTGTCCTCGCAACTTTCTCTCATGAAAACGGCGCTACCGAAAAGCCCAACATGATCGAACTTGCAAAGATCTCTCAGAAAGCTGAAAATACCTACTGCGGCGTTAACTGCGGCATTATGGACCAGTTTGCTTCCGCTATGGGCAGAAAAAATCATGCTATTTTCCTTGACTGCAAAGATCTTTCTTTCAAATATGTACCCCTTGAACTCAAAGGTTACAAAGTTGTTATCGGTAATACCAACAAGAAACGTTCTCTTGCAGAATCCAAATATAACGAACGTCGTGCTCAGTGTGAAGAAGCTCTCGAACAGCTCAAACTTGCTTATCCCGATGCTGAATGCCTCCGTGATATAACTGCTGAACAGTTCGAAAACGGCAAAGCTCTTATTATCGACGATCTCTGTCGTATTCGTGCGGAACACGTTGTTTACGAATGTGACCGTGTTCTTAAATCCGTAGAAGCTCTTTCCGAAGGCGATCTTCGTGCATTCGGTAACCTTATGACCGCTTCTCATATCTCTCTTCGTGACCTTTACGAAGTTACCGGTACTCATCTTGACGTTATGGTCGAAGAGAGCCTCAAGATCGAAGGTTGTATCGGTTCCCGTATGACCGGCGCGGGCTTCGGCGGATGTACTGTAAGCATTGTTGCCGATGAAGCTGTTGATAAGTTTATCTCTGAAGTCGGTGCAAATTACGAAGCAAGAACCGGTATCGCTCCCTCGTTCTATGTTTCCGAAGTTGGCGACGGCGGACGTGAAATTTTATAATTCAGACCTTTTCGCGTAATGAAACGGCGATCGGTATAACGCCGATCGCCGTAATTTTATATATTTTATTCTGTAACAGTTGATTCTGTATCAACGATTATTTCTTCGGCCTTTGCAAGCTCGATAAGAGAAAAGTATTTGTTTATACCTGCGATCATACCGTCAACGATCTTATCCTGAAAAACAGGATCATTCATGTTTTTATCGTCTGACGGACAAGTTGAAAAACCTAGTTCAAAAAGAATAATCGGAACTTTACAAAAAGAGAACATCGAGGATTTTGTTATCGGGTCGATACCTCTGTTTTTAAGTCCTGTTGCTTTATTATATTCCTCGAGGAGAACCGTCGCAGCTTTCTTTGAAAGATAAGATAATCTTTCGCTCGGATATCCCTCCCATATTTGGGGAACAAGAGCCAAAGCACCGCTTTGTGATTTATCATCGTCAAATGAATTGCAGTGAAGAGAGATCATCAGATCCGCGTTGTTTTTATTTGCAACAGCTGCTCTCTGTGATCCCGAAAGCTTTTCTTTTATATCGGGATGACTCAGATAAACGGTATATCCGAGACCTTCAAGTTCCGCTTTCATCTTTTCTGCTATTTCATGAGTTGTTTTATATTCGGGTATCTTTGTTGAAACACCTGTAGCGCCGATCGTCAGCAGAGAATTATGTACCCATGAGGAGTTTTTTGCAGGATCTATATACGGTGAGAGCCAAACATCCGAAGTCCTTGTTCCTTCCTGATGCCCTGCATCAATTACAATAACTTTTGTATCGACATTAGAGCCGAGATCGGGGTTGTCCGTTGCAAAAGTAGTGTAGGGTGTATCTGAAGTATAATAAACTTTGGGAAGAACCTGATCAATTTTATAATCAAGATCGATCTTGTCGTTGGGGTTCAACGTTGCAGGATCTATGAGTTCCGAAAGATCGAGTTTGGGTCCGTGTTCTTCGGATATTTCCGGTTCCGGAATCTGCTCAACGATCTCCTGATTATTATCGATCGTTTGATCTTCATCATTGATCGTCGGTTTTGAATTATGGTCTATAAATCGAACTATCAATAAAACAGCAACCACGCAAACAAGAGCAATGGAACCGAAGAATGCCAGTCTCATAAGCATGAGCTGTCTTCTTCTTTGTCTTATTCGTCTCTGTCTTTGTTCATACATCCGTCTTTGTCTGGCAAGTTCGATCTGCCTTTGTCTTGACGGCGGAATAGGGGGCAAGTGACTCAAAAATATCTTCCTTTTTTCTGTCATCGGACAGTTTATTGTTGATATACCGTTTATTATATCAAATTATTGTCCGATTGTCAAGCAATATATTTTCATATATGTTGGGAACTTATCGGCGATTTTATCGTCATATATAACGTAATTAACAAATATTATTTTTTAAAACACAAAAACGGGGTTAAATATGCAGAAAAAATCTGAGATCATCCTTTCAATTCTATTTGTAATTTTCGTTTTCGTATTCGGTATTTTACTTATTGCAATGCCTGATGTTTCGTTCTCTGAAAGTGAAAATAGAATCCTTGCTCAAATGCCGAAAGCAACTTTAAAAAGTGTTTTTGACGGTTCTTTTGAAGCTGATTTTGAAACGTATATTACCGACCAGTTCCCGTTCCGTGATTTCTGGGTAAAATCAAATACCGTCGTTTCTATGTCTCTTCTTAATAAAAAGGATATTAACGGTGTTTATATTGCAGATGACGGTTATCTTCTTGAAAAATTTGAAAATATCGATCAGAAACGCCTTGAAAATCAGATAACTGCACTTACCAAATTCGAAGGCTGGACGGATGTTCCAGTTTCTTTGGCGATCGTTCCTACTTCTCTTTCTATTTATAAAGAAAAACTTCCCGCATTCGCTCCCGCTGAAACAGAGACTACCGACGAAGTCCTTTCCAATCAGAAAGATTATATCGACCGCTTCTATTCCTCTCTCCCCGAATCTGTCAATACGATCGATCTTTATTCCGTTCTTGAAGCTCATAAGGACGAATATATTTATTACCGTACCGACCACCACTGGACAACACTTGCGGCATTCTATGCTTATGAAGAAATCTGCAAAGAATTCGGTCTTGAATCTGCGAATATATCTGAGTTTGAACAGGTCGATGTTTCGGATTCTTTCTACGGAACTTTCTATTCAAAAGGTAATTTCCCCGTTGAGCCCGATACCATAACCCGTTTTGATTATAAAGAACCCGTTAAATATACTCTTTCTTCCGACGGTGGAGAGGTAAAAGATACTTTTTATAACGAAGAGTACCTTTCCAAAAAAGATAAATATGCATATTTCATGTCAGGTAACCCTGCGCATATGACCGTCAATACAGAGGCGGAAACAGGCAAGACTCTTGTTCTTATTAAAGACTCATATACGCACTGCCTTCTTCCGTTTTTTGTCCCTCATTACGATACGATCCATATGATCGACCCTCGTTATGTTAATCAGAATCTTACGGATTATGTTGCATCTCTCTCTCCCGATCAGATCCTTATAATCTATAATGCCAAAACTCTTTCCGATGATGTTAACTTTATAAAACTTGGCTATACTCCCAGAAATCAGGTAACAGAATAATTCCGACAGGGGATTTATATGAGAAGTTCAACAACACGTAAAATAACTCTTTCCGCAATGTTCTTTTCTTTGTGCATAGTTCTTCCTTTTTTAACCGGTCAGATCCCAGGTATCGGTTCAATGCTTTTACCGATGCACATTCCTGTTCTCCTATGTTCATATATATGCGGATGGGAATACGGTGCCGTCGTCGGCTTCTTTGCTCCTATCATTCGTTCATTGATTTTTTCCATGCCTCCGCTTTTTCCTGATGCTGTGTCAATGGCTTTTGAACTTACTACGTACGGTCTTCTGGCAGGATTTATCTATGCTCTTTTTAAGAATAGAAACATATCGACCGTATACTTATCACTGATTGCTTCTATGATTGCAGGCAGAATAGTGTGGGGAGGAGTTCAGTTTATTCTTTTGTCTTCAATAGGAAATGCGTTTACTTTCGGTATCTTTTTCACAAGAGCGTTTGCAAACGCGATTCCCGGAATTATAGTTCAGCTCGTTGTTATACCTTCGGTAATAGCTGTTGTGGATAAACTGAATATTGTTCCGTTTAAAAATAAAATTAATTAACAAAAAGTCGAGAGATTATTCTCTCGACTTTTTTTGTTAGTATAAAATTAATGGCATCCGTGCTCGCCGCATTTATGGCTTCCGCAATCGTGTGATCCGCAGTCGTGATCGTCGTGGTGATGCTAACCGTGATGATCGCACTTTGCGTTAGGATCAAACTGAAGAGCGCCGTTTAAGAAGCTTTCAACCGCTTTGTCTGCTTCACCTTTGACTCCGCCGTAGAATTTGATATTTGCATTGTTAAGAGCTGTCTGCGCGCCTCCGCCGATACCGCCGCAAATAAGAATGTCAACTCCGAATGCGGAAAGGAGACCTGCAAGTGCTCCGTGACCGGTTCCGTTTGTATCTATTACACCAGCGGAAACTACTTTTCCGTCTTCAATATCATAGATTTTGAACTGTTCGGTATGTCCGAAATGCTGGAAGACCTGACCTGCCTTGTATGTAACTGCAATTTTCATAGTTTATAACCTCTTTTTACATTTGTTTAATTTCAGCTTTAAGTATTTCTTCTTTTCTGTTTAAAAGATCGTCGGATGCGATCGCGCTTTCAAAATTATCTATGCCGATTCTGTCGATTGCGGCACCGAGTCTTTCTTTTGCATAACCGTTTTCTTTATACCAAAGCATAACTTTTTCAATTATTTCGGGAATCATTTCGGAAGAATAAACATTTTTGAGAAGGGTTCCCATTCTCTGTTTTTTACCCCATGTTCCTCCTACGTATACTCTGCATGCAGATTCCGCTTCTCCGGGTACTGCTCCGAACGGACATTTACCAACACATACACCGCATTTGGTGCATTTTGTTTTATCCGTAAAAGCTTTTCCTTCAACCATGGAAACCGCTTTTGAAGGACAGTTTTCTGCAACAGCACATTTCTTACAGCCGCGACATTTTTCTTCATCGAAAGTGAAAACTTTGCATCCTTCAATGCCGACATCGTTAAGGCTCGGTTTCATGCAGCTGTTCGGACATCCTCCGACACCGATCTTGAATTTGTGAGGAAGCTTAACATCTCTCATTCCGATATAGAATTTATCATGAATTATCTGTGCAAGACCGTGGGTATCAATATTGCCGTAAACGCATGTCGTTCCTTTGCAAGCGGTTATAGGACGTATCTTTGCACCCGTACCGCCGAAATACAGATCATGACCTGCCATGAAAGCTTCCGCTTCGGGAATTTTTTCAAAGGGGATTCCTTGAATTTCAGCAGAAAGTCTGCTTGTGAAAATTACTTTACCGTTACCGAATTTCTCAGCACATTCCGCAACTGCGGCGAGATCTTTTGCCGAAAAAAGTCCGCCTACAGATACCAGTCTTCCCGAAAAATTATCGGTGCCTCTGTTTCTTAAAAAGCCTCTGCCTTTTACCTGTGTTACTTCTTCTTTACTTACGCTCATATTTTTATCTCCGTTAATTTATTAGTTGATTTTTTTTACATCTTTTCTTACAGCAACATTTGCCGGATTCTTCATCGCAAAGACGGAAATCGCCGCCATCTATTTTTATATTATAACCCAGAACAAGGGCTGTTGCTATCTTTTTCCTTGCATCGTTATATATGTGTTGCGCAGTCGTTCTTGCTATCTGCATATACTCCGCACATTCTTCTCTTGAAAGACCTTCTTTGTCGATAAGTCTCAGTGTTTCGTATTCGTCAACGGTTATTACTACCGTCTCATTGCTTCCCGTTACGGGAGAAAACTCGTTTGTCTTCGGCAATCCGCAAACTCGTCTGCATTTTCGGGGTCTCGGCATAGCTCTCGCCCTTTCATTTCCGTCATATGACTTTTACGTTTATATAATACCATAGTTTGTGTCATATGTCAATAACATTTTTGTGAAAAAGCTTCTGAACATACATTCAGAAGCCTGATCTTTTTAGTCAACAAAAACGATTCCGTTCTCGTCCATGGATGCTATTCTTGCGAGGGATTCAACTCTTACGCCCATATCGCGTACAAGTTTGCCGCCTTCCTGATATGCTTTTTCGATAACTATACCTGCACCTGCAACAGATGCGCCCGCATCTTTGACGAGAGAGAGAAGTGCAGTCAGTGCACTGCCTTTCGCAAGGAAGTCGTCAACGATAAGAACTCTGTCGTCTGCGGAAAGAAATTCTTTCGAAAGACGGATCATGTAGGAACGTTCGTGAGTATAGCTGTAAACTTCAGCGGTGTAAACGTCACCCGAAATATTGTTTGTCGGAGTCTTTTTCGCAAAAACAACGGGAACTCCGAAATGAGTAGCCGCAAGGCATGCAATACCGATACCGGATGCTTCTATAGTAAGGATCTTTGTTATTTTTTCATCTTTAAAACGGTTGTAGAATTCTTTTCCGACTTCACTCATAAACGGTACATCAATCTGATGGTTTACAAAGCTGTCTACTTTCAATACGTTTCCTGCGCCGATCTTACCGTCGCGAAGTATTCTGTCTTTAAGCAATTTCATATCCGTCACCCTTAATAAATTATATATTTTTTTTATTATACATAAAAAAACGACAAAAAGCAACTACTTTGATCTTAAAAAATAAAAAGTCATTATTCTGTCAAAATTTGTTGGTTGGTGTTTTTATTAATCATTACGAGGTATAAATAATTAAATAAGTAAAATTTAAGTGAAAGTTTTTGAAAAACTGTTGCAATTTAAAACCGTTCATGCTATAATAAATCAAATAGGGGATAGTATGCTCTTTTGTGAGACTTTACCCTGCATCCGAAGTGCTTTCGGATTTTTTAAGTTATCAATAATTTATTTTTTACTTCAAATGGAGGAAATCAATATGGCAAAAAACAGATACGTTGGCGGCTATCCCGTTATCGGTATCCGTCCTATCGTTGACGGCCGCCGTGGACCCATGATGCTTCGTGAAAGCCTTGAACCGCTGGTTTGGGCTATGGCTGAAGCCGCTAAGAAACTTTTCGAAGAAAATCTTTTCTACTCCAACGGCGAACCCGTAAAAGTAGTTATGGCAGATACCTGCATCGGCCGTGTTCCCGAAGCAGCTGCTTGCGCTGAAAAATTCAAAAAGGAAGGCGTAGATATCACCCTTTCCGTTACTCCCTGCTGGTGCTACGGTTCCGAGACCATGGATATGGATCCTCAGACCATCAAAGGCGTTTGGGGCTTTAACGGTACCGAACGTCCCGGCGCAGTTTATCTTGCTGCAGTTCTTGCAGGCCATGCTCAGAAAGGTCTTCCCGCATTCGGTATTTACGGCCATGAAGTTCAGGACCGTGACCAGGTAACCCAGATTCCCGAAGACGTTAAAGAAAAACTTCTCCGTTTCGGTCGTGCAGCTGTTGCTGTTGCTACCATGCGCGGTAAATCCTATCTCCAGATCGGTTCTCAGTGTATGGGTATTGCAGGCTCCATCGTTGATCAGGATATGATGGAGAGCTACTTCGGTATGCGTGTTGAATCCGTTGACGAAGTTGAAATTCTCCGCCGTATGGAAGAAGGCATCTATAACGAAGAAGAATTCCAGAAAGCTCTCGCTTGGACTAAAGAGCATTGCAAAGAGGGTCGCGACGATAACCCCGAATCTGTTGAATTCCTCGGCGAAAACCGTAAGATCAAATTTACTCAGGAAGAAAAAGATAAACAGTGGGAATTCACTGTTAAGATGTACTGCATCATCAAAGACCTTATGGCAGGTAACCCCAATCTTCCCGACCAGTTCGAAGAAGAAAAAGTTGGTCACAATGCTATCGCAGGCGGCTTCCAGGGTCAGCGTCAGTGGACCGACCATTGGCCCAACTGTGACTATCCCGAAGCTCTTCTCAGCTCTACTTTCGACTATGAAGGCGCTCGTGAACCGTTCACACTTGCTACCGAAAACGATATTCTCAACGGTATGGGCATGCTCATGATGCGTTTGCTCACTCACCGCGCTCAGATCTTTGCTGACGTTCGTACCTACTGGTCCGGCGAAGCTACCGAACGCGTTACCGGTTACAAACTCGAAGGTAAAGCTGCTGAATCCAACGGTATTATCCATCTTCTCAACTCCGGCGCTGCTTGTCTCGACGCTTCCGGTGTTTGCACCGATGAAAACGGCAACGCTGTTATGAAGAAGTGGTGGGATGTTACTGAAGAAGATATCAAGAAGATGACCGATGCTACCGTTTGGTGCGAAGCAGGCTTCGATAACTTCAGAGGCGGCGGATTCTCCAGCCATTTCAACACTTTCGCTGAAATGCCCTGCACCATGATTCGTCTTAACCTCGTTAAAGGTCTCGGTCCCGTTCTTCAGATCGCTGAAGGTTGGACTGTAAACCTCCCCGAAAAAGTTAACGACATCCTTATGGAACGTACTAACCCCACCTGGCCCTGCACCTGGTTCGCTCCTCGTTGCGACGGCAAGGAAGGTTCTCCCTTCAAGACCGCTTATGAAGTTATGATGAACTGGGGCGCAAACCACGGCGCTATCTCTTACGGCCACATCGGTGCTGACCTCATCACCATGTGCTCCATGCTCCGTATCCCCGTTTGCATGCATAACGTACCCGAAGATCAGATCTACCGTCCCGCTGCATGGAATGCATTCGGTATGGATAAGGAAGGTCAGGACTACAGAGCTTGCGCTACATACGGTCCTCTCTACAAATAATTATTATTTAAATTTAAAGACGGAACTCTTTACGGGTTCCGTCTTTTTAACAGAAAACAGAGCAAATCTTTCGAAATGCTCTGTTTTTCGTATGAGAGTTTTTTACACGGTTTTTTGATTTTAGTTCAATAAATGTTATAATGAACTAATCCTCATGCATTTCCAAATAACATGAAAATTTGTTATCATGTAATCTATGAACTATCTATACTGTATTGACAACTAATAAGAAGTATGATATAATCTATATTGCTAAACTAACTTAATATATGAATTACGGGTGTATTATCTTTGATTTTAGGGATAGCTATACTCTTTTTGAGCATAATATCATTATTGAATTTGATAAAAATGCAAATTCCTTTTATGATGATATTATGATTACACCTAATTCACATAAAGTTAGTTTGGCGACTATCGGAGTTTGCGTTTTTTGTGCGTCTGCTTCGGTAGACGCACTTTTAATTTCAACAAGGAGGAAAAAATGAAAAAAGCATTGAAAACCACAGCGGCCGTTTTACTTGCTGTAATGGTATTGTCATTTGTTTCTTGTGATGATTTACAAATTCAATCCGATGAAACTGTTGTTAACACAACCAATACTGAAGTATCCACGGAAACAGAAATAGAAAGTTCTGTACAAGATCAAACAAGTCAAAAGGAAACAAATCAAGAACAATCAAATCAAGAGGAAATAAAACAAGAACAACCAGAGCAAAATACTGACTTGTTAATGAGTTATGAAATTACAGATTGTCGTGCAAGAACTTGGACAAACAGTATTGGTTCAGTTTGGCTACAAACAATTGTGGAAATAACCAATACCGGGACAACTAATCTGTATTTATCGTCAGGAGCATACGATCTTGAGGATAATTTAGGCAATCTTATTACTAGTAGAACCATGGTGTCTGCATACCCTAATGTCTTAGCCCCAGGTGAAAAAGGATATATGTATGATGAAGCAACACTTGATGAGAACTATGATGGTGAACTGACAGTGTTACCTCGAGAAGATATTGAAGAATCAAGGGTCGATTTGATTAGATTTACAGTTACAGATACAAAAATATCTAACGACAAATATGGTAGATTAAAAATGGTTGGTAGGGTGGAAAATTCCAGTAAGGAAGAACAAACTGGAATGATTTATATTGTTGCCTTTTTGTATGATAATACGGGCTCTTTTGTAGGTCAAATGTCTACTATATTAACTGAAGATCTTGCAGTAGGAGATAAGATTGGTTTTGAAATGTCTGAGTTTTCATTACCTGATGATATTACGGCTGAAATTGTCACTGATTATGTAATATATGCATATCCGCTTCAGTATCAGTTTTAATGTCTAAATCGAATACTTAATTTATAAGTTTGATATAAATAGATTATTTTCGATGATTTAACTTTATATGTGTTAATTAAAAAGAGAGCTTATCAATGCTCTCTTTTTATACTTAAAATTATTTTACGCGTTCTGCCAGAGACCGTTGATATATGTTGCACCGAGTGCTCTGTCGAAAAGGCCGTAGCCGGGTTTGCCGGTTTCGCCCCAGATCATTCTGCCGTGGTCGGGACGGATATATCCGTCAAATCCGTTCTTCTTGAGAACTTTAACGATATTCGGGATATCGAGAGAACCGCATTCGGAATAATGTGCAGATTCTTCAAAACCGCCGTCTTCAAGGATCTTTACGTTACGGATATGCATGAAGTGGATTCTGCCCATAGCGGAGTATTTATCTGCAAGATGAACCATGTCGTTTTTCGGATCGCAGCCGAGAGAACCTGTACAAAGGGTAAGACCGTTGTATTTGTTATCAACGAGAGAAAGGAATCTGTCAAGATTCTTTTCATCCGTAATGATTCTCGGAAGACCGAAAATGGGCCATGGCGGATCATCCGGATGGATCGCCATTTTAACGTCGTATTCTTCAGCAACGGGAATAACTTCCGAGAGGAAATATCTGAGGTTTTCCCAGAGATCCTCGTCAGTAAGTTCGGAATATTCTGCGAAAACAGCTTTGAGTTCGTCTTTTTTATAGCTTGCGTCCCAACCGGGGAGGGAGAGCTCACCGTTGAGCGGATCCATCTTTTCAAGCTGCTCTTTGTAGTAAACAAGAGCATTCGAACCGTCTGCAAGAACTTTGTCAAGCTGAGTTCTTGTCCAGTCAAAAACGGGCATAAAGTTGTAGCAAACGCATCTTATGCCTGCTTTGCCGAGTCTGCGAATGTTTTCTTTGTAGTTTTCAATATATCTTTCTCTTGTCGGCTTGCCGAGTTTGATATCTTCGTGAACGGGGACGCTTTCTATAACGTCAAAAACGAGACCCGCATCTTCGACTGCCTTTTTGAGTTCGGCAATTCTTTCTTCGGGCCAGACTTCACCTACGGGAACATCGTATACAGCTGTTACAATGCTTCTCATATTCGGTATCTGGCGAATTTTTTCCAGAGTTACCGGATCGGAAAAACCGTACCAGCGAAATGACATTTTCATGATGTCGTACCTTCCTTTATCAGTTTAAATACAGTGTATTTATTAAATTATATCATTTGCAAAATAATTTGTCAAGCTTTTTATTAGATTAATAGGCTCTGTTCAGAAGAAATTGAAGACATGAAAAATATCGGTATGGGTTGAGGATATCTCCCGGGAACTTGTCAGATAAATAAAAAAGCACGTTACATATAAGTAAGTAGCGTGCTTTTTAAACTGTATTATTTCCTGCCGTATTCCCAATAATTCTCTTCAAGGAAATCTTTCCAATCTTCCACAAGTTCATCGAAAGTCTGATCAGTTAATTTTTTAAGAGAATGATGAACCAACATATAATCAAGAACTTCTCGCTCTCCGAACTGGTTTATAAGATAAGAAATAAAAGAAGCTCCTGAGGTGTAGGTATAATTAAGGCCGTGCTTTCTTGTTAAATATGAATATATATTGTCAAGTTCTCGCAGATCGTCGACCGTTTCGACAGGTCTGCCGCTTTTTTCAATATAGTCTAAAATGTAAGTATGACCGTAAATCTCAGCACCGTTATTTCTATCGTAATACCAAAAAGGTAGAGCATATTCATTGTAAAGAAATTCATAATACGCTGCGAGCCCCTCACTTTCCCATTTTTCTGTTTCCTGTGTCCAGTCAAGCATTGTAACGGAATGAATATATTCATGCATAAAAGAGATTATACTGTTTAGTCTGATCTGATGAACAGGACGACTAAAATATATAGAAAACTCGGTATTGTTAAGGAACATTATCTCCAGACTGTTATCGTAATAATCAAGTCCGAAATGATACTGATATTTTTTCATCTGCTCGACATTGACTATAAAATAATCCATTGTCTTTACATAATTATTATTTAAAAACCCGTCAAAAAATGTATATTCCGGGTAGTACGAAGCCCCGGTATCTATAAAATCTTCTATGATATAAATCGAGGCATACTCGCATATTACAGTATAGTCAAAAGCCTCTCCGCCCGGTCCGAAAATAATTGTCGGAAGTTCGGTTTTTATTCCATTTTTCTCATAGAATCCTTCCAAGGCGTTTTTTGCCTTAACGATTTCTTTAACATCTCCGCTCGCTTTCAAAATATCAATGAAAGATTCTTCTCCGTTTGTTTTAATATATTCTTTTACAAATGCAGTGGAAATGCTTTTAACAATATCTATTTGTTCGTCTGTAGCGAAATTCGGATGAAAGCAAAGATCATTAAGATCGTAAAATTCAAAATCCGCTTCAAACTTTAAATCAGATGTTTCTGTGTTACCCAGCAAATAGTTTGCGTAACCATAAGCCGTACCGTAATTACAATACTCCCCATAGATGGCACGAAGAATGACGGTCAAATATTCAGCACTTTGCCAGTCTCTTACGCTTGTGTAAACAAATCCGTCTGAGGCATATTCATTATCGTACGTAGTTTTATCGTAAATACAGATAGTCAGATCTTTTCCCGTATCTATATTTTCAAGTAATTTAGAAGTCTGCTCAATGCAATAAACTCTGTCTTCTTCGGAAACACTTTTTTCAAAACAGTATGTAACGTTTTCGATAGTCGCAGTTTCCATGAATGTTTTCATTCCGAAAAATCCACCTGCTTCGGAATGTGTGATCTGTTTTGTTATATAAACTATATCTTCTTTCTGTATTGTTTCATCTTTGGGGATTTCTTCGTTTGTACAGCCGAATAGGGTAACACACGCAAAAAATATTAACAGTGATTTAAGAGTTTTTTTCATAAATATACTTCCTTGAAAATAGTCTTTATATTATAGTGTCGAAAAAAGGCGTAAATGTTGCATGAATTCCGATTGTTTACAAAAAAATCACATTTGTTATGTAATATTATAGTATATATTTTTTATTTGTCAATAGAGCAGTTCGGTTTCCCGAACGTGACTTTAGCTTTTCTTTCTTGTTTTTGTTGTATGGTCGTGCTTTTCTTTTGAATTTTCGGGGCTTTCGTCAAACGTTGTTTCCCAGATAAAATCACTGCTTCCCGTCGATTCTGTAACAGAAACCACAGGTGTGTTCATAAAAACATTTTCAAGATGTTTTGTCGAATCATTCTTTTTATCTTTTTTCATAATAAGACTCCTTTACGGTTTTGTTTATATTTTTAACATTTAAATTGCTCTTATTCCGGAAAATTTTATATCGGTACTTGAATTTTCATGCATTATATGTTATTATATTTACATAAAAACAAATTTTTAATATAAATGAAAAGAGGAAAAGACAAATGAAACTTATCGACAGACACTCATCATCTTTTACTATCGCCGCGCCGAAGAAGATTGAGGCAACCGAAAAAGCGGTTAAGATACTTCAGAACTATATCTTTCAGGTAACGGATTGTATGCTTCCGATTGCCGAAAAGGTTTGCGAAAAATGTCTTAAAGAAAAAATTATAGTTGATATTGCTCCTTTTGATCTTCAGATCGACGGTTGTGATGATCTCGGAGACGAAGGCTTTGTTATTGCTGAAAAAGACGGTACAGTTTATATCCTCGGCGCTTCTGCTGACGGACTTACGTTCGGCTGCTATGAATTCCTCGAACAGTTTTTCGGCTGTGTATGGCTCACGGCTTCGGACGACTATATTCCTCATAAATGTACTGTCGAAATTCCTGACGGTTATTTTGATAAACAAGTACCGAAGTTGAATTATCGTGAAGTCTATTACCGTAATTCCTGGGATCCGACCATTGCCGAAAAGCTTAAACTTAACGGCCAGTTAACGTACATTAAAGATAAAAAACTCGTTGAAGGCCACAAGAACTGGGGCTTCTGGTGTCATTCTTTCTATACTCTTATTCCGCCCGAAAAATATTTCGATTCTCATCCCGAATATTTCTCTCTTGTTGACGGCGAACGTGTAAATAACGGTCAGCTTTGTTGCACAAACGACGAAATGATCGCCGAAGCAATCGAAAATCTCAAGAAATTCATGGCCGAAAAGCCCGATGCCAAATATTGGTCGGTTTCTCAGAACGATACTACCCGTTTCTGTACCTGCGAAAAATGCCGTAAACTCGACGAAGAGGCAGGTTCTCAGATCGGCTCGATAATGTATTTCGTAAATAAAGTTGCGGAAGCTTTCCCCGATAAAGTTATTTCCACTCTTTCTTATTGGTACAGCAGAACTGCTCCTAAATACATCGAAATGAGAGATAACGTTCACATTATGCTTTGCAATATTGAATGTGACCGTTCGAAACCCATTCCCGAAAATCCGCAGTGCGAAAGCTTTGTTAAGGATATTGCGGTATGGCATAAATATTGCGGCAACGTTTTCCTTTGGGACTACGATATCCAGTTTGCAAACCTGATTTCTCCGTTCCCGAATTTCAGAGTTCTTGCTCCCAATATGAAATTCTTCTATGAAAATAGCGTCCGCTCGATCTTCAATCAGGCAAATCGCGAGCAAGGCGGCGATTTCTGGGCACTTCGTACGTATCTTCTTGCTAAACTTTCATGGGATCCGTACTGCGATATTGAAAAGCACAGACAGAATTTCCTTAACGCTTATTACGGTCCCGCAGCTCCGTATATTGATAAGTATCTCAATACCATGGCGGATGAGCTTGAAAAAACAGGGGAGGGGCTTTCCATTTTCGGTTATCCGCAAGATGAGAAATTCCTCGCAAAAGAGCTCATGCCTATGTATAAATCATTCTTTGTCGAAGCTAAAAATGCGGTAAAAGACGATCCGAAGCTCCTTCTCCGTGTCGAAGAAGACGAAATGGGTCTTGTTTATGCTATCCTTAAAGCAAAACTATATGATAGCGAAGAAGAAAAACAGTCTCTCATGGCTTTCTTCCGCAGAGTTGCAGATGCCGTTAAACTCGAAAAAGTCGAAGAATGGAAGATAACAGTTGATATGTTTCTTGATTCCCTCAATGAACCTGCATCAGTATAATTTATCTTGTTAATAACAATGGGTGGACAAATCGACTGAATCATGTGGATTATTTGTCTGTTTTCTTTCGGTTATATTGCTTTTATTTTTAAGAAATAGTATACTTATTGTTACCTGATGTATATTAATTGGAGGCTTTATTTTGAAAAAGATTATTTCGTTTGCTCTTTGCATGATTTTTACTTTTCTTTTATTTTCATGCGCACCTGCCGAAGAAATCATTCCGGAATATTCATCCGATCTTTCGGATAAGGTAGACCTCGGCGGTAAAGTTTTTAAAATGGGTACGGTCGAAGATGCGCTTATCGTTGCCTCATCATCCGAGGTGGGTTCAACTCTCGGTTATATAAACAATACCGAATTTGCCGACCTTGCTCTTCAGAGAATCAAAGATACTGAGGAAAAATACAATATGGTTCTTGATGTTGTTATAGTTCCTTCTGCGGCACAGAATGCTTATTACAGCGTTTTGACCGGTGACTATGAATTTGACTTCATCCAGGAAGAATCATACGACGTTGTCGACTATGTTATAGCCGGAACTTTTACCGATCTTAGTGCTCTTTCCGGTATGGATGCTCTTGATGAAGAAAAATGGGGCAGCAGATATCTTCTTTCTTCTATGATGTATGAAGGCGGTCTGTACGGCGTTATTCCTGCAAAACATCCGATGAAAACTCAGAACTCCATGTCCAGCGTTCTCGCAATTAATGAAAACTATGTTCGTGCTCTCAATGAAACTGACCCCCGTGACTATTACGAAAACGGCGAATGGACTTGGGATACCTTTACTCGTGTTCTTACCGATTATGCTCATACGGGTCAGGTTTCAAATGAGTTTGTCTATGCTCTCGCTTCGAAAGAGGACTGGTTTACACGTGCTGTTTCTCTTTCTAACGGTGATGAATATCTTACCGTAAACGAAGACGGTTCATATGAAATGGGCTTCTACACAGCTACCGCACTTAAAGCATTCGATCAGGCTAATGAATGGTGGAACGGTGCTACCGCAGGCAATATTCATAAAGGCGGCGGTGTTGATCAGCTTAACGCAGGCGAAACCGTCATTGCGCTTATCGACTCTTATCAGGTTCTTTCCGGTACTTCATCCGTTGCGTATAACCTTGAAAACTTCGGTATTGTTCCTTTCCCGTGCGGTCCCGATGCAAAACCAGGTTGGTACAAGTCTTTCTATGAATCTGCAGACTTTGTTCTTTCTATTCCCATCACTGCGCCCGATGCCGATGCTTCCGCTCTTGTTATAGACAGCCTTTTCGAACCCCTTGATGGCTATGAAACAGATGCGGATATCCTCGCTTATCTTACAAGAAACTATTTTATGGACGAACGTGATGCGAAGTATTTCTTTGAAATTGCTTCAAACGAACATGCTATCTATATCGACCATAAACACGGTCTTACCGGATTCTTCCCCCAGATATTAAAAGGTACTCCTTCTCAGATTCTTGAATCTATCGAAACTCAGCAGCGAACAAATATTGAAAAGTATATTTTAACTCAATATTTAACAATGAACGAGCTTTACGGAAATTGATTCGTAAATATAAAGACCTTTTGAGTCCATCTCAAAAGGTCTTTCTGTGATATTTATGCAAACTATGTAATTTAAACATTGACTTTTACCGTTTATCGTGTTAAAATATGACAAAAAAATACCACAATATGGCGTATAAATGAAAATAATAGGGTGGAAGGTCTTTTTATGAAAAAAATAAGTAAATTTATGGTGTTTTTCCTTTCTGTTCTTTTTTTTCTCAGCGCATGTCAGTCTTCTCAGGCTGAAATTGCCCCGGAATATATTTCAGATGTAAATTCGAGCGATCTTGACGGTCTTGAGATTAAGTGGGGCTTTTCAATGAGCCGATATGCTGAAGATACGGATAATGTTTTCGGTTTTATTCCCGAAACTGCTTTTGCCGATCAGGTTCTTGAACATCAGAAAAAGGTCGAATCTGATTTGAATTGTGTTATAACGGTTGATAATAATTCAAACTCTTCTGTTATTGCCAGCAAATTAAATGTTGAACTCGCAACAGGTGGTCACCTTTATGACCTTATTTCTGCTGACTCCAGTGTGTTGGCAAGCCTTGTCAGAGGAAATTATCTTGTAGGTCTTTCATCTTATCTTGATGTCCAAAATACAGAAAAATGGGGTACTCCCAATCAACTTCAGAATATGCTTTGGAAAGATGATTTGTACGGCGTTTTACCAAATGCTTGGCCCTACCTTCTCTATACTGTCCCTGCCGGTATTATTGCTGTTAACGAACACCTTGTTTCAAAAATCGGTGCGACAGATCCTCGAGATTATGTCGAAAATAAAGGGTGGACCTGGGATAAGTTTGAAGAAACACTTGCCGCATGCACCTATGAAGATGCAGGAAGAACAATTTACAGTATAAATTTTCATTCTGACTACTTTGGTATAAATATGTTCTTGTCTAACGGTGTCAACTATACGGCTGTTGAAGACGGTAAGGTTATATGCGGTATTTATACAGATGCCGGAAGATCCGCATTAGAACGCGGTCAGCGAATTTTAAACGAAACCTGTGCTGACTATATTTATCCGGACCTTACCTCCAACACTTCCGATTTCTTTTATAACGAAGACTGCGTTATGTATCTTACTGGTACCGGAACATTGTTTTCGACTGCAGATTCTTTGCTGTATAAAATGGATAATCTCGGCGTTCTGCCTTTCCCACAGGGTCCCAATGCGATCCCCGGAAAGTATCATTCATACTATCAGCAGATTCCGTATTCAACATGCATACCCATTACAGCTTCGGATGTTGAAGGAACAGCAAAAGTTTTAAATGCTATGTTTGAGCCGTTTGAAGGTTATGAAACAAAAGAAGATATGCTTGAATATATGACAGAACAGATCTTTTTCGATAAAAGAGACTCTGAAGTTGTTTTTGATATAGTAAGCGGTGCACAATATAACTTTTTCTGGGAAGGCGGTCGTGATTTACCTGCAAATGCTGTTAAATCCACGGAGACTATTTCACAGCTTTTTGAGTCAAACGAAGATAAGTATAATGCACTCGTAGAAGATTACCTTGAACCTCAGTATGAAGGCAGACTCGCTGTTTACGGCGAATAAAATAGAATTATGATATTAAAGACCTTTTGAGTCCATCTCAAAAGGTCTTTCTGTGATATTTATGTAAACTATGTAATTTAAACATTGACTTTTACGGTTTATTGTGTTAATCTGTGAAAAATACATGATATGGTGTATGGATGAAAATAAAAGGGTAGAGGTATTCTTATGAAAAAAATAAGTAAATTTATGGTGTTTTTCCTTTCTGTTCTTTTTATTCTCAGCGCATGTCAAACTTCAGAACCGGAAATCGTTCCCGAGTATAAAATTGAAACGGGGGATGTTAATTTTGACGGTCTTTCGGTTACCTGGGGCTTTTCAATGAGCAGATATATGGATGGCGTTGATAATATTTTCGGATTTATTCCGGGAACAAATTTTGCTGATAACGCTTTGGAAAGACAAAAGTCAATCGAATCTGCCTATAACTGTAAGATTATTGTTGATAACAACTCTAACTCCACAGTTATAGCTGATAATTTGAGTGCATCGCTTATGTCCGGATCTCATCTTTATGACCTTGTAACTTGCGACACAAGTGTTTTGAGTAATTTCTCAAGAGCAAGGGGATATCTTGTTGGATTATCTTCGCTCCTGGATGTACAGAATACAGAAAAATGGGGAACACCCAATATGCTTGAACCGATGATATGGAAAGATGATGTTTACGGTGTTGTTCCTTTTGCATGGCCCAATCTGCTTTACAGCACAACATATTCTGTATTCGCTGTGAATGAAACTCTTGTATCCCGATTAGGTCATTCGGATCCCCGTGAATATGTCGATAACCGCGAGTGGACATGGGATAAGTTGGAAGAAACTCTCGAATTATATACCTATCAGGATGCGGGAAGAACAGTTTACGGAATGCATTGTCACGATGCTGACTTTGCTGTTAATATGCTTTACTCAAACGGTGTATCTTACTCTACTTATGAAAACGGTAAGGTCGTTTGCGGTGCATATACAGAAAAAGGTCGAGTTGCATTGGAACGTGCACAGGAAATATATAATGTAACTTGTAAAGATTTCATTTATCCCGATGCCGGTACAAATAAAGGTTCTTATATGATCAACGGCGATGTTGTTATGGCTGTTATGGATAATGTTGATATTATCGGTACCACAGACTCTTTGATGTATCAGATGGATAATATCGGCATACTTCCTTTCCCTCAAGGTCCCGATGCTGTTTCCGGTGAATTTTCAAGCGGATATTCTCAGATGGCATATACAACATGTATTCCTGTTAATACAGCCGATGTTGAAGCTTCTGCGATGATTCTTGATATGATGTTTGAACCTTTTGAAGGACTTGAAACAAAAGACGATATAGCAAATTATATGGCAGATGAAATCTTTTTTGATAAAAGAGATGCCGAAATTTTTATCAATACTGTCAGAAATGCAAACTACGGATTTTTCTGGGAAGACGGCAGAGTCGCAGTACAGGCGGCTGTAAGAGAGGGTAATCCTATTTCTTCGATCCTTGAATCGTACGAAAGCCAGTATGACCAACTTGTATCGGAATATCTTGTAAACCATTATGCCGGCAGATATGCTGTTTACGGCGAATAAAACTTAAACCCCAAAAGACCCTTTACTGAAAGGTAAAGGGTCTTTTGTAATATTGAATTTTTATATTGACATTTATTCCCTGATAATGTATAATATATAATATAATACATAAATAAAGGTGGTTTCCATGAAAAGAGTAAGTAAAATTGCAGTTTTTTTCCTTTCTGTTCTTTTTATTCTCAGCGCATGTCAAACTTTCGAACCGGAAATCGTGCCCGAATACAATACAGATGTTTCGGCTGCTGACCTCGATGGCTTGAATTTTGTATGGGGTCATGCATATACCGGAACAGTTTACGGTTATATTGACGGTACAGCGCATTCTGATATGGCGCTTAACAGAGAAAAAGAAGTAGAAGAGACTTTGAATTGTACAATCGAGGTTGAATATAACGGTGATATCAATACTGCAATTAATACGGCTGTTATGTCCGGACAGCCTCGCTACGATATTGCCATCGGAGGCTCTTACGGACTTGTTGACCCTATGCGCGCAGGATTTCTTTCCGGAATTTCTTCGTTGATAGATGTTCATAACACAGATAAATGGGGAACCCCCGGAATGCTGCAGTCTATGTTGTGGAAAGATGATCTTTACGGTGTCGTTCCTTATGCATGGCCTGAATTGGTATATAATTCAACAGACTATCCTATCGTTGTAAATGAAGATCTTATAACTAAATACGGTCACACCGACCCTCGTGAATACGTTGAAAACGGTACATGGACTTGGGATAAGTTTGAGGAAGTACTGCATGCTTATACTACGCAAGAGGCAGACAGAACGATTTACGCAATGGCAATTCATCCTCCGTATTATTTTATTTCAATGTTCCTTTCAAATGGCGTTACAATGAGTATGTATGATGAAAACGGAGTTTCTTGCGGTCTGTATTCCGAGAGGGGTATAGAGGCTCTTGAACGTGCTGCTAAGATTTTAAGAGAAACATGTAAGGATTGCTTCTATCCTGCGGATGCTCACGGTGGACCGGGAGTCGATTGGTTTGTTAACGGCGATATCTTTATGCTTACTCTTCGCGGATATGAGCTTTTGAAAGATGAAAATTGTGTTATGTACAGAGCCAATAACGTTGGTTATATTCCTTACCCCCAAGGTCCTAATGCAACAAAGAATTACTACTACAGCGATCATTCAAGTTTGGAATATACTACAGTTATTCCTTTAAATGTCAAAGAACTTGAAGCAACCGCGATCGTTTTGTCTGAAATGTACGAACCGTTTGATGCATATAAGACAAAAGCCGAATTACAGGATTATATGGGTAAACAAATATTCTTCGATGAACGTGATGCCGGTATTATGTTTAATATGATTTCTCATGCGGAGTACGGTTTCTTTAAGGAGGGCGGAAGATCTGTTATCGATACACTTAAAGACAGCACGGAATCCGTACAAGTTATTCTTGAAAGTTTAGAATCCAAATATCAAGATATTCTCGAAAACTATATGATTCCTCATTATGAAGGACGAATTGCTGTTTACGGCGAATAAAACTTAACAAAAAAGACCTTTTACTTTAACGGTAAAAGGTCTTTTTAACATTTTTTTGTTCTTATTGCCAAACTATGGACAACCGTACGTTTTTATGTTATAATCTTACGTTATAAAGATATATATAAGGAGAATATTAATGAAAAAGATTATTGCTCTTCTTCTTTGTTGCGTATTTGTGTTTTCCTGCGTTTCATGCGCGACGGAGATGGAGGAAACTATCCCCGAATATATCGGTGAGATAGTAGGGGATCTAGACCTTGATGAGAAGACGTTTGTTTTCGGCGTCGTTGCGGACTACTTCTTTGAAGGTGAAGACAATACCTTAAGCTATATAAACAACACTGAATTCGGCGACCTTGCAATGGAAAGAATCCGCTCTGTCGAAAAAACTCATAACTGTTCTATCGAATTTCAGTATGTTCCCAGAGCAGGCGAAGCCGCATACAAAGATGTTTATGCAAACGACTATACTTTTGACGTAATTCAGGAAGAATCCTATTGGCTTGTTTCCTATATCCCGATGGGTATCTTTGTTGATCTTACAACTCTCGATCATATCGATGTTACCGACGAGGAAAAATGGGGAAACAGAGAACTTCTTCTCTCTACCATGTGGAAAGGCGCTGTTTACGGTGTAATTCCCGCTAAACATCCGCTTCGTATGCAGAACTCCGTTGCAGGTATTATCGGTATCAATGAGACACACGTTCAGTCTATCGGCGAAGTTGACCCCAGAGATTATTATGAAAACGGCGAATGGTCGTGGGATACTTTCACCCGTGTACTCAACGACTATACCCTTACTTCTCTCGGCGGCGATAAAATCTATGCTTTCGCTTGTGATGATAACAGATTTCCGAGATCTGTCGCTTTTTCCAACGGAGACAAATACATAACCATTAACGAAGACGGAACTTATCAGCACGGTCTTTACACTCCCACAACTCTTGAAGCTCTTAACCAGTATTACGAATGGATCACCGGTCCCACCGCCGATAATATCCTTTTCCAACAGGGTCTTCCTGCTTTGATCGACGGCAATGCAGTTCTCGGTAACCTCGACGCATGGGAAGTTCTTGCAAATACCGATTCTCTTGCATATAATCTTGAGAACTTCGGTCTTGTTCCGTATCCTCACGGTCCCGAAGCTGAACCCGGTTGGTATCAGACTTATAATGAATCTACCGACTTTACTCTCTGCATTCCCGTAACTTCTCCCGATCCCGAAGCCACCGCATTTGTTCTCGATAAGATCTATGAACCGTTTGAGGGTTATGAAACCAGAGATGATATAATCGATTATCTTTATGCAAACTATTTCCTCGATAAACGCGATGCTGTATTTTTCTATGATATCGCAAATGCGGAACATACATATTTCTTCCCGACAATGGACGGTATGTTTGATGTCTGGACTTATTTCCCGACATCCAGACCCACTGAAGCTCTTGAAAAAGCTGAAAACGTACAGTTCAGCGGTATTGAAGAACATATTCTTCCCAGACTCGAAACTATTCCTGCAGTTTACGGTGAATAATATATAAAATAAAGGATCTATAGCTATGAAGAAAATTCTTTCACTCATTCTTTGCTGTATTTTCCTCTTCGGTTGCGTTTCGTGCGCAAACGAACAGCAGGAAGATATAAATCTTGATTACAACTCCGGCATCAGCGGAGACGTTGACCTCGACGGCAAGCATTTTGTTTTTGCAATGGTTCAGGACTACTTCTTTGAGGGCGCTGACTCTACTCTCGGTTTTATCAACACTACCGAATTTGCAGACCTCGCCGCTGAAAGACTCAGAGATGTTCAGGAAAAACATAACTGTACCATCGAATTCAAGTATGTTCCCAGAGCAGGCGACGCTGCGTATAAAGACGTTATGTCCGGCGAATGCACCATCGATATTATTCAGGACGAAACATACTGGCTTCTTTCTTACGTTCCGATGGGTATTTTTGTTGACCTTACAACCGTCGATAGCCTTGATGTTACCGATGAGGAAAAATGGGGCAACAGATATATGCTCTATTCCATGATGTGGAACGGTGCTATCTACGGAGTTCTTCCCGCACAGCATCCTCTCCGTACTCAGAACTCCATGGGTAGCGTTCTCGGTATTAACGAAACTCACGTTCAGTCCCTCGGCGAAGTTGACCCACGTGATTACTACGAAAACGGCGAATGGACATGGGATACCTTCACCCGTGTTCTTACCGACTATACCCTCACTTCTCTCGGCGGAGATCAGATCTACGCGCTCGTATCTTCTCCCGACAGATTACCTATGGCTGCAGCATTCTCCAACGGCGGAGAATATATCACCATGAAATCCGACGGTACATTCAACCTCGGTATTTTCAGCGACGAGTCCCTTGAAGCTTTCAATCAGGTTTCCGAATGGATCAACGGTCCTACTTCTGCAAATATTCATCTTGACTACAAAGACTGCGGTCGTGACTATCTTAAAGCAGGCACTGCCGTTATCGGTATGCTCGATGCTTATCAGGTTCTCTCCGGTACCGACTCCATTGCATACACTCTCGAAAACTTCGGTATCGTTCCTTTTCCGACAGGTCCCGATGCTGAACCCCGTTCCTTCAAATCCTTCTATGATGCCGCAGACTTTACTCTCTGTATTCCCATCACCGAACCCGATGTAGAAGAAACCGCATTTGTTCTTGATGCTATCTATGAACCGTTTGAAGGTTATGAAACCGATGAAGATATCATCGATTATCTCCACGCAAACTACTTCCTCGACAGACGTGATGCCGAATATTACTATTCTCTTTCCGATATCGAACACGCATATTACTTCCCCTCTATGGATCGTATGTATGACGATATCTGGCCTCCTCTTGCTGAAAAGAACCCGATTGAAGTTCTTGAAGCTCAGGAAGAATCAATGTATGCACGTGCGGAAGAGCATCTTATCCCCAGAAGCAATTCAATTATCGAAGTTTACGGTGAATAATTATAACATTAACGAAGACCTCTCTGTGTGAGAGGTCTTTTTATATTATTTTTTGATAATTATGTTTTAGGTATGGACAAATCGGTCGTTTTGTGATATAATACAAAAAAACGGAGGATTAAATTATGAAAAAGGTTATTTCTTTGCTTTTATGTTTTGTTTTTACTTTCCTGTTATTTTCCTGTTCTTCCGAAGAGGATGAAATTGTTCCTGCTTATGATTCAACTGTGTCCGATCAAATTGATCTTGACGGGAAAACATTTATCTACGGTATGGTTCAAGACTATTTTTTTGAGGGCGCAGACTCAACTCTCGGTTATATTAACAATACCGAGTTTGCCGATCTTGCCGCAAAACGTCTTAGAGAAGTAGAAGACAAATATAATTGCTCTATCGAAATGAAATATGTTACACGAGCAGGAGAAGCGGCTTATCATTCTGTTTTGACAGGTGATTATGAGTTTGACTTTATTCAGGAAGAATCTTTTTTCCTTGTTGACTACGTTATAGCTAACATTTTTACGGATCTTGCCACGCTTGATAACATGGAAGCTACCGATGAGGAAAAATGGGGAAACCGATACCTTCTTGCTTCTACGATGTGGAACGGTGGCATATACGGCGTAATTCCCGCTTTGCATCCGCTGAGGACTCAGAACTCAATGTCAAGTGTATTTGCTGTAAATGAAAATCACATCGCTACTCTCGGACAGACAGACCCTCGAGATTATTATGAGAACGGCGAATGGACCTATGATACATTTACGAATGTTTTAACTAATTATACTTTTAACAACCTTTCCGGTGATAAAGTTTATTCCATGGCAGCAAGTCGCGGTTGGTTTACAAGAGGTATGGCTCTTTCTAACGGTGATGAATACTTGACTTTAAACGATGACGGTTCTTTTTCTCTCGGTTTTTATTCTGATACCGCACTTGATGCTTTTAATCAGACTTTCGAATGGTGGAACGGTCCTGCTGCATCAAATATTATAGAAGGCGGTCTTGACCAGTTTGTTGCGGGACAAAGTGTTCTCGGTCTTATTGATGCTTATCAGATTCTTTCCGGTACAACATCCGTTGCGTATAATGTTGATAATTTCGGCTTAGTTCCTTTCCCTTCCGGCCCGAATGCTGAACCCGGTTGGTATAAATCCTTTTATGAAGCAGCCGATTTTACCATCTGTATTCCGTTGACTGCTCCCGATGCCGAAGTATCTGCTCTTATTATAGATGCTATTTACGAACCGTTTGAAGGATATGAGACAGATGAAGCTGTTTTAGAGTATCTTTCTCGAAACTATTTCCTTGATGAACGTGATTCCAAATTCTTCTTTGAACTTTCAGATAAAGATCATGCTGTTTATATTGATCACGCACATTCTCTTTCCGGATTTTTTGGCGATATTACTACCAGAAGTGCAACAGCGGTTCTTCAAGGTGCAGAAAGTCTCCAATTTACGAATACTGAAAAATACATCCTTCCCCAGTATCAGACTATTGCAGAGTTGTACGAATAAAATTTATGTTATTTGAACGCAAATTTTAACGTATGATCTTTTGTTATAAAATTATGTGATTTGAAAAAATATAAATATACCATGCTTTGGATAAACGTTAGAAAGGAAATTGGTCTATGAAAAAAGTGATTGCAATTCTGTTGTGTATTGTTTTTACTCTTACGATTATGTCGTGTGCGGTTTCAGAAGAAGAAATTGCACCTGAGTATGATTCAACTGTATCGGGCAATATTGATCTTTTGGGTAAAACTTTTGTTTACGGTATGGTCGCATCGTACTTCTTTGAAGGTTCTGATTCAACTCTCGGTTATATCAATAACACAGAGTTTGCTGACTTAGCGGCTAAACGTCTTAACGATGTTGAACAGAAATACAACTGCACTATAGAGGTTCAATATGACAGTGACGTTGGAAAGACAGCTTATTATACTGTCTCCACCGGAGATGTATTATATGACTTTATTCAGTATGAATCTTATAGTCTTGTAAACTATGCTTTGTCTGGTATTTTTTATGATCTTGCTTCTCTTGAAAATATGGATGCGCTTGATGAAGAAAAATGGGGTAGCAGATATTTACTTTCTCCGATGATGTGGGAAGGTTCTCTTTACGGCGTTTTGCCTGCACAACATCCCCTCAGAGTTCAAAATTCACCTTCTGGTATCATTGCAATTAATGAACAAATGGTTAAAACTCTTGGTTATGAAGATCCAAGAGATCATTTTGAAGGTGGAACATGGACATATGATACATTTACGGATTGCCTGTTAAATTTTGCTCACACAAATATGTCCGGAGAGAAAGTCTATTCTTTCATTACATCTAACGACGGGTGGTTTTACAGATCTTCGACTTTATCCAATGGTGGAGATCTTGTTACAATAAACGATGACGGAACTTATGATATGGGATTTTATTCCCCGAATGTTCTTGTTGCTTTTAATCAGGTTTATGAATGGATGACAGGTCCTACAGGCGGTAATATAATGTATTGCGGTTCTCTTGATACAGAGGATAATCTTAATAACGGTAACGGTGTTATGGCTCTTATTGATGCATATCAGATTTTGTCCGGTACTACTTCTGTTGCATATAATCTAGAAGATTTTGGAATCGTTCCTTTCCCGGCGGGACCAGATGTCGATGCAAAAACTTTTAGAACAAGTTTTGAATCTGCCGATTTTATTATAGCAATTCCGATTTCCGTTGACGATCCTGAGCAATCAGCCCTCATTCTGGATGCTGTTTACGAACCATTTGAAGGGTATGAAACAAGAGATAGTATTATTGATTATCTTTCAAGAAACTATTTTCATGATGAGCGCGACTCGGAGTTTTTTGTATCAATTACCGATACTGAACATATTTTCTATTTTGATTTTATACATGGTATTCAGGGACAGGCTATGGGTATGCACAGTAATTCCAAAACTCCTGCAGAGTATCTCGATTCAATACGAGATAAACATCAATCTCTTATAGAACAGTATGTTCTTCCGCAATATAAAACAATGATCGAGCTTTACGATTAGTTTATAAATAAGCAAAAATACCAACGATATTTATCGTTGGTATTTTTTATGCTATTTTTTTATTTTTAAAAAAACTATCCCAATTAATGAGCATACCGAAAGAAGAGGGTATAGAAGTGTAATATCGCCGGTTGACGGATTATCATCTTCTATCTCGAAAGAATTTTGCTCAATTTTTTCAAGATAGTCTGTTTCAGATGTGTTTTTAAATCCGTCGTAACAAATCTTCCAGCCGTTTTCCGAATAATACAGACCAACCGTATATTCAAGTTTTCCTATTTCTTCATCCATCGGAACGGTTATCTTGTAGAAATACCAGCCGTCGTTATCCGATGCAAATATTTGTTCAAGCAGATAACCGGAATAATCAAAAGAATACTGTGATACTTTTCCGCCTATATCATAAAGTTCGTTTCCGAAAAATCTGACTGATGTATCGAAAATATAATTTGATGCAAGATTATCCGTGAATATTTCTTTTAAATATGAAATGAATTTGCTTTGTGTCGAAAAGTCATCGAGAAGCGGATACCATTCGGTTCCGTCCGCATCCTTGATAGGTGTTGCGGTGAAATCGAGCATATATGTATTGTCGTATTTATCCGCCTTATAAAGCCACAGACGACGGTTGATAATTGCGCGAGCCTCTTCATCCGTTAATTTCTTGGGAGAATATGAATCGGGTAATATTTTTATCAATCCCCCCTGACCGTATTCTATATATGCGGTGTCTGCGATGTACTCTATGCCGTTTTCGGCCGTTTTAAGGGCGAAAACGGAGACAATACCGGTTTGAGGGTTGAAACTATATCTTAAATCTTCGGATTCGTTAAAAGCCTCGGAGGAAGCTTTCAGCAAGTCCAGTGTTCCTGCAATGGTTTGCGCGGAAGCACTTAATGCAATAATTAAGCTTAGAATACAAACTGTCAGTACAATTGCTGTTCTTTTAAATAAGCGGCCTTCTTTTTCTTCCATTTCTTATATCCTCTTTCCAAGTATCTCTTTATTACGACTGTAAAAATCGTAATAAGTTCCATTGTCAAGAGCATTTCTTATTTTTTTCATAAGATCGTTGTAGAAATAGAGGTTATGGGATACAGCAAGTCTCATCGCGAGCATTTCATTTGCTTTGAAAAGATGACGCAGATACGCTCTCGAATGATTTCTGCATGTCGGGCAGTTACATTCGGGATCGATGGGGGAGAGGTCTTCGGAATATTTTTCATTCATTATGTTTATAATTCCGCGTGAAGTGAAAAGATGTCCGTGACGGGCGTTTCTTGAAGGCATAACGCAGTCAAAAAAGTCAACACCTCTGAATACTGCTTCAAGTATATTAACAGGTGTTCCGACACCCATAAGATATCTCGGTTTGTTCTCGGGCATAAACGGTTCGACCGCATCGATTATTCTGTACATTTCTTCTGCGCTTTCACCGACCGCAAGTCCGCCGATCGCATAACCGTCAAGATCGAGTTGTGCAATGTCTTTCATATGGGAAATACGTAGATCTTCGTATGTTCCGCCCTGATTTATACCGAAAAGCATCTGATGTTTGTTAACGGTGTCGGGAAGAGAATTGAGTCTGTCCATTTCGTCTTTGCATCTGCAGAGCCAACGGTAAGTTCTTTCTTTTGACTTTTTAACATAGTCATAAGTTGCAGGGTTTTCAACGCATTCATCAAAAGCCATTGCAATGGTCGAACCGAGATTTGACTGTATTCTCATACTTTCTTCGGGACCCATAAAGATCTTTTTACCGTCGATGTGAGATGAAAAATAAACGCCTTCTTCTTTGATCTTACGGAGTTGTGCAAGAGAAAATACCTGAAATCCGCCGCTGTCCGTAAGAATAGGTCCGCTCCAGCCCGTAAATTTATGTAGACCACCGAGTTTTTTTACAAGCGTGTCTGACGGACGAAGATGCAGATGATAAGTGTTGCAAAGCATTACCTGACATTCGAGGTCTGTAAGGTCAAATGCGGAAATTCCGCCTTTGATAGCCGCCGCAGTTGCAACGTTCATGAATACGGGGGTCTGAATAAGACCGTGAACAGTCTGAAAACTGCCTCGTCTTGCTCGCCCTTCTGTTTTGATAAGTGTAAACATTGTTTTACCTCTTTGTGTGTTATTTTGTTGTGATGGTTGTTTTGGTTATATCGTTCCACAGACCGGCTGCGGATTCTTTTATCTTTTTAATATCTTTTTCAGAAACATTTCCGAAAAGTTCTGCGGTAAATGTTCCGTTTTTCTTTTTCCATTTGCCGACAACGTTTCCGTTAAAAAGTATTGACGGCATGACGATCCCTGCAAGGTTGAAAATACCTCTTAAATTTTCGGGCTTGAGAAAAAGACTTTCTTTCTTTTCGTATCCAAGCATTAATTGATCAAATCCTGCAAGAAAAATACATTCGGGAATATCATCGTTATATGTTTTACCGTTGTTTATAAAATAATACGTCTTATTCTCGCAATCAAAAGATTCAACGGGTAAAACTTCAATCCATTGCTTGATCTTTGCCGCCGTTGTTTTAAAGAAATACTGTGCGTCATGTATGGTTGCAGGACCGAAATTCGTAAAATACCGTCTTGCAAGTTTGATTTCTGCATCACTCTTTTTCATCGGAGAAAAATCGGGACTTATGCAGTATTCTTTCTTTTCTTTAACGGTATAATTTATAAAACCTCGCTCGCAAAGTTCCCTTATTCCGCCGCCCCACGGGTCAAACATACTGTCTTCTTCCGATTGAATCATTCCATGATTTCGGCAGATCTCTTTAAGGTATTCTCTTGACTTTGAACTGTCACTCAAAGAGCTGAGAATAATATCCGAAAAATATTTCTGTCTTTCGGGCGACAATGCCCATTTATCTCTCTGATTCCAGAAAGAATATCCTTTCCATTCGTTGCTGCGGTATGTTTTTCCGTCGTTGCAATTAATGAAAAGGGGAAGATCGTCTTCCGAAAAGACGTGAACCGTTCCTCTTATCGTCCAGTTCTTGACTAATCCGTCGGACACTGTCTCTTCGTCAAAGTCAACACAGCGTATTTTTAACGAGTGTATTGCATTGACCATAAACTGAGCCTGAATACCGCAAAGATTTTTTACGACAGTTTGTTTTTTTTCTTTATCGATCAGATAATGATTTTTTATTCTTCGCAGTTTTATTTCTTCAACAGTCATTTTATCCTATAAACATCGCATCGCCGAAGGAGAAGAATCTGTATCTTTCTTTTACGGCTTCTTCGTATGCCGCAAGAACATTTTCTCTTCCTGCAAGTGCCGAAATGAGCATTATAAGCGTACTTTCGGGTAAATGGAAGTTTGTTATAAGTCTGTCGACTACCTTAAATTCGTAAGGCGGATATATGAATATATCTGTTTCTCCGGACATTTCTTTGAGCTCAAAATTGTCTTTTGATATATGCAGACGGCATCCTGCGGTTTCGAGCGTTCTCGTGCAGGTCGTTCCGACTGCTGTAACTCTGTGACCGTTCGCTTTCGCTTTATTGATTATTTCAGCAGTCTTTTCGGGAAGAATGAAAAACTCGGAGTGCATCTGATGTTCTTCAATCTTTTCTGTTTTAACAGGTCTGAAAGTGCCGAGCCCTACATGCAGTGTAATAAATCCGATTTCTACACCTTTTTTTCTTAATTCATCAAGAACTTCTTCCGTAAAATGAAGTCCGGCGGTAGGGGCAGCGACAGATCCGTCGTATTTGGCATATACTGTTTGATATCTGCCATAGTCTTCCTGCTCTTCCGTAATATATGGGGGCAGGGGAATCTGACCTATCTCGTCAAGCTTGCTTCGAAAGTCTCCGTCAAAGTCAAAGCGGATCATTCTGTTTCCGCTTTCGAGAACCGAAAGGACTTCGCCCGGAACTCCGCAAACATCGATCTTGGTTCCGACCTTCATTTTTTTTCCGGGTTTAACGAGACATTCCCATGTGTTTGAATTATCTGCCGGACGAAGAAGGAAAACTTCAATATCTGCGCCGTCAGGAACTCTTTTTGCAAACAGACGTGCAGGAATAACTCGTGAGTCATTAAGTATAAGGCAGTCGCCTTCTTCAAAGCAATCAAGTATATCTCTGAATGTTCCGTGACGGACTTTCCCCGTTTCTTTATCAAGGAACATAAGTCTCGAAAGATCTCTTTTCTCTGCGGGATGCTGAGCAATAAGCTCTTCGGGAAGATCGTAATAAAAATCGTGAAGATCCATGTTTCTCCTCAGTAAATCAAATATGTGATTTGTATTTCATGTTTTTGTCTTTTATTGTAAATTTTGCGTGTCGGTGTTGACATATCGCATAAAATCTGCTATACTTAATTATAACTTGATAGAGGTGCGTTGTCAATAAGTATTTCGCTTAATTTCGAGAAATTTCGGATTGTTGTTCCTGTCAGCAGCGAAAAAAAGGTGCCATCGCCGAGGAAATGGATGAGCAGGAGGCTTCATTGTCCGGACGTTCAGTGAATAACTGCTCGGCTGTTACCGAGATTATCGGTATTGAGCTATCTGTTGCGATAAATATAACTATGTATTTTATTGACGACGGAAGCATATTCCGTCGTTTTGCATATAATGAGACTGGAGAAAGATTACAATGAAAAATTATAACGTTGCAATTATCGGCGCTACCGGTATGGTAGGTCAGCGCTTTGCGACCTTACTTGAAAATCATCCTTGGTTTACAGTAACCGCTCTTGCCGCTTCTGCCCGTTCCGCAGGCAAAACTTACGAAGAAGCTGTCGGCAACCGTTGGCTTATGTCTACCCCTATGCCCGAAAAAATGAAGAATATCGTTGTTCAGGATGCTACTGCGGATATCGAAAACATCACTTCTTCCGTAGACTTCGTTTTCTGTGCTGTAGATATGAAAAAAGATGAAATAAAAGCTCTCGAAGAAGCATACGCTAAACACGAATGTCCCGTAATGTCCAATAACTCCGCAAACCGTTTTACCGATGACGTTCCGATGATCGTTCCCGAGATCAACCCCGAACATATCGAAGTTATCGCTGCTCAGAAAAAGAGACTAGGTACCAAGAGAGGCTTTATTTCCGTTAAATCAAACTGCTCCATTCAGAGCTACGTTCCCGCTCTTGAACCTCTCCGTAAATTCGGTATAACCAAAGTTCTTGCTTGTACTTATCAGGCAATCTCCGGTGCGGGTAAGACTTTTGAAACATGGCCCGAAATGGTAGACAATCTCATTCCCTTCATTTCAGGCGAAGAAGAAAAATCCGAAAAAGAACCGCTCAAAGTCTGGGGTACTGTTGAAGACGGCAAGATCGTTTCCGCAAAAGCTCCTCTTATAACAACTCAGTGTCTCCGTGTTCCAGTTTCCGACGGACACTTTGCCGCTGTATTTGCTTCTTTTGAAAACAAACCTTCCAAAGAAGAGATCATTGAAATCTGGCGCAACTATCAGGGTGAACCTCAGAAGCTCGGTCTTCCCTCCGCTCCCAAGCAGTTCCTTAACTATTTCGAAGAAGAGAATTATCCTCAGGCAAAACTTCACCGTAATCTTGAAGGCGGTATGGCTGTTTCCATCGGTCGTCTCCGCGAGGATTCTCAGTTCGACTATAAATTTGTTTCCCTTTCTCACAATACCCTTCGCGGCGCTGCAGGCGGTGCTATTGAAATGGCAGAACTTTATGCCGCAAAAGGTTATTTTGATTAATTTACATTGACGGAGAAATTTTAATGAAGAAAACTATTTTTACAGGCGCCGGAGTCGCTATCGTAACCCCGTTTAACAGTGACCTCTCTGTTAATTACGACAAGCTCGGCGAACTCATCGAATATCAGATTGCAAACGGCACAGATGCTATTATCATCTGCGGTACTACAGGTGAAGCATCCACTCTTACCGATGACGAACATCGTGAAGAAATAAAATTTGCTGTTGACAAAGTAGCAGGCAGAGTTCCCGTTATCGCAGGTACCGGCAGTAACGATACCGCATATTCGATCGAACTTACCCGTTACGCAAAAGAAGTCGGTGCCGATGCATCCCTTAACGTAACTCCCTATTACAATAAAACAACCCAGCGCGGTCTTATCAAGCATTTTACCGCTATTGCCGATGCTGTTGATCTTCCTATGATCCTTTATAATGTGCCCGGCAGAACAGGTATGACTATTACCCCCGATACATATAAAGAACTTTCCAAACATCCCAATATCGTTGCTACAAAAGAAGCAAGCGGAAATCTCGCCGATGTCGTACGTATCAAATACCTCTGCGGAGACGATCTCGATATCTATTCAGGTGAAGACGGCCTTATCACTCCCATGCTCTCTCTCGGTGCTAAAGGTGTTATCTCTGTTCTTTCTAATATCAAACCCAGAGAGACCCATAATATCTGTGAAGAATATTTCCGCGGAAACGTCGAAGCATCTGCTGATCTTCAGATCAAACATTCTAACCTCGTCGATGCTCTCTTCTGTGAGACAAATCCCATTCCCGTTAAGGCTGCTATGAATATTCTGGGATTTGATGTCGGTGAATGTCGCCTGCCTCTCTATGAAATGAGCGAAACAAATCTTGCAAAGCTCAAAGCTGCTATTGATGAGGTTAAATAATTACTAAAAGAACATAACTGTGAGGAATTTTAAATGATTGATATTCTGCTTTGCGGCTGTCGCGGTGTCATGGGTAAAATGATTGCCGAGATCGCTGCGTCCGATCGCTTTTCATCCAAAGTCCGCATCTGTGCAGGTGTTGACATTAAAGAGGGTAATGGCGAACCTTTTCCCGTATACAGATCTATTGATAATGTGACAGCTCCCGTTGATGCTGTAATAGATTTTTCGCATCCTTCTCTTTTGACTGACGTTCTTGCATACGCTTGCAAATATTCTGTTCCCATTGTTCTCGCTACAACAGGATACAGTGCCGAACAGAAAAAAGAGATCTCAGCCGCAGCAGAAAAGATCCCCGTATTCTTCTCTCCCAATATGTCTATCGGTGTAAGTCTCGTATCCGAACTTATAAAGAAAGCTGCTGCAGCTCTCGGAGCGGACTATGATGTTGAGATCGTGGAAAAGCATCATAACCGCAAGCTTGACGCTCCTTCCGGAACAGCTCTTATGCTTGCTGATTCCGTTGCAGAGGCAGATGAACGTGAACTTCAGTATGTATACGACCGTCATAGCGAACGCCGTCCCCGTTCTAAAAATGAGATCGGTATTCATTCCGTTCGCGGCGGAACGATAGTTGGCGAACATGACGTAATTTTTGCAGGCGAAGATGAAGTAATAACAATCAGCCACAGCGCAGGTTCAAGAAAAATTTTCGCTTTCGGCGCATTACGTGCCGCACTCTTTATTTCGGACAAGTCCGCCGGAATGTATTCAATGAAAGATACTATAGATTGATTTAAGGAGTATTTTATGCAGTACGATATCAAAGATATTATAACTTCCGTTAATGTTGATAATGAAATAACTCTCGTTACAGTTTACAATCTTCCCAATAACTCCGAAAGCGTTGCGAAAATCTTCGAATGCCTTGCTGATAACGGTGTTAATGTGGATATGATTTCTCTTAATCCTTCTTCGGGTGTTTATCAGACTGTTTCTTTTTCTGCAAACGATGAAGATCTTTCGAGCGTTCTTTCCACGATCGGTTTCTTTAAGAATTCTTATCCCGAGCTTCGCACTGATATAAATACGAAAAACTGCAAGATTACTTTTGCGGGCGAAGCTATGCGAGAACGTTGCGGCGTTGCATCATTTGTTTTCAGAGCATTCGGCTCTAAAAACATTATGATCAAACTTATAACGACTTCCGAAACTAAAATATCCTGCCTTATTGACGAAGCACAGTATTCTGTTGCCTGCGATATGCTTGAGGATTGTTTCGGTATAAAAAATATCTGAATTATTATCTCCGGTTCGGAGCTTTTCCGAGCCGGATTCTTATTTATATGGAGGTAAATATGTATAAATTTTATACTTCAAAGCAGCTTAAACCGAACGGTTGGCTTCTGAAACAGCTTAAAATTCAGGCGGAAGGCTTGAGCGGCAATCTTGATAAAGTTTGGCCCGACGTCCGAGACAGCGGTTGGGTAGGGGGGACCGCAGAAGGTTGGGAGCGTCTTCCTTATTGGCTTGACGGATTTATTCCCCTCGCATATCTTCTCGAGAATGACGAACTGATCTCCCGTGCAAAAAAATACGTTGACCATATCATTGCAAAGCAGAAACCCAGCGGCTGGATCTGTCCTTGCGATGAAGATAAAATATCCACTTACGACCCGTGGGTAATCTATCTGATCTCAAAAGTTCTTATTGTTTACTATGATTGCTCCGGTGACGAACGTATTAAGAAAGTTGTTTATGATATACTCAAAAACCTCTATGACCTCCTCTCTTCCGGCGCTTTAAAGCTTTTTGGATGGGGAAGACACCGTTGGTTTGAATGTTTTATTGGTATAAATTTCATTAAAGAACATTTCAATGAACCGTGGATAGACGATCTTGCAAAACTTGTTAAAGCGCAAGGCGCTGATTATAACGAGTTTATTCCGCAGTGGAAACGTCCTCTTAATAAATGGACTTTCGATACCCATATCGTAAATCTTGTTATGATGTTAAAACAGGAAGCTGTTTCCTGTGATATTTTGGGCAACGAATATACTGATCTTGCTGAAAAACTTTACGATGTTCTGTATAAATATAATGGAACTCCCGTCGGTCTTTTTACAGGCGACGAATGCCTTTCCGGTCTAAGTCCTATTCAGGGAACAGAACTTTGCGCCGTAGTCGATCAAATGTATTCGTTTGAACATCTTTATGCGTATACAGGAGATCCCAAATGGGCAGAACGTATTGAGGTTCTTGCTTTCAACGCTTTGCCTGCAACTATCAGCGATGATATGTGGACACATCAGTATGACCAGATGAGTAATCAGATCGCATGCATCAGATTCCCCGGCAAATCTCTTTTCAGAACAAATAATAATGAAGCTCATATCTTCGGTCTTGAGCCGAGTTACGGTTGCTGTACCTCTAATCTTCACCAGGGTTGGCCCAAATTTGCGCTTTCTGCCTTTATGCACGACGGAGATACTGTTGTTAACGTATTCCCTGTTCCTTCAGAACTTAACGATAACGGAATTTCAATTTCTCTTGAAACAAATTATCCGTTTGAGAATACTTTTACATATAAAATCAAATCGGACAGACCGTTCAAATTCAAGGTAAGAATACCGTCCTTTGCTGAAAACATAACTGTCAACGGCGACAAAAAAGAAAAATGTTCAGATATATGTTTTGATATTGAACAGAATTCTGATATGACGATCAACATTTCTTTTGATACTGTTCCTTATTTCGTAAACCGTCCGTACGGCCTTAAAAATGTTAAATGCGGTTCACTTGTATTCTCGTTACCCATCAAGTATGATAAAGTAATGTATGAATACACAAGAAACAATGTCGAACGTAAATTCCCATACTGTGACTACGAGTATGTCGGTAAATCAGATTGGAACTATGGCTTTAGTGACGGTTACCTTTCAGTTGAACGTCATCCTGTTGCAGATATCCCGTTCTCTTCCGAAAGTCCTGCTGTTACTATTAAGGCAAAATTTAAAAAGATAGATTGGGGCTTTGAAGACGGTTATGATTCCGTTTGCGCAAAGATTCCCGGTTCTACAAAACCGATAGGGGAAGAGGAAACTATAGATATGTATCCTTATGGATGCGCAAAACTCAGAATGACAGAAATGCCGTTTGTTGAAGAATAAAACATAAATTAAGAACGAAGTGATCTTGATCTCACTTCGTTCTTATTATAGGTAAACAAAAAAGGTATAGCCGAGAGTCTGCAAAATTAGCGGTAAAATTGAATTTAGCCATCACATTTTCGTGGTGGCTTTTTGATATGCAGAAAGCAAAGAAAAGCCCCGCACAAGGCGGGGCGATATATCAATTATTTGCAAGTTGTTGAAATTGGCTAAGTTCTCTAATAGCGTCAAAACACTTACCTGATAACCACCACTTAAAGTTATCGATGCGCTTATTGTCCTCAAGAGAACCGTATACTAATAGATCTGCTGAATCAAAGCTCAGTAAATTAAAATACGGAGAATTATAAGAAATAGCAGTCGGTTCAAGCATAAACAAATCATCAAAGGCGAGCGCATAATTACGTGCTTTTTCGAGTTCTTTGATTGCCTTTTGCGGATCTGTAAAAGTATATATCTGTGCTTTGTAAATTGCTATATCAATCAAATCATCATAATAACGATTATATTCTCCACTCGGAATCATACTGTGAATTGCATTCTCGGCACATTCCAAATATTCCAAATCCTTTAGATTAGGATTCTTAGAATCAGCTTTATTAACGAGTATTCGCAGCATACCGTCAAGATGTCCCATTAAAATCTTCTGTGAATGTTTGTTTTTTTCTTCACCGGTTAGTGTCCAACCCATTACAGTGTCTTTATCTAATGTGAGCTCTTTCGTATACATTTCTGCATATTTTTTTGCCTCATCATTTCTCCGCAAAGCAGCTAAATTCATAACAATACCTGCGAGCGCACTATTCTTCAGTTTTTCATCGGTGGCATTTTCAAATACAACAAATCTTAATTTCAAGGCTTTTTCGAGATCTTCATAGAACTTATCTTGTGTAGTATAATTGTCGTATGCTAGCATATACAGACAACTTGCCTGCCAATTTATATATTTTAGTTCGCCCGGGTATTCCCGCGTTGCCTTTTGTGCGATTTCTAACTGTTCGGACTTGTGAGCCTTTTCATACAACGCATCATATTCAAGTTTTCTATTGTCTGTTTCCGGAGGAGTCATGCCGAGCAACTCGTCTGTGGTTACGCGTAGTAGCTTGGCGAGAGGTACGATTAAAGATAAATCAGGACTTGATAATCCGCACTCCCATTTCGACACCGCTTGATAAGAAACGCAAAGATAATCCGCAAGTTTTTCCTGTGTCAAATCATTCTTTTTTCGTAATTCTTTAATTTTTTCACCTATGGTCATTAGAATCCCCTCTTGAAATTTATTGAATCCGAATTCTGGTATTATTATAGCATACATTAAACACAAAGACAATAACTTGTTTTTCGAAACGCAATGCAACCCATGGTTGAGAAAACATTTTTTCACTTTCCCGACGCTCGCGTCTGGGGCAAGCATAGCGCGTGGGCGTCCACCGCTATTTGGCGGCGCTCGTCTCGCACCGTCCCTGCGCTCACGCTGGACAATATCGGGCAGAAGCCCGAACCCGCTATCCGCAGAGGAACAGCGCGCAAAAGCCTTCCTCCGAGAGGAAGGGGGACCACGAAGTGGTGGAAGGAGCCTGCGTGACTTAAAGTTTAGATTGATTCTTTTGTAACGCTCTCTCCCTCAGTCGCCTGCGGCGCCAGCTCCCTCTGGGAGGGAGCCTTTCGTAAGTTCCCACCGACAGAAAAACACCACCAAGAGATTTTCTTGGTGGTGTTCGTGTTTATAGTATAAAAAAGGTACAGCCGAAGCTGTACCTTTTTATGTAGTTAAACTACTTAATTATTTTCTCTTGAAAACAGAGATGCCGCCGATAGCGGAGATAGCTGCGAGAGCATAGAAGAGAACGCTTACGTCAGCGGTAGAGGGGTTGGAAGGAGCGGGAGTTTCTTCAACTTCGGGTTCTTCTTCAACTTCTACTTCAGGTTCTTCAGCGGGTTCTTCAACTTCTACTTCGGGTTCTTCAGCAGGTTCTTCAACTTCTACTTCAGGAGGTTCTTCAGCGGGTTCTTCTTCAACGGGGAGAGCCTCAGAGAAAACGAGCATGGGGCAGTTGGTAGGAGTTTTACCAGCCCAGAGAACGCCCTGACCGATCTGTGCATAGAACTGACCTTCGTCGATGGGGCAGATGGAGATGAGGTATTCATCGTTGAGAGCGCCTTCGGAACCGAGGCAGTCAGCAAGAGGAATAGCCATTTCATAAGTGGTGTAGAGACCGTCAACGCCTACAGCACCGAGGATAGCTTCCTGGCAAGTAGCGGCGTCAGCTGCGTCGGGCATAGACTGTTCAAATACATAGGGGTAAGCTTCGGTAGCGTCCTGGTTACCATTGATACCAAAACCCATATGGGGGTCATTGTACTGGTCGCCGTCGCCGTCGTCGAGACCGATGTACATCTGAACAAAGTCAGTACCAGCAGACCATGCAGCTATAGCATCAGCTTCAGACTGATAAGCACCGGAGTAAACGATACCGATGTAGAGGTATTCTTTATCCCATCTGAAGTAAACATCAGTGGTGTTGTAGTAAGCAGCGCTATCAAAGAAAGAACCATCGGTAGGATGAACAAAGCCATCAACTTCAGCACGGCCAGCGCCTTCAGCGTGGATGAATTTTTCGCCCCAGATTTTTTCTTCGAGAACACCGTCGATAACGGGTTTGGAAGTGGTTTCGGGAACTTTGATGAGTTCGGGGATGATTTCGTTGGTGCCTACCCAGATTTCAGCGAAAGCGGGAACCATAAGGGTGAGCATCATAGCAACAGTAACAACTGCTACGAGGATTTTTTTCATAGGTTTTTCACTCCTTTTAGTTTTCAAGAGAAATTCAATCTCTTGAGTTTAGTATACACGAAAAGTATCGGAGTGTCAAGATGTGTATTCGTACAAAAAATCGTAAATAAGTTTTTTTTTTTGTTCATTTTGAACAAATTATTTTATTTATGAGCCTTAAATGAATAATTATTTGATGTATGTGGAAATTTATTATTGTCGTATCAATCGATCAATTACTTCAACTAAAAACGTATTTGTTTTAAGGAGATAATATTAAATGTTGACAATAAAACGCGGAGATATCTATTATGCCGATCTTTCTCCTGTTATAGGATCAGAGCAAGGTGGAATCCGTCCCGTACTTATAATTCAGAATGATGTAGGAAACAAATACAGTCCAACGGTTATTGCAGCGGCAATTACAAGTAAGCTTAATAAATCACGTCTTCCGACTCATATTGAAGTTGATGCCCGCGAATACGGTCTTGCAAAAGATTCGATTATACTTCTTGAACAAATACGCACTCTGGACAAGCAGCGTCTGAAAGAACGTATGGGACACCTTAATGAAAGCAAGATGATCGATGTTAATAAAGCACTTTTTGTAAGTTTCGGACTTGAAGAAGAAAAACAAATAATTGAGGATAATGCTTAATATATATATTATTGTAGATTAAATCAAAAAACAAGCGGTCGGATCTCCGATCGCTTATTGTATATCTAAACTTTTATCTTTAAATGAAGCAGAGTTTAGGTAATTTGTGTAAATTTTTATATATTTCAAAAAGGTACTTGCAAAATCCGAAGAAATGAGTTATAATATACTATGTGTAGGTTTATCGTCCGATAAACACCGGACGTTAAAGTAAATAATCAACATAAATCAAAATGTATTAGAGGAATAATGAGAAATATTGGAAAACACGGTAAAAAACCGGATAAAAACCTCTTTACCGAAATATCGGATGGATTCAGATCGTTAACCGAAAAAAAATCCGAAGCTGTTTCAACAAAACAAACACAACAATCAAATATCAAAACTCCCGATCTTTCGTCTTCGAAGGATAATGAAACCGAAAACATCACTGTCGATGATCTTTATGCTGCCGATGATCTTTATACGTCAGATAACGAATCTCAGCAAAATGAGTCTAAAAATTCCTATCAGTCTTATGACGACGGCGGATATGAAGATTATAAAGACGAGTTTTCCAGGGATTATTATGCACATAAATCTTCCGACGATCATAATCCCGAATTGGATTTACAGTCGGAACAATCGGAATATTTTTCTGATTCTGTCGAATCCGAACCTGAAGACGAATCAGAACTTGAACACGAATCCGATGTTTTGAAAGATGAAAGCTCTATATACGATTCTGACATTACTCCTGATGTCCTTGGGCCGAGAGCTGCAAGGCATGCCCGTATGCAGTCGGAGCAAGCTGAAGAGATCGTTCCTGAGAAAGAAGAGCAATCCGTTGCTGAAGAAGTCGTTCATGAGGAGCCTGAAAAAATCGAAGAACCTGCACCCGTTATTGCTCCGGTTCCCGTGAAGAAAGCTTCTTCCAAGAAGAAAAAGGGTGGGGTAGTGGTTGTTGAAGACGACCGTCCTCTCTGGGAAAAGAACCCTGAAAAATACAGAAAGAAGAAACCTTTCTTTATCCGTCTTCTCGGCGGACTTTGGTCTTTTATCTTTTTCTGGATTCTCACCGGCGGAGTATTTGCCGTACTCGGTGTCGGGCTCGGCGTAACTCTTATCTATTCTTTCTCCGATCCGGAACTTGATGCAAAACTTGCAAATCTTGAAATCGACTATACCTCTCAGATACTCGCAACGGACTCTTCTGGCGAGATCGTCGTTTACGAAGAACTTTACAGCAACGCAAACCGAGTATGGGTTTCGATAAACGATATGCCGCAGGATCTTCTTGATGCAACGGTCGCAATCGAAGATAAACGTTTTTATAAGCATAACGGCGTTGACCTTTTCACTACAGTCCGAGCAACGATCAATTACGTTATTGACCGTCTTCTCGGCAGATCGGAGATCGGTGCAGGTGGTTCAACTCTTACTCAGCAGCTTATAAAAGTTATTACAAAAGATAATGCCGTTCACGGTGCCGCAGGTATCCAGCGTAAATTCAAAGAAATTCTGCGAGCCTTTTATATTGAACGAAAATATAATAAAGATCAGATCCTCGAGTATTATCTCAATACCGTAAACTTCGGTTATCAGTATGAGGGTATCTATACAGCCGCAAAATCGTATTTCGGTAAAGAACCCAAAGATCTTACCGCTGCGGAATGCGCAACTATCGTTGCCGTAACAAACTGGCCGTCTTACTATAATCCATACGAAAGCCTTGAAAATAACCGTGAACGTCGTCTTCATATTCTCTATGAAATGTATGATCAGGGAATGCTTACGACCGAAGAATATAACAATGCCAAAACAGAGCAGATCGTTCTTGTCGGCAAAAATGCTTCTTCAACGGGTACTTCTTCAGGCGTTCAGTCTTATTTTACAGACCTTGTTTTCGAATGGCTCATTGAAGAACTCATGGTTCAGAAGGGCTATACAAGATCCTATGCTATCAATTATATATATACATCGGGACTTCGTATATATACGACCGTAGATCCTGATATACAGAGATTCTGTGAAGAGTATTTTTCCAATGAGGAAAATTACTATACGGAAGAAGCCGATTACCTTGCTTCTCTCGAATCCGAAGACCCGAAACAGGAAGTTGCATTCTTGCTTGAAGATCCCAAAACAGGCAACGTAATTTCAATTATCGGCGGCCGTGGCGAAAAGAAAGAAGCCCTCGGTCTTAACCGCGTAACAATGTCTCAGCGTCAGCCGGGTTCTTCTATCAAACCTCTTACCGTTTACGGTCCAGCAATCGAGCAGAATCTTATCACAGCCGCTTCCGCAATTGACGATGCACCCATTCAGATCAATATCGATCCGAAAACAAAATATGAGGAATATGCAGCGTTTGATATTGCAGAAGAATATGATCTTTCCAAGCTTATCTACACCTCTTATAACAGCTGGCCTCTTAACTACGACAGAAAATACAGGGGAACCGTAGATATTAAGATCGCTCTTTCAAACTCCTATAACGCACCTTCCGCAAGAGTTCTTGAAATGGTCGGTGTTGAAGAGAGCTATAACTTTGCGAAAAATATGCTCGGTCTTTCAAGCCTTGTTGATGCGGATAAAAACGTAGCACCTTTGAGTGTCGGTTCTTTGACATACGGTGTTACCGTCCAGGAAATGGTTTCCGCATACACTGTTTTCGCAAATGCAGGTATTTATTCCGCATCGAGATGCGTTACCCGTGTTGAAACGTATGACGGTAAGATAATTCTTGAAAACGACGTAGATCGTTCTATTGTATTTACACCGCAGACTGCGTATCTTATTACAGATATTCTTCAGCGTGCTGTAACCGTCGGTTCGAGCGCTGTTGCAAATCTTTATAATCAAGATGAAGGTATCTTTATCGATACCGCAGGTAAATCAGGTACGACATCTTCGTTTAACGACCGTTGGTTTATCGGTTATACTCCGCACTATCTTGCAGGTATCTGGTGGGGTTACGATAAGAGCACTTACGGTACGACCGAAAATACGGAGCATATCCGTATGTGGCATGAAGTAATGAAGTATGTTCACGAAAGTAAGGGTATAACGGAAGCCGATTTCGTTGAACCCGACGGTATAGTAACTTCTTCTTACTGCTCTATAAGCGGCAAGCTTCCCGGTCCGTACTGTTCTTCCGACCCGTCAGGTTCTTCAACCGTCAAAACAGGTAAATTCAAGAACGGTACACAGCCGACTGAAACGTGTGATGTTCACCATCAGCTTTATGTCTGCGCCGATTCCGGTCAGATCGCGAGCGAATACTGCCCGTCCGCAAAACTTGCGACATTCAGGGATATTATGCGAAGTTATCCTCACACTTATATCAGAACAGGGGACTCCGAATATATCTGTCCGCCGCTTTCAAGCACACAGATACTTTATAACAGCCAGACTCTTCCCGTTTATACCTATATGGTACCTGAGGGTGAGTACCCGACTCTACCGAATACAAATAAGTCAAAGTATAAAAACTGTATCTGTTCTCTTCATGGTTTTGACGGAGCACATTATTATACGTATAAATTCTCATTCGACTCGTCTGATGAAGAAACGTATGAAAATGCCACAATTCCCGCTGCTCTCATCAGTCCGAAGGAACTTGAAACAAAGTTGAATCACGAAAAAGATATCGAACTTTCTCGTCAGATCTTCAATATCACAGGCGGTAAGATCATCATTCAGGGTACGACTCTTTTTGAGCTTTATCCGGATCTTTTTGATGAAAACGGGAACCGCAGATATGCCGATCCCGCTCTTTATCCGTTCTATGCAACAGAAGAAGCAACCCCCGAAACTCCAGCACAGTAAATTTACGGTCCGTCCTAATATGACGGACGGACCGATGTAACATAATAAATAAAAAAGGAGAGTACTTTTTATGTCAGAAGAACTCGATATGTTTAATGAGGAATATAACCACAGTTATTCCGAAGAAAAAGATTACGTTGCACCTACGGATACTCTTGTTAAGGAGAAACTTGAATGGTTCCAGGATCAGAAACTCGGTTTTATGATGCACTGGGGGCCTTACAGTGAATGGGGCTTTATTGAATCTTGGGCTCTTCCCGATGAAGATACTTCCTGGGTTAAATTCGACTATTCTCCGTTTGCATCCCGTGAGGAATTCAAACAGGCATACATAGACCTTAACAAGACGTTCAACCCCGTTTGGTTCGATGCTGAAAAATGGGCTAAAGTAGCTGAAGATAACTGTTTTAAATATCTTCTCTTTACGACCAAACACCACGACGGTTTCTGTATGTGGGATACCCAGTATTCAGACTATAAAATAACCGCACCCGACTGTCCGTACCACAAAAACAGAAATGCCGATATCTGTAAACATCTTTTCGAGGCTTTCAGAAATCACGGTATGGGTATTGCCGCATATTTCTCCAAAGCAGACTGGCATAGCCCGTATTACTGGGCACCCGGCATGGAACACAGTGCATGGACAAGCCGTAACCCGACCTACGATACCGAAAAATACCCCTGGCTCTGGGAACAGTTCGTTCAGTTTACGAAAAACCAGATCCTCGAGATTATGACTAAATACGGCAAGATCGATTCCCTTTGGCTCGATGCAGGTCAGGTATGCGCCAATAACCCCCGTTGCAAACAGGATCTCCGTCTTTCCGAGATCGTTGCAGAAGCAAGAAAGTATCAGCCCGGTCTTCTTGTTGCAGACAGAACTGTCGGCGGTGAAAACGAAAACTACGTTACTCCCGAGCAGACTGTTCCCGCAAGACCTCTCAGTGTTCCTTGGGAAAGCTGCGTAACTCTCGGCGGTTCTTTCTCATTCAACTATGATGATCAGTATAAATCTCCGAGAACCCTCGTCCGTCTCCTTTGCGATATCGTAGCAAAAGGCGGCAACCTTGCTCTTAATATCGCTCCCCGTCCCGATGGCAGACTTCCGACCAGAGGCGTTGAAGCTCTTTACGGTTTCGGTAAATGGCTTAAAAAGAACGGCGATGCGATCTTCAATACCCGTGTTTGCGTTCCTTACAGAACAGGCAAATACGCTTATACCCAAAACCTTAAAACGAACACTTATTATGCAATTTATCTTCCCGATGAAAATGATAAGCCCACCGAATTTGAGATTCCGTTCAACAAGCGCGTAGCAAATATCACCTTTAACGGCGCAAATGTTGAATTTACTCATTCCGATAACCTTATTAAACTCAAGGTTCCCGAAGGCTACCCCGAAGAAGAGGCATACGTGTTCACTATGAAAGGCGAATAACCGCCACTTTCTGGAGTGTTTAATTTGAAAAAAAACATAGTGAAAATTCTTTGCTTTCTGATGATCTTTTCGATCACGATCTCTAATCTGACAGTTTATGTCCCTGCATCGGCAGCGACCGAAGGCTATCAGGCAGGTTACACTTTTGACGATGCTGTTAACCTTAAATGGGATCTTGGCGGAAAATATCCTCTTGTTGAATATGATTTCAGTCCGTTTGAAGCTCTCCCCGGTAAGAACGGAAATGCTGTCAGCGCATATTTTGCGCTTGATCCCGCAATGTTTTCGGGCTTATCGGAAATGACTCTCGGTTTCTGGTTTAATTTTTCTGAAATATCGTTTGATACACAGCTTTTTTATATAGGAAACGGTAACGAGACCTATCCTTATCTGTCTCTTGACTATTCACCCGATTCCGAAAGTGTGTCTCTTAAGATATATGACGGCAGAAACACCGAAACTATCGTCGCAGATGTATCATCTGAAGTTTTTCTCGGTGGATGGCATCATATTGCGTTTACATACGATATAACCGGCTTGTTTTATCGTCTTAATATCTATATAAACGGCTTTTCAAGAAACTTAGTCAACACAGATGTCACCATAGATAATCTCAGCAACAGCAATGTAATTTTCTTCTCTGACTTTGTTCTGGATGAACTATATATATCAAATTTACCGCTTTCTGCAGACAATGTCATGAGACTTTCCTCAATGACTCTTGCTGATTTCTTCACTTATATGGGTGAGGATATTCATGATACAGTTCCCGATATCCCTATAGAGGAAGAGGAACCCGACGAACCCTCCGTTGATCCGGATGAGCCCGACGATCCTCTTTTCCCTTGGGATGAACCGTCTGACGAAGACGAGATCTGGACTCCGCCGACGAATCTCGACAGAATCAAATTCTCCTGGCTTGCTTATACTTTTGACAATACTTACGATATGTCAAGAGACCTCAACAAGACGACCTCTGCCATTATCAATGAGTTTACCGCGACAAAAGTAGCAACAGGAACTTACAACGGATTGTTTGGTTACGGTCTTACCCGTCGAACCGAAGCTGTTCCAGATCAGTATCTTAAACTTGATCCCGGACTCCTTTATCAAGCCGATTCTTTCACATTCTGCGCATGGGTTTATCGTTCTGCCGATAAACAGGATCAGTTTTACGATTATTCGCAGATGAAACTGCTTGATTTTACGGGTTATGGCAAATTTGAGTTTTCTCCGTTCATAACAACAGAGATTTCTCCCGAAAAGCTTTTTGAACTTTTTCCGCCCGAACTTCCTTCTGTTGAAGAAGAACTTCCCGAAGAAGTTGTTGAACCCGATCCCGAAGTTGGCCCGGATGGGGGAGTGACAGATCCGTCACAGGAAGATTTGTCAAATATGCCTTTCGGTCCCGTTAAAGAAGAAAAGGTCCTTATCGATCTTGATGTCGAAAATAAACCTGTTTTCGTTTTCGGAACAGATAAAAACTTTCCGACAACAAATGATCTTTCTAAGACAAACCTCAAAAGTGTCAATAATAAGTGGGTTCACTATGCTGTGACCTATAGCACTACCGGTGAGGTAAAAATCTACGTAAACGGAACACTTACCGATACATTCTATACCGGACAGCCGTTTTCCTCTTTACAGATTACGAATTTTAAGATCCTTTCTGGTTCTTCTTCAATCGATCCGAGTAAGTATTTTATTGATGAAATATATCTTTCATCGAGAGTACTTGATGCGTCGGATATTCGTAAAATAAAAACTTACGGAATCAGTCGTTTTACAACCGAAGTTCTTCCTGACCCGGCTCCCGATAACTCGAATACCGAAACAACGGAACCCGAGATAAGCGATGTAGACCTTCGTCCCGACGATACAGATACTCTTGAAGATTCGTATTCGGAAAAAGCACAGATACATGAGTTTATCGGAACTACTTTCGATGATACTTCACTTATCGGTAAAGACTATAACAACTCTGTTATAGCCGTTATCAGAAACGCATCTCTTTCTCAGGGTATCAAAAATTACGGTCTTACTCTCGACGGTATAAACTCCTATATCCGTTATCCGATCGGTATTCTTGACGATGCAAACGAACTTACGATAAGTATCTGCTATAACTGGGCAGGCAATACTTCGTCCGTTAATCAGAAACTTATGTATTTCGCAAATAAAGAAAGTTCTGTTGCAAAGCCGAAAGCCTATATGCTTTTTGATATGGGTAACGGTACAGACGGTCTTTCTTTTGAGATCAGCGATGGTTCGGTCAAAACGACACTCGTTTCCGATACCGCAAAGACAAACGAATGGGTAAGAGTTACCGTTACAATCAAAGACGGAACGGCGAAATTATATATCAACGGCGCACTTGTCGATTCCGCTTCCACTTCGCTCGATCCCGCATCAGTCGCTTCAAACTATAACTATATAGGTAAAAGCGGTGTTAAAGGCGAACCGTTATTCAAAGGCATTGTCGATGAGATATATATTTCCCCGATTGCCCTTTCCGCACAGGAAATTCAGGCTTTCGAAGAATATGGCATCGAACCGTATATTCCGGTAGGAGGAGAAATTGATATCGAAGAACCTCAGGAAGACCTTTGGGATTCGATCATAAACGGTGTTGTTATTGCGACCGGCGTACTGATCTTTATAATTATTATTGTTATCATCGTAACAATCTTCAAAAAATAGCGCGTTAATTAAATTATAAAATATAAAGCATAAAAATTAAGGAGAGAAAAATCATGTCTACAACCATGAAAAAAGAAATCTTTGAAGAACCTTCTGCAATGGAGCGTTGCCTTAAATCCAATGAAGCAACCCTCAATAAACTTGCTGAAACTCTTCAGGCTGCAAATATCTGCAATGTAGTTGTTGCTGCCAGAGGTACTTCTGACCACGCAGGTATTTATGGTAAATACATCATTGAAAGCATGCTCGGTATCCCCGTAGGTCTCGCAGCTTGCTCTACCACCACTCTTTACGGTTCCAAACTCAACTTCAATAATATGCTCGTTATCGGTATCTCTCAGTCCGGTGCTGCTGCAGACGTTCTTGAACTCGTTAAAAACGCTAAAGAGACAGGTGCTATCACTCTTACCATAACCAACAACCTCGAATCTCCGCTTGCAAAAGCTGCTGATTTCCATCTTTACTGCGATGCAGGTCTTGAAGAGAGCGTTGCTGCTACCAAGACTTTCGGTACTCAGATGTATCTCATCGCGCAGTTTGTTGCAAGATGGGCAGGCAAGACCGATCTTATCAAAAAGCTCGAAGCAGTTCCCAAGACCATGGCTCAGATCCTTCTTCAGGATGCTACCATTGCTCAGATCGCTACCCGTTACCGTTTCATGGAAGAAGCTTTCATTCTTTCCAGAGGTATTAACTATCCTCTCGCTCTTGAAGCTACCCTCAAGATTCAGGAAACCAACTACGTTCGCGCTAAAGCATATCCCATCTCTGACTTCCACCACGGTCCTTTCGCTATGATCAGCGAAGGCATGCCCGTATTCATGTACATGTCTGACGGCCCCGTTAAGGAAGACTCCAAGGCTATGATCGAAAAACTTCAGAATGCAGGCGCAGATCTTATTATGATCTCCGATGACGACGAACTTCTCGCTCAGGGTGACCTCGGTTTCAAGATTCCGTCCGCAGATAAAGAAGATATGATAGCTTCTTTCTACTTTGCAGTTTTTGCACAGCTCTTTGCTGCTAACCTCGCAGAAGTTAAGGGTCGTAACCCCGATGCTCCCAGAGGCCTCAAGAAAGTTACCATCACCAAATAAGTTTCTTTAGTTATTTTTCCTTTACCGGATTTTGCCGAACTCAGAATCCGGTAGGGGATTGCTTAATAAAATAATCATCAAAGGAGTAAACATATAATGGATATTAAGGTAAAAGCACCTCTTGATCCCGGTTTTGAACCTATGTCTGTTGTTTGCCGCGAATTTACCAAAGCTGTTGAAGCTGAAGGCGGCGAAGATATCGTTATCGGTGTCGTAAGAAACAAAGGCTATATCTCTACTTATAAGACCCGTGTATACAAAGAGGGTCACGAAAAAGAAAACTGCAAATATATCGAACGTATCGTTAAAACGATGCTTTGGATCAAAGGCGGTTATAAAGTAATCATCGCAGGTCCCGTTGCTATCGCAGATTATATCAAAGCTGCATACAGCGACGGCGGTATCCGTGAATTCGACGCTAAATTCATGGCTCGCGTTTACGAACATGCTTTCGAAGTTGAACATGTTGCAATCGAAAACGCTCCCGAAACCTATGAGACCACCAGCCCCATCGGCAGACATCTCGACGGTTGCCGTATCGGTTTTGACGCAGGCGGATCTGACAGAAAAGTCAGTGCTGTTATCGATGGCGAGACCGTATATTCCGAAGAAGTTATCTGGCATCCCAAGACCCAGAGCGATCCCAACTATCACTACAACGGCATTCTCGAAGCTATGAAGACCGCGGCTTCCAAGATGCCCAGAGTTGATGCTATCGGCGTTTCTTCCGCTGGTGTTTATGTTGATAACCGTATCATGGTTGCTTCTCTCTTTATCAAAGTTGCTGATGACGATTTCGAAAAGACCGTTAAAGATATGTATATCAACGTAGCAAAAGAAATCGGCGAAAACATTCCTCTCGAAGTTGCAAATGACGGCGACGTTACCGCTCTCGCAGGCGCTATGGATCTTAACGATACCGAAGTTCTCGGTGTTGCTATGGGTACTTCCGAAGCAGGCGGCTATGTTGACAATAAAGGCAACATCACCGGTTGGCTCAACGAACTCGCATTTGTTCCCGTTGACTATAACGAAGAATCTATGGTTGACGAATGGTCCGGCGACTACGGTTGCGGCGTTAAATACTTCTCTCAGGACGGCGTAATCAAACTCGCTCCCGCTGCAGGTATTGAACTCGACGAAAGCCTTACCCTCGCTGAAAAACTTAAATTCGTTCAGGGTCTTCAGAAAGATAACGATCCCCGTGCCGCTAAGATTTACGAAACCATCGGTGTTTATTTTGGTTACGGTATTGCTTATTACGCACAGTTCTACGATATTAAACACGTTCTTATCATGGGTCGTGTAACTTCCGGTGAAGGCGGCGTTATTCTTCTCGATAAAGCTAACGAAGTTCTTAAAACCGAATTCCCCGAACTCGCTGAAAAGATCCAGCTTCATATCCCCGATGAATCCAGCCGTCGTGTCGGTCAGTCCATCGCTGCTGCTTCTCTTCCCGAGATCAAATAATCATTAATCTTAATATCAAAGAGGTTGAAAAATCATGAAACTTAACGATAATGCTGAAATTTATATCTGGGACGGTACTCCCGTAGACGAAGCTTGTGAACGCACCACTTGCCTCGGTATCTCCGCTCATCAGGACGATATCGAACTTATGTGCTGGGCAGGTATTCTTGACTGCTTCGGTAAAAAAGATAAATGGTTCTCCGCTGTTGTAACTGCTGACGGTGCCGGTAGCCCCAGAACCGGTCTTTATGCTGACTATACCAACGAAGAAATGATGGACGTTCGTCGTCTCGAACAGAAAAAAGCTGCTTTCGTCGGCGAATACAGCGCTCTCGCAATGCTTAACTACACTTCTTCCGCTATCAAAGACGGTGCAAACCGTGAAGTAGTTGAAGACTACAAAGAAATCCTCAAGGCTATGAAACCCGAAGTTGTTTTCACTCACAACCTTGCAGATAAGCATGACACTCATATCGGTGTTGTTACCAAAGTTATCAAAGCTATCCGTGAACTTGATCCCGCTGATCGTCCCAAGAAGATCTACGGCGGCGAAGTTTGGAGAAGCCTTGACTGGGTAAACGACGAAGAAAAGACTGTTTTTGATGTTACCGAACATCAGAACATGGCGGCATCCCTCGTTTCTCTCTTTGACTCTCAGGTCGCAGGCGGCAAACGTTACGACCTCGCAACTCAGGGCAGACGTGTAGCTAATGCAACTTACTATGCTTCTCACGGTACCGACACCGCTGAAAGCCTTATGTATGCTCTTGATCTTACTCCGCTTATCGAAGATGAAAATCTTGATATCGCTGAATATGTAAACAAATACATCGACAGCTTCAAGAAAGACGTTAACGATCGTATTGCGAAAGTAACCAAATAAGTTTTTATTTGATATTCGTATCGGGGTTTTGCCCCGATACGAATAATTGAATATTAAGCGAAATCAGCTGTTTATCTGAAAAGGAGAGAATATAATGAAAAAAATAACTTGTCTCCTGCTTGTTTGTATTTTTGTTTTCGGTCTCGTATCCTGCAGTTCTGCGAATGAAGAAGTTTTTGATCTTGATCTTGATTTAGATGCAACTTTTGAGGCCGATTTTCAGGGCGCTGAATTTATTATCATCGGCGAACAGAGAGACGGTCGTATAGAAATCGACCCTTATCAGGAATATGAAGATTCCGAATGGCAGGAAAGACTTAAAAATCGCTATAAAGAAATAGAATCTAAATATAATCTTAAATTTGTATTTAAAACAAGAACGATCGATCTTGTTTCCGCACACGCAGGCGGAATGAAATGGGCTGATCTGTATGATGCAAGAGCAGACGGTCATTGGCCGAATATAAACGCAGGCCTTTATAATGCGCTTACAGATGTTCCCGGTTTTGTGGATAATATTGAATCGGGAAAATGGGGATCTGTTGCTGCCGTTGAATATTTCAAACGCGGCGATGATTATTACGGCTTCTATCCCGGTTATCAGGGTATTCCGTTCCCTGCTATGGGTGGTATATTATATTCAAACCTTACCTTGGTCGGTCAGTATGGATTTAACCCTTATGAAATGGTCGAAGACGGAACCTGGACTTGGGACGGATTTGAGAATATTCTTCGTACCATAGGCGGCTCCCCCTCGAATCTTAGCAGCGGTACGCCCGTAGGTATGTATATAGGAGATGCCTTTTACGAATATTTCCAGACTGCCGCAATTCTTAATAACGGCGGTTCTCTTGTAAAGACCGATAGTGAAGGCAGATTGGTTTCGAATTTCGATTCCAAAGAAGTAAGAGAAGCTATTGAATGGGTAAGAAGTCTTGTTTCCGAAGGTATTGTTGAATTCGGTCAGAATGACATAAAATACGATTATTTTATGGAAGACCTTCTCGGCTTCGTTTATGAATACAGCTATGTCGGAACTGTAGACACTTCCGGATTTATGTATAACGATGTAGACTTCGCAATTCTTCCCTGTCCTGCAGGTCCTTCCGCAGAATACGGTAAATGGTCTGCATATCTCGGTCTTGCAGATAGATATTTAACTGTTCCCATAACCGCCGACATGGAGATTGTAAATACTATTCTCGGTGAATTATATGCTCCGTTGGGTGATGACCCGTTTGAATGGAGAGACGTCTATGCCAACAGAAACTTCCTTCACGAAGAAAGTGCCGATCTCTATTGGCAGATGTATGACAATGCTCAGCCTGACTACTATCTTGCTACTCAGAAGTTCCAGTGGGGATCTGTCCTTCGAGGAACAACTACTGTTACAGCTGCTATTGACGCTACAAAAGACAGTATTCAGGAAGCACTTGATAAAAACTTTAATGATTTTGTAAAATAAAGGAACTAAAATAATGGAAACTAAAATCACCAAAGATATGGTTATTGCAAAAGTAATCAGTATTGCACCCGAAACGATTGATGTATTTATGGAATTCGGTATGCATTGTGTTGGTTGCATGGCAGCAGCAGGCGAAACTATCGAAGAAGCATGCGCTGTTCACGGCATCGATGTCGAAGAACTCGTAGATGCTCTTAATGCGGAAATTGCTTAATGACACTATCTTTAAGACTTCAAAAAATAGCCGAATATTCAGGTAAGTGCGCGGTCGTCGCTGATATTGGGACTGACCACGCACTTGTCCCTGTTTATTTGATTGAAAACGGCTTATTTTCGCATGCATATGCTTGCGATATCGGAACACTCCCTCTGAAAAGAGCGGAGGAATACGTTAAATCTCGTGCTCTTACAGATAAAATAGACCTTATACTTTCCAACGGTCTTGAAAAAGTACCTTCTGATGCAGACGTTGTTATAATTGCAGGAATGGGTGGAGAGCTTATAAGAGATATTCTTCAAAATGACGAAAGTCACAAAGCAGCGCTCTTCGTTTTGCAACCTATGACGGCTGCAGACGAGCTTCGCGAATATCTTTATCTGAACGGATACAGTATTCTTGATGAAGATATCGTATCCGAACATTCCGATACAAAACTGTATTCTGTTATGAAAGTAAGAAAGTCAGGCGAAAATCGGGAGTTTTCTTCTTTGGATATTTTGATCTCACCTGCACTTCAATATAAAAACAGCATAGAAAAAACACGTTACATCGAAAAATTGATTTCCACACGTAAAAATATAATTCAAAACTTAAATAACGCTAAAGAGATCAATATTTCATACGTTGAAAAATTAACCAATGAGATTAAAGAACTGGAGGGATGTTTGTGATTACCGTAAACGATATTTACGAATATATCGATTCGTTTGCGCCTTTTTCATCCGCATTGTCTTTCGATAATGTCGGAACGCTTGTCGGTGACAGAAACAGCAATGTCAAAAAAATAGTTTGCGCACTGGATATAACAAAAGATGCTGTCGTATTCGCTGAAAAGGTGGGCGCTGAATTGATCGTTTCTCATCATCCTGTTATTTTTGATCCTCTGAAATCCGTTTGCTCCGATAATGTTGTATATTCTCTCTGCCGTAAAGGTATCAATGCAATATGCGCTCATACAAATCTTGATGCGGCTCCAGGTGGGGTGAACGATGTTCTTTGTTCTCTTCTTGATCTTAAGAATGTCGAAGCTTTTGAACCTGAAAATATTGCAAGAATAGGGGATACCCAAGACGGTTCTTTGGCTCAACTCCTTAATACCACTTTAATTAAGCTCGGACTTACGAACGTTGATTATGTTGACTGCGGAAAGACCCCAAAAAAAATCGCCGTAATAGGCGGCTCCGGCGGTGGATATATCGATGAGGTTATCTCTGCAGGTGCTGATACTCTTATAACCGGCGAAATGAAACATAATCAGTTTATCGAAGCAAAAGCTAAAGGGTTGAATGTTATTGTTGCAGGGCATTTTGAAACAGAATATCCCGTCATTCCTGTTCTTGCAGATAAGCTCACAAAGCAATTTGAGTCTGTAGAAGTTCACATTTTCCGTGAACCTGCATATAATGTTTTTTCGAGATAACAAAAAAGATGCAGTTCGGGGCGGTCTAATAAAACAGTATAATAATGTTTTCGGGAAGGCGGCATGAGTAATCATGCCGCTTTTCCGTTCATAACGTCATAGAGTAAATTGGCGGGAAGTATGCCGATATAGTTGTAGCTGATCGTCACATCCTGCACTCGGTGTCCGCTGGACTTGTCCGGTGCATGAACATATACGGCGTTAACCATATCGTTCAGAATAGTAGGTGTCAGCTTCTCCAGATACAGGTATTTCTTCGCCTGTCGGATAAACCTATCAACATTCTCCGCTTGATCTTCTTGATTCTGTATTTCGTTTTCAAGCATTTCAATCTTGGCTCTCAGCTCGGCCTGCTCCTGCTCATAATCATCAGACAACATCTGAAAACGAGCTTCGGACAGTTTTCCGTTGACCATATCCTCATAAATACGCTTGAACAGTCTGTCCAGTTCCGCCAGACGGTTTTCGGATTTCTGCAAGGTTCGTTTCTTGGCAGAAAGTTCTTTCCTTGCTTCGTCACTTCGTTTTGCGCCCAACGCTCTGCGGAACGCATCCTCATAATCGGCAACACATTGGATCACCAACCTCATGTGTTGGAGTGTGCCTTCTTCCAGTACCACAGCACGGATGAAGTGTGTGTCGCAAACCTCCTTGCCCTTTTTGCGAGAAGTGGAGCATACGAAGTGGTCTTGTCTGGTTTCAAAACTGTTGCTGGTGCAGTAGTACAATTTCTCACCGCAATCGGCGCAGCGGACGAGACCGGAGAACATATTGGTCTTGCCTGTTCTGGCGGGTCTGCGTTTGTTCTTGCGAAGCTCCTGCACACGGGCGAAGGTTTCTTCGTCGATAATGGCTTCATGGGTGTTCTCGAAAATCTTCCATTGGTCGGGAGGGTTTTCGAGTTTCTTTTTGCTTCTGTACGACTGCTTGCGTGTCTTGAAGTTGACCATGTGACCAAGGTATTCCTGCTTTTCCAGTATGCCGGTGATGGTGCGTGGTGCCCAATCGTAAGGGTTATCGGGTGTCTTTGCAGGAGCATTTCGTCCCATCTTCATCCAATGGACGGTAGGGCAATCTACCTTTGCTTCCTTCAGCTTCTTTGCAATCTGAGAGGGGCCGAAGCCCTCCATACACCATGCGAAGATCTGACGGACAACGGCTGCGGCTTCATCGTCCACAATCCAATGTCGCTTTGGATTGTCTGGGTCTTTCATGTAGCCGTAGGGCGGGTTGGTGGTCAGATACTCACCGGATTCGCCTTTCTGCTTCATAACCGCTTTGACCTTTTTACTACTGTCCTTGACATAGAACTCGTTGATGATATTCAAGAACGGAGTAAAATCGTTGTCCTGCTGATTGGCGCTGTCCACACCGCTGTTCACGGCGATAAAACGGACATCGTGTTCGGGGAAAAGCATTTCCGTGTAGAGACCGACTTCCAGATAGTTTCTGCCGATACGGCTCATATCCTTGGCAATGATGACACCAACCTTATCGTTTTCGACCAACTCAATCATTCGCTTCCAATCGGGTCTGTTGAAGTTGGCACCGGAGTAACCATCGTCCACGAAAAACTGGATGTTGCGGAAACCTTGTTCTTGTGCGTATTTTTTAAGAATCGCCTTTTGATTGACAATGCTGTTGCTCTCGCCTGTGAGTTCGTCATCACGACTCAATCTACAGTAGATCGCAGTTATTTTGTCAGACTGCCTATTCATATCTTGTTCCTCCTTCATCGGCGGGCAGTCTGCCAATACAGGATTGCTTGTATATATCATATCACACATTCGTGAATAAATCCACCCTTTCGTTAGAATATTTTTTGAGCATTTTTAATTTTCCTTTGCCATGTGGTCGAGTAATTTACCGGAAAGGCTTCTTGTACCATCGTAACTTCCGTTAAAACGGTAAGTAGTCTGGCCGGAACGAATAGTCACGGTGATCTTCGGTAGCTCTGCCGCACAGTAGTTGCGAACTGTGAGATGCCCGTCATCATTAAGCCAACGATTCTGACTTTCCTCACGGGGCGTATGCTCCATTTTGAAATAAGGGTCGGGATCAGAGAAGTACGGACAAAGTAAATCATTCTTTGGTGCAGGTAGGGATTCAAGCCACTTGTCCAGTTCTTCCGGGGTCATGTCTATTGCTTTCTTGTTTTTGTTCATATAAAAATCCTTTCTCTGGTTTGTTGGAGGTGAGTGGGCAAAATGTCCACTCACTGGATAGGAATGGAAACGAATCGAAGGGAATGATTATCGCTCCTGTTCCTGTTTGTGTTCGATTTTTCTGCCAAGGGTCTGTTCGAGATTATGGCGAATGGTGTCAAGCCGCTGTGCTTCGTCTTTAGCGGTCTGATACTGGTTGTAAAGCTCGTTTTTCTCTTTGATGAGCTGTTCCACTTCCGTCTGCAATGCCTTGTAGCTCGGCAGCTTCTTGAGTCCCTTGGAATCAAAATATCGCTTGGCGGCGTTCAGAATAATGAAGTCGCTGTCATGCTCGTCACGATATTTCTGACGGGCTCTTTCATTCTTGCAGGCTTTCAGTTCGTCAATCACATATCGTGTTTTGTGATAGTTCAGCACATAGTCACGGAACTCTTTCTTTTCCTTAATGGATGTTTCCACCGTTTTCATCTTGGTGCGAATGTCACTCAGCTTCTCATAGGCGGCATCGCAAGCGGCAGCCAATGCTTCGGTAGAATCAAAGCCCATTTCTTGATACAGCACATGGGCTCGGCTTGCGTTTTTGAGGTTGTGTATCTTTGCCCAATTCTCATAACCTTTTCCCTTGGCTTTGGCGGCTTCCATATCCACCACACGGCTGACGGTATTCTGCTGATTGACACGCTCCTGGATGGTCGGTGCGGAATGAACAAGAGGTGTTTTTGTTCTGACCTGTTTTGCGTTTCTGACAAAGGCGGCGAACACAGCCGTTTTATCAAAATCGTCACCCAGCTTTCGTGCTGTGATCGGTCTTGTTCTGTCGGGAGTGAGGTAGGACAATCTTCCTCGGCTCTCCTTGACGGTGATACCACGGCGAAGAAGTTTTTCTGCAAAGTCCTCGAAGCTGATTGCATCGGAGAGTGCCTTTCGGATTTCTTCACGGAGCTTGTCTTTGTCGGTTTCAAACTTGGTCTGCTTGACGGGCAAGCCCTGTTCGGCAAGAACAGCGTTTTCATCATTCAGCGCAAGCTGTCCTTTCTTCTTCGCCCAATACTCACGCTCGGTCACTCTTGTCTTACTACCGTTGAGCAAATCTATCTGATACAGACCTGCATCGTGGCACATCTC